>JAPPKS010000029.1:0-13231 GCA_028819845.1 Candidatus Poribacteria bacterium | reverse complement strand
TGAGCGAATAGCGAAGGCGATAGTCTTTGAGTCCTTAAGTCTTAGAGTCTACTCCTCGCGCACGATTCACATTACGCAATCCAAAAAATCCTCCCCCTTACCAAGGGGGATCAACTGAGCGAATAGCGAAGGCGATAGTCTTTGAGTCCTTAAGTCTTAGAGTCTACTCCGCGCGCACGATTCACATTACGCAATCCAAAAAAATCCTCCCCCTTACCAAGGGGGAGCTAGAGGGGGTTATGAACGTAACGTCCGGAATCTAGAATCCACCCCCGGTAGGAGCAATCGCCGTATCGTGATACATTCTTTAACGGGTTCGCCATGGCAATCAAAATCATAACGACTGTAGTAATCGTATTTCTCGCCGTTTTCACATCCCATTTTGCGGTTGCCGCTCCCCATTCAACCCCAGGGAGTGCGGCGCATTTATGCGGGGTTGTCCAATACCAACTTCAATCTCAATATGATTCCAAGCGTCCGGATACCCGTAATTACGCCCGATCCTTCGCACCAAACTTAAACGTCGGCCCCCCGCGAACGGTACGAATGATCTACTTTCTGCCTAATGACCGTCCGTACCGCACCGCAGTGGTTGAACAGATGAAATCGGATATTCGCACCATTCAATCTTTCTTTGCCGACCAGATGCGGGCGCATGGGTACGGAAACGCAACCTTCATTTTTGAAACCGACTCCCAAGGCGAGCCGATCGTGCACTATGTGGCTGGGCAATATCCTGATAGTCACTATCTTGAAGAAACAGATCGTGTTGTGTCTGCCGAGATTATCCGTGCCTTTAATCACGAAGCAAATGTCTATCTCATCGTCGTTGACAACAGTATAGATGGAATTGGTATGGGCGATTCCGTTTACCGCGGTGTCGGCGGTAGACGCGGAAAAACCGGTGGCGAGGCATTGGTATCCGCTGAGTTTAATTGGGGCTTAGCGGCGCATGAACTCGGACACGCCTTCGGACTGTACCACGACTTCCGCGACGGCGCGTACATCATGTCGTACGGCTCACCGGATTCACCAAGCTGGAATCGGTTATCGCAATGTAACGCCGAATATTTGTCCGTGCATCCGTACTTCAAGCGCGATACTCCAGTTGAATCAGGGTTGCCGCCCATCATCGAACTTATTTCCCCGCGTTCATATCCGGCAGCCTCAAAAAGTACATTGGTTAGACTCTCAATCCGAGATTCAGGTGGGCTGCACCAAGCGATTCTACACGCCGCCCAACCAGACAACCGATTCACATTGAAGGCGTGCCGCGGGTTAGCCGGCAAAAAAGAGGCCGTAATTGAATTTGAATATGACGGTTTTATTCCATCTGCCCATGAACCGTCATACAGCAGAAACACCAGTCTTTCGAACCCTCTAGTTCATCCGATTGTTGTTGATGCCGTTGATATGAATGGAGACACATGGGGCGGTGAAGAATTTGTACTGGTTTCTGACGCATTTCAACCGCTTGCGAAAATTTCGGGCGATAACCAGCACGGCTTAGCCAATACTCCGTTGCCTCTCCCATTTGTCGTTGAAGCGCGAAATTCAGATGACGGTTCTCCGCTTGGCGGCGAATCCATCACATTTACCGTAACAGCGGGCGGAGGGGTTCTCAGTGTGCAGCATACCGTGACCGATAACAATGGACGCGCGGAAAGTACGCTCACGCTGGGAAAAAACCTTGGTATGAACACCGTACGCGTGTCTGCCGATGGAATTGAGGAGACGCAGACCTTTACCGCCGTGGCGGTTGCACCTTTAGACATCCCCGATCCAAACCTTCGCGCCGTGATTGAAAACACGCTCGGTGTGGCGCCGGGAACGCCGATTGCCCCGGCTGATATGGCGTCCTTGTCCTATCTTTATGCAGGCGGCGCCGACATTAGCAATCTAACCGGCCTCGAAAGCGCAGCCAACCTAACGGGCTTGTATCTAATAAATGGCAACATCACCGACATTTCCCCTTTAGCGGGTTTGACCAATCTATTTGCGCTGGGGTTAGAGAACAACAAAATTACCGGCATCTCGGCTTTAACGGGACTAATCAACATTACATCCCTGAATCTTCAAGGCAACTCAATAACGGATATATCACCCTTAATTGCGAATACTGGATTAGCGGGCGGGGCAACGGTTTATCTTCGGAGAAATCTTTTGAGCTATGCATCCATACACACGCACATTCCTGCCTTACGGGAACGGCGGGTTGAGGTAGTTTTCGACAACCGAACGCCTCATGAGATTCGCAAAGTATCGGGCAATAGCCAACAGGGATTATCCGGTGCCGTGTTAGACGAACCGTTCGTTGTGGAAATTCGGGACGAAAATAGTGTTGCGTTTGAAGGCGTTCCGGTTACTTTTGCCGTCAGCAGCGGCGGTGGTACGCTGAGTGCGGCAATCGTATCGACTGACGCAAACGGGCGGGCGGAGAGTACACTCACGCTAGGTCCAAATGCAGGAATAAACACCGTCACTGTTTCTGTTGCCGGCACCCGGAAACTTGCCGTGTTCAATGCCGAGGCCATCCGAATACTCAAAACGTTCGAAATAATCTCTGGCGAAAACCAACAGGGAACCCCCGGCATGCCGCTTGAAAAGCCGTTTGTTGTGGAAGTGCGCGATCAATCTGACAATCCGGTGCCGGGCGTTCACGTCTCGTTTACCGTCACCGCAGGCGGCGGGACCGTCCAACCGGAATTTGCCGCAACTAATGCCAACGGCAGGGCGGAGAGTACACTCACCCTTGGCGCCGATCCCGGCATCAACAAGGTTTTCGTGAGCGTTGAAGGAATTTCCCATACTGTCGCCTTGCTGACTATCGAATCTGTAAGCGTGCCGATGTTTACGTTGTCCATCCCGCGGGGCACGCATGGAATACATATTCCGTTGAAGGTTAATCAGATAAACGGCGAAGATGCCGCAATCAACACGGTGGCAGACCTTTTCGATGCGCTCGGAGATGCCGTCAACTTCATCATATCACTCGACGACAACGGCAGATGGCAAAGCTACATCGGTGACGAGAGCGCGGGAAGTGCAGCCGATGCGGAAATCCGCGCCGACACCGGTCTAATTGTTGTGATGCGAAGCGCTGCGGTACTACAGCTTGCCGGCGATGCATTAGGTGCCGGCGGCGATTCCCGGATTAACCTCGACGTCGGAAACAACCTCGTCGGATTTCCGCGCCATCCGGATGGCATTAACATGATTAGCGGCCTGCTGTTGTTCGAGGGTGTTCAGGTAATCGCGGTCTCCAAAGCCACTGGCTTCGGATTCCACACCATTACGGCACCCGGTCAAGACGGCGACGGCCCAATTAAGGGCGGCGTCGGATATTTGCTCGTCGCAACCGCGCCAATTGACATCTCGATTATCGGCTCGCCGTGGTAGAACGTCTCCGCCGCTCCAACCGTTCTCGCACGTTCGCTAGGCGCAGTCTCCCATTCACGGCACATAATCGCTAGTTCTTGTAGGTTGGGTAGAGCGGATAAACCTAATCCGTAACAATGGGAAATTCACACTCTAAATAACCATACGCCACCATTGCCAAAATTGATGTAGCGAAACCCAACGCTTTTGAAACCTCCCGACCACCAAAAACTAAAAACTATAGTAGTCCTCCCCCTTACCAAGGGGGAGTTAGAGGGGGTCATTGCCAATCTCCGTATCGCGACAAATTCTCGCTAGCTCTTGTAGGTTGGGTAGAGCGGATAATCCCATATCCGCATCAATGGCAAGTTCACACTCTTAATCACCATACGACACCATTGGCAAAATTGATGTAGCGAAACCCAACGATCAACTGAGCGAATAGCGAAGACGATAGTCTTCAGCATTAAAACCTTCCGACCACCAAATAACGTCGCGTTTCACTGTTGCCGCAACCCAATTCACAAAAACCTCTCAACACCGAATCATTATCTACTCCCCTAAATCACGCCCCAAACACCGCACCGCAAATGCCATTACCACCCTCCTCTGACCAATATGCAACTTTTTTGCAGACCGCTGCATTTTTTCTTGACAACCTGAATAACCTTTCCGTATAATCTTGGAAATTCCCGATACATGGAGGATTTGAACTAACGGTCATCAACCTCAACACTCTACGGCGGGTGTGCGAGAAGCGGTAACGAGTCAGAATTAGTTGCTCAATACTGTTTCAACTGAAATACAAAAATATTTTTAACGGCGAGGCGAGGGCGCTGTACGGCGTCCACCCTCGCTTTTTTTTTGATCGGTGGTCGTTGCAACCAAAATTTTATTCACTGGATTGTGGGAGAGGCTTCCTAGCCTCGATTCTCAATCCTACCACTGAATCTTAAGGAGCGTAAAATGGCTGCAAAAATTAAACTGACGGACGAAGAACGCACGGACGTTGTCGATTTATACGCAATCGGCTTCTCCACGACCCGCGTCATTGATTATCTACTTTCAACCCACCCGCACTGGAATGTTGCGCCGAGGTATCAAATAAAAGACGCAATCCGGACGTGCAACCCGTACCATGTAAAGTTTTCAAAAAAATGGAAACGCCGGTTTGAGGACACAAAAGAGCACTTTAGGACACACCGAGACCAACTCATTGAAGCCGGTGCCGGACATGCCGCGGAGCTAATGTTTGACGTGTATTTGAAGCAATCGGAAATTGTAAAATCAACCAAAATTTTGCCGATGGAATTGAGTGCCCCCAAAGACATAATCGCATTCTTGAGGACACTATCGGACATGTACAAAAACTTGCAACCAATCGACGGTCCGACCGAAAACAACAAAAATTCAACATCCACCGGCGACCGCGAACCTCTAGAGCAGCTCCGCGATGAGTGGAGGCAACTTTACCCCGAAAACAGCCCCAGTATTCCGCTGCCGGCAGCCGAGGAAAATACGTCGCTCAATGCGGATTCTGACCGAACTGAAGGCGAATATCATGGATATAAAAACGGCGCTTGACGGCTTAACCGTCAAGGAGCAAATCGATTTAATCGTTAAAGAGAACTTCAGCGGCGGCGATATCGAAGTTGCCTGCTTCTGGTCGCTCGGAGTGTTCACCTTTTTCAAGTTTCCCGAAATCGTGAGGAAACGGTTCGGTAAACACCACGACAAATTCTTTAACGCCATCCCGCGCGGCGCGAGAGGGAAAAAAGTCAACATAATCGCACCGCGCGGATCTGCCAAAAGCACCATCCTAGCGGTCATATACCCGCTGCACTGTATTGTGTACAAAGAGTTTTACGAATCAATCGGCGTGACGAGCGATCGATTCATACTTATCGTCAGCCGCAACTATTCGACTGCAGCCGATCGTGTTCATGATATCCGCAACTACATCGAACAAGAATACCCGGATCTGAAGGGCGAGAGATGGGGCATGGACGCAACCGAGACTGCGAACGGCGTACGCCTGATGGCGCAGGGACGCGGCGGCAAAATCCGCGGCGCACTTCGCCAAGGCTGGCGCCCCACCCTCGTTGTCGCCGACGACTTTGACGACTTTGAAGCCCTGATGAATCCCAACAATGTCGCCAAAGATATTAGGTGGTGGAATAGCGATCTCATGCAATGCGGCGATGAATACACCAATTTCATTAACGTCGATACCGTCAAATCTTCGGACGCTATCTCAATGCGATTGAAAGCCAGTCCAAGCTGGAAAACAATCTTCATACGTGCGATCGAAGAACCGAAAAAGTTAATCCATCCGATTCACGAAAATCTGTGGAAAGACTACCGCAAAATCTTTATCGATAAGTCTATAGAACCACTCCAGCGAGTGCAAAAACTCGACGATTTCTACCGTAAGCACGAAAAACAAATGACCCAGGGCGTCGTTGAGACCTGGCCCGAAAAATGGCCTTATCGTGCCCTTCGCGAGAAAGCGTTCGATGAAGGTATTGCAAATGTGCTGCGCGAATATCAAAACTTTCCGGAAGACCGTTCGCTCGCAATCTTCAACATGGACGAAGCTATTCGATTTGATGTCACCGAGGATGGATTCCTCCGTTCCGACGGAAGGTTGGTTGGCTGGGGCGAGCTAAGCGGTGCCACCGTCTTCCTCGACTGGGCGGGCGCGAACGCAAAGAAACTTGAAAACGCATTCGCCGCCGTGGTTACAATCGTCTGGGAACCGGTGCCTACCGGGGGATATCAAGACGATTACGGCACCGGCAACGCATACGGATACGTGTTCAGCGACTGGCTGGATCGAGACAATCGCCAAATGCAACTCGAAGCTTTGCTAGACGAGTATATCTCAATTCAATCCTTCTTGAGCACCAGAGTCAGAAATCCCGAATTTCACATCTGTTGCGAAGGTTTAGTAGATAAGCACGGCGACATGCAAGAAAATTTCGATCGGCACTACCATGCGGTATCCATAGCCAAAAAAGTCACCGAACCCCTTCAATTTGTCGCGCGTACCAAAAACAAGTATAATCGAATCGAAGCACTGGAAGCCCCAATCCAAAACGGTTGGCTCGCCTTCAACAGAGAATTGTCTGAAGAACTCTGGGATCAGTTCTGTGCCTTCCCCGTCGGCAAATACCTCGACGCGCCAGATGCTGCCGAAGGCGCTTGGGCGCAGCAAATCACCCAAACCGCAGCAGATGCAGAGGTATACAATCGGAAAATTGATTACTTGGCGGCGGCGTCCAAAAATGCGGCATACCACGCGGTGCATGGGTGAAACTAACCCCGTCCGTCTGCACTTTAGACAGGCGGAGGCGGCCGGCGGGGAGATGTTGAATTCAACTTACCGCTGTGCTATAATACAGACCGTTCATGCCGATACCCAAAAACCTATGAAGGCGGGATAATTTGACAACAAAAAATCATCTTTTTGGCAATGCATACCGGACGAAATGTGCATTGCTCCTCGCACTCTGCCTATCGATTTCACAGCCCGGTTGGAGCCAATCGAAACCTGACCTACAGAATAGTGTTTCAAACTCCCGCAGAAGTGCAATCGTCAACGCCGTGGAAGACGCAAGTCCTGCAGTCGTAAACATTAACACGGTTAGAGAAGTCGTGGAGTATGTCCGTAGGGACAGCGGTTACTGGTCGCCATTTTTTTCTGATTCCCCATTTCTGTACCGCCAGCGGACGCCGCGCCGCGGGCTTGGGTCCGGTGTAATCTTTAATCAAGCCGGCTATGTGCTGACTAACCAACATGTGATTGAGGACGCCGATACAACGAAAGTAATCCTTTCTGACGGGCGGGAATATGAAGCTAGGATTGTCGGCGAGGATTTTCTTTCCGATCTTGCCGTCCTACAAATTGATGCGGCCGATCTGTCCGAGATTAAGCAAGGCGATTCGGATGATTTGATGATTGGCGAATGGGCGATTGCCATTGGACACCCGTTTGCTTTAGCCGTCGGCAATCCCAAACCGACAGTCACCATCGGCGTCATCAGTGCGACAGACCGCGTCCTCAAAACCGAGAATCGGCATTACCATAATCTCATACAGACTGACGCCTCAATCAATCCCGGAAATAGCGGCGGTCCGCTCGTTAATCTCTACGGCGAACTAGTTGGTATCAACACGGCAATCTATTCAACCAGCGGAGGTTCACAGGGCATCGGGTTCGCTATTCCGGCGAATGACGCCAAACAGATAGTCAGTCAACTCATAGCGTACGGTTCGGTCGTCCCGCCATACATTGGAATCAGCGTGCAAGACTTACCGCAGGAAATCGCGGAAGACCTGAAATTGGACGGCAGTATCGGTGTGCTGGTCAGTGCGGTGGATGATAAAAGCCCCGCCAAAAAAGCCGGGATTCGGCGTGGCGATGTCATCCAGGCAATCAACCAACAGCCAATCCTAAACTCGGAAGAGACATTCCGGTCAATCACGCGCTTGCTGAACAAAGATCAGACAGTCACGTTTCAGGTTTTTCGCAGAGGTAACCGAGAAAATCTTCATCTAAAAATTGAGGAACTTCAGTGGAGATTCGAGTTGCCAGGCTGGGGGATTACCGTTGAACAACTAGATTTGGAATCCGCACGAAAATATCGACTGCGGGGCGTAGTTGTGGCAAAGATAAATCGGCGGAGCACTTTAGCGAGACGCGGATTGAAGCGGGGCGACCTCATTTTCCAAATTAGTAATAACCCAATCCGGTCGGTTGAAGACTTTAAACTCACAATTAGCGAATTGAGGCAAAACCAGCGGATTTCAATCCACTTTGAGAGAGACGGCAAACGTGACGCCTTGTATGACTTAATAATCCAACGCTAAAACCCGCAGGCGGTGGCAAAACCCGATATTTCGAAACTGAATTTCCTATTAGGTGTTTGTAGAGATAACCGAACACCTATTCAATAGAAGTGAGGGGAAAGAAAATGCGCTTACAGCTCCCAACAGTCATCTGCGTGTGTGTATCACTCATCATCATGATAACGCTCATTGTTTTTATGAACGCCAATGAGGAGGGCGTGAATCGCGAAGCCGTAAACGTGGAAAGTGAAGAGTTTAAGATGGCGCGTGACCATGCCGCCGACGCATTCAACGCAAAAAGATTTACGCAAGCAATAGAACATTATAAAGTGGCTTTGCGGATGCGCCCGGAGAATGCATACGTGCATAATGATCTCGGTGCAACCTATTACGAATTTGGTCTTCTGCACGCCGGACCCAATTGGCCGTCTTGGGACAGTGATTTGTCAGGTAGGACCGTGGCCGAAGCGCTTCGGGAACTCCAGACTGCGACTACACAAACCGCATCGGGTTATATTGTTTTTAGATCTGATAGCCCGGAAACTACTAAAGAAATTCAAGATAAAGCCAGAGCCGCAGGGGCGCGTATACATACCGATACATTCGAAAATAACGCGGAAATCCACATCCTCATTGGGAAAACAAAAGAATTTTTTATGAAAGCCGAGTCAGCATATCTTCAGGCAAAGGATATTAAACCGAGTTATCCCAAACCTTATCTGAACCTCGGCGCCTTGTACATGAAAATTGGGCAACGCAATGCCGCCGTGGATCTCTTGGAAAATGCGTATCGCTTGGATCCAAGAGACAAGGAACTTGAGGAATATCTCAATCAGCTTCGATGATTGCACATGACAGTGGGGGTTAATGAATTCAGACCGGGACGATATGCTCCAACCGATGACAGCCGTTGAGATTATTACTTGGACCCTCCGTTATTATCGGCAAAATTTCCACGAGCTGTTCGTCCTTGTTATCCCGGGCTTTGCTGGTTGGCTGATAATTTTCTTATTTGTTTTTCGATACGATGCGGCGGGTTCGCCGGCCGAGCCCCTTCAAAACGCGGGGGTGTACGAATTATATGTGGCGTTGTCGCTCTTTGTTTTCCTCTTTATATCGGCAGTTGTTACAGCCGTGGGAACCATTGCAATTTCTCGGCAATTTGTAGATAAACAGTTAAACGTTCGTAATGCTTCCATGTGTGCGTTGGATATCGGTTTCCCGCTGCTCGGCACATTAACGCTATCCACCGTCGCCATCACGGTAGGCTTTAGGCTCTTCCTGATACCCGGCATCATCGTTTATGTCTGGTTCTGCATGGCGCCGCCCGTTGTAATGATTGAGGGAGAAGGCGGTTTCGGTGCGCTCAAGCGCAGCCGAGCCGTTGTCAAAGACTACTTCAATAAAACGTTCCTTATAGTCATTCCGGCAGCCATTCTTGAGATTATATTGGCGCTGTGCGTCCTTTTCTTGCCGAATCTTTTTGGCAAACTCTTCTTTCTTCATCATCTACTTCTATCTGCTGTTTTCGCCATTCTGCTAATGCTGTCCGCCCCTTTCAAAATCGTTGCAACCACCATGCTCTATTACGACCTGAGAATTCGCAAAGAAGGTTTCGATCTGCAGTCTCTAACCGAAGAACTCGCCGCATCATCCTAACCGAGACGACCCCAGTTCAAACTATGCGCAATGTCTAGCGCACGGCCTCGTTTTGATACCATTCCCACAACTTGGATAATCCATCCGCAACCGCAGTGTGAGGACTGTAATCCAACAAACGGCGTGCGCGGCCGATGTCGGCAAAGGTGATTTTCGGTTCGCTCGCTGGCGCGGCAGGTTTGGACAAGATTGCTTTGCGGCTAACAAGAGATTCAATAATGTTCACAAAATCTGACATTAGCACGGGTTCACCCCGTCCGAGGTTGATGATTTCGTAGCCAAGCGGTCTATCCAGCGCAGACACCACGCCTGCAACAACATCGTCTATATATGTCCAATCCCGCCGCATTTGACCCCCATCGAAAAGTGTAATTTCCCGTTGGTGCACAATGTTATCCGTGACCAAATAGGGCATCATGTCCGGGCGCCCGCGGGGACCGTAGACGCTGAAGAAGCGCAGCGCGGTAAAATTGAGTTGGTGCAGGTGGTGGTAGGTGTAACCCATAACCTCGACCGCCTTTTTGCTAGCCGGATAGGGCGCCAGCGGGCGGTTGCAGGGATCGGTCTCAATGAACGGCAACTGTTCCGTTTCACCGTATACGGAAGACGTAGAGGCAAATGTGAAGTTTCCAACGTCATGTTGTCGGGCTGCCTCCAACAGATTGGTAGACCCTACGATGTTTACTTCCGTATAAAGGCTTGCTCGCCCAATTGAGTACCGCACAGCGCCGTAACCGGCGAGGTGTGCAACTGCTTCCGGTTTGTGCTCGGAAAAGATTCGGTCGATGGCATCCCGGTTTCGAATATCTTCCTCGTAAAGAAGGCAGCGCGGGTGCGCCCGTAAACCGGCGGCATTCTTATGTTTGAGGTGAGCATTATAGTAATCATTAAAGCTGTCCAACGCGATAACCTCGTCGCCGCGCGCCAACAACGCATCGCAGAGATGAGAACCGATGAATCCGGCAGCACCGGTGACGACGATTTTCAAGGGAAACCTCCAGGTTAATCACGGCGAAGGATAGTATAGCTGTTGAGCCGCAAAGCAGCTATTCTACTATTTCAGCACGCACCGTGTGATACCCAACTGCACCCGCGGGTTCGGCATCATAGCCGCTTTCGCGCTGGATTAGCCCGTCGTTAGCAATTGCTCTAGCGTAAATCTCGGTTTCTCCCGAATTCTTCGGTACGTGCCACGTGTATTTCCAAAGGTACCACGTGAGCGGCGAGTCACTCACCCAGATTTCCGCCTTCTCCCACGTGTTGCCGGCATCACAGCTGATTTCAATGTTCTTGATGCCGTCGTGATTTCCACTGTCAAATGCGGCGCCGCTAATCGTATACACCGTCCCGCCTTGAATTTTTTCACCGTCGCTAGGCGTACCAACGAAAGTCGCCAATTTAACGCGCGCAACCGGGTCCCATCCCCGCTTTTCCCAATATCCCTCGTGCTCTTCGGCAAGCATGATATCGACAATCCATTTCGGGTTTTTTGTACCGTAGTGGCCGGGATTGAGTAAGCGAACGGGAAATCCGTGATCTTGAGGTAGGGATTCTCCGTTCATCTTGTACACCAATAGTGTTTCCTCCCGCAGCGCGCGATCCAAGGGAATAGCCGTATGGTAACCGTCTGCGCAACGGAACACAACTACCTTCGCTTCCTTTTTTACGCCTGCTTTCTGAAGAAGGTCGGCAAGCCGTACCCCAGTCCACATCGCATTGCTCATCTGTTCTGCACCGATCAAATCGCCGATGCACTTGAGTGTTCGCATCGTAGTCACAGATGGCATTTGCGTAATATCTGCATAACTAAATATATGTTCCTTTTCCACTAAACCTGAAACCCGCAACCGCCAGTGCGCCGACTTAATGTGCGGCGGTCGCCTAATTTGAAGCACGTAAAATTCGCCGGGCGGCGTGATCATCGACGACGGTATAAGGCTGTTCGTTCCCGACGTTGCCTCTGAACCGTCCGCAAATGATTGGGGCAAGGCGGAATCGGCATCTACCGCATCAAGATAACGCAGCGGCAGCGTTGTTCCTGCGGCGCCCATAATAGTAATCCTGATAAATTTTCTGCGTTCCATATTTTATGCCATAAAGTAGCAGGCACACTCCGTGTGCCGTAATCACACAGTAACAAGCATGCTCGCTATGCCGTATCTCTTCAATTTAATGCGCACGAAGTGTGCCTACTACAATGCCTCCAGAGTTCAACCGTGTCACCAACCAATAAGTTTCAGATACCAAACCCAAATCGTCCTTCCCCAAAGAAGATCCAACACCGCGCCGAACGCAAGAAATGGACCATAGGGTATCCGACTGTGGGGTCCGTCTTTCGCGCCGCAAATGATTAGAGTCACGCCTACTACCGAACCGATTAGCGCCGAAGACATAATCACAAGAAGCAGGTGTGGCCATGCCCCCAGAAACATGCCAATCAACCCCATCAATTTGACGTCCCCCATCCCCATCGCCTGTTTGCGAAAAATGATGCCTCCCAATACGCCTATTAGCGCTGTCGCGGCACAGCCGGCTATTGCGCCAACCAGATGCTCAATGAAAAAGTTCACATCTTGCCGTATAAGCGATATGGAACTTGTAATTGCCAAACCCGCAATGCCACCGAGGTAGATAATTGCGTTCGGAATAATATACCATCGTGCATCAATCCAAGCAACTGGAACTAGCAGTGTGACGAACAGGCAACCGTGCAGCAATTCAAGCGAAATACCGAAGCGATACAACATCACGAGGTAAAGACCGCCGGTAACCAGTTCAACTATCGGGTAGGAGATTGAAATTTTCGAATTGCAAGCCCTGCAATGTCCCCGCAGGAGAAGAAAACTCACCACAGGAATATTGTCGTATACTCGAATCGGAGTCTGGCATTGAGGGCAAAACGATCTCTGTGGGACGTTAATGGAAAGCCCTTCGCGCGGAATCCGATAGATACACACGTTCAGGAAACTCCCAATAGCTAACCCAAGCACGAAGATTAAAACAGCAACCATATAATTCTCTCATGCCAATTCGAGCCACGACGGCTTCAGGCGGGGCATCTTGACCCGCATCCGCAATAAATCTTCAACTTACAACACCTCGTACAAGTCTCACAGATTATACCATTTAAAAACACGAAAATGGAAACTTCTTTCAACACTCTCCGATATTGCCCATATCGGCAGGCATTCCATTCCCAAAACCCTTCACGGTTTTCTATGTTTTCAATTTTTTCTTGACAGTCATTATGATGAATGCTAATATTTATAAACATTTTGTGGTGATTTGTCGGGGCGTGGCGCAGCCCGGAAGCGCGCTTGAATGGGGTTCAAGAGGTCGCTGG
>JAPPKS010000001.1 GCA_028819845.1 Candidatus Poribacteria bacterium | reverse complement strand
GTCATTGTGGCATTCCTATAGCTAAGCTCATTACCACACTTAACTCTGAAGAGCCGACGGTAATAAGTATGTCTTTCATTGTATTCGATTCGGGATATTTGTTCAATTGATTTATACATCTAGAACGCTTGTATCCCTACATATATTCCAAACGAAAATATGTCGGCGAGCCAGCGGCTTTTGGACATCGAAGAAATGACGTGCATGGTGCAGCAGGTGGTCTGAATCGGCAAGTTTTGCTGCTTGACATCCGTCGCGAAGTTATGTAGAATAGATTAACCTCCAACCATTCCGAATTTGATCCTGTGGAAAGGCTGTTTAAATTTGACGACGCCAGGATTGGAGGGTTACAACGTAGACGGTTTTGTTAATACGAGATACAACCATGACACCCACCAATAGTTGGGTAGTGCTGCTCAGGTTCATTCCACCTGTATCACTGAGTTTAATGCGATACGAAAAATGGTTCCCAAATGAACTGGTGATTTAAACGTACCAAAGTGAGGTGACAATCTATGTTAATACGGATAACAGCTATGTTTTCCCTTTCGGTTGTCGGTTTAGTCTTAATTAGCGTCATGTTTGTGGTGGACATTGAAGCACAAGCGCCGGCCGATCCGACAATCGCGATTACGACGAACGGAGCGGATTCCAACATCTGGCTAATGGACGCCGATGGCGTGAATGAGCGAGGTCTTCTACATGTTGGCGGACAACAACCCGTTGGTTTGGTATGGTCTCCGGACGGCACGAAGTTAGCGTTCCATAACAAAATTGGAGACAACGTCGATATTTACGTGGTGGGTTCGGATGGGAAGAATTTGAAACGGCTCACCGATCATGAGGCGGAAGATAGCAATCCGGATTGGCATCCAAGTGGTCAAAAACTAGCGTTCCAATCCATGCGAGACGGGAATTTTGAAATCTATACAATGACAACGGCGGGACAAGTCATTGAGAATCTTACGAACGATCCCGGTAACGACATTACGCCTGCATGGTCATTAGATGCGCGAAAGATAGCCTTTTCCGGCAAGCGGGGCAAAACCTTGGGAGATGTCTTTGTGATGGATTCAGATGGCGCCAACCCTCAGAATATTACAAATACGCGCTCCAAGGATTTCGATCCCCGGTGGGCTCCAGATGGAAAACAATTTGTCTTTACGACGGAAAGGAATGGAGCTGGTGATATCTTCCTTATGGATATCAACGGGGAAAATCAGAGACAGATTAATTTTGAGCCTAATCCTGGGTTTGTTGGTATCGACGGGGCTCCCGTGTGGTCTCCGGACGGCGGGGAGGTCGCTTACGAAGTCTGTGGAGCCGGGGTCTGCAAGATTATTGTGATTGATCCTGATAAGCCCAAAAATCAGCTTATCCTACCGCAACCGGGCGGATTCAATCGTTCTCCCGCTTGGTTTGATCCGGAATTTGTGGCGGAATTCTCTGTCTCCCCGGCTGGCAAACGTCCGATGACCTGGGGTTGGCTGAAGCAAGTGAGACATACCCAGTAAACCGTAATTATAAGATATAGCAAGGAGGGTATTTGGTTAATCAGCCAGAATTCAGAATGTGGATGCTCAACTTGGTTGGAGATAGAGGTTTCACCGACTAGAAGTTGAGCATCCATTTTCAAGTGATTGAAACAACTCTTACCTACCTACTTCCTTTAGTGCGACGCTGTGTTGACGGGAGTTGCAGGGCGCTTCAGCCATGGCAGAAATGACTGGATTTTCAAGAACACAGCGGACGCTATCAGCAATAAAAGTTTAGGTTCTTTCCCACCCATTGCAGCGGGCGCGAACAACTGAAATCACACTACTGCCTACCTTGGTAAGTATATTTGTCGTGCTCAATCCGCAGATCGAAGTCGTCTTGCTCCTCCCACACCGGCATGCCTGGCGGCACCTGATACTTGAATTGTTCCTCATCAGAACTGTAAGGTGCTTTGGCGCGTTCGTTGAAGGCGCATTGGAGTAGCTTGCATCGTTGTGCGATGAATCCGCGGCGCCACCAGTGGTATTTTTCGTTCCAAGCGATTGTGCGCTGATCGAAGTAAATTACACGGCGAAGCTGTCGGCTAGAATTGATTTGGCTGCCGTGAAGAACTTTCGTATGGTGGAGAAGAACATCGCCGGGTTCCATTTCTGCAGGCACTGCATTAGGGAGATTGAAATTTTTTTGCCCTCTTTCAATCATCGCCGCGGCTTCTTCAACACTCCACATATGGCTGCCCGGTACTACCCAGACACACCCGTTGTCGACGGTTGATGCGTCAGGGTAGATGTCTACGTTAAATATTCGCAGCGTTTTTGCAAAGTGCTGATCGTCGCGATGCCACGGCACGGACGAGCCGTTTTCCGGTAGCTTGAACACCAGTGACTCGAAGCACGGAATAAAATCAAACCCAACCATTCGATACAGCAGATCGGCAATGAAAGGGTGGGCAAGCAATCGAAGCGAAAAGGAGTTGGGATGGGAATGAAGATACCGAAGGTAATACGGAACACCTTCTGGTCCGCGAGAACACCAAGAGCCCGCCGGTCCCCCCGCTAGGACCTCATCAATTAAACGTAAACTTTCCTTTTTGATTTCCGCAAGTTCGTCCGCCTGGATAATTGCGCGTAATATGACGAAACCGTTCTCATCAAAGTATTGTATATCTTCGTCTGTTATCTTTTTCATTTGAGGTGCCACTGTACACGTTTTTCGTCATTTAACTTACTATTGCGTGAAATCATGATTAGTGATATGATAAAATCGCTTGAGGACGGACAGAATTTAGACGTTAAAATCCACGCAGAACTGCAATACGCAGGATACATTATACTATTAGCACTTCAGAATTACAACGCGTGTTTTAACGCAGTTCGCATGCGCGGCACGAATTTCAAGTGCCGTAAGGTGTCCG
The DNA here is from genome assembly GCA_028819845.1 of Candidatus Poribacteria bacterium. Classification (GTDB taxonomy): domain Bacteria; phylum Poribacteria; class WGA-4E; order WGA-4E; family PCPOR2b; genus JAPPKS01. Next base: position 13,322 of record JAPPKS010000001.1, on the reverse strand, counting down.
GAATCAGTTTCAAACGGTGTATTACCAATGCTCGACAAGAATATGGTTGCAAATCTTCCATCGCTTCCAGGGGTATATTTTTTCCTTTGTAAATCGGGGAATATCCTCTACATCGGCAAAGCGAAATCGTTGCGCAAACGAGTTGGATCCTACCTGCATAACCGGCGGCATCACGCTAAAGTTAAACGGTTGGTGCGGCGCGCTGCGCAAATTGATTATGCGGTATGTGAATCGGAAATGGAAGCCCTATTGCTAGAATCGCACCTAATAAAAGAACATCAACCGCCATACAATACTACCCTAAAATTCAACCGTCCGTCTTGGTTTATTCGAATCAATCCCAACGATTGTTTCCCCAAAGTAGACCTTGTATTGAAAATTGCTTCTGACGGCGCGAGGTATTGGGGGCCATTTTCTAGCCGCCGCTGGACGGAGGAAGCCATCCAAGTGTTGCACAAGATTTTCCCAATTCGGTCGTGCGAGGATGAAATTACGCCCCAACCTGCTTTTCGCCCTTGCTTTAGTTACCATGTAGGGCGTTGCGGCGCCCCCTGCGCTGCGCGAGTCAGCCAAAATGCGTACCACGCGATGATTGAAAATGTTAGTCGTTTACTGGATGGAGAACACCAGGAGGTCGTCAAAGAACTGACCAATCAACGCAATCGAGCCGTTGACGAATTGCGATTTGAACGGGCGAGTGCCATCCAGAATCGAATCGAACGCGTCCAAAACGTTTTCGTATACCTGAACGTACATCGAAATTATGCTAACACGAAAATAAAGGAGTTTCCTGGCAAATAGCAATGAGATACCGATTTAGTGGCTAGGGCGTGTTGGCATTTCATCACAACTGAACAATCATGGGGGCAGTGCGCAGCCCCAAGACGATTCGTAGGGGTTGGGTTACCCAACCCTCTATTCCCAAACATATCTGTATGGTTGGCAGTCTCCTGCCAGCGGTTGATCTGTGGGCGAGGTGACCTGATCCCTCGCTATTCACTCGGTTGAGCCCCTACTGTTACGGAAGGATTCACACAAATGTCAACACGCCCTAGTATTGTATCAGTTCAATTCGCGGCAAGAGTGGGTCGGAATTATGGAGTACGAATGATGCGCCGCGCAAATTTTTTTAGGAGGAAATAATGACGCCGCTCTATTCCATATCGGTATGTGGCGGACTTGAAAAGATTGCGCTTGAAGAGATTCAAGCCCGATTTCATCGCACAGGCGGTTTGAAGGTCGTTGGGCGAGGACCGAAACGCATACTCTTTCGCTACTCTGGTGATGCGGAGCAATTGTTATCGCTTCGTGCCGCCGAAAATGTCTTCCTAATTATTAGAGTATTTAGGGATATGACGCGATCCCGCCGCTCCTTAACAACGCTGAAAAAATCGTTTAAAAGGTTTGATTTTCGTCCGTATCTTGAGATTTGCCGAAACGCCGGAGTTCGATTTCGAAATCGGATTTCTTTTCGCGTAACTAGCCGGATGTCTACTCGCCATAATTTTCGGCGAATTGATTTACAGCGAGCTGTTGAGGAGGCTCTTGTAAGTTGCGGATGGTATCTGACTAATGAGAATCCCGCACTCGATGTATGGGTGGAAATTCACGGGGACGAAGCGCACGTGGCTATAAGGATTTCGCCGTTGCGTATGGCGCAAAGAGATTATAAGCAGGCTCATATCCCTACCTCTTTAAAACCAACGGTCGCTTACAGCCTCGTCCGTCTCTCGAATCCACAGCGCGACGATGTGTTCTTGGACGCAATGTGCGGCGCCGGAACTATCTTAATTGAACGAGCCTATTCCGGCCGATACCGCTATCTACTTGGCGGCGATGTCTTGCCCGAAGCGATTCGCGCGGCGCAGCAAAACATCAGCAGGAAGCATCGCCCGCGTCAACTCTTCTTATGGGATTCCCGATCCCTTCCACTGGCACAGTGGAGCGTCGATAAAGTTGTATGTAACCTGCCTTTTGGCGAACAGCGTAACGATGCCGATATAAGTAATCTGTATCGACTGTTCCTCAACGAATGCGGGCGTGTCTTGAAACCGACCGGGCGGATGGTGCTCCTCACTACCCGGCAGTCAACACTTGAGTATCTGTTGAAGCAACGCGAATCTGTGTTTAAAATTAGGCAGAAATTTCGGATTAACCTGCTCGGGTTAAAACCTTGGGTCAATCTATGTTTGCCGTATTAATGATTGTGGTTTTTAGAGAATTCACATCGGGACTGTACCTGTTGTTACGAACAAATTTAGCATAGTAGCCCTTGCATCAAATGCCAGTTTGAATTATAGGTGGCAAAGCCATTCTTGGGCGTTTGAGTTGGTATAACCGGTGGAACTTTTATCGCGCGGGATTTACTATCGCCTTCGCTAATCGCTCACTTGATTCTACCAAATACCTTACTCCCGCATTGGGCGGGGCAAGATGCCCCGCCTACCGGGTGTGGTGGCGTACGCGGGGCAAGGAAAAACTCTGTCGCGCGGGATTTACTATCGCCTTCGCTATTCGCTCAGTTGATTCTATTCAGTCGGTTGTTCCCCGCCTACGGAGGGTAGTGGGATACCTTACACCTCCCGCCCCTTTGGGGCTGTATAAAATGAATTTTCAAACAGGTTCTAAAGCAGCGTGCAATCGGATAAGGCATTTGATTGACAATGGAAATTGGTGATTTTCCGTAACTAGCACTTGCGGTCAAGGTGAGAATCGCGCAATGAAAGTCCAACGGGATCTTACGACGGTTTTATATATTTTTTCGTCCGGAATATATCTAATCATTGGGGCGCGGAGTTTTGCTAGAGCGCCCGATACGCTTGAGACCAGCTTCTTTTACCTGCTTGGATTAGTAACGTGGCTGCTTGCCACGCTTGTGTGGACGCAACAGACAGACAACCGTGCAGCGCGCATTTCCTATCTAATGAGTATCGGTTTCATGAGCATCTGCTCGATTGATGCTTCGTTCTCGATTGATGAAAGGACGTTGAGCAGCCGAGTATTACCGATTTTCCAGTTTTTGTCGGCAACCATCTTACCTTGCCTTTTTCTTCACTGCTTCCTAATCTTTCCCGTAGAGAAGAGAATTATCCAACGCCGCGAATGGTTGTTAAAGTTGTTATATGCTCCTGGAATCGTATTGTTTTCTACAATGTCGTTCCTTTACTTAACTGGATATGACTATTCTCGCGAGTTTTTCCTCGTACATTATTTACAATTTCCATTGCTGGAATTTGCCATTAGCGGGTTTCTCTGTACCTATTCAGTTATGGGACAATTGCTTCTATTACATTCAAGTTTCGCAGCCCATTCGTCCTCACAACGCCGTCAGGCACGATGGCTGCTGCTGGGGATAACTGCCGGAACACTGCCGCAGGCGGTTTTGACGACGATACCGAGGGTCTGGGATGTTTCTATACCGTATGTTCACCTTTCAGCATACGCGCTATGTTTCATCCCTATTTGCTATGTTGTTGCCATTGTTCGTCATCGATTGATGAATATCGAGTTAATTATCAATCGCAGCGTGGTGTACGCCCTTGTTAGTGGATTTGCGTTGGGGATGTATTTGCTAAGCATTCACGGATTAGCGAGGTTTTTCCACACGGAAGAACGCTCGTGGGCGGTGACGGCTGTATCAATATTTATCGCCGCTGTGCTTTTTGCGCCTGCAAAGACACGGATACAAAATCTGATTGATCGGGCGTTTAATCGAGAAGCTTACAATTACCGTCAAACACTATTGGCATTAAGCCAAACTCTTCACTCAATCCTCGACTTGGAAATCCTCGTTGATACCCTGCTTCGCCAAGTAACTGAATCGATGCATATCAGTCGAGGTGTCGTGATGTATCGCGTTTCGACAGCCGATCCAACGTTTGTTACAGAGGCAACCGTTGGCATGGATTCCATCCAAGATAGAATACGAGTTATGTTATCGCCATCGTTAGTAGACCTTTTGAATGAAGCCGATAAGCCGCTAGATTTTTCCAATCAACCGCTGGCTCCGAATAGCATTAAATTACTAGAGGCTGAGGCACTTTCACAGGATGCGGAAGGATTCAATAACTTTCTTCGATCGGCAATATGGATTCCCTTTGTGACGCGAACGAAGGAACAAGAAAACCTAGTCGGATTATTGGTGCTTGGACAGAAGTTGTCTGAGGAACCGTATACACAGACCGATCTTGCACTACTCGGAACGCTTGCACACCAAGGTGCTACGGCAATTGAAAATGCAACGCTTTACGCGCAATTAAGTGCACGAACGAAGGCAATGGAAAATGCGCGGCAGCAGCTGATGGCGACCTATCTGGACACGTATGGCGGGACAATTCCAAAACCTTCAAGCGAGGTGAAATTCCAGCCTAATGAGGGGGACGGCGGTTTGGTCTCAGAATTCGACAATATTGCCGCCGCACTCAAGGATAGCCATGATAAACTAAAACAGTTAGACGGCCTTAAATCTCAGTTCTTGGACAACGTGTCACATGAGCTGCGAACACCGTTGACGCATATCAAAGGGTTCGTGGACAATTTGCTCGACGGCGTCGGGGGAGAACTTGCGGAGAGGCAGAGGAGATACTTGTTTCGCGTGAAGGACAATTGCGACCGGCTTATTCGGTTAATCAACAATCTTCTAGATCTTTCACGAACAGAATCCGGCAAAATTTCATTACAGCTTCAACAGAGGTTGCTTTTCCCAATTCTCGAAGAAACAGTTGCTGGAATTCAGCCTCTACTTGATAAAAAAGGAATTCACATTGAATTGAACTGTGAGAAAACCCTTACCGCATTGGTAGACGCAGACAAGATTAGGCAGATTATGACAGATTTATTGGATAACGCCCACAAATATACTGAAAGGGGAGGGTATGTTAGAGTAGTGGTCACTGCTGTTTCGGATCGGGAGGTACAGATTTGCGTCGAGGACAGCGGTATAGGTATTGCCGAATCAGACCTCGATTTCATTTTTGACCGCTTCCACCGCGCGGCAGGCCCGAAAAGTAACAACACCAGCGGAATCGGCTTAGGGTTACCTATTGTAAAAAATCTCGTTGAGTTACACGGTGGGGAGGTTAAGGTTGAAAGCGAATTGGGTAAGGGCAGCCGCTTTTATATTAAACTGAATCGCTAGATTTTCGCTTAGAACGGTGGTAAAACCATGAATCTGTTCGCCTACGGCACTTTAAAAGATCGCGAGTTTATCCAGACGCTTCTAAATCGTTTCCTTGATGAGCCATCAAAAGCCGTTTTACCAGGGTTTACAACTGTTATTTCAAAGTCGGGATATCCTGTCATCGTAACGGCTGACGGATGTAGCGTTGACGGAATTGTCTGGCGTAATTTGACGGAAAAGGATTTTGAAATCATGGACAGGTATGAAGGGTGTGAGACGGAAACACCAGTATATCAGCGTGAAAAGCGGAAGGCTATCGTTGAGGGGCGGGAAGAGGAAATTTGGGCGTATTTCGGGACACCGGCGTTTTCAATTCGGACGCGTTGCCAGAACGATTAACGAAACTCTTGAACTTGGCCCGGAATTGCGGTTGATGTGTACCATTTTACGGTTTCATGAAGTATTTGAAACACTATAACCAATAAAAAAAGGCAGCTAGCATTAGCTGCCTTTTTTTGTTTTAGGGTTTGAAGAAAATTGTCCGATTCTACTCAACCATGCCGATCTTTGCGGCTTCTGGCGCCCGTGTCGGCAAATTCTGCTTAGCCAGCTGATCTTCCGGGATATAGTTGGAGTAATCAGAAATTTTACCGTGGGTCAATGAGTAAACGACGACATTGGTCATAAACCGATATACGCCGGGAGAATAGTGCACGGACCGTGTCGGCAGGCTTACCGCCTCCATCGCGCACATGTAATCACGGCGAACCAGCAGCACCGAAAGTTTCTCGCCAACGGAGATTCCTTCAAGGAAATTACGTTTTGGTGCTTTGGTGCCGAACCAGAAGATATCGAACCCAACGGGCGGGCCGCCCATCTCGTAGAAGTTGTTATAAACTTCGTGATCGTTGGGAATCCGCTCAATCTGATATTCTGGCATCACATAACGCATTTGCGCGAGGAATATGCGGACCATCGCCTGGCCAGCGGCGTTGACGCCGCAATCGTCAAAGACGAGGACTCCGCCCCTGTCCACAAGGTACCTTCGCAACCCAGCCGCTTCCGGTTCAGTAAATCTGCTGTTCAACGTCGCGCCAAAACCGCCCTTCTGAGCGAGTCCGTGCGACCGAACCACCGCGGGGTCATGCCCCGTCATGAATGCCATTGGAGTCTTTTGCAGATTGGCGTCCGTTAATTTCAGCGCGCCGCCTTCAACGTTCATGTCCGCCTTAATTTTCGTCCGCTCATTGAGCCATTTGGTCAGCGCATTCAGCGATGACGCATCTGCCCACCAATCAGAGAGGGTGTGTCGGATCCGGGTAAAGCGGAAGACGCCCTGAATGTCGCGCCCTTTACCAATGACTCGACCCCCAGGCTCACCTCTCGGCAGGGGCGGAACATCGACATTGCCGAGCGTGATGCTTTCAACTACATCGCCTAGCGCATCTCGTGCAGCACCAACCTGCTCCACCATCGTCAGACCCGGTGGACGTTCAAATGCAACCTTTACCTGCACTATCCCGCCGGCAATCCCGCGTCCAATATTCGACGGGCCGGCACTTGGTGCAGACGCAACAGGCCCAGAAAACGCCAATGCGCCCGGCGCATCAGAAACCGGCAAATCGGCATGCGTTGTTATTTGCGGAACCGGCGCATTCGGGTTAACGACTTTGGGAACATTAGGATTGATGGGTTGGTCTAGTTTGACGACTTTATTCGAAAATTCGAGCACGGTTTGGGGCTCGATAGTAGACGTACGAACGACCGCAGCGGTTGTGACTCTGGGTTGAACCTGAACCTGTTCAACGACAACGGTGTTATCCGTTGGAATAGTCGGTTTAATCTGTTTGACAACCGGTTTACGAACTTGGGGTTTCGGCGGCTCAGGCGGTTCAAGCACTTGTGCACCGACTAAGTCTTTGAATTGCGGGGTTTGTGTGACGAGATAAACACCTAGAATCAGCACAGCGACGCCGTGAAGAATCAACGATGTCATCAAGGCACCTGATGTTTTCTTAGCACTCATTTTTTCCTCCAAATTAAGTTTTTACTGAAACTGTGTTATCAGTTGGAATCGACTTAAACTTACTCGACGACAAAGTTATTGTCACTTGGGGTTGTCGGTTTGATCTGTTTGACTGGTGACGGGCTTACGTACTTGCGGCTCTGGCGGCTCCGGGGGTTCAAGTATTTGGGCACCGACTACATCATTGGAATTCGGGGTTTGTGTGACGCGATGAACACCTAGCATCAGTAGTTGGACAAGAATAAACACTAGAATAAGCGCCGCGGTTATGCAAAGAATCAAAGACAAAGCACGTGAAAGTTTCACGACATTCGTAATTTTTTTTGAAAATTCATAGCGCCGCAATGTTTAATACCCAAACCTATCGAATAACTCCACGACGCAATTCTACAATCATCTACCATGTTACACGGAGTAATTCAAGTTAAACAGAGAGCAATTTATATGCCATAGTTTAATTATTCCGTATATAATGATACTTAAACTTACGCGTATGTCGCAATTTCGCCGCGAACGTTAGAACGCGTTTGTTGTCGGTTGTGCTTCACGACTATGTTTCAATTGCGTGAGTACTAGTTTTCCTGCTTCCCACGCGGCTGCAAAAAAAATCGTGAATTCATGCAACGAACTATGGTTGCTACAAGATATTATGAATTTCTTTGTGCAGGTTTGCACAAAACGGTTCAATCTCATCATCAAATTGCACCAAATGGTGCAATTTGGGTTTAATATAAGGGAATTTAACCGGATATGGTAGTCGAGTTACTACACCACAAAAAAAATTAGCCGATTACTTTTTCGAAACCAGACTGTGAATTGCTGCGGTTGATGTGTAGAAATTTTGGACATACCTAATCTCCACCGCTCGGGCGATTACTAAGACGAGCGTTGTGAATGCCTACACTAATGCGTTTCATGTTCGCGTTGGCTCAGGTGTTTCCGGATGCTATTCGCTACGTTACGGGGAATTCCTTTGACAGCGAGCAATTCATCCAAACTGGCTTGACGGACACTTGCAACGGATCCAAAGTGCTGGAGTAATCTCTGTTTCCGTTTGGCTCCGATGTTGGGAATTTCGTCAAGAATTGAGTGGTTGATTGCGCGGCTGCGTAGCTTGTGATGGTAGGAGATAGCAAAGCGGTGGGCTTCGTCACGTAGACGCTGAATAAGGTGAAGTGTTGGGTTGTCCCGCCGGAGAACAATTGCATCTTTGCGGTTTGGCAGAAAAATATGCTCGAATCGCTTCGCAAGCCCGATAATTGGAAGATGAGCGAGCTCAAGAGATTTCAACGCCTCGCAAGCTGCGCTTAGCTGCCCCTTGCCGCCATCAATCAAAATGAGGTCAGGAAAACGGTTTTCCTCAATTGCGCGGCGAAATCGGCGAGTGACCACCTCCTTCATCATTGCAAAGTCATTTTGTCCTTCTACGGTACGAATCTTGAAACGCCGGTATTCGGATTTGGCGGGTTCACCATCTTCCATGACAACCATTGACCCCACAGCGAATCGATCTCCCAGATTGGAGATGTCGAACGCGTCAATTCGTTGCGGCGGCCGATTAAGGTTTAACAACTCTTGTAGTTCAACTAGTGCTGGATTGTCCCCAGCTTTGAGCACGACTAATTGGTCCTTTTGTTCAAGGATCAAATTCGCGTTCTTCGACGCCATCTCCACTAACTGGCGTTTGCGCCCTTTCTGAGGAATGTGCAGCGCCACACGACTTTCCCTTTTCTCGGAAAGCCAGTTTTGAATGGTTTCGAGCGTTTCAATTTCGCCCGGCAATACGACGGTTTTGGGGATGAAGGAAGCGTCCTGATAGTATTGCTGCACAAAAGCCGTCAATGATTCACGCTTCGATTCGCGCTGAACATCGGTCAGAAAGTAATGCTCGCGCTCGATGAGCTTCCCATCGCGTACCATCAACACCTGAACGCATGCCTCATCACCTTTGCAGGCGATGCCAATTACGTCCTCATCCTCTGCAGACGTATTGTCAATATGCTGTTTTACAACACCTTGGTTAACGGTTTCAATCTGGTCTCGGTATTTTGCTGCGCCTTCAAAGTCAAGATTGGCGGCAGCGTTCTGCATCTTCTCCGCAAGTTCTTGGATAATGTGTTGTGTGTTTCCACTCAGGAATCGGCGGACGTTGTTCACAATCTCGGCATAGTCATCAGTGCTGATGAGGTCGGCGCACGGTCCGGGACAGCGATTAATATGATAATCTAGACAAACACGATACGCGTTGCCTGATTCTTTCAAGTTCAAGCTACAGGTGCGTACAGGAAATGCCTTTGTGAGTTGCTTAACTGTAAGGCGTGTTGCGCGGGTATGCACGAAGGGACCGAAATACTTTGAGCCGTCATTTTCGATTTGGCGTGTGATGTAGAGGCCTGCATAAGGTTCTTTGACCGTGAGTTTCAAGTAGGGATACCGCTTGTCATCCTTGAGTTTCACATTGTAGCGAGGTTGGTGTTCCTTGATAAGGTTGTTCTCCAAGATTAGCGCTTCAACGTAGGTCTTGGTGAGGACGAAATCAACATCATGGACGTATCGCAGCATCGGCTCTGTCAGGGCATGCGGTGAGGCGCTGCTTTGAAAGTACGATCTTACACGCTGGTTTAGTGACGACGCCTTGCCGACGTATAGGATTTTCTCCTCAACATCCTTCATCAGGTAGACGCCGGAATTGGTAGGGAGATTTGCGAGTTTGTCTTTAAGCCGATTGTTCATCATCGCTTCTTGGAACCGATTGGATTGAGTTCCAATCCAGTTTGTGCATTGTGTGTTTCGACAGGGAATATGTCAGGTATCGGCAATTGAAGTGGATTAATCTGTTGCAACGAGGGTTAATTGTCTTTGAATCTTGCCCAGGTCAAATCATTGCGTATCCGGAATGGTCATCGGCGCGCTGTTTATTCCATTTTATGATGCCACAAAACGCACGATTTTTCAAGTTCTTTGGTGCCGTTTTATCGAATGGACGAGCGTTTAATTTATTGGTAAAGCCGCTTTTAAACTGAACAGCCTCAACCAATAAATCGGTAGACCTCGGAGACCCAAAATAAAAAAGGGGAGCGGGACACGAATTGTGTCTCACTCCCCTTACTGTTTTGCGTGTGCATTATGCGAATCTAGTACATGTCACCGCCGGGCGGCATTGGCGGCGCAGGAGCTTCCTTCTCGGGAATTTCTGCAACCAATGCCTCCGTCGTGATCATCAACGCTGCAATGCTGGACGCGTTCTGTAGAGCGACGCGGACAACTTTTGTCGGGTCAATGACGCCTGCTTGAAACATGTCGTTAAATTCATCCTTCAAGGCATCGTAACCGACGTTGCCGCCTTCGTCCTTCACTTTTGCGATGATAACCGAATCCTCTTGACCCGCATTGCGTGCGATTTGACGGAGCGGATCTTCGAGTGCGCGAAGAACAATCTCGGCACCGACTTTTTCGGTAGCATCTTCGAGCGCTAGGTTGTCAAGCGAAGCCATGGCGCGTACTAACGCTACCCCGCCGCCCGTGACAATTCCTTCCTCAACCGCCGCACGGGTGGCGTGCATCGCATCTTCAACGCGCGCCTTCTTTTCCTTCATCTCGACTTCGGTTGCGGCACCGACGTTGATTACCGCAACTCCGCCGGCGAGTTTGGCTAGGCGTTCTTGGAGTTTCTCCCGGTCATAATCAGAAGTAGTATCCTCGATTTGTCTTCGGATTTGACTGATTCGCCCTTGGATAGATTCCGAGCTGCCGGCGCCTTCGATAATGGTGGTATTGTCTTTATCAATAACCACGCGTTTCGCCCGCCCGAGATCGTTCATGGTTACGTTCTCTAGCTTGATTCCGAGGTCTTCGGATAAAACGCGTCCCTCGGTAAGAACGGCGATGTCTTCAAGCATGGCTTTCCGCCGGTCGCCATATCCGGGCGCTTTCACGGCCGCGCTGCGGATAGTTCCGCGAATCTTGTTGACGACCAAAGTTGCCAACGCCTCGCCTTCAACATCCTCGGCGATGACGAGAATCGGCCTGCCTTGTTGAGCTACTTTTTCAAGCAACGGAACGAGGTCTTTGAGGGCGCTAATCTTCTTCTCATGAATGAGTATATAGACATCTTCAAGAACCGCGTCCATCCGATCCGCATCGGTGACGAAATAAGGCGACAGGTATCCCCGATCGAACTGCATGCCTTCGACAACGTCGAGAGTTGTTTCGAGGCTTTTCGCCTCCTCAACGGTAATCACGCCGTCTTTGCCAACTTTTTCCATGGCGTCGGCAATCAGGTCTCCAATGGTAGGGTCGTTATTCGCAGAGATGGCGGCTACTTGCGCAATTTCGGTTTTCTCGGAAATTTCGCCGCTGAGATTCTTTAGCTCGCCGACGACCGACTCAACCGCTTTCTCAATTCCGCGCTTGAGGGCCATTGGATTGTGACCGGCGGCTACATTTTTCAAGCCTTCACGGTAAATTGACTGGGCTAAAATGGTTGCGGTTGTTGTTCCATCACCGGCGACATCGCTAGTTTTGGAAGCAACTTCCTTTACCATCTGCGCCCCCATATTCTCGTACGGCTCTTCGAGTTCAATCTCCTTTGCAACGGTAACGCCATCCTTCGTAATCGTCGGGGCGCCGAATTTCTTATCAAGGACAACGTTCCTGCCCTTAGGCCCCAACGTGACTTTTACAGCCTCCGCGAGGGTATCAACGCCGCGTTTGATGGCATTTCGCGCTTCTTGATCAAAAGACAGTTGTTTGGCTGCCATATCAATTTCTCCCTTCTTTACAAGCTCATTAGCTCATTTTTGCTAAAATGTCATCTTCACGCAAGATTAGATATTCAACACCTTCATATTTGACTTCGGTGCCGGAATATTTACCAAACAAAATTTTGTTTCCCACTTCCACATCAATGGGTTGGCGGCTGCCATTGTCGAGTAATCGGCCTTTGCCGACTGCCATCACTTCGCCTTCTTGAGGCTTCTCTTTGGCTGTGTCAGGGATAATAATCCCTCCACTTGTTGTTTCCTCATCGTCTTCAAGTCGTTTGATGAGAATTCGATCGCCAAGGGGTGTAAGCGCCATTACGTGTTCTCCTCTCGTTAAACATTTAATATAGATGATACTTTACTGATGGATAAATGTAAATTTACCCATGGCGTTTATAGGGCAAGAAGTATGCCAACCCGTTATTAAAGGATACTTGGGCTAGAGGGGACATTTTGACACGACAAATATCGAGACAAATTGTCGTCATTTCTCTTGATGTTTGGATGAGTGTCATATTGTCACGGTTAGACTGTGGGTATGCGGTATTGTCCACGAAAATCTGCTTGCAATGATGAGATTACGGGGGTTATTGTCACAATGAAAGTCTGTAAATGCAGCAACGTAACGACGTTTATCGGAATGTCATGACCGTACTTTTTCATTGACAAATGTAGTCTAGCTTGGTAGAATTAACTGTTATTATGCGGGAGTAGCTCAGCGGTAGAGCTCTACCTTGCCAAGGTAGAGGTCGCGGGTTCAAGTCCCGTCTCCCGCTCCAAAGCGGCGGCGTAGCCAAGTGGTACGGCGAAAGTCTGCAAAACTTTTATACGTCGGTTCGATTCCGACCGCCGCCTCCATTCTCCTTATAAGGGCGGTTAGCTCAGCTGGTTAGAGTACTTGCTCGACACGCAAGGGGTCATAGGTTCAAATCCTATACCGCCCATTAACATAGTATCCGTTTAATTCAAAGAGCCGGAAGGCTCTTTTTTTTTGGCGGTTGCGCGAGCCGCTATAACCGGTGGAACTTCCATCGCCTTGGCTAACCGTTCATTTGATCCAATTCGGTTGCTCGATCCCCGCCTACAGGTCGTGGTGGTCAGCGCGGCAAGATGCCGCGCCTACGGGGCGTGTTGAGGAGCGGGGCAAGGAAGATCTCTATCGCACGGGATTCACTATCGCCTTGGCTAACCGTTCAGTTGATCCTGTTCGGTTGCTTTATCCCTGCCTGCGGATCGTGGCGATCAGCGCGGCAAGATGCCGCGCCTACGGGGCGTGTTGAGGAGCGGGGCAAGGAAGATCTCTATCGCACGGGATTCACTATCGCCTTGGCTAACCGTTCATTTGATCCTATTCGGTTGCCTGATCCCCGCCGACAGGTCGTGGCGATCAGCGCGGCAAGATGCCGCGCCTACG
>JAPPKS010000028.1 GCA_028819845.1 Candidatus Poribacteria bacterium | reverse complement strand
CCGCGCCTACGGGGGATGGTGGCATACGCGCGGAAAGATGCCGCGCCTACGGGGGGGCGGTGGCACACGCGCGGAAAGATGCCGCGCCTACGGGGGGGCGGTGGCACACGCGCGGAAAGATGCCGCGCCTACAGGAGTGGCGGCACACGCGCGGCAAGATGCCGCGCCTACGGGGGAGGCGGTGGCACACGCGCGGCAAGATGCCGCGCCTACGGGGGATGGTGAGGTACGATACGCTATATACCTTTCGCCCCTCCGGGGCTTAATGATTTCGAGTTTCTATGATATCTATATACACGGGAAAATAATTTTTGAAGTTATGATCGAAGATCCCCGCAGGGGTTTTGCTAAAGACTACCGGTGTTGAAAAATGTGAAATTTCAAACAGGTTCGTAATAAATATTCAGGAGGTGAGAATGACTCGATACAACATGTGTTTAGTTATTATTTGTGCAGTGTTAATTTGCCCGCTCGTTGGTGTCTTGGATACCACCGCGGAAATTCAGGATGAACAAGAAGCCGATCCGCCGGAGCCGCTTACACTTGAACAGTGTATTCAGCTTGCTGTTGAAGAGTCGTCTGACATGAGAAACGCGGCGATAGATTCGGCGCTTCAGGAGCTCCGCATAAAGAACGCGCGAGCGCTCTATTATCCAGAGCTATTCCTAAATGGACGTTATCTAGTTTCGGACCGCTCAAATCAGATATTTGACCAGCGCCTGCTTGGCGGCGATCAGGAGGGGTCCGTGTCTATTGGGCACAACTATGATGCCGGCGTCACGGCGCGGTATACGTTATGGGATCATGGTCAGAGAAGGGCAAATTTCGCGCGGGCAAAGGAGAGCCTGAACGTGACCGAGCGGCGGAACCGCCGGATAAAGCAGAATCTGATTTTTGATGTGACACAGGCATACTATAATGTGCTAAAAACACAAGCGTTGGTCAAGGTTGATAAAGAGGTTTTGGCGCGTTCGAGGGAGAACCGCGAGCGTGTTGAGGACTTTGTCAAGGCGGGCGTTCAGATTGAAGCGGATATTGCGACGGCGCAAGTCAGGGAGGCGAACGACGAATTAAACTTACTGAACGACGAAAACGAACTTGAGATTGCGATGGCAAATCTACCGCGGATTATGGGGTTGGATCCGGGCACACTCATCACGGTGGCGGAGGACACAACGTATCAGTTGTACCGCGAAAACGGGAAGGTCGAATTGATTGAAATTTCGCTTCAGGAAGCTATTGAGCGAGCCAATGAGAATCGCCCCGAATTTGAGGAGGCTAAAGCGAGAATTAAACAACTTGAATCGGATTTGGCATTGGCAAAGTTGGGCCGATGGCCGCGGCTAAACGCAGAGTCGAGTTATGAACTCTCCATTGATGATTCGGTTGATGAATCCAGGAATTTCAATGATTTTCAGAATTGGAACATTACCGCGACGCTGAATTTTCCCATATTTGACGGCGGGGTCACAAAACGGCGCACGCAAGAAGCCACACTGACACTTGAACAGGAACGTGAGACCGCCGGAGATCTTGAGCGGTCTATCGCATTAGAGGTTCGCCAAGCCTACCTCAGCCTGAAGCGGGCGGAACGGGCGTTGGAAATTACCGACACACAGGTGCGGAACGCGGAGCTAAGTCTCGAAGTCACGCGAGGGCGGTATGAACAAGAACTTGCCATATTGTTGGAACTGCTCGACGCGCAGACTGAATTTGCGGGCGCACTAACGAATCAGGTTCGCGCCTTCTACGACTATAAAATTGCACAAGCGGCGCTGCAGCGCGCTATGGGCGTTCTCGGATGAATATGACAGGAACCGGATACAACAAACCACAGTTCGACGTTAAAAACCTACGAACGCATATTACACTCCAAGGGGTAGCCAATTGTTAATTGATGTCCGCAATCTAAAGAAGATTTACGCAATCGGAAAAGTTGAAGTTCACGCCCTGCGCGGCGTTACGTTTACTGTTGAATCCGGCGAGTTTATCGCTATCATGGGGCCGTCTGGATCCGGAAAATCCACACTGATGGATATTCTCGGCTGCCTGGCAAAGCCGACGGAAGGTGAGTATTATCTTGAGGCGCAAGAGGTCGGCAAGCTATCGGATAATCATCTTGCGGAGATTCGCAACCGAAAGGTCGGTTTTGTGTTTCAGTCGTTCAATCTACTGCCGCGGACGACGGCGTTACACAATGTCGAGTTGCCGCTTATCTACAGCGGTGTGGGACGTAGAGAGCGGAAGCGAAGAGCTTTTGAAGCGTTGGAAGCTGTTGGGTTGGCGGATCGCGTCCACCACAAATCCAATGAACTGTCCGGCGGGCAGATTCAGCGCGTTGCAATTGCGCGCGCACTGGTCAATAATCCGTCAATTACCTTTGCCGATGAGCCGACGGGGAATTTGGACACGAAGTCAAGTGCAGAGCTTATGTCAATCTTCGAGCAGTTGAACCAAGGCGGCAACACGATTATCATGGTGACGCACGAGGCGGAACTTGCTGCCCATGCGCGGCGAATTCTCCACATTCGCGACGGTTTGATTGAACGAGACGCGCGGCGGGGGTGAATGAAGGAGGGTAAAGAACCCCGCGGAGAAGCAAGGGTGGAAGGATGGAAGAGTAAAAACACTGCGGTTGCGTTGGTTGGCGGCCGCGAGGGGATTAATGCTAAAGACTTTAGGAATACTATCGCCCTCCCTATTCGGTCGGTTGATTAATTTACGCGAGAAACAACCTACAAAAACTATCGCCTTCCCTATTCGGTCAGTTGATCCTCCTTGGCAAGGAGGGGGACAAATGCTAACTTGTCCTTGGGAAGGAAGAGGGGAAGAAAACACCGTCTGAACTGTGTTTTGGGGGATTGAATGATGGGGTGGGATTGTCCGAACTGTGATGCGTGGGATTAAATGATGGGCTATGATTGTCTGAACTGTGATTTATTTGATTAAATGGTGGGGTGTGATTGTCTGAACTGTGATTCGTGTGATTAAATGATAGACTATGATTAAAGAAGAGCACAAGTTTTCGGAATTGACTGGGAAGGTGATTGGATTCGCGATGAAAGTTCATTCAGCGTTGGGAAACGGATTTCAGGAAGTTATCTATCAGCGGGCATTAGAAATTGAAATGGCAAACGCAGGCGTAATTTTCAGCCGCGAGCACGAGATGCCAATCTACTATAATGGGGAGCAAATTGGCGCTCGAAGGGTTGATTTCTTAGTAGAATCCGTTGTCTGTGTGGAATTGAAGGCAATCATGCAACTGGAAGATATCCATTTGGCGCAGGCGATAAATTATTTGGAGGCATACGATTTGGAGGTTGGGTTACTTATTAACTTTGGTGCAAGAAGTCTTCAGTTTAAAAGGGTAACCAATGAGAATTTTAAGCAGAGAAATCTAGGTAATCCTAAAATTGCATGAATCACGGTTAAGACATATTTGCTGTCTGAACTGTGATTCGTGTGATTAAATGATGGGCCATGATTGTCTGAACTGTGATTTATGTGATTAAATGATGGGCTGGGATTGTCTGAACTGTGATTTATGTGATTAAATGATGGGCTATGATTAAAGAATAGCATGAGTATTCGGAGTTGACTGGGAAGGTGATTGGATGTACCATAACAGTTCGTTCGGGCGTGAACAGGAGAGGCCTATATGCTTTAGAGAGCAACAATACGGCGCGCAAAGAAACGATAATTTCAAGCAAAGAAATAGAAGGAAGTTTAATATTCTATAAATCACGGTTAAGACGACGATGGCACTGAAGAAATCACAAATTTACGCGTCGCTTTGGCAGAGTTGCGACGAGTTGCGCGGCGGCATGGATTCCTCCCAATACAAGGACTATATCCTGACGCTGCTGTTCATGAAGTATGTCTCGGACAAATACGCCGACGATAGTTTTGCTCTGGTTGACATCCCTGACGGCGGCGGCTTCGAGGACATGGCGAAGCTGGGCGGCGACAAGTATATTGGCGAAAAGATTGACATAATCATCGGTAAGTTTGCTGAGGCAAATGATCTTAAGGGTGTCATTGATCAGGCATGCTTCAACGATGCGAGCAAACTGGGCACCGGCAAAGAGATGCAGGACCGGCTCTCCAAGCTGGTCGCTATATTCGATGCTCTCGACTTTCGTGCCAACCGCGCCGAGGGAGACGATTTGCTCGGCGACGCTTATGAATACCTCATGCGCCACTTCGCCACCGAGTCGGGCAAAAGCAAGGGACAGTTTTACACGCCCGCCGAGGTCTCCCGTATCATGGCGAAGGTAATCGGAATTGGTCCGGACACCCGGCAAAACCACACAATCTACGATCCCGCTTGCGGCTCCGGTTCGCTGCTGCTGAAAGCCGCAGACGAGGCGCCAAACGAAATTAGCATTTATGGTCAGGAGAAGGACATCGCCACCTACGCGCTCGCGCGAATGAATATGTTTCTGCACGACAATCCTACGGCGGTCATCTGGCAAGGAAACACACTGTCTACCCCTCACTTCAAGAATCAACAAAACGCCTTAAAGACCTTCGACTTCGCGGTCGCTAATCCGCCCTTTTCCGACAAAGCCTGGAACTCCGGCTTCAATCCAGCGCACGACGAGTTTCGCCGCTTTGAGTATGGGGTTCCGCCCGCCAGAAACGGCGATTACGCCTTTCTATTGCACTTCATCGCGTCGCTCAACAGCAGGGGCAAGGGCGCTATCATCCTGCCTCACGGCGTACTGTTTCGCGGCAACAAGGAGGCTGATATACGCAGAAAGCTTATTCAACAGGGTTTCATTAGAGGAATTATCGGTTTGCCCGCCAATCTTTTCTACGGCACCGGTATCCCCGCCTGCATTCTGGTTATCGACAAGGCGAACGCCCGCGCCCGCACCGGCATCTTCATGATAAACGCTAGCAAGGGTTTCATGAAGGATGGAAACAAGAACCGCCTCCGCGCGCAGGATATCCACAGGATTGTGGATGTGTACAATAAACAGACCGAGATTGGGGGTTACTCCCGCATGGTGCCGGTATCCGAGATTGCCGACCCCGCCAACGATTACAACCTCAACATCCCGCGCTACATTGACGCCGGCGAGCCGGAAGATTTGCACGACCTTGATGCCCATCTGAACGGCGGCATCCCGGATATTGACATTGACGCGCTTGACACTTATTGGACGGTTTTTCCCACGCTGCGACAAGAACTGTTTAAGGCGAATGGACGGCGAGGCTACAGCGACCCCAAAGTGGAAACGCAGCAGGTAAACGCCGCTATCCTCAATCACCGTGAATTTGTGACGTTCCAACAGCGTGTCAGGACCAGCTTCAACGCGTGGCGGGATGCCCACGAGGCGCTCCTGTTCGGCATTGATGTTGGAACCTCGCCGAAAGACATTGTCCACACTCTGTCGGAGGAGATTCTTCTGCGTTTCGCTGACATGCGGTTGCTTGATCCATACGATGTCTATCAACGGTTGATGAATTACTGGGACGAGATGATGCAAGATGATGTCTATCTCATCGCCTCCGACGGATGGGGCAATGCCGCCCAGCCGCGCTATGCCGTTGAGGACAAGAACAGAAAGATTAAGGAGAAGCCCGACCTGAAACATGGACGTAAAAAGTATAAGATGGATTTGATTCCGCCGGCGTTGATTGTTGCGCGATACTTCGCCGACGAACAGGAGGTTCTTGAGACACTGGGTGCGAAACAGGAAGACGCCAAAAGCGCGCTGGATGATTATCTTGAAGAACACACCGGTGATGAGGGTTTGCTATCAGGCGCGTTAAACGACAAAGGCAACGTCACAAAAGTCAGCGTGAAAGAACAGTTAAAGGCGATTACACCGGAATTGTTAACGCCCATTGACGAGGACGATATCAACGAGGAACGGAATGCGCTTGAGCGTTGCATGTCCTTGTTAGAGACTAAATCCAAAGCGGACAAATCATTTAGAGCAGCACAAGATGTACTCAACAAAAAGGTGCTTGCTCGGTACACAACGCTCACAGAAACTGAAATTAAAACCCTCGTCGTCGAAGATAAATGGTTTTCAAGTATCGGTGATGCGATTGAAGACGAGGTGCAACGCATGACGCAACGACTCACCGGTCGGGTGAAAGAGCTGGAAGAGCGATACGCGCAGCCATTGCCGGAGCTAGATCGCGAGGTGGAGGCACTAAGCACTAAGGTCGCAGTGCACTTGGAAAATTTGGGAGTGGATTGGACATGAACGCGGTCACCACGCGGATGAAACGGATATCCAGGTATGACGACTCGGCAGTGATTCCTCCTAGTCATAAATGGACTGAAGCCGGCGCGCTTCCGAAGGACTGGTCGGTACAATCCCTGCGATCATGCCTGCTCTCTGTCCCCAGTTATGGAATCAATGAAGCGGCTGTTCCGTTTGACGATAATCTGCCGACGTATCTAAGAATTACCGACATCAGCGAGGACGGTCAGTTTAGACCATCACCACGAGTCTGCGTCAAACATCCGAATGGACAAAAATATTTCCTTATCGAGGGCGACCTTGTTCTCGCGCGCACGGGGGCAAGTGTCGGCAAATCCTACTTGTACAACCCGAAGGACGGTCCGTTAGTTTTTGCTGGTTTTCTTATCCGTATAAGTCCGAACCCAGAGAAACTTCAGCCGGCTTTCTTAGCATACTGTCTTCAATCTAAATATTACTGGAATTGGGTCGCAACAATGTCAATCCGTAGCGGCCAACCCGGCATCAATGGAAAAGAATACGGAGACCTCCAACTACCGCTGCCCTCACTCATCGAACAACGCGCCATCTCCGAAGTGTTGTCCGATGTGGACGGTTTGATTCGTGCGTTGGATGCACTCATTGCCAAAAGGCGGGCAATCAAACAGGCAACCATGCAGCAACTTCTCACCGGCAAGACGCGTCTGCCGGGGTTTAACGGGGAGTGGAGAAAAACAAGGATTCGCGATTTACTTACCTATAGACGACCAGACCCTTACATCGTGCAATGTGCTGAATACTCACAACATGGAGATGTTCCAGTATTGACAGCCAATAAGTCGTTTGTTCTTGGCTTTACGGATGAGCTATCTGGCGTTTGTCAAGACTTTCCTGCCATCATTTTTGATGATTTTACGACAGCGAGCAAATACCCTACATTCCCTTTCAAAGTTAAATCGTCGGCAATCAAGCTTCTTTACGCGAAGCATGAACGCGTAAGTCTTAAGTTTGTATTTGAACGGATGCAGTTGATTCGATTTTCTTTGGGGACTCATAAACGGTATTATATATCAGAGTATCAGAACATTGAGGTTTTTGCGCCTGATTTCGATGAACAAAAAGCTATTGCACAAGTGTTATCTGACTTTGATTTCGAAATCGCTGTATTAGAGCGGCGCCGAGACAAGACTCGTGCCATCAAGCAGGGGATGATGCAGCAACTGCTGACTGGGCGGGTGCGGTTAATGAAATCTGGTGCAGGTACGGTCTGAACTGTGATTCGTGTGATTAAATGATGGGCTATGATTAAGAGAGAACATGAGCGCTACAAGTTGATGGGTAAGGTGTTTGGCTGTGCCGAGCCGGCGTATTCGGCAAACTACATCCACACAATCGCCAAAGGTTATGATGAATAATTCGTCTTCAACACCTGAATTTCCGAAATTTCCGATAGGGGAGTTCGAGGCAGAACTTGAACAGGAGCATGCTGAGTTTAAATCTGCCATCGAAGATTTATCGGAAAAATTATTGACGCAGCTCCAAGATCAGAACCCAGAGCTGGCGGATGCCAAAATTACTAAACAAAATGATATTGAAATTTCCATAACATTAGGAAGAAGAAAACGTGACGGAATTTTGTCAGGGTATCAAAGGCAAGTTCAGGATGTCGTTCTCAAATATATTTATTCCCAAATAGAAAAACAACTTGGTCGGCAAATCACACGTACCGAATTAACTTGCACTCCCGCTCATATCTCTTTATCAGAGGCGAATAAATTTGATCAAATAGAGGAGGATTACGAGTTTGCCGTTGCCAAAGGGCAGCAGAACCACTATCTTACTTATATCAATAATATTATTCCTGAATGCCAAACTAATCGACCAAACATACGAATCTTTGTCTTTGCTCCCAGTCCGCGAGGAGCACGGATGTTTACATACGTTGAGTCAAATGGGATAGTATTAATAGACGATTTTTTTAAACCACCAACCGTAACACTTGATACAAATGTGGTAAGAGAATGGTGGGACAATCGATCTAAAATTGAGCATGTGGAAAAATTATTAGAACTCGGGAAAAATTTTGAAATTGATTTAGCCGTAACACGGCGAATTCACGAAGATGTACCAAATCAGCCGTTAGCTGCCAAAATTAACGATCTTCCTAACTTATTAATTCAAGAAATCGGGGCAGTTATACGCCTTAACAATTGGGAGGTTGGCACAGACACTGTAGGTGTTACTGAATTCGTGAATTTTATCGAATCGATTGAAACCTCTGATGAATTCAATCACATGAACAAAGATAAACGCCCAGATTGGCGTGACTGGGACCATATTCATACACATTATAGGTATGGTAGAGACTATTTTCTCACATGGGATAGTAGAGTCTTGCATTTTGAAAAAGCGTTTGAAGATTTTGGTATTAAAGTAATGAAACCCGAAGAATACATCTCACAACATCAACCACTGAAACTCGAAGGTTGGGCAGTGGAAAAAATATCTAATTCTTTACAGAACTGATACTTCCTGAAACACAATAGTCCTGAATCAGACAATTGGCTCGTAGGTAAAGCTTAACCGAACTTCGGACATTTTTAAAACATACCCCCTAAGAGGCGTACTACGTCTGTAGCATAAAGCGCAGCATTAGATATAACCAGAACCACGCCATAGCAACTTCAATTTGGTTGCCACGCCACGACATCAAAGCACATGAAGGCAGTCATCCATGATTGAGAGACGACTAGAAGAACTCTGGAGTAGTTTGCAAGGTAAGAAGCCGCATCTACGGCATTTTCTGTCGGAAATCCGCTTGGATGGCATCCGTGGATTTAGTGATTTAAGGGTACCGTTCGATTACCCAGTGAGCGTAATTGCCGGTGGAAATACTACCGGTAAGTCAACGGTACTCTTCACCGCTGCCTGTGCCTATAAGGTGACAGGTGCTGGTGTTAAAGATTTCGTGCCATCCTCTTTATTCCCGGATTACCACCCCAAGGTCGGCGGACGCAAAGACATGCGGCAGTCGGTCACGATGGACTTCTATTACCAAACACCTGAAGGAATCGCTTCCATGCGGTGGCGACGCGGCAAAGGCTGGACTCGGAGTTATTTTGGCCGTAAAAACGCCAGTCAGCCGGAGCGGCAGGTCTATCTCAGGACGCTCAGCAATCTGAGTAATCCGTCTGAGGTGCGCGGTGTTCTCAGAATGTCGCGCGTTAAGTCTGAACCCGATGAAACTCCATTAACCGCGTCACAAATCGAGTTTGCTCATCAGATGCTTCCTTTCAGATATTCTGAGGTGGTGGATTTGTCCAGTGGCAAGAAGAATCTCCTCTTTGCCTCGCAAGAAGGTGGTGCCGCTTACTCCGAATTGCACATGGCGGCAGGGGAACGGGCGATCCTGCGGTTGTCGAAAGAAATTACACAACTCGACGGCGCGTTAGTGCTGATTGACGAAGTGGAAGCGGGGCTACATCCTTGGGTGCAGCAGTTACTCATGGTGCATTTGCAGCAATTGGCACTGCGCAAAGATCTTCAGATTATTGTGACATCTCACAGTCCCGTGGTTCTCGAATCCGTTCCGTCGAATGGGAGGATTTTTCTGGACAGAGATGAGCTATCCGGTGAGGTCGTCGTGCGTCCCGCATACCGCGATTTAATCCAGAATGCGCTCTATGGACGCATTAATGAGGAGCTCAAACTTCTCTGTGAAGACGAGATTGCTGAAGGTGTTTTACAAGGCATATTCGACGTTTTGGTGCCCGAAGAGGGAATCAGCATGGAGTCGTTTCGCATTGGACGGGACACAGGAGCAGACCAATTTCCTATACATGCTGAAACTTTAAGAAAATTCGGTCAGATTCAAGACACCGTCTTCATTCTTGATGGCGATCAGCGAAGCGGTGAAACAGCGGGCAGAATACAAAACGCGGCGGGACCTGGCGCCAACATTCCAATTTTGTTTCTTCCTGGCAAAGAAGCACCGGAAAGTTGGGTGTGGGAAAAGCTGCGGCATATTCCTGAAGAGGATACTTCACAACTGGGCGTAAATCGGACAAGCTTGTCCAACGTCATACACAAGTTGGATGCCATCTTTGACTCGGCATCTGACAGCGCTTCAGAAATAGCGAAAAACAAATTTCGAAGTTTGTCCGAAAGTCTTCGTAGGGAGGCACCGGAAATTTGTCGAATCGTCGCACGGTTGGAGGCAGACCGGAAAGAGAGTGACATTCAACCACTCGTGGGCGAGTTGCGCGGAATTCTGAGACTGTGGCGCGGGTAATCCGATGGAATTAGGGACATGAAAACGGTAGGAAAAAAGGAATTCTTAACACAGCAGCACGTGAGTTCATTCTTCGTTCGCGAGCTGGGCTACGACGGTCTAGGCAATTGGAAAGAACGTCCTAACAATAGCAACGTTGAGACTGAGTTACTGACGAAATGGCTGAAGAAGCAGGGGTACAGCCAACAAATTATTGACAAGACTCTGTTTGAGGTACGCAACGCTGCCGGGATGGGCGGGAGCAGAACGCTCTATGACGCGAACCGTGACGTTTACGGCTTGCTCCGATTCGGCGTAAGGATCCAACCCGATTTGGGTGAACACTATGAGACTGTCCGGCTCATTGACTGGGAAACACCAGTCAAAAACCACTTTCGTTTCGCAGAAGAGGTAACCGTTTCCGGTAAAAACGACAAGCGACCCGATATTGTACTCTACATCAACGGAATTGCGATTGGAGTGCTGGAATTAAAGCGTTCTACGGTGTCGGTTTCCGAGGGCATCCGACAGAACCTCGACAACCAGAAGCCGGAATTTATCCGCCCCTTCTTTTCGACGGTGCAACTCATAATGGCGGGCAATGAAAGCGAAGGGCTCCGCTACGGCGTGATTGAGACCTCTGAGAAGCACTGGCTGCGCTGGAAGGAAACCGACGACATTGACGACCACGACAGACCTTTGTTTCGCAAGTTGCGCCAATTCTGCGGCAAGGAACGGATGCTTGAAATCCTGCACGACTTCATGGTTTTTGATGGGGGAACAAAAAAAATCTGCCGGCATAATCAGTTTTTCGGCGTGAAAGCCGCGCAGGCGCGCGTCAAGAAGCGAGAGGGCGGTATCATTTGGCACACCCAGGGCAGCGGAAAGAGCCTAACAATGGTCTGGCTGGCGAAATGGATTCGTGAAAACGTGACCAACAGCCGCGTACTGATAATTACTGACCGCACCGAACTGGATGAACAGATTGAAAGGGTTTTCAAAGGTGTCCACGAGGACATCCACCGTACTGAAAGCGGTCCTGACTTGGCAGCCGCCCTCGCCGACCCCGCCAAATGGTTGATCTGTTCGTTAATGCAGAAGTTCGGCAGATCGGGGGAAATCAGTGACCACGATGTGGATAGATTCGTAAAGGAATTCAATCAGAATCTGCCCGCCGATTTTCACGTCGGCGGCGAGTTTTTCGTCTTCGTGGACGAATGCCACCGCACGCAATCGGGCAAACTGCACAAGGCAATGAAGGCGTTGTTGCCGGGTGCGATGATGATCGGCTTCACCGGTACGCCACTGCTCAAGCGGGACAAACCTCAAAGCATCGAAACCTTCGGCACCTACATCCATACATACAAGTACGATGAGGCGGTTGAAGATAACGTGGTGCTAGACCTGCGCTATGAGGCGCGGGATATTGACCAGCACATCACATCGCAGAAACAGATTGATGAATGGTTCGATCTCAATACCCGCGGTTTGGCTGATGTGCCGAAGGCACAACTTAGACAGCGTTGGGGCACGATGCAGAAAGTCTTGAGTTCACAGGAGAGATTAAACCGGATTGTCGCAGATATTCTGATGGACATGGAGAGACGCGATCGATTGTTGAGCGGCCGCGGCAACGCAATGCTAATATCCGACAGCATCTTCTCGGCATGCCGGTTTTATGATTTGTTTCAGGAAACGCCGCTGCAGGGCAAATGCGCTATCGTAACCTCATACAATCCGTCAGTGTCTGACATTAAGGGCGAAGAAACGGGCGAGGGTGAAACCGACAAACAGCTCAAATTCAATGTTTACCGAAAGATGCTCGCCCAGCATTTCAACCAACCGGAAAACTCCGCGATGCAAAAGACAGATTTGTACGAGCAAGAGGTCAAGAAACGATTCGTCGAGACGCCTGAACAGATGAAACTGCTGATTGTCGTGGACAAACTATTGACCGGTTTTGACGCGCCGCCAGCGACATACCTTTACATTGACAAGCATATGCAGGACCACGGTCTATTTCAGGCAATCTGCAGGGTCAACCGCCTCCACGGCGAAGACAAGGAATACGGCTACATCATCGATTACAAAGACCTGTTCCGCTCCCTAAACAGGGCGATCTCGGACTACACCGGAGAAGCCTTCGCCGACTACGATTCCGAAGACGTGGAAGGGCTATTGAAAAACCGCCTTGAGAAAGCGCGTGAGCGCTTGGAGGAGGCACGCGAGGCGGTCAAGGCGCTCTGCGAACCGGTCGAACCGCCGCGCGACAGCGCGGCATATCTGCGTTACTTCTGCGCCGCCGAGAGCGGCAACGCGGAACAGCTTAAAGCCAACGAACAGAAACGCCTAAACCTTTACAAACTGGTTGCGGCATTACTGCGCGCCTACGCCAATCTGGCGAACGAGACGAGTGAGGCAGGTTATAGCGACGCAGAGGCAAAGGAAATTAAAGCCGAAGTCGATCACTACGAGAAGGTACGTCAGGAGGTCAAGCTGTCGAGCGGCGATTATATTGACCTGAAAATGTACGAACCGGCAATGCGTCATCTGTTGGACGCCTACATCAGAGCGGAGGAGAGCAAGACACTCTCCGAGTTCGATGACCTGACGCTCGTAGATCTAATCGTTAAGCGCGGCGAAGGCGCAATTGAAGCATTGCCCGGCGGGTTGAAGGGGAATCCTAATGCGGCGGCAGCAACGATTGACAACAACGTCCGCCGGCTGATTATCGACCGGACACCGGTTAATCCCATATACTACGAGGAGATGTCAAAACTGCTTGATGCGCTAATCCAACAGCGCAAACAGGAAGCAATAGATTACCAAACCTACCTGTCCCGCATTGTGCAATTGACGAAGCAGATTGATACATACGGCGCCCAGTCACCCTATCCGCCTGAAATCAGAAACGGAGCGCAGCGGGCATTATTCGACAACATAAAAATAACCAACTTGTCGGCGATTGCAGAGACGCTAGGTCAGAACGAGAGCCCGCTAAGCCGAGAAATCAGGGGACAGATGTCAATTGCAGTAGACGAGGCTATTCTCAATTCAAGAGAGGATGATTGGAGAGGACACAGACTCAAAGAACGGAAAATACTCAGGGCAATGGCTCGGGTCATCGCGGAAGAATTTGGCGATTACACTGTTGACGTTGATTCGCTCTTTGAGATTGTGAAAAATCAGCGTGAGTATTGAGATTGACGGCGGACGTATAGAAGTTGCGGGAATACCGGTGGAAATCGTTCGCAAGGAGATCAAGAACCTCCATGTCGGCGTTTATCCACCCAGCGGACGGGTTCGCGTGGCGGTGCCGTTGCTCCTTGATGATGAGGCAGTGCGCCTCGCCATCGTCTCACGCTTTGGATGGATTCGCCGCAAACAGGCGGAGTTTCAACAACAGGAGCGTCAATCTCAGCGTGAGTTCGTTACCGGCGAAAGCCACTATTTTGAAGGACGGCGTTACCGGCTGGATGTGATTGAGCGCGATGCACGGGCGGCGGTTAAACCGCGCAACAACACAATACTTGAATTAGGAGTCCGCCCGAACACTGACCGCAAGGCGCGTGAAGCGGTGCTTCACCGTTGGTATCGCCGCCACCTGCGAAACCAGTTGCCGCCGCTCATCGGCAAATGGGAATCGAAACTGGGCGTGACCGTCGAAGACGCGCGAATCAAGAAGATGAAAACGCTTTGGGGTTCGTGTAACGTTGAGGCGAAACGGATATGGCTCAATCTCGAACTGGCAAAGAAACCGAAATCATGCCTGGTGTACATCCTCGTACATGAAATGGTGCATCTGCATGAGCGTCAACATAACGACCGGTTTCACGAATTGATGGACAAGTTTCTACCACAATGGCGCAGCTATCGGGATGAGCTCAACCGTGCGCCGCTTGCTCATGAAGAGTGGCGGTATTGAATACAATCGGTGTCACAACGGCGACTAACCGGAGCGTGGTGGGATTGAATGGTGGGGTGGGATTGTCTGAACTGTGATTCGTGTGATTAAATGATGGGCTATGATTAGGGGAGCACATTGTCATTCGGTGTTGGCAGCTTTTGTGGGTTGGTAAGGCCAACAGCCAAAGGCAGTGTTTTTGGTAGTCGCGAGGTTTCAAAAACGTTGGGT
The DNA here is from genome assembly GCA_028819845.1 of Candidatus Poribacteria bacterium. Classification (GTDB taxonomy): domain Bacteria; phylum Poribacteria; class WGA-4E; order WGA-4E; family PCPOR2b; genus JAPPKS01. The sequence continues at coordinate 2,162 of JAPPKS010000028.1, read as the reverse complement.
TTCGCTACACACTATTAGTAATGAGCAATGATTAACGTCCTGAATGGTTAATTCAATCTGAACAGTTCCGGAATTATCCGCTCTACCCAACCTACAAGAACTTGTCCACGCACTAAGATTAGGAGAAACCGAGTTTTGAAGAAAAAACTCGGTTTCAAATGAGTGCCGCGATTCGGAGATTGCTCCTAGCGAACTTAAAAGAACTGGTATTTTAGGGAAATGGAATTTTTATGCGCAAGGTGACGATTAGGACACCGGCTCGACTTCACTTTGCCCTTATTGATCTCAACGGTGCATTGGGTAGGATTGACGGCAGCATCGGACTGGCAATTGACGAGCCGAATTTTCAGATAGAGGCTGAACCGTCGAACCATGTGCAGGTCGAATCCGTTCATTATCAAGAACGCGCGCGCGGCGTTGTCGAACGGCTGCAGGCGAAATTTGGGATAGGCGGGGTTAATCTCAAATTCCGATCCGAAATCCCCTATCACTCCGGATTCGGCTCCGGTACGCAACTGGCTTTGGGAATCGCCCAGTCGGTGAATCTCCTCTATGACCTTGATTTAAGCGTGACCGATTTGGCGCGAGCGGTGGGGCGCGGCGGGACATCGGGAATCGGGGTTGCGGCATTTGAGGGCGGCGGCTTTATCCTAGACGGCGGGCATTCGTACCCGGACCAGAAATCGTCGTTTCTGCCGTCTTCGGCAGCGGAGCAGACGCCACCGCCGCCCACGCTCCTGCGCCATCCCTTTCCCGACTGGGATGTGCTCATCACCGTTCCAAATTGCACGCGGATAGCGGGTCTAACCGAGGTTAATCTCTTTCAGAAATTGTGTCCTCAACCCCGATCCACGGCTGAACAACTCTCCCACCTTATCTTGCTTAGACTCCTGCCAGCGATTTTCGAAGAAAATCTGGCTGTATTCGGGGAAGCCGTCAATTCCATTCAAAAATTTGGATGGAAGCAGGTCGAAATCGACGCGCAAGGCGAGGTACTGCGGGAGACGCTGAATTTCTTATTGGACAACGGCGCAGCTGGTGCCGGCGTTAGCAGTTGGGGGCCGGCGATATTTGCCTTTGGAGAAAATTTGATCGAATTGCAGGAAAAAACGAGAGTGTACCTTAAACGCACGGCAGCCGGGGGAACTTGTTTTATCACGAAGGCGAATAATATGGGGGCGGAAGTTAAGATGTGAATTTGCGGTTGACCGCTTAATACAACCTACAAGAACTTAGGACGAACTATAAAAACTATCGCCTTCCCTATTCGGTCAGTTGATCCTCCTTCGTAAGGAGGGGGATGGAAGAGAGGAAGAAAAAACTGTCTTAACTGGGATTTGGGTGATTAAGAGAGCAAATAATTGGTGGTCGCGAGGTTTTAATGCTGAAGACCGTAGGAAAACTATCGCCCTCCCTATTCGGTCGGTTGATCGTTGGGTTTCGCTACACACTATTAGCAATGAGCAATGATTAGCGTACTGACCGGTTAGTGTTATCGGAACGGTATCGGAAATTTCCGCTCTACCCAACCTACAAGAACTTGTCCACGAACTAAGATTAGGAGAAACCGAGTTTTGAAGAAAAAACTCGGTTTCAAATAAAAGCCGCAATTTGGAGATCGCTCTTGCGGTGCGCGGGTGGAATTGGAAGGATGGAAGATTGGAAGGGATTCCGATTTTCGATGACGGGTTCGTATTGTTTAAAAATTGGGTTAGGTTCAGCTCGGGATTAGGGACGGTGTTCGTGATTCGCAATCAATTCGGATGGGAGAGGTTTTAAAAGCGTTGGGTTTCGCTACAACCATCGAATCTTGTACACGGACAGATTGACGGGAGCGGTTGGTTTTAATGGGCGATTATTGGATGAACCCGCTCTACCCAACCTACAAGAGCTTGTCCACGCACTAAGATTAGGAGAAACCGAGTTTTGAAGAAAAAACTCGGTTTAGAATGAGGGCGAGATGCGGTGCGTGCGGTTGATGTAAGCGCGGCAAGATGCCGCGCCTACACATCCCACCGCGTAGGCGCGGCGTCTCGCCGCGCGTATTTCTTAGGTGCGGCAAATTGCGTTGCAAACGGTAGATATGTGTGGGGTGTGGCAATGTTGAAGAAACCGAGTTTTGAAGAAAAAACTCGGTTTAGAATGAGGGCGAGATGCGGTGC
>JAPPKS010000025.1 GCA_028819845.1 Candidatus Poribacteria bacterium | reverse complement strand
CGCGCTTGAATGGGGTTCAAGAGGTCGCTGGTTCAAATCCAGTCGCCCCGATTTTCTGCTTGTCGTTATTTTGATTCGATGGTCGTTGCCTGCCGCATTGATGTGACATGAATCTCTTTCCCGACAGACTAAGTTTTCCACGGTAATCGTGTTAAAACTCCTCCTTTGCCGCATTAATACAATTAAGGGCTTTAATGGGCTAATCTTGCTATCGGACAGCTAAATTCACCTAGGCGGAGCATCTTGCCCCGCATTTGAATCGTTGCATTGAACTGCAACCGCACCAATACGCATCATTGCTAGAATCGGTTAAACTCGCTGCAAAAACACTGCAACCGCCGTAGGCGGGGCATCTTGCCCCGCATTTGTATCGTTGCATCGGAATCCAACACTTCATCGGTCAATTGCGTGCGTCCCATTTTGCAAAAGATTAACTACTAAAACTTGGGTGTTTCTGAATCAAATTAAATTGGATAGCTTATGTCGCCAATTGTAGGAAAAAGAGGGAGCTGTGGATAGTTCAAGCGTGAGCGTAGGACTTCTAGGTTGGGGCACCGTCGGAACAGGCGTCTCAAAAATTTTGGTCAATCAAAACGAGCTAATTTCTCAGAACGCGGGAGTCCGCCTTCGATTGGCCAAAATTGCAAAACGCACACTACCGGCATCAAGTGACGGCTTCCGGTTGCCCTCAGAATGTTTCACTACAAAACCTGCTGAAGTCATAGATGATCCCGATATAGATATTGTGGTAGAATTGATCGGCGGAGTCACACATGCTCGGCGCTTTATAGTTCGGGCTATCCAAAATGGAAAGCATGTCGTGACCGCCAATAAAGCGCTGTTAGCAGAACACGGATTTGAACTCTTTCAGCTTGCTTCCAAGATGAAGGTCAGCCTCAACTTTGAGGCCAGCACAGCCGGCGGCATTCCCATTATAAAGACACTAAAGGAGAGTTTTGCAGCGAACCGTATTGAATCCATCTACGGCATCATCAACGGTACATGTAACTATATTCTGACACAAATGCATGAAGAGGGCGCTGATTTCGATGAGGTGTTGCGGGAAGCACAGACGCTAGGATACGCAGAAGCCGACCCAATGCTCGACATTGAAGGCATTGATGCGGCTCAGAAACTGACGCTCCTTACCGCGCTTGCTTACGGTTTTAACATACCGTTGCGCGGCATTTACACCGAGGGTGTTACGAAAATCACGCAAAAGGAGATTCAGCACGCACACGAACTAGGGTACGTCATTAAATTGCTTGCGATTGCCAAACGGAATAGAGGCAAAATCGAGGCAAGGGTGCACCCGACAATGGTGCCGGTACGAAGTATGCTGGCAAATGTTGGCGGGGCCTTCAATACAGTCTGCGTCATTGGCGACGCCGTTGGACCAACCCTTTTCTACGGACAAGGCGCAGGTGAAATGCCAACTGCGAGCGCCGTTGTTGCGGACATCATAGATTCGGCAAAATCTATCTGCGGACACACTGACGCTCATGTCCCGCGCGGTTGGCTTTCTGAATCACAATCGGATGTTTCAGCCTGTCCAATAGATGCAATTGAAACACGGTACTATGTTCGCCTGATGGCTTTGGACCAGCCGGGAGTCTTGGCCCAGGTCAGCAGTATTTTTAGCGCCCATAACATCAGTATTGCGTCGCTGATTCAAAAGGAACGCCACGAAACCGATGGCACCGCCTCGATTGTTATGGTGACTCACGAAGCCATCGAGAAAGATATGCAAGCGGCTATGCAAAAGATTGACGCACTTGATACCATCAAGCGTACCAGTCAACTGATTCGAATCGAAGACGAAGTCGCATTTTAAAGCCGCGGTAAAGTAGAAAGGCGCACGTGTGGGAATCATAGTTCAAAAATTTGGTGGTACTTCCGTTGCGGATGCAACAAAAATCAAAAATGTCGCCAAACGCGTTGTCCAGACGCATGATGAGGGGCATCGTGTTGCAGTCGTTGTTTCCGCAATGGGCGACACGACGGACCGCTTGGAAAATTTAGCTTACGAAATCTCCGCAAACCCTCCCGAACGGGAACTCGCCATGCTAATGTCCACGGGGGAGCAGGTTTCGATTGCCTTGCTAGCCATGGCAGTTTCAGAGCTTGGACACCGTGCAATTTCTCTCACGGGAACGCAGGTCGGCATCATGACCGGCGGCTTTTATAGTGAAGCGCGAATTCAGAGCATCAATCGGGGGCGTATACTTTCTGAGTTGGAACAGGGAAAGATTGTTATCTTGGCGGGTTATCAAGGCGTTACGATTGACAATGAAATCACTACGCTCGGACGCGGTGCCTCGGACACAACCGCCGTCGCTGTCGCGGCAACATTGGACGCCGATCGCTGTGACATTTATACGGATGTCGATGGAGTTTACACGGCAGATCCGCGCATCGTTCCAAACGCTCGGAAACTGGGACAGATTACACACGATGAAATGCTTGAAATGGCGCGGCTCGGCGCAAAAGTCCTACACTCCCGATCGGTTGAATTAGCCAAGAAATTTGACGTCAATCTTTGCGTCCGGTCTAGCTTCACCGAATCTGAGGGTACAATTGTTGTAAAGGAAGGTGAGATGATAGAGGAAGTTGTTGTTAGCGGCGTTACCTCGGATAAAGATCAGGCGAAGGTTTCATTGCTTGGTGTGCCGGACACCCCAGGCATTGCCGCGCGTATATTCCAAGAAATTGCCGACACTCACATCAATATTGATATGATTATTCAGAACATAAGTCATGAAGGTACAACCGATATTTCCTTTACGGTTGCCAAAAAAGATTTGGGCGCCACCCTGAAAATAGCTGAAATACTCAAAGCCAAAATCGGTTGTCAAAACATTAGTACAGATAAGAATATTGCCAAAGTGTCGGCAATCGGAATTGGAATGAAAAGCCATGTCGGTATTGCCGCGCGTATGTTCCGCGCACTTGCCGATGAAGGCATTAACATACAGATGATTAGCACATCGGAAATCAAAATCTCTTGCGTCATTGATGACAGGGAGGCTGAACACGCTGTGCGTGCAATCCACGATAGGTTTGAGTTGGGGAATACTTCCAATGAAAACGTTGGAATTCAGGGTTAAGGATATTCATGAAAACACCTTTGATGTACACGAACTACCCGTGTCTCCAACGGAAATTGGCTTGGCGGTAGAAGAGGCACAGTTTGTACAGCCGATAAACGGAAATATACAATTGGCGCGCCGCGTGAATGACGTTTATGTTAAAGCCGACATCGCGGCATCAATTGAGGTTGTTTGTCGACGCTGCACCCAAACGTTTGAATCAGATGTCGAGGCAATGATTGAGTTACAATTTTATCCCGCGGAAAAAGCCGAGCACGTCGAACCCTTGCTGCTTGATGTCGGCGAACGGTATTATTCAGGAGAATCGATTGACTTATCTGATGAAGTGCGCCAAGCCCTTTTGCTCGAAATTCCAATTTGGCCGCTATGCTTAGAATCATGCCAAGGATTATGCCCACACTGCGGCGTAGACCGCAATACAGCGCCTTGCGGCTGTAACGCTCCTGAAGGGGTCGTCTCGCCTTTTGCGGCATTGGGGAATCTTCTGAACGACTCGAAGCGCGTCGTTGGTGAATAGCCCGATATTCAGAAGCATAATGCTAGAACAGTAAGGAGGTGAAATTCTGATTTTTCTCACAAATCGGAGAATACAGTGGCACATCCAAAACGTCGAACATCAAAGTCAAAAAAACGAATGAGAAGAAGCCATCATGCACTTTGGGATAAATTCCTCTCAATCTGCCCGAACTGTTCGGAGGCAATTTTGCCCCACCGCGTCTGTCCAAGTTGCGGGTATTACCGAGGCAGAAAAATTCTAAAAACTGTTGAAGAGATATAGCTCTGTTTACCCAACAATAAAAGATCACTTCATGTGTTTCAAATGATGAGTTTCAATGGAAAATAGAACTATCAATTAAAAAAGGGATTCTGCTATAATGGTCCGATATGCAGCAATGACTGGGACAGGCGCGTACATCCCGGAAAAAGTCCTGACCAATGTCAATCTTGAAAATATCGTTGACACCAACGATGAATGGATTCGGCAACGCACCGGTATCGTCAAACGCCATATCGCAGAACCTGATATGGCGGTATCTGATTTATGCCTTCGAGCCGCTCGCCGCGCCATTAAAGATGCTGAAATTGACCCGCTCGACATTGATTTAATCATTGTCGGCACGGTGACATCTGATACGCTGTTTCCTTCCACAGCGTGCTATGTACAGCGGGGGCTTGGTGCAAAAAAGGCGTATGCATTCGATTTAGCAGCGGCGTGTGCAGGGTTTGTCTACGGTCTGGATCTTGCGGACGGACTGATTAAATCCGGGCGATATGAAACGATTTTGGTCATTGGGGGAGAGGTTCTTAGTCGAATTGTTGATTGGACGGATCGAAACACCTGCGTGTTGTTTGGCGATGCCGCCGGCGCAGCAATTTTACAAGCAACAGATGAGGAGAAAGGGATTTTAGCCTCTTACTGCGGTTCTGATGGAGACTACTCCGATACAGATTTGCTTGGCGTGCCGGCTGGAGGGTCGCGTATGCCAGCAACATGTGAAACCGTCAATCAAAAGCTCCACACCATTAAGATGCGCGGCCGGGAAGTATTCAAACTTGGTGTCCGAATTATGCCCGAAGCCGCCCTGAAAGCATTGGCGCTCGCAGGAATCACAATTGACGAGGTCGATCTGTTTATTCCCCACCAAGCGAATATCCGAATCATTGAAGCCGTAGGCGATCGGTTGGGAATTCCGCGGGAAAAAGTATACATCAATGTTGACAGATACGGCAACACTTCTGCCGCAACAACAATCGTTGCGCTTGACGAAGCCATTCGTGAAGGGCGAGTAAACTCCGGTGACATGATTCTCATGGTTACATTTGGCGCAGGACTGACGTGGGGAAGTACCCTGATTAAGCTCTAATACCTTTTATATCATTGACTTGCGCATTAACCAGCTTCGGTTTTAAGTTTTTAAATTTATGGGCTCCAATTCGGATTTATAGTCTGTGATATGGATGTTGCATTTATTTTTCCCGGACAGGGTTCCCAAAAAGTCGGAATGGGATTGGAGCTCGCGCAAGCGTACACTGTTGCTCGCGATACCTTTGAGGAAGCAGACTCTTTATTAGGGCGGCGGCTCAGTCGACTCTGTTTTGACGGTCCGGATGAACTGTTGAAGCAGACCGAGAATACGCAATTAGCCATCTTGACGTGTAGTGTTGCCGCTTTGCGTGTGCTGCGGCAACTCAATATTTCATCGCGCATCGTCGCGGGGCATAGTTTAGGAGAACATTCTGCGCTCGTAGCTGCCGGTGTGTTCAGCTTTCCGGACGCGCTTAAATTGATTGAATATCGCGCGCGGTTTATGGCTGAAGCCTCGCAGCAACAAGATTGCACGATGGCGGCGATTTTAGGGCTTGAAGAAAAGCGGTTAGAAACGCTCTGCGAAGAAGTTAAATCCGTGGGCATCGTAGAAATTGCCAATTACAACTGCCCCGGACAACTGGTAATATCCGGTGAAACAGCTGCCGTTCAAAGGTTAATTGCAACGGCAAAGGCGAACGGCGCTAAGCGATGCCGGCCGCTGGCGGTGAGCGGCGCATTTCATTCATCTCTGATGGAATCCGCGAGGGTGCAACTTGAATCTGTTATTGGGGAATTCACATTTAACAACCCGCAAAATGGTTTCGTTGCAAATGTCACGGGAGAGTGCGTGCAAAGGCCGGATGAAATCCGCCGACTGTTGATAGCGCAAGTAACGAGTCCGGTTCGATGGGAGAAATCAATTCTAACTATGGGCGGTGCTGGGATATCGCATTTTGTAGAAGTTGGTCCCGGAAATGTCCTTTCCGGTATGGTTCGCCGCACACTTCCCCAGTCGCTTTGCTTGAATGTTGAAGACCTCAAAAGCCTTGGAATAACAGTTGATGCCATAGGTCGATCGTGAACCACAACAGAAACCAGCCGCCGAATTTGAATGGCGGCTGCCGTTCTGGATTCTCATTCAATGAAACTCAAAGATAAAGTCGCAATTGTAACTGGCGCATCACGTGGGATTGGTGAAGCCATTGCGCGAAAACTCTGTGAAGAAGGTGCGAGCGTGATGCTCTGTTCTCGGTCCGCGGCATCGTCTGCGGCAGCTGAGGCATTAGCCTGTGAAGGGTGGAACGCCAAATCAATACAAGCGGATATTTCTCGAAAGTCGGATGTAGAAGCGCTAGTAGATGAAACGATCAAAGAATTCTCGCGTGTCGATATTCTGGTAAATAACGCAGGAATCACGCGGGATGCCTTACTCATGCGCATGAAAGATGAAGACTGGGATGCAGTCCTGCAAACAAATCTCACAGGATCTGCCTACTGTGCGCGCGCCGTTATCCGCTCTATGATGCGCCAAAAAAGCGGGAAAATTATCAATATTACATCAGTAATCGGCTTAATGGGAAATGCAGGACAGGCGAATTATGCCGCTTCCAAATCCGGTGTCATCGGTTTGACCAAGTCAATTGCGCGAGAAGTCGCTAAGCGTGGTATTACTGTGAACGCAATTGCACCCGGCTTCATTCAAACGGATATGACGGCAAATCTTGCGGAACAAGATCAACAGAAAATTTTGGAGATGATTCCTGTAGGCAGATTTGGCCTACCGGAAGATGTGGCGCAAGTCGCTTTATTTTTGGCATCTGATGCAGCTCAATATATCACCGGTCAAGTCGTCCAAGTTGATGGCGGCATGGTGATGTAATTTTACGAAATGTTGTTTGTAGGTCGTATTTTTCGTAACGCTCAAAATCTAAACTATGTGAAATAGGAGGTTCATTAATTCGATGGCAATCGATCAAAACCAGCTTATAAAGATAATCGCAAACCAGTTACAAATTGATGAGGGGCAGGTAAAGGCTGATGCCTCTTTCATGGATGATTTGGGTGCAGATTCGCTAGACACGGTCGAACTAATCATGGCACTTGAAGAGGAATTCGATATTGAAATTCCAGACAGTGACGCCGAGAAGATTCGGACCGTACAAGATGCGATTGACTACATGAATTCGCATGTTTAGCTCCGTATCATAGCAGAAACAGGTTACGACAGACACCAAGAATTTAGAGGTAAATCTCGTGAAGCGAGTCGTTATTACCGGCATGGGAGTTATCAGCCCGGTGGGCTCTTCCATTCCGGAATTTTGGGAGTCAATCGCGTCGGGTAAAAGCGGGATTGATAGGGTGACTTACTTTGATCCGACAGATTTTCGAACACAAGTGGCTGGAGAAGTCAAAGGATTTGAACCCGAGGCATTTCTACCGCCGAAAGCTGTAACACGCCTCCCTCTGTTTATTCAATACGCACTTGTCGCCTCGATAATGGCACAGCAGGATTCAGGGCTGAATCTGTCTCAAGTCAATCCATACCGCGCTGGCGTTGGCGTCGGGTCCGGGATTGGCGGCCTTAGTGTGATTGAAGAAAACCACCGAATCTTGTTAGAGAGGGGGCCAAAGCGCGTGAGCCCGTTCTTTGTACCTCACGAGATTATCAATATGGCTGCCGGGCAGGTCTCAATCCATTTAAACCTCAAGGGGCCAAACTTTGCCTCAGTTACCGCTTGCGCCACCGCCAACAATGCGATAGGGGAATCCTACCGCATTATTCAACGCGGGGATGCCGATGTGATGTTCACAGGCGGCACTGAAGCCGCGATTACGCCATTGAGTTTTGCGGGTTTTTGTTCGATGCGTGCCATGTCGACGCGTAACGAAGAACTTCAGCGTGCATGCCGTCCGTTTGATAAAGACCGAGATGGATTCGTAATGGGAGAGGGCGCGGGGATTTTGGTGCTGGAATCCCTTTCTCACGCCCTAAAGCGAAACGCTTCCATCTATGCAGAGATCGTCGGTTATGGCATGAGTTCCGACGCATGTGACATGGTGCATCCTTCAGAGGGCGGCGAAGGCGCAGCCAAGGCGATGCAATTCGCTCTGCAAGATTCACAAATTAGCCCTGAGCGCGTTGACTATATCAATGCACACGGCACCTCAACGCCCGCAGGCGATGTGGCGGAAACACTCGCCATCAAAACACTCTTCGGCACCCATGCGAATCAGCTTGCCGTGAGTTCGACCAAATCAATGACGGGGCACTTACTCGGCGCCGCTGGCGCAATTGAGCTCATTGCCAGTGTCTGCGCCATGGAAAAAGGCTATATCCCTCCAACGATAAATTACGAGACTCCGGATCCGGAATGCGATCTCGATTATGTCCCCAACCTAGGCCGGAACGCAGAAATTCAGGTTGCCATATCAAACGCTTTTGGATTTGGCGGGCACAACACGTCCATCGCAATTCAAAAATTCGTAAGTGCTTAACCCGTACAGGTGAAGCGTAAATTTCATTTAGCTCTTGAATTTTTACGCCTCACTGTCATTTTTTTTGTTTTTACGCGTCGGTTTTCCAAACGCTCCTTCCTTCTAAGAATTTCCCATTATTAGCACAAAATGAGTCGGCAATCAGATTAGCCATTTCTGTGTTTCCATAGGCTGCGAAAGCAAGCAAAGCATTCCCGCTTCATTGAAATTTGGATGGTACTTTTTTCATTCTCGATTTCTGATTTTCGCGGTAAGCTGTTCATTAATTGATGCAAGCCTTAAGATAGTCACGATTCACTACTGAAACTCACGCCTTTTATCGTCTGGATAAATAACTGCCAAATCGCGCCTTTACCGCTTGACACGAAATGGTCAGTGCAATATAATACACCAATTTAACCGTTAAAATTTTCCGGCAGATATGAGGAGGTTGCAATGATGAGAAATGGAAGTTTTGGGTTCGGCGTTTCCTTGATGCTCTTCACCCTCGCCTCGGTTGCCGCCGCCGGCATAGACGACGGACTCATTCTCTTTTACGAATTTGAAAGCGATGGCGATGTTCTAGTTGATTCAAGTGGTAATGGATTCGACGGTAAGCTTAGCACCGCCTCTCGAACGAGCCAGGGACTAATCGGAAAAGGAATCGAATTCACCTCTCCGGATCAGTTCGCTGACGCTGCAGTGGACGAGGGACTGGTTGCTAAAGACGCCTTCACCATCAGTGTTTGGGTGAAGCCGCTCGCGCTCGATCCGGATGGAGAAAATCGAGTGACCTATAAGCACGACCAATTCAACCTTGACCTCCAGTATGGAAGAGGGCGGCTTGAGGTGCGTTCCGGTAAGCGGTGGTGGGGTACAGATGCGAAAGAGCAACCGCCGGCCGCATTAAACGAGTGGCTCCATATGGCTTTGACTTATTCGACCGGATCAGGCGCCGCAATGTACCACAACGGGGTGCGCGTTGCCGAGAACTTGGAAGTACCTTCGCTCGACCAGACAAACGACTATTGGCGACTCGGGAATCTAGGGCATGCCGCGTTCGTGGGCATAATGGACCAACACAGGTGGTATCATCGTGCCATGACTGACAGCGAGATGTTGGAGTTGTTTGAAGAACCAATCGCTGTCTCACCCATCGGCGCCCTGACGACGTCCTGGGGGAAAATCAAACACATGCGTTAAATCGGTGCCTGCGCAAAGTGAATGTTGCAAAAACCGGGTTCTTCACGAGGCCGGCACTTTAGTGCGGCGGCGCGGTGAGAATGTCAATCCGTCATTTCGCGAAAGGACAAAGTCATGAAACGACAAAAATGTTGTGCTGTGTTGATAACACTTCTTGGACTCGCTGTCCACACCAGCATTTTCGCCGCTGACATCATTGATGGACTAGTCGGTTACTGGCCGTTTGACGAAGGAGAGGGAGACGTGGCTCACGACCTGGTTAGCGGAAATGATGGATCCATTAAACGCGCCGCTTGGACCGACAGAGCGAAGTCCGGAAAATGGGCGCTGCAATTCTCGCCTGAAGAGGATACGAAAATTGTGGTTCCGGATGCCGAAGTTCTTGATAATCTTCCAGATGGTCATACGGTGACGAACTGGATCTGGCCGGTGAGTCGAGGCGCAATGATGGATAAGTCTGGTGGCAACCATTTACGCATACAGTGGTTCTTCTTTGACGATGGACGCCTTCATTGGGGTAGCGGGCCCAATTTTGCCTTTAGCGAAAATCCTGTATCCTTTCGAAAGTGGTCCCACGTCGCATGGTCACATTCGGCCGAATTGAGCGTCGTGTATGTAAACGGTGAGATATTCCATGAAGAGTTGAACATGGGGGCGCCTATTCCAACCGGCGAACCGATGATCTTCGGAAGAAGCGGGGTTATAGCCGCCGGAAATCCAAAACAACAAAATTTCGAAGGAATCATGGACGACTTCGGATTTTGGAATCGTCCCTTATCTGAGAAGGAAATCAGCGAAGTCTTTGAGAGGGGGATTGGCACAATTCTTGCCGTTTCCCCCCGCAGTAAAGTGACTATGACATGGGCGGCGGTGAAGGTGCACAATTAACAATCCTTGAGTGGAGCAAAGCTCGCAAAAAACTGATGTTTAACTTCGTCCAGGGCAACAACTCTTAATTTTGAGAAAGGAGCTAGTCATGAAACGATGCGTACGCTGTGCAACAGTAGTCGCCCTAGTAGCGCTTGCAATTCAGCCCTTAGTGTTCTGTGATGTCTTAGATGGTTTGATTGGCTATTGGTCCTTTGACGAGGGCGAAGGCAAGGTAGCCGGCGATGTAATCGGCGGCCATGATGGAACGGTTGAGGGTGCCGATTGGACAGATAATGCAATTAAGGGCACCGCGCTTAAATTCGTGCCGCAAGATGATACAAAAGTACGTGTTGAAGATGACAAGGATCTTGATGAACTCCCGGACGGATTAACCGTTGCGAACTGGATAAGGCCGCTGAGCCGCGGCGCAATGATGGATAAGTCTGGCCGGGCAGATAGAATCCAGTGGTTTCTCATGGAAGATGGGCGACTACATTGGGGTGCCGGTCCAAACTTCACCTTTTCCGATGGCCCCGTAGTCGAATTTGGAGAATGGTCCCACGTCGTATGGTCACACGATCCGATTGATGAAAGTGTTGCCTATGTCAACGGAGAAGAAGTTCACAGCCAGAAGGGACTGGGCAAATTTGTCCCCACCGGTGAGCCGATGTACTTCGGAGACATGGGAGTCCTCCCCGGCAATAATCCCAAGCAACAGAACTTCGAGGGCATTATTGACGAGATTGGGTTCTGGAACCGCCCATTATCTGCCAATGAAGTCGCTGAAGTGTACGACAAGGGTATCGATCAGATTCTCGCTGTCTCTGCCCGCAAGAAATTGGCAATGACGTGGGCAGCCGTGAAAACGAGGAATTAATGCGAGCAATACCGTAGTATTCTTTCCCGTTCTGCTGCGAGCGCTCTTACATCAGAAAACCGAGCGGAGGATTAATTAGAGGATTCATAAATAAATTTTGATTAAAGCTGAATTCGGTTAAAATGACTTGAAATGGTTAAGTCCAGCCATTTCTTCCTCCCCCTTTTGCCCCTCAAAGTCTGAGTGGTGGAGAGAAAGGGGGTAAATTCTCACCGCAATAGCTAGTATCACCGCGTAAATGGTCACAGTTGGTTTTTTGGTCGAGGGTACCCAATCATAACCATTGTTGTGTCTCTTCTGTGCTAACACTGGAAAACCTTGAAATAGTGTGAAAGAGTAATCTGAGTCGCACATAACTTACGATACCATCTGGTTCGTTTCAAGAAAGGAAAAAATAATGCAACAACAGAAATGGTGCACAGCGTTGATGGTAATTGTTGCGATCGCGTTTTTGTATTCCAATGCGTTCTCTGCTGTTACTGACGGGTTGGTGGGCAAATGGTCATTTGACGAAGGACAGGGCGGCGTTGCCCGTGATGAAATCGGCGGGCATGATGGTACGGTTGAACGCGCTACTTGGACAACTGATGCCCAAGGAGGTGGATACGCATTGGAATTCTCCCCTGCGGACGATACGAAAGTGACCGTCGCTCATTCCAACGACTTCTTCGGTGCCGACGGTTCGTTCACTGTGGCAAATTGGGCAAAACCGCTTAGCCGAGGTGCAATGATGGATAAGTCGGATAAAGTCAACCGAATTCAGTGGTACATCCTTGAAGAAGATCCGGGCTGGCGGTTCCACTGGGGCGGCGGACCGGGATTTACTTTTTCTCCATATGCGGCAGATTGGGGACAATGGCATCACTGCGCGTGGGTACACTCCCCAACGGCAAGCACGTCGTACCTTGATGGCGTTGCAATTCACACAGAGCCGGATATGGGACCGATTATCCTCACTTCGGAGCCGATGTATTTCGGAGACATGGGGATTTTAGCGGCGGGTAATCCAAGGCAACAGAACTTCGAGGGCGTGTTGGACGAATTCCACATCTGGAATCGAGCCTTATCGGCCGACGAGATTATGCAATTTTTTCAGGGAGGAGGTACCGCCGTCTCTCCGAAAAGTAAACTTGCCATTACGTGGGCCGCCTTGAAGACTTCGGATTAACAACGCTCGCTGTACGTAAAAAATGCTTTTCATGGAGCCTGCGATGCACCTCCTTTGTCGGATTGAGGCTGGGAATGCATCTCGGGCTCCATACCCCATTCAAGACTATTCTTCAATCGGTTCTGGATTGCCGTTCGTAATTCTGTACGACAACCAAAATCCCTACTGTTCCCGAATCCTTTGCGTTGTCGAGGAACCGGCTACCTCGCATTTCAATATTTCATCTGGAATCTGTCATTGACTCGTTTGCAGTAAGGCGAATTGGCTTCGGTTAAGAAACGCCCACCGAAAAATGGTTCCATTTTGAAAGCCCGTCACCGCACTTCACCAAGTCTTTTTCCGGCGCATTAATTATCCTTTTCAACCCGTACTGCTCCCTGTATGGCGAAACGAAACTTCCACATCAAGCCCATTTGCGCCGTAGTCCTCGGTTCCCTGCTGATACCAGTGAACCAGTTTTGGTTGATGCGCGCCGAAACTGTTTACCCAGGCACATTTTCGACACTTCTGACAATCTTTTACAATGTGACCTTCACGTTGTTTGTGCTTGTTGCCGCTAACAGTGTACTCCGGCGAGTTGCGCCGCGTGCCGCGTTTGGCCCGAGCGAACTCTTAATTGTTTTCGTGATGCTCACTGTCGCTACGGGAATCTTTGGACACGATTTAATGCTCGTGTTGGTCCAATCTCTCGCCGGTACCGGCTGGTACGCGACGCCGGAAAATGACTGGGAGAACCTATTTCTCCGCCACCTTCCCTCATGGCTCCGAATTGACAACGCGGCCGCACAAGGCTATTTTCTCGGAGAGTCCGCATTTTACCATGAAGCACACATACACGCATGGTTCAGGCCCGTGCTTTACTGGAGCGCGTTCCTGATAATCCTGCTCTTCGTTACGCTCTGCTTGACTGCTATTGTTAGGCGTCAGTGGACTGAGCACGAAAAATTAGCTTATCCGATTATCCAGTTGCCAATAGCGCTCGCAACAGGCAGTTCTATTTTGAGGAATCGGCTGTTGTGGTTGGGCTTCGCACTGGCGGGGACGTTAGACCTGATTAACGGGTTGCACGCCTACATTCCGATCATTCCCGTGTTTACACTTAGCATGGATATTGGCGTGTACATGACGGAGAAGCCTTGGACGGCAGCCAAGCCGCTAGTCGCATGGATTTATCCTTTTGTCGTGGGATTAGGTTATTTCCTCCCCGTAAATCTGTCGCTGTCAGCTTGGTTTTTCTACTTGATGTGGAAGGTGGAACTAGTATTCCGTTCAGCAATCGGCATATGGGAAACGCCAGGCCCATTTCGGAGTTATCAGACTGCCGGTTCGTGGATGATTCTTACCGCAATTGTCGCGTGGACTGGCCGTCGACACTTGAGGAGTGTGCTTCGGACAGCCCTTCGACCCAAGCTGGATACAAGCGATGAAAGGGAGCCGATGCGGTACCGAAGCGCCGTTTTTGGTCTAGTAGGCGGCGTGGTATTGCTTGTGGTGATGCTTATGGGGGCGGGACTGTCGATTTGGGTGGGCACGCTCTTTTTACTGATTTATCTCGCATATATGATCGCGATTAGCCGCATTCGAGCCGAGGCGGGGCCTCCATCTCACGGCGCGGAATTCATGGGGCCCGAACAGGTCTTATTAAACATCTTCGGCCCGAAGCGCATTGGAATGAACAACGTTGCACTGTTCAGCGGGTTTTATTGGATGAGTCGTGCTTACCGAAGCGTTCCCATCGGTCATCAACTTGAGGGTTTCAAGACAGCTCAGGTTGCCGGAGGGCGGGGGCGGGCGTTCCTGGCGGCGATGGTCATCGCCTCGATCATCGGGACGTTCATCGGGTTTTGCATATTCCTTGAAGCGATGTATCGATTCGGAGCAGTGAACGTCCAGCATCAAATCGGTATGGAACCCTTTCGCCGACTTCAGCCGTGGGTCTTGGCGCCTGGGCATCGGAACTATGAGCTCCTGCACGAGATGGGAATTGGCGCGGTGGTAACAGGGATTCTGATGGTGTTCCATCATCGATATGTTGGATTTCCCTTTCACCCGGTAGGTTATGCTGTCGCAGGTGGATCTGTGATGGAAAAGCGAGCCTGGTTTTCCATTCTTCTCGCTTGGGGTTTGAAGACCACCATCCTGACGGTGGGAGGACCGCGGTTGTATCGTCATTTCGTACCGTTCTTCGCGGGGCTAATCCTAGGACAACACATGGTGGGCGGCTTGTGGACGATTGTCGGCATCGCGCAAGGGGAGGTGGTCTACCGCTTTTTCCGTTGAGATGTACTGAAATCCAAACGGCAGGCAATTTACAAACGCGGATGCAAAGGGAAGCGCGAAACGCTGAAAGCACCCGAGATTTCGCGAAATCGCCAAATTGCTTTTGCGGCACTTCTCTATAAAATCAAGATTATTTGAGAAATCAACCGTGTCCGCTGCAAAACATGCTTGTCAAACCAAGAGATTCAAAATCAGGCAGCACCGTTGAGGATGGACATGAAGTCCATGCTTTCTGAAACATTGACGTTCTAATAGTCAGTCCATTTTACTCTCTGAACCAAGCCGTCCAAAACAACAATGCGCACCCAGTGAGGAGAATGGGCCCAACATAACCTTGGGGAAATCCCTAAGCACGACTTTGCGATGACGCCGAGGAATATACCTATTCAGCTGTCCGCGGCGTTAAACTTTACCATCACACAAATTTCATCCAAATTTCATCAATGGTGATTTGTACACGGTCGGGTTTGCCGGCACCTACCAGCACGAATCGGAAACACAACCGCCAGCATGGCTGCGTATTCAACTTCCGTTAACGTTGCGCATTCAGCCGGTGAGGCTTGGTTTGGCAAAGGAAGCACTTGCCCATCAGGTTCACTTCCAAATTCGCGTATGCTAATGGGACACATTTTCACAAAAATACCGGTGGAAAACGGCACACCGTGTCAAAGATTGTAAAGTTCTAATGGTCCACACAATGATTACCCTCGTTGCCATTATTGATTTTCTTCGCGCAGAGACGAGAATAGGAAGGCGGGGAGGAAGATTGCCGCATTCTTAGAGAAATAAAGGAGGAATTATCAGATGATTATTGATATGCGGCTGCGGCCGCCGTGGAAGAGCATAACTACCTTGGCTGTTTATAATTTTCCGCCCGGCGGCTATGCGCCAGAGATTAAAGGCGCCGAGCGTCCTCGCTCAGCCGCAGAACGTTCGATGGACCTGCTCCTTCAAGAAATGGATGAATCGGGAATTCGGTGGGGAGTCGTAATGGGTCGGTTGGCAGATGAACAGTACGGCAAAATTACAAACGAGGACATTTATGAACTCGTCGAGGCATATCCTAATCGCTTTGTGGGATTCCCTGCGGTGAATAGTGTCCGTCCACGAGATTCTCTTGATGAACTGCGTCAGGTCGCTGAGCACCCCAAGATGCCGGGAATTCACCTGGAACCCATGGGATCAGCCCCAGCACGCGCTGCGGATGACCGTGTGTATTACCCGCTCTATGCAGAGGCGGAACGTCTGGGAATAATTGCGGCAATATCCGGAGGAGGTCTCATGGGGCCTGACTATACATACGTCAATCCTATCGCCATCCAACGTGTCGCCAGGGACTTTCCCAGGCTTACACTGATCATGTGCCACGGCGGATGGCCGTGGGTACATCAAGCAATTGCAGTTGCTTACTCTTGCCCTAACGTATATGTGTCCCCGGATATGTATATGATATATCCTGAGATGCCTGGCGGCCTCGAATATGTCCGTGCAGCAAACTTGTTACTGGCAGATCGTATCGTTTATGGAACTGCTTACCCGACACGACCACTACCAGAAAGTGTGAATGACTTCCACAAACTGCCCTTTCGAGACGACCAGATAAAGCACAAAGTTTTGTATGCCACCGCAGCGCGCCTCCTTGGACTGGAAAAATAGAACTCTGAAAAATGTACCACGATTAATCGGTGATTCTGAACTGCACATTTCTCAACTGAAATATGGCAGATGTCTATATCGGTTTTGGATCGAACATCGGAGATCGATTTGCTCACATCAATCGCGCATTACACCTGCTACTAGACGCAGATGGCGTTACGCCGATGCAAATATCGTCACTCTATGAGACTGAACCTGTCGGATATAAGAACCAGCATTGGTTTATTAACGGCGTCATCGCAATCGAAACCAAGGTATTACCCCGCTCGCTTTTGGCGTTGTTAAAGACAATTGAAAATCGTATTGGACGAGAGCAACGGTTCCGTTGGGGACCCAGAGAGATTGATCTAGATCTCTTAATCTTTGGCAACCAATGTGTAGACATGCCAGAATTGTTAGTGCCGCATCCTGAAATGCAGCGTCGCCGTTTTGTGCTCCTTCCTTTCGCCGAAATCTCACCGGATGTAGTTCACCCTATCCTTGGGAAAAACGTCCATACCTTACTATCGGAACTCACGGGCTCAGAAGTCGTGCGTCGCGTTGCCCCGCCGCCTATCAAAATTTTCGAATAGTAAGATCGCAACTAAACTACGCTTACCCCCAAAAAATAAATCCACTAATCATCCTGAACGTTACCAATCACATCGGGATTTGGATTGGCGCACCAAATTATAGCTACGAACACGAATTCAACTCGGATTTTTGGACAAAAAAAGCCTGTATTATACGAGATTCACGTACAATACAGGCGGAATAATTCTCCCGGCAACGACCTACTTTTCCACAAGGTTACCCTCGAAGTATCATCAGCGCTGGAGGACTTAACTGCCGTGTTCGGAATGAGTACGGGTGTTTCCCCTCCGCCATTGTCACCGGAAGATAAACTAATTCGTTTTTAATGCTAAGTCTGTAAACGGCAATTGTTTCGTTTACTGCTATTTGACAACTCTATAGATTTGAAGATTTACTTCAATAAGAAGGTATCAAGCCCTCGGCTTATTAGTACCAGTTAGCTAAACAGCTCACACTGCTTATACATTTGGCCTATTAACCTCTTAATCTCAAAGGAGCCTTACCAGATTAACTCTGTGGGATATCTTATCTTGAGGGAGGCTTCACACTTAGATGCTTTCAGCGTTTATCCTTTCCGAACATAGCTACCCAGCGGTGCCACT
>JAPPKS010000012.1:252919-284095 GCA_028819845.1 Candidatus Poribacteria bacterium | reverse complement strand
TTCTGTAGGAGCGATCTCCGCATCGCGACCTGTTGTGAATCGCTTGGCGTCCTGTCGGGAATCGGAATTCCCTCCTACCGCATATCGAATTTACATCGCCAATGCGGGTAATTTTCAGGCCGTTTGACAAGTCCTTTTCTGACTGGATTTTCGTAACAATAACGAATAATTTTGTTTAAGGATTCATCGCGGCGGATGCCGTGGTCATAGTAGTTAGCTTGCCAAATAGGACCGTTTCGCCGCAGCCGCGCGTTGATTTGGTTTGCTGTGAACCTCTTGAATGATTGGACGAGGTTAGATAAATTCTGTTTGTTTCCGAGCTGGAAGACAACGTGAATGTGGTCCGGCATCACCATGATGCACATCCATTTGAGACGTGCCTCTTTTTCAAGCCAGTCAAAGGATTCATAGATAATAGCTGGAATGCAGGTGTCCGTTAAGAAGGGTTCCCGGTTATAAGTAGTGAGTGTGATGGAGTAATATGTGCCAGGTATTGATTTTCTACCTTTCCGCAGTTGACGGTATCCTTTGTTTGTGGTTCGGTTCATGTTTTGTTCTCTTGGTAAGATGTTTTGTAAAAGATTTTAACGCGATTCGTGGCAGTGTAACAATTGTTTTTTTCATGTAGGAGCGATCTGCGCATCGCGACCTGTTGTGAATCGCCTAGCGACGTGTTGGGCATCGGAATTCTCTGCTACGGGTACGGCATTTTATTCTGTAGGAGCGATCTCAGCATCGCGACCTGTTGGGATTACTTTAGCGCCATGTCGGGAATTGGAATTCCCTCCTACGGGTGTTACACTGTATTCCATAGGTTGGGTTTCGCCGCAAAATCAACCGAATTTACAAAAATCTGTAAGTCGGTATGAGTGCGGTGTTTGGGGTGGGGTAGTATCGGGTTGGATAAGGGTTCAAAAGGAAAAAGCTGGTATTTACAAAAATTTCTCTCATTTCCGTATGCCGTAAAGGTATTCATCATGCTTTTTCGAAGTGTTGGACAGTTTCCCAGCAACAGCATCTTTTCCAAGGTTTTTGAAAATTTGCCAACCCTTCTGAAGATTAGGTGTTGCAGGGGTTTTCACAGTCAACCTGGCCTTGACGTGCTTTTGCGATCCCAATTCCTTGTGGATGTCGTCGGGCAATGCCAGAGAACCGTTGGGCAGTATTTCTGCGATATACTCCACCACTTTCATAGTATGGCACACTCCTTTGGTATTGGAAACATGGCCTTAAATCCAATACCGGTTCAAATTCCGTATCCTCATGTTCCTATTTTATCAGAGTTTGTGCCGTTTTGGAATGCATGAGAATCGTTTTCCTAAAACGCGCAAGTTAACCATGTTCGGTTTGCAGAAATTTCGGAGGAATCTTACGTCAATAATGACATCACGGTGTATGCCATTCAGGCGCCCTGACAAGAGATTAACCCACCGAATTGCGAAGAATCAAGCGAATGAATAGGGAGCGGTCAACTGAGCGAATAGGGAAGGCGATAGTTTTTCAAGTTCTTCCTAGTGCTTGCAGGTTGAGTTTCGTCGCTGGCCCAACCCAACCTACATAAACCGTTGTTGAAACCGTTCCAATTTGTCGCAAAAAGAAAAAGTAAAACGACTCATTAAAGAGAGAAAATATCAATGAGAGTATTGATTTACCGACAAACGCTTACAAAAAATCCGTGCAGTTGGCTTTTATTGCTCTGATTCTTACTATGCAAGATCCTTAATCAAATTGATAGATATAAAACGACTCGGATGTCCTGCACATTTTATAGCACAGCGGAAAATGCCAGTGACACTATCACGTTTAAGCGCCCCTTCTTTTAGCCTAAAACTTAATCTCCCAGTACGATAAAATGTCGGAACATCAATTTCTAACAATTCAAGATTCAGGTATTTTTGTGATACACTGGTATTAATGTCTACCGGCTGATAGGTATTGGGGTCGTAATCGCAAACTTTAACCCACTCGTGCCCCTCTCGGCATTGCAATTGCAGATGCTGAATACGCTCAACATTCAGGCTTTCAATCATGTTTCTGGGGGACACGTCTTCGTTAGCTAGCGACTCATAAAAATCTTCATCAACAACGGCCATTAAATTTTTCATTTCAGGAGAGGATTCTATGTCCAAGTACGGTCTTTTCAAAGAGTGCCCCAAAACTTGAACTGTAAATCTATATTCGTGCTGACCGCTATATTCACGGCGCTTTTTAAATGGAGGTGGAGCATCGTCAATCTCAAATTCACCATATGTATATTTAACGAACCCATGCGTCACAACTATTATCGTCTCACCAATCCAATCGTGGGATTCACGAAATCGCTTGTAAGTCTCAAAATCTTTTCCGTGCGAGCGAGTCTCCAAATGTTTCCGTGCAAATCCTTTCTCAGAGCAGATATTATTGGCAATGTTTCTACCGATCAACAGAGCAAACTTGTACGGGTTTTCGATTCGTGTAATACAATCGTAGTCTGGCGAAATTGCATCTTTTGAAGTGAGCTGTGATGTAGTGCTGTAAATCCAATACGCATCATACCGAAATGTCAATTTTAACTGAGTCATTATTTGAAGTGAATCCGCATTTAGCGAGTTCGCACTATTATCGTGTAACTCACTTGGCTTTTCTATGGGAATGATCTTTTGACTTGTCGCCTCCAATTTATCTTTTAAAAGTTCCGATCCCGCCGACGTGTCTAAGGATCGGAGGCGTTCAGGCGTTGAAAATCTAATATTATGCCACAAAAGCGGTGAATACTTCTTTTCCGAATACTTAAGCACACTGACAATCCCTTGGTTACAAGGATTATAGTTATAAACAAGGACCGTAAATGATCGGTCATCAGCAGTCCAACTGTTTTCTGGTTTTATTACCATGTCAAATTTTCCTCAAATGTTTGAGTTCCATGTATTCTATCAAACTTCTTTCAAAGCCACCAATTCTAAGTCAAAACGTGTATGAATGTCAAAAATTAGATAAAATTCTTGCGCATTCGCGGAATATCGAAATTTGGCGGCGGAAATTTTATAAACACCAATATTTTAAGTCGGCTACAGCAATCAACCGACCGAAAAGGGAGGACGAGAGTTCTGCCATAGTCTTCATCGACGGCAAGACTATCGCGCTCCTTGTTCAATCGCAAAATCGTTGGGTTTCGCTGGACGCGTATCGCTAAGTTTGATGTTCAATGCACCAAACAAATCTAACCTAGAATTCGTACTCGAATTGCTCGCTGCCCCCATCCTACAAAAGCCCATGTGCTTACTCATCACTCATTACGCATTACCCATTAGTATTTTCTGTAGGTTGGGTTGAGCGGACACGGTAAAAAGCGCACAATTTTTTTATAGTCGTTCGTATGTTCAGATGGTGTGAATATGCGAATGGTGTAGCGTAACCCAACGCTTTTCGAAAATCCGATATCGTAGCAGATTCTAGATTATTTGGCTTGCGGCGGCCATATCCTCAACCAATTCATGGTATTGGTCGCGTACTGGTTGAAATTAATTTTCGAAACAGTCGTACACCAGCGAATGAGAGATTGACGAAAATCCAAATCACGTGACAAGATCGTAACCAATTAAGAAATGGAGCACCCTATGAACGTAACGTTTGATTCAAATGTATGGGAAAAGGTGGTTGGCAATGCCGTAAGCCACTATGCAAAGATAAAGGACAAAATTCGCACCGGCGTAATACACCCATACATCTGTGAAATAGCTTTGAGCTTAGAAGCAATTCAGAATAAATTGAGAACTGAGTTCTTTGAAAAATATGAACCCAGTATAAAATTTAGGGTTGTACCAACCGAAGATAGTAAGTTGAACATGGGCGTGAGTTTCAAACCAAATGAAGAACTTCATCCAGGTTTCCATCCGCGTCTGAAGGCTAAACTACTTGAGGCACAAGATCTGGGATTCCGGGTACTCCGGATGACGAGATTTGGAACGGTACGTCCTAAAAACATCCCGCCTGCCATGTATGTAGACTACGGTAATGAAGATGAATTCTGGAAATATGCTGACCTGCAAGCAAGGTGCAGTGAGTATATAGTAACACTGGGATGTGGACAAGCGGCGTACAATCAACTGAAAGAGAGGTTTAACCTCGTCAAGCCAGTTAACAAAGGAATACCATCTGAATTCGAGAAGAAATTTCAAGAAGTCATTGCTGAATGGGTTGACGGTGACTTACTTTCGGCACACTATGCGTCTGGAAATGAGTGGTTTTGTACTGATGACAAAGCCGGCAATGCCGGAATCGGATCTGTATTTCATTCCCAAAACAAAGTCCAAGTAGAAAAGAAATTCGGTATCAAGATAATTTCGAGTTATGATGCTGCTCGACTTAAACATTCCAATTGAACCGGCAACTTTCCGTAGTTCTTGTAGGTTGGGCAGAGCGGGATTGTTGAAACATGTGGATAATAAGGCATAACGTTGGTGTGTTAATTGCGTTCAAGCATTGGCAGCGCGAAGCGAAACCCAACGCTTTTGAAATCTCTAGACAGCAGAAAAGCGTTGGGTTTCGCTGCACCTAATTGGCAATGTCTGGTTTTTCGCGTCCTGAATGGTTAATGCTATCGGAACGGATTTGGTAATGCGCGTTCTACCCAACCTAAAAACACACAGGTATTGCTGAAGGAAATAAACGAACAAAGGGTGCCGCGACTCGGCGATTGATCCTACGGGGGGTTGAATATTGGTAGGAGGCGATTCCGATTCCCGCCGATATATTTACGACCCCCTCTAACTCCCCCTTAATAAGGGGGAGGATTTTTGTTTTTATTTCCGTCCTTACCAAGGAGGGGTTAGGGGAGGTTGTATTGGTTGCATCTCGCCGCGAAATCAACCCAACCTACAAACACTGCACGTCGGCAAAGTGCGACGTTTGGGCTGGGGTAGTATCGGGTAGGATAAGGGTAGGAAAAAGCTGGTATCTCCAAAGATTTCTCTCATTTCCGAACGCCGTAAAGGTATTCATCATGCTTTTTGGAAGTGTTGGATAGTTTCCCATCAACAGCATCTTTTCCAAGGTTTCTGAAAATTTGCCAACCCTTCTGAAGATTAGGTGTTGAAGGGGTTTTCACAGTCAACCTGACCTTGACGTGCTTTTGAGATCCCAATTCCTTGCGGATGTCGTCGGGCAATGCCAGAGAACCGTTGGGCAGTATTTCTGCAATATACTCCACCACTTTCATAGTATGGCACACTCCTTCGGTGTTGAAAACATGACTTTAAATTCAATACCGGTTCAAATTCCGTATCGTCATGTACCTATTTTATCAGAGCTATTTTATCAGAGTTTGTGCCGTTTTGCAATGCATGAGAGTCGTTTTCTTGCAATGCACAAGTTGACCATGTTCAGTTTGCAGAAATCTGGGAGGAAATTCACGCCAATAACGGACACCACGGCGAATGCCATTCAGGCCGCCTGACAAGCGATTAACCCAGCGAATAGTGAAAGATCAAGCGACTGAATAGGGAGTGATCAACTGACCGAATAGCGAAGGCGCAGCTCTTGTAGGTTGGGTAGAGCGGGAATGTTGAAACATGTGGATTATGATGCATAAGTTTGATGTGTTGACTGCGTTCAAGCATTGGTAGTGGGTAGCGAAACCCAACGCTTTTGAAATCTATAGACGGCAGAAAAGCGTTGGGTTTCGCTGCACATAATTTTCAATGCGGGGTGCTTTGCGTCCTGAACGTTTGATGCAATCAGAACGGTTTTGGTATTAGCCGCTCTACCCAACCTACAAATACTTTTTCAAGATCGCTTAGCGACATTTCGGGAATTGGAATTCCCTCCTACGGGTGCTAGATTGTATTCCATTGCTTGCGTTTCCCCAATTCCGCTTTACCCAACCCGATTTAGTAACGCGGTGGAAATGAACGGTTGACAGTCTGCAATCGATCTGTTACACTACAAGCAGTGCAGCCGGTGCCGCGCATTACAATCACGAGCCGCCATTAACTATTCAAAATCACATGAAGTCTTCAAACCTGCCACGAAGTGAAACCAGGAAATTTTAAACTCCGATTATAGGACACAAAAGGTCACTTTTGGACCCATGGTTCCCGACTTATTTAGACAAGCTCAAGACATACCGCGAAGCTAGTGTTTGGCTCGTTTCAGAAGCAATCGGAGCAGCGAAAATTAATCAAAATTTTTCCGAAATAAGTAAGTGTCCCCGAGGACATAGCTTGCAGATTGAGGACACGATTGAAAACTGCCAAATCGATGCAGTAAAAATAGATTGGATTGTGCGCAGTTCCTATGATACTGAGGTAAGAAACGAAGGAGATTTACATGAAACTCGGAGTGATTTCACAGAACTTGATGCATTTAGATTTTGAGGATGGTCTGCGGTATGCGCAAGACCTAGGGTTTCAGGCGATAGAGGTTGGAATCGCGGGGCTTTGGGCGAGGAAATACTGTGATCCGCAGAAACTCCTCGCAGACAAAGGTGAAATTGATCGCTGGCATGACACCTATGCTCGGTATGGACTCGAAATCAGCGCTATGGGAGCGCACGGTGCGCCGCTCATGCCGAATAAGGCGGTCGCCGATAAGTATTCGCAGGAACTTCGCGAGTCTTGGAAATTTATGGAGGCAGCCGGAATTAGGCGGATGACGCTGTTGGCAGGGCTGCCTGAAGGCGCCGAAGGCGATACCGCCCCAAATTGGGTGACCTTCGCCGAGTGGCCCTTCCTGCGAGACACCCTTGAATGGCAGTGGGAAAAGCGGTTGCTCCCTTACTGGCGTGAACACGGGAAGATTGCTGCCGATCACGGCGTCACGCTGTGTTTTGAGATGCATGGCGGCGATATGATCCACAACCCTGTCGCCGTGAAGCGGTTGCACGATGAAATCGGTGATGTTGTTGCTTGCAACTTCGATATTTCGCATTTGTGGTATCAGGGCATTGACCCAATCGAAGCCGCGCGCTTTCTCGGTCCACTCGTTCAGCACGTCCACGTAAAAGACGTTACCTTCCACCCCCACAATGCGCGGCTGCGGGGAAACACAGACTCCAGTACCCCTGAACAACCGGCGGATCGTTCCTGGACATACACTCTGGTTGGATGGGGGCACTCCGAGCTAGAATGGCGCGAATTTGCCACAACCCTCCGCTTCATCGGCTATGACCACGTGCTTTCGGTCGAGATGGAATCCGAATATTTCGACCTTGATGAAGGGTTGCGGAAATCGGTGGATTTTCTCAAGCCAATCGTACTTGAGAAGTCGCCGGGTGCCAAATGGTGGGAGATTGCTGGCATGGAACGCGCGGGCGGGCTCGGAGAGGAATAACAGGAGCGTGGTGGATGTCAGTTTCGCTTGAATGGGTAGGGCTTGCTTGTTTTCGGCTCTGGGAGGACGGAAAACCGACTATCGCTATGGATCCGTACACGCCCTCCGCGCTCGGGTTGCCCGGCGATGACGATTTCCGGCTTAAGGCGGGCACAGTGATCGCGAGTTCGCTCACGGATAGGGGGCACTCCTACGTTGAGCTCGTTGAGGGAAACCCGCGCGTAATTGATGCGCTGGCTGTAGCTGAAGGCCGAGACAACGCCGTAATCAACGGCGAACCGCTAATCACGGTTAAAGCCGCCGAAGCGGAGGATCATCCGGAAGGCGCAGACGATAATGCCTTGTACGCCTTCAAAGCCGGCGGCCTTTGGTTCTTGCATATGGGTGACCTCGGTTACGAGCTTGATGCAGATCAGCTTGCCCCCTTCATCGGCCGGTGTGATGTACTGCTTGCCATCGTAGGCGAACGGCTCACGCTTAAACTCCACGAACTTGAGCCGATGCTTGATATTCTGAAACCGAAGTGGATTTTCCCCATGCACTACTACCTGCCGCCGGTCAAGGGGAACATGGTTTCGGCTAGCGAGTTTATTAGGCGCCATCAACGTAACCCGATATTTTATGTCCGGCATCACACCGTAACATTTCCGATTCCGAAATCCGCAGACGGCAGGGCAGTCATTGTGGTGCTCGAGCCATCCGGCTATCAGCCAGAATCCTTTCTTTACTAGACCGTGGCATGTCCTCATTGGCCCGACAAGAGTCGCGTATGCCGGCGCTATTGGAAAAGGGGTGGAAAATGAGTAATCTCAGGGTATGTCCGGTTTGCCAGACACAGTTTGAACCCGAACACGGCACGCAATATCACTGTTCAATAGAGTGCGGAGATACAGCGTGCGATTCAGGGACAGGCACTAACAACAAGACCGCCGATCGGCGCATGGGGTGTCTACTCGAGGTATTGTTCTCCATTCTCTTTTTGGCGTGTTAGCAGAGTCGTTGGCGCTAAAATAAATGCCTTAAGTCTCGAATCACCCCGCCGAAACTCACGCCATTGTTGTATTTTCTAGCTTGCGATTTGTATCGGAAAATGCGGCACATTAATGGGTAATCAAATATGCGAATTATCGATCCACACGTTCACGTTTGGAAAAACGATCCCCGATTT
This sequence comes from Candidatus Poribacteria bacterium, assembly GCA_028819845.1. GTDB lineage: Bacteria > Poribacteria > WGA-4E > WGA-4E > PCPOR2b > JAPPKS01. The sequence continues at coordinate 275,619 of JAPPKS010000012.1, read as the reverse complement.
CCGTGGGCGCCAGAGACCGCCGTTCCCCCTAACCATGACGCGACACCGGAGATGTTGTTGGAGTTGATGGCGGCGAACGGTGTGGAGAAGACCGTACTGGTACAGTCAATTCACTATCGTTGGGACAACACCTATACCGCACATGCGGTGGAAACCTATCCGGATAAGTTCATGGGCGTCTGTCGTGTTAATCCCGAAGACCCTGACGCGCCGGATCACCTCAGTTATTGGACGGAGAAACACGGCTTTCACGGCGTGCGGTTGAGTCCTGCCGCAGGCGCGGCGGGCGCTTGGTACGGCGGCGAGTTGACGCGAAGAATCTTTGGCCGCGCTGAAGAACTGGGTGTTCCGATGTTGCTTGTCACAAAAAAGCACGGCGCCGAAAATGCTGCCCCAGATCGTTTGCCGGAATTGGCAAAATTACTAGAACGCCACAGCGGCCTAACCATGGTCATCGATCACATGGCGGACTGCGCCATCGATCAGCCGGATCATTTGCAGCTTCTGCTCAATCTGGCGGTATTCCCAAGCGTATACGTGAAAATTAGTCACACCTGGTGGTTATCGGAGACCGCTTATCCTTGGGCTGATACGCACGATATGGTAAAGAAGGTGTACCACACGTTTGGTGCGCAGCGGATTATGTGGGGGACGGATTGGCCGGTCTGTCTGAATGCCGCTGCGTATCCGCAAACATTGTCTGTCGTACGAGACGAAATGGACTTTTTCGCACCGGAGGATATGGAATGGATTTTGGGAAAAACCGCACTTCAAATCTGGGATTTTCCGGAATCGAGTTGAGGTCTAAAGTTCGACATACAATGGGTGTTGGTTTCACAACGTCAATTGGGAATACAATTGTATTGATGCGGGCATTAGCGCCCCATTGAGGTTGAAACCGCCAATCATAGAAACCTCGGTCGCAATCAACATCAATGCAAGGAATCAACTGCGTCTTTAGCCGCGCTAAACCAATCGTCGGTGTTGTCCATCTGCTCCCGCTGCTAGGCAGTCCGAGACAGGCATCTCCATTAAATGAGGTTCGTGCGCGGGCGTTGGCGGACGCTGAAGCGCTGATTGACAACGGCATCGACGCGGTTATCGTAGAAAACTACGGCGATGCGCCTTTTTTCCCGGATTGTGTGGAAGCGCACACAGTAGCGGTTATGGCAATCATCGTCAACGAACATCGAGAGCGTTTTCCCAAGATACCAATCGGGGTAAACGTACTGCGAAATGACGCAAAGTCCGCATTAGCAATTGCGGCCGCGGCGAACGCAGATTTTATCCGAATCAACGTGCACACTGGCGCAATGCTCACCGATCAGGGTGTTCTGCAAGGCAAGGCTTATGAAACCGTGCGCTATCGATCCTTCCTTGGTAGCAATGTCAAGATTTTCGCCGATGTGGCAGTCAAGCACGCTGCGCCGATTGGACAATTCGACCTCGCATCAGTTGCCCAAGATACTTATCATCGCGGGCTTGCTGATGCACTAATCGTGACTGGAGCGGGAACAGGCGAGCGCACCGAACTCAAGCAGTTGAAAACCGTCAAAGATGCGGTTCCGCACGGGAAAGTATTCGCTGGAAGCGGCGTCGCTGCCGACTACCTTGCTGAGACTTTGCAGTGCGCGGACGGCGTCATCGTCGGCACTTCAATTAAACGCGACGGTGTGACAACGAACGAAGTCGACCCCGTTCGCGTTCGGGCGTTGATTGATGCGCGCGGGTCATGAGAACTCTGTGTTTCGACCATCACCTTTGCTTGAGATGTGAGGAGAAGAAAATCAATTCTTCTCTATAACCGAAATTCCGTACTATCACGCCGAAGGCCCCACAATGAAACTAACAGCACATCAGGTGAATTTCTTCAATACATTCGGTTACCTCGCCATACCGGGTATGTTTTCGCCGTGCGAGATGGATTGGATTACGGAAGAATTCGAGATAACGATTCAGCAATTCGGCGGCGGTAAAGACCACGATGGTTCAACCCGTACAATGTTCGGCGGTCCGATGGAACATCGTCCTCGGCTCTGTGCCCTGCTGGATGATGCACGAATCAAAGGGCTAATCGGCGGCGTACTCGGGGAAGATTTTAACTTCGCAGGCGGTGACGGGAACTATTACACCGGAAACACCGGTTGGCATCCGGACGGAAATTGGGGGCGGCTCTTCGCCTGTAAGCTGGCGTTTTATCTTGATCCGCTGACTGAAGATACGGGATGCTTACGCATCATTCCGGGCAGCCAAAACCCAGCACACTTTGTTAGAGCAGAAAACATAGATCCGAACCATTCGGAATCACTGTACGGTATTCCGCCGTGCGGCTTCCCAACGAGTGTTGCGCTGGAAAATACACCCGGTGATGTCGTGATATTCAATCACGATACCTATCACGCATCATTTGGCGGTGGTACTCGGCGTCGGATGTTCACCATGAATTGCACACAACATTGTAAAACCAAACGGGATTTAGAGACGCTCCATCGTTACTTGAGCGTCCATTCACCGGGCGGGTATAAAGTTGAGACGGGCGCGGGGATGTTCTATCCCACGATAGTTGACACTGCCGACGCGAATCGGCAAATCCATCTCCAGCAGTGCAGCGACATTCATGACGAACTGTTTCCACAATACGCGCGGCGTTCTTAAGAAACGGCATATACGGCACTTGTCCGAACCGGCGAGATTGGGAAACCTTACCGGCTGCGGTAGCGTCGGTACCACGGCAAAACTCGCTACAGTCAGAATGTTGCACAAGTTTTGATGCTTTCTTCCTCGCTGCCCCCCAACCAGGCTCCGGTAAGGAAATTGCTACCGCCGATGCAAACACCGGCTATCACCGCGATACGTTCTCTGGCGGACACCATAAAATTGCGTTGGTTTTTAGACGAAAGATTCTAATATGGCGAAGTTCAAAAGAGACCAAGCGCGCAAATTGTGTGAGTTCTTATCGTCAAGTCCGGATTAACCGAAGCTTAAGCGAGGTCAGCAAAACGCCGACCGTCTTGGTTTGCATAAGCGGAAGCCGCCGCATTCGCTTCCCGCCGAACCTTTAACTTTTCAAGAATTGCTTCCAACTGCCGCGCCGGAATAGTGCACGTCATCTCGTCTGGCGGCATACCCGTTCGAACCCGGCTCAAGATGCATCCCGTACTCATGGCGAGTCTGTTTTGCTCCTTAGCGATTGGAATGATGTGGCATTGCGGTTTGTTCACGATTTCTACGTCACTGAACGCATCATGAATCACCATCGCCTGAAAAGCGTTGATCCGCAAGAGTATCACGTCGGGATCGACAGTAGTGTCGCCCAGGGGACCGTACGTGATGTGGTTGTACCGCTGTTTTACAAATGGAAGTTGCATTGCTTCTTCCGGTGATACCCATCCGGATCCGACGAGCCCCTGAACATCTTCATTATCCATGACATCTTCCAGCGTTTTCAATCCATGCGTGACACTTCCGACGCTGCAATTGTAGTGGTCCTCAGGCTCAGTCGTAAAGGTCTTCTCGGTAGCCGCTGTCCAGAATACGCACCCGGCTGGGACCTTCCCCGTCCTCCCATCGGCTGAAGGATTTGGCATCTCTCCTTCGTATTGCGCCGCATTACTCGGCGCATCCTGAGAAAACGTAATCGCGATGGCAACGTGTTTCAAGCCGAGTTCCCGCTTTAATTCTTTGGCTAAAGTTTGCCAATTTTGTTTCGACATACAAATCTTCCTCCCATTCAAAATATTCCCGCCGCCGTCATTTAAGTTCGAATCAATATATGATTTTATCAACCGAATACATAGGACGTCAAGTAGAAAGATTGGCGCATTTCCTCGCGCGCGAACCGTGGGAAAATCCCGAAAGTCATCTATAAAACTCGAATTGTAATGAATCTGAAGAGGGAAGATTGCCGCATTGAAAGTCGATCTTGACCGGTGCGGTATTCAATGCTATAATGCCTGTGGAATTCTAAATGTTCTGAAATTGTCATTATCATGTGGCGGGATGTTATACGGGGAGAATAGGACATGCGCATCAGACCGAATCCAATGAAACGGAAACTCAAAGGCGGCGCATCTGTCTTCGGTGTTGGGGCTCGGCTGCCTGAACCGGGAATCGTGGAAATACTCGGTTATGCCGGCTTAGATTATGTCCGAATTGATGGCGAACACGGTTCAATCGGCTGGACGGAGATGGAGCGCATGATTTTGGCTGCGTATGCGGTCGGGATTACGCCAATCGTCCGTATTCACGAAAATAACGCGGCGATGATTATGCGTGCGCTTGACCTCGGGGCGATGGGAATACTTGTCCCGCACTGCCGTAGCGCGGAAGATGCACAACAGATTGTCGATGGCGCGCTCTACCCGCCGCAGGGGAAGCGCGGTGTTGGTCCGGGCAGGAGTATCAAGTTCGGTGCGGTATCGACGGAGGATTATTATGCGGGCATCAACGATGAAATCGTTGTCACCGCTATGATTGAGGACGCCGAAGCCGTTGAAAACATTGATGAAATTGTAGAAGTCGAAGGAATTGATGTGCTGAGCATAGGCAAGAGCGATCTCGCTGCTTCGTTGGGAGTGACGGGGCAGACATCGCACCCGAAAGTTATTGAAGCATCCGAGAGGGTGCTGGCTGCTGCGGCGCGGAAAGATATCGCTGTAGGATGTCCGGCAGGCACCGTCGAGGACGCGCTCCAAGCCATGGAACGGGGCTTTCGCGTGTTAAGCTGCGGCAACGCGGAGACTTTTTTGTTGAAATCCGTCCAGCAGCATGTACGCGCACTTCAGCGCTGAAACGAAAAATCCTGAAGAGTAGGGTGCTTGAGTAGCTGATGTCCACGCCGGCTTCCCATGTACCGAAAAAAAGGCAAAATTCATAATGAAATATATCCGACGTGCATTAGTAAGTGTATACGACAAGGCAGGCCTCGATAGTCTCGCAAAGTCCCTAGTCGAAAGGGGTGTGGAGATTCTTTCGACGGGCGGCACCGCCAAACACCTTCAGGAGTTAGGAATTGGAATCCGCGAGGTTTCCGGCCACACCGGTTTTCCGGAAATGTTAGACGGGCGTGTGAAAACCCTCCATCCGATGATTCACGCGGGGTTGCTCGCTGTTCGAGATAATCCTGAGCACATCGCGCAGACTACGGAACACGGGATTGGGATGATTGATCTCGTCGTGTGCAATCTATATCCGTTTGAGGCAACAATAGCGAAGAAAGGCATCGATCTTACTGAAGTGATTGAAAACATCGACATCGGCGGTCCTACAATGATCCGATCCGCAGCCAAAAATTACCGCGATGTCGCTGTGCTCAGCAATCCCAGCCAGTATCCTGACACCGTTGCGGAGTTGGAAGCCAACGATGGTTGCCTATCGGACGAAACCCGGTTTCGATTGGCAAAAGCTGCTTTTGCCCATACCGCTCATTACGATGCGGTTATATCTCGTTACCTGGCTAACCTTGAGTCATCGCACGGAGAATTTCCCGACATTCTTGACGTTCGCTATGAAAAAGCCCAGTCGCTCCGGTACGGCGAGAATCCCCACCAAACGGCGGCTTTCTATCGCGCGCATTCCTCGCCCGAACCGTGCGCCGCTTGGGCGAACCAACTTAGCGGCCAAGAACTTTCGTACAACAATATCCTCGATCTGGAAGCGGCAATTGAGATAGTCAAGGATTTCACCGAACCTGCCTGCGCCATTATCAAGCACAACAACCCGTGCGGGTTGGCGGCTGCCTCAAATTTGGCGGGCGCGTTCAGTGATGCCCTCGATTGCGATCGCCTCTCCGCCTTTGGATGTGTCATCGGTCTTAACCGTGAAGTTGATTTAGAAGCCGCAAACGCGATTCGCGAAGCGGCAAAAGCCGGTATTAAAGTCGAGGCAATCATCGCACCGTGCTACAAGGACAGAGCGTTGAAAACGCTTTCTCGCGTGAAACACCGCCGAATCTTGGAAACGAGCGAATTATCTCATAATCCGGCGGTTAAGCAGATTCGAAACGTCGTCGGAGGCGTGCTACTCCAGAGTCGGGATATGCACGAGACTACGCCTAACACCTTACAGGTTGTTACGAAGCGCCAACCGACCGAAGCGGAGATTGAATCCTTACTGTTTGCCTGGAAGGCGTGTAAGCACGTCAAGTCAAATAGTATCGTGCTTGCTCGTGGAACCAAGACCGTCGGCATCGGTGCGGGCCAAATGAGCCGTGTTGATGCAAGCATTACCGCTGTCAGGAAAGCCGGCGCAGAAAGGGCGAAAGCGGCACTGCTTGCATCAGATGCCTATATCCCATTTCCAGACAATATTGAAGTAGCGGGCGAGGCGGGCGTATGCGGGATTATTCAACCCGGCGGTTCTGCTGGAGATGCATCGGTTATTGAGGCGGCAGATCGCTACAGTATGGCAATGGTTTTCACAGGCGTGCGGCATTTTCGGCATTAGATGAACTGCCGTACAAGCGTTGAAGCGCCGCAAAAATCTTGATAAACCTGCAATTCGGTTCAGCTCGAATTAACGGAACAGAAGAATGGACGATTTAACATCGACAGTCTCTTCGTTTAACATACCCCCTACAATTATCACCGGCATTGATGCGTCTAAGCGGGTTGGCCAACAGGCAAAGCGTTTAGGAGCAAACAGGGCATTGGTTGTTACCGATCCGGGAATTGTTAAAATCGGCTACGCTGATCAGGTCGTAAAACAGCTTAACCTTTCCGGTGTTGACACTTCGCTCTATGCGGATGTTACCCCGGACCCTACGTTGCAGAACGTCAATGACGGCTTGCAGCGATACGGCGTAGACGGGTGCGGCCTCATTGTGAGCATCGGCGGCGGCAGTGCAATCGACTGCGGCAAAGCAATTGCGGTGAAGTTGACCAACGATGGTGAGCTGGCTGATTATATGGGCGTCGACAAAATTCCGAATCCCGGTGCGCCATTAATCGCCATCCCGACGACAGCAGGTACCGGCAGCGAAGTCACGAAGGTCACGGTGATTACCGACACGGAAAACAACGTGAAAATGATGCTGAGCAGCCCATGTTTGCTGGCGCAAGTCGCACTTGTGGACCCGGTGCTATCGCTGACCACGCCGCCTCACTTGACCAGCGCAGTTGGCGTTGACGCACTAACACATGCCATCGAAGCCTATATCTCAAAACGTGCTCAACCGATCACTGATGCGCTAGCGCTGGACGCGATTCGGCTAATTTCTGGTTCAATTCGTCAAGCATGGGCGGACGGCGGCAACATTGTGGCGCGAACGGAGATGATGATCGGTGCCACCGTTGCCGGAATGGCGTTCAGCAACGCATCCGTCGCGTTAGTACATGGGATGTCTCGCCCAATCGGCGCTTATTTCCATATTCATCACGGTTTATCAAATGCCGTACTGCTGCTTGATGTCATGGAATACAGCTTAGCGGGTTCGCCTGACCGCTTTGCCCATATCGCCCGCGCCATGGGGGAATCGGTCGAAGGTCTATCTGTAATGCGTCAGGCGGATTGCGCCGTTGCTGCGGTTGAACGCTTGATTAACGACATTCAGATGCCGCGCCTAGGGGAAATTGGTATAGCGCCGGATAAGTTTGACGCCGTCGTTGAACGGATGGCATCAGATGCAATTGCTAGCGGAAGCCCGGGCAATAACCCGCGTCAAGCGTCGCAGGAGGAGATTGTTGCGTTGTACCGAAAATGCTTCGCACCGCGTGAGGCGTGAAGGCATTTTTGGGCAAAATTCCCGATGGTAGACGTGAATTGCAAGAGAGGATAGCGTTGTTGAACGAAGAGAGATTCTGATTTCATTCAGAACCCTTAGAGATGAGAGAGTCCGCGGGCGTGAACTAAAAACTATTTGTTACGTTTCAGGATACACCGCAAGTGCTTGAGTCCACCGCTTTAGGTCGGCGATGCGCTGCGTCGAATCAGTCGCGATGTCCAAAGGGCGGCCGCGCGTATCCACAACCAATCCAACTATCCCGCCAGAAACTTCAGCTTCGACCGCATTGCCGCGTCCTGCACCCAGATCGAAATTGCGTTCCGGTTGAACCGCCACCTTGGCTTTCTCCCCGGCTTTAAGTGGAAACAAGCGCAGATTGCCAAACGGTACAGCTTCCGATACATCACCGCTGCCGGGCAGGTTAGCGGTGATTGTCACACAAGATTCGCCTCTTTTCGTTTTGCCAACCGGTGCAATGCAAGTCCCGAGGTGGATGAGGCAATCGCGCTCAAAAACCTGTCCAGCAGCCGCTGTGTTGACTTGCGCCAAAACGCCAAGCTGCGGCATCATGAAAATGCTGTCAACGGCGAGGTGAGTGATTCCTTCTGGTTGGAATGCGTCAATCATCATCAACATCGCTTGATGACGCCTCGGTGCATGCGAAAGCACGCCTCCGCTTCCGATAATTAAATCCAACGAGAGCATATCCACAAGCGTTTCTCCCGTTTCGGTTTGCGAAAATGCTTCGGAAATTGTGCGCTGTTGCTGCACGCCGCGCAATTCGACGGCAAGGCGTTTGTGTTGTTCAAAGGCTAACCGCAGTGCTTCACGCGCAATAGCTTGTTCAATTATCAACTCTTGGAGTGTTTGTGGGATTGTTGTTGGACGAATGGTTTTGTTCTTGATGCGATTGCCTAAATCGCCCGCGTCAATTTCAAACGGCGTCCAGCGTAAAATATTCTCCATCCCGGCTTCCGCAAGTACATTGGAAACGCTGTAGCTCATCCCGAGATTAGCACTCACTGTACGGTTGAAAACGCCTTCGTTATGTTGGTTTTTAAATACGGAAAACACGTCTGTGGTAGCACCGCCGATATCCACGCCCACGACTTGGATGCCCCGCTGCTCCGCGATAGTCTGAATGATTGCCCCCACGGCTCCAGGCGTTGGCATAATTGGATCGTCTGTCCATGAAATCAATTTTTTATAACCTGGCGCATGCGCCATGACGTGCTCCAGGAACTGGCTCTGAATCTTCAGGCGGGTCGGCATCAGATTCTCACGTTCGAGTACGGGGCGTAAGTTATCGACAACCTCAAGCGCCATTTCGTCTCCAAGCCGTTCGCGGACGAGGTCGTGCGCATTTTTGTTTCCTGCAAAGATGACGGGAAGTTTGTAGTCCAATCCTAGACGCGGTTTGGGGCTGGCAGCGGCGATAATCTCCGCTAACTCCGCGACATGCGACGTGGTACCGCCGTCAACACCGCCTGAAAGGAGAAGCATGTCCGGACGGAGATGGCGGATGCGCTCAATCCGTTCGTGCGGCAATCGTTTGTCGTTAGAAGCAATCGTGTCCATGACAATCGCCCCTGCGCCCAGTGCAGCTCGTTCCGCGCTCTCCGCGGTGAGGTTTAGCACCACGCCAGCAACCATCATCTGTAGCCCGCCTCCAGCGCTGCTGGTCGAAATATACAGGTCAACGCCAACATCTTCGTGCTGGGGTTTTATGAGCTGTCCGTCGTTTAGGAGCTTTCGTCCGGCGAGTTCCTCGACCTCTGTAATTGCGTTGATGACGCCGGCTGTGACATCCTCAACCGGTGCTTCGACCGTCGTGGGCGCTTCACCGCGCACGACAAGATGATATTCATCGCCCCGTTTTTCAATTAGGATTGCTTTTGTGGTGGTGCTGCCGCAATCTGTGGCGAGGATCGAACGCATCCCGTTAGAGTGATTCGGCATTCTTTTGCTCCTCCACATCTAACTCTTCAATTAATCGAATCAGCAGCTCAACGTTGGCATCTTTCTCAATGATTAATGCAAATTTCTGGTATTCAGTCGTTTTGAAAATGGTTTGTACAAATGGATTCAGTGCGATAAGTATTTGACTCCCAAGAAAGTTCAGCGGTTTGCACATCTCAAGAAACAGAATCGCCGGCGCAGTTAACCGGCGCTTTACAACCTGCGTCGCGACCTTCTCAAGAAGGTCTCGCTGGTCAGATTGGGGAATTTCATCAAGGATTAGTGGGTAATCGGTGTTTTCAGTTGCCATTTCCCGACCGGCGTCAGCATTTAGGAGAGTAGCTCTTCCTTTTTTCGGCTTGACACGCTTTGCGCGCGAAAGTAAGATATTGCTTTTATTGCTACTAAGATTGCGATTGGTGATTCAAGTGTGTAACCAGTTGTAAATGTAATTCTTCCGCATTATTCTCGCTGACCTGAACCCATGGACCAAATCATTATACGACTGTCTGCAACCCTTCTTCCCGCCGACTGGGTTATCATCGCCTACTTGGGGTTGACAAGTGTATTGATTGTCTTCCGTCGCAAAAATTTAGTGCGGTGGTATCTCTATCTTCTTGCCCATATTACGCTTATTTTTGCCATTTTGTGGCTTAGTTTAACGAGTGAATCTTTACCGCTTCTGTTTCGTTTCCTGCGTGAATGGTATCCCCTCGCCACAATACCGGCTTTTTACTGGGGAGTCTCACCGCTCACTCAAATGATACGCAGGGGATACTTTGATGATGCGGTAATTCGGTGGGAGAATCGGCTTTTTAAGGGGCAACCTAGCATGTTTCTGAGCAAACATCTTCCAATGATGGCACTCTCGGAGGTTCTGCATCTGTGTTATTTTAGTTACTATGCAATCGTACTATCACTCCCGGCGGTCCTTTATTTCCAAGGTAGAATTGGTGCATTCCGTGAGGTTGTCTTTGCCGAGTGTCTTGCTTTCAATGTGTGCCTCATCTGTTATATTTTCCTGCCGGTCGCCGGACCGCGCTACGTGTTTGAGAAGATTGGCGGACGGCTTGCCAAAGGCTTTTTACATAGGCTCACACATATTATCCTTTCGATGGGTTCATCTAAAGGCACCGCCTTCCCCAGTTCGCATTCTGCCATTGCCGTAGTTGTATTACTCTATGCGATGCGGTATGACACGCTCGCCTTTATCATCTTGTGTCCGTTCTGCGTTGGACTGGTTATCGGAACCGTGTACGGAAGATTCCATTACGCCGTCGATACAATTGCCGGAACGGTTCTAGCGGGTATTATCTATGGAATAGCTGCGGCGCTTTATCGGCTGCTGTCATGATATTGTGTGATGGAAGCCAACCCGATGATCCGGGAATGGTAATTTTTGCTACGCTCATCAATTGTATACCCTTCCAGAACCGTCAATGAAGGAATCCAACAACGGCTTCCCGGCGTGTCACCCCCGAGACGGGCGGTCGCTGGTCATCTGCTGAATGTAGTCGGCAGTTCTGCGGAGCTCTTTTTTGTGGCGTTCATCTGCTTTGCGCTTCGCAATGCTTGCATCAGTATATTCGATTCCCCAAGCACCCTTTTTGAGGCGTTTCAGGACAAATTCTCCATCTACTCGCCTATTTATATAATTGAGCAGGTTCTTCAAAACCCAATAAACATCGGAGGAAGAATACTGAAGGGTTTTTTGAGTAGATTGTTCCCTAACGAAATTCAGGGATTGCATTACGATTTCGATGACTTCGTTCTTTGTATGGGTTTTGTCGGAATCTAATTGAACAGTCAGCATAATTCTGGTGCCGAAACTCAGGTATATTCCTATTTAAAGTGCGATTAGGATTTTTTGACTTAAAACTAGCGGCGCCTCACCTAACAGCGCTGCATTTTTAGGTGCTATCGCTTACTTTAACGGTGGGCATACGTGCCGGTTGTGAATCGAAGCGAACATCTTTTCTGATATTGTTCCGAATTTGAATCAATTGAGCCGCAATACTCACGGCAATCTCTGGCACCGTCTTGGAATTGATATCCAATCCAATCGGGGCGTAGACACGAGCCAACCTCTCTTTGGAGACGCCGAGCGCAAGCAAATCATCGTAAATCAGTTTTATCTTCCTACGGCTGCCAATTAATCCAACATAACAGGCGTCGGACTCCACCACGCTGTAAAGCGCCTCCTCGTCGTGCCGATGCCCGCGGGTGACAATTACGGCGTAGGTCATATTATCAATAGGGAATTTCCGCAATTCGTCCGCGATATCGCCGATCACAATCTGGTCGGCTTCAGGCAAGCGTTCCTTCGACGCAAAATCCGGGCGGTCATCAACGATTACAATATCAAAGTCGAGCCAGTCCCCGAGATGGCACAGCGCTTGCCCGACATGCCCGGCTCCGGCGATGAGCAGTGTTGGGCGGGGTTGCACCGGATCCATGAAAACCCAGACATCACCTGAATTCCAGCGAAAAATTCGCGGCGAGTTTTCCGCGAGCACTTCCGCTGATTCACGTTGCATAGCGGATTCCAGAGTGGAGTCTCCCAAAGAGCCGATGCAATCGCCATTGGATGCGGCAATCATTTTCATACCGGCTTTTATATCGTTAACCTCACTCTTCACAACCGTAGCGAAAACATGGGGAACTTTCTCGCCAATTAAATCTTCCAAACGCGTAAACATGAAAGCATCATCGTTACTCTGGGGCAAATCAATGAAAATTTTCATGTTCCCGCCGCAAATCAACCCGTCGTCCCAACCATAGTCGCTGTCTAGCCGGAAATCTAGCAGACGCGGGATGCCGCCTTGCATCAACCCAATCGCCTGCCGCCGCGCTTCGGCTTCTACACAACCGCCGCCCAGCGTTCCGATATTCTGTAAATCAGGCAAAATTAGCAGCTTCGAGCCGGGCTTTTGCGGCGTAGAGCCTTTCGACTCCACAACTGTACAGTAAGCGCCAATTTCTTCTGCTTCAATCAATTCAGGAATTTTTCGATGTATTTCTCTCATGAATCGTCCGTTTCATACGGAAAAACTCAATTTCACCGCCGCTTCCCAATGGCGTGGTAAACTCAGTTTTTCCTAGAAGCGTTGCTGTTCTGATATGCTTCGCGCAACTAATTTTGCGAACCGTTCCCGTTGGGATTCTGTTAAGTTTAGTTGAACAGTTTCCTCAGCGCCGCGCCTTCCAATTTTTGTCGGAACATTGAGGTAAACCTCCGATGCGCCTACTTTAATCAACGAACTTACCGTCAAAATCCTTTTCTTATCGACAGCAATCGCCGTCACAAGTTTTGCAAGCCACGAAGACAGGTTGTATGGGTGAATAACCGGTGCCTGATTGCGCCCATCATTTACAACTTCGGTAACCTCGCGAATCTGTCCCGTGTTTAAAAGTTGATCTACAGGAATTCCGTTCACACAACAATATTGGGTAAGCGGGATAACGGTGTGGTCGTCGCCAATTGCTAACGCCGTAATGTCGCGGACGGAGACGCCAAGTTTATCGGCAATCCGCCCATTCAGATTGGCATCCACTATTTTGCCGCAAACACCAATCACCTGGCTCGGCTCTGCGCCAATTTCTCGATACATGACATAAGCCATAGCAACTGCTGGCGGTATGGCAACCACTATTTTGGCTGCAGGGGCGTGTTGATTGATACCCTGAGCAAAATGGCGAACTAGGGCGGCATTTGCACTTCGTTGAGCATTTGTCCAACCCAATCGAGACAATGATGGCAGCAGGATGACAATTTCGGATCCTACGAGCGCTGCATGGGTGCTCGCCGTAAGTATTTTAGTGTCAGATCCAACGCTGGCGGCTGCCGCGCGAAAGTCTTGGATAACCGCGAAAGACACCCGTTCATCCCCGTCCATCAACATAACCTCAGTCGCAAGGCCAAGTTGACAAATTGCCGAGGCTACAGGGAGTAAATTATCGCCTTGCCCAATAATGCTAACCTTCATCTAAATGTTTGATTCACAAAATCGATTTCGCGAGCGCGATGAATTTTTCTTCTAGCATTTTCGCTTGTTCATGCATCTTGAATTTGTCGTTAAACTTCGCCTCTACTAGTTGTTCGTACCGTTCTGCATATTCTAGTAGTGTTTCAACGTCCTTCTCGTAACAGATAACTGACACCAAGACTTTCTCCTTGATTAACGCCGCCAATTTATCTCCTGTAATTTGCGTTAATTCCCATCGCCATAACTTCTCGGCGATGTAATTCTTGAACTTTCTGAATGTTTCGCCGGCGTATCCTGTGTCTTGTAACGATTTAAGTTCTTGAATGAGATTTAATGCAACATCAAAATCATCTACAGAATCTGCCGCCATAGGCGGGGCGTTTTCAAAACTCCTCCTGAAATTCATTAACAATCGCCCAGTTGTCGAAATGGGGAGTTGATTTTCAAGCAGAAATGCGCGCAGGTTTGTATAATCTTCAAGTGACTTAACGTCTTCTAACCAGGATTCCGCGATGGGCGGCAACGCTTGCAAATCAAAATTCAGCACTTGATGTTGACGAATCTGATTCAAATGCTGTGATCTGGGGTTAACAGCGTTTTGAAGCAACGATTGCGCCGCATCGGTATATGGGGTCAGAAATGTAATGATTTCGGTTGTTTTAGAAATTTCCGATTCGATGGTATTTACTGTGTCAGTGTCGGTTTTAGATTGCTGCTTCTTTCGACCTTTTTTCGATTTAGCTGTTTTGCTCGCGGATTTTGCGTTTGTGGTTTGAGCTAACCGTTTTTCCAATTGTCCCCGGTACGCTGCGAGTTTTTCGTACAGCAAGCAGAGCAATGTGTCACTATGAATTTTAAGGGTGGAAGGCGTTGATATTTCCGGTAGTCCGTGCCCCGTTCTTTCGGATAGCGCGCGGTCTAAATTGCGTTTTAGCGGTTTCAAATCTTTTTCATCGCAAACGACGACTTGTCCGCCAAGAACAATATCGACCAACCTTTTTGTCGCTATCGGAAGGCTCAAATTGATATCGCACGTCGGTTGAAAATTCCTGTAAAGCATTTCTCGAACAATACCGTCAGTCAAAATCATCCACAACGTTGCATGGTGTTGTTGGTTTTTGTAATTTGGTTCGGGCATACTCAAAATCCAGCGTTCAATTAGCTGCGAGTTACTTCTGACGCGGCGAAGTACACGCGAAAGTTCCTCGTCAGAAATCTCAAATCCCTCAAAACCCGGCTTCCTCCGCGCAGGAACCGCCCTCGACCTTCGCCGATCTGCCGAAGTCTTGCGGGAGGGTTTTGGTGAGAGCAGGATATCGACCAATGGTTCCATGATGATATCGAATTGCTGGTTGTTACGGCTGGCAAAGTTGGCTATCTCCAAAAATTCCAACCATAACGCTCGGAGTCGTTCAATCTGGTTCGGGTGGACGGACGGTTTCAGGGCAAACAGATGCAGTCGATCCCGCACTGTTTTTTTTGTCCATTCAGGCAGGTGTACTCGGTTTAGTGCTTTGCCATCCTCTAGCACCTGTAATTTAACGGGCTTAATCTTTCCCGGTTGGATGAAGTGTTTTTCGAATGCCAGATCGTAGAACATTGCGGTAGCGCGGTCAAGCACATGATTTGCCAATTTGTAGCTCGTAAGTATGAGTTGCTTGAGCGTAGTTTGCCCTAAATCCTGAAGTTGCCAATCCTGAATCATGGAATCAATGCTCGTTTTCAGTTGATCTTTTTTGGCAGCAGCTAAATCCGGTTCAAATTTTTCGCCAAAGTAGTCGCCGAAAAAATCTATCAGCTCAACCATACGATTCTGCAATTCGTGGTTGGCAATCTCATCCCAGATTTTTTCGTAGACCCGCTGATTCGATCGAAGGCTAAGGGCTTGAACTCGGCTATCAATTCGTCCTTGAAAATTCGCCATGACTTCGGAAGCCCGCTGATTGGCTTTCGACACATAACTATCAATCTCCGTCGAACATTGTGTAATCGTTTCGCGAATCTGTTCGGAAGAAGCATTGAAAGTCATCGCAACAAATTGAACTGAATCAGGCTGCAAGGGATCGTAGATGGCAGCCGTAGGAAAGGTCTCTATTTCCTTTTCACTTTGCTTTAAGTTGGAACGGTCAATATTTGATACAATATCTTCCGGGGGCGAACCACCATCAAAATATTCATTTAGCGCTAAACAGTAGTTGATGTCAAGAAGGTCTGGGTAACGCTTGATATGCGTACGGTAAACCACGAGAACTTGGTCATATCCATCCGTTCCAATCGCCTCGAACAACGCATCCTCATTCATATGAATCCGATGGATGTTCGTCTGCTCGGGAATAATCACATTGGCTGCAGTGGCGTCTGGCGACTGAGATTGCGATAAAACATAACCCCCAATTTTTATGGTCGTCGGTATTGTCAATTCGACTTCCAAAATCTCAAGCGCTAGTTCAGATAACGTGAGCGGTTTACCGAGATGCAAGACAGTAATGTCTTTGAGAACACCATCAGCAAAATCAATCATCTGCCTTGTATTCCGCTCGAGCTCCTGTACACTTTTTCGAACACGGTCGTAGTCATCGACCGCCTCCTCGGCTACTTTTGCTTCATCAATCCAGGAAACCCACGCTCCCGGCCGAGGCTTCATTTTAAGTGTAAGTTTGCCATCCTCTGAATCAAATCCTGGCAGAATTTTCCCTTCTGAGGTTTTTTTCGGGGTCCAGACCAGCAAGTATTTGCTGTTTTTGGTGCTAAGCCCTACGCCAAAAGTATCTCCCCAATCCATGCGTCCTTCAATGCTGGATTTAATTTTGTCGGTTAAATTAAGAAGGGAATCCGACTTAAAATTTAGCGATATTCCCTGAGTTTGTTCCGTTTGTTGGAATTTGTCCCCCACAGTATAATCCTACGCGATTGAAATCTTTGGTATTAGTAATTTTGTAAATGACGCTGAGAAACTCGCCATTTCTGAATTGTTGACGCGTAAGTCAGTTGTTGCATCAACAGTTGTCTTGTAAATTTAAGCATTTGGCATCAATGGTCAGCGTGGCGTCCACGGCGGTTCGAGCGAATTGAATAACGGGGCATTCGGATAAATTTGCTAGCCGCGGCATGTAGTTGTTTTGCATCCAGAAATAGGAAGGTTCGGTTCCCGATGGGGGCAAGGGGAGGAACCCTGCCAGAATCACAGGGTGTAGTTTGGTTCTAATAGTGGAATTTTCGTGTTTAAAAGATTGTCAGCGACCTGCTAAAATCTGTCTCGATAAAATTTATGTAGTCAAGAATTTGGAATTTCTCCCGCCAATCGAAAGTTTCATAACACTAGGCAGTGTTGACATTTACATTTATGTGAAGTTGCCTGTAATCGTAGGGGATCAACCGTCCGAATAGGGAGGACGATAGTGTTAATCTAGTCACCTCGCCTATTGACCAACGCGTACAAGGAACTCCCAACCATACAGGTTGAGTCGATTTTGGTCAAACAACCTACAGCAGTCCGAAATCGTGTCTGATTGTGAAAAATGGGTTGGGGGACCCAACCCCTACGAAACAATTTACTATCGGCGAAAGAGAACAAGCGTTTTGTATTTCCATTGACTTCCAAATTCAACCCATCACGATTGGTTAGTGTTGATAGCTTGTTTATTCCGAAAGAATGTCATTAGGGCATCACGCTATAGTTGGGCGCCTCTTCCGTGATGGCGATGTCATGCGGATGACTTTCGCGGTAGCCGCTGTCCGTCACCCGAATGAATTTGCTTTCCTTCCGAAGGGATTCGATGTCGGGTATACCGCAATATCCCATTGCTAGACGCAGTCCGCCGACCAATTGATAGACAAAGTCATCTAGCTTGCCCTTGTACGGAACTCGTCCTTCGATTCCTTCCGGTATGAGATTCGATAGACTGAGGTTCTTTTGGCTGTATCTCTCACTGCCGCCGCGTTCTTTCATGGCAGATAGCGACCCCATACCTCTGTGGATTTTATACGTTCGCCCTTGATAGATAACTGTTTCGCCAGGGCTCTCCTCCGTTCCGGCGAGAAGGCTGCCTATCATGACCGAGCTAGCGCCTGCGCCGATTGCCTTCGCAACATCGCCTGAATATCGGATGCCGCCGTCAGCGATTACCGGAATACCGTTTTTGTCGGCCTCCCGTGCGCAGTCGTAAACCGCCGTTACCTGTGGGACACCGATTCCGGAGACTACGCGAGTCGTACAAATCGAACCTGGTCCCATGCCAACTTTTACCGCGTCGGCGCCAGCATCAATCAGTTGGTTGGTCGCGTCGGCAGTCACTACATTCCCGGCTATCAACTCGACGCCTGGAAATTCCGTCTTAATCCTACGCGTCGAACGAATCACATTGTGATGATGACCGTGTGCTGTATCAATATCCAGCACATCCGCGCCTGCGTCAACCAGCATTCCGACTTTATCCAATCCCCAATGCGGACTGATGGCTGCCCCAACTCTCAATTTCCCGGATTCATCTTTACAAGCCGCTGGATATTTCTGAACTTTGTCTATATCTTTAATCGTAATTAACCCGCAGAGGCGAAAATTCTCATCCACAATCGGTAATTTTTCCTTGCGAATTTGATGTAAGATTTGCTTCGCCTTTTCGAGCGTTACCCCCTGTGAGGCGGTGGTGAGCTGGTCGCTTGAGGTCATCAAGGCAGTCACCGGTAAATCTAAATCGGTTTCGTATTTCAAATCTCTGTTCGTGATAAGGCCAAGGAGGAATCCTTCTTTCGTCACAATCGGAACACCGCCAATCCGGTAACGGGCGGCTACCGCCAAGGCGTCGCGAACCGTTTTGTCGGGGGTTAACGTGATAGGATCGTCAATCATGCCGCTTTCCGAGCGTTTGACTTTGTCCACTTCTTTGACCTGCTCATCAATGGAACAGTTAAAGTGGATCATCCCAATGCCGCCCTCGCGCGCAAGAGCGATTGCAAGTTCCGCTTCCGTCACCGTGTCCATGGCGGCGCTGCAGATAGGGATGTTAAGGCGTATATGGCGGGTCAATCGTGTGCATGTGTCAATTTCATTGGGAAGTACGTTTGATTCGCCGGGAATTAATGAAACATCATCAAACGTCAATCCCATTTTGGAAAATTTTGGAGACACCGACTCCGAAAATTTCATATCCACTGAAATCGCCTCCTTTGTACCTAGGTGGGCAGGGCTAAGCGGGTTTAGTCAATCGCCGCGGCGCCCAAAATACACAATCGGAAACGAGTGCATGACGCTTTGCCAATCGATCCTCATTACGGATAGCGTATTTGCTTACGCCAAATTACGGGATTATAAATGACATCGGCGCCAGAAAATATTAAATAGATATTCTATCACATCTGGACTTTTATTGCAATAAATTCAGAACGTTTCTATGCAATTCAGTTTGGGAATTACTATAACTCTGTATCGGTGAAAATGGACTTTGCTAACTCCAAGTTAGCAGCCGGGTTAAATTGCGGAATCGGGAGGCTACAGCAGCATTTTCTATGAACCTACAATCGAGTTTATATCCATCTAAATCACCATGTCTATCAGACCAAAACTCCGCTTGTCGAGCACGTCGATATCCGGGATTTCGAATCGGTTGCCGTCCACATCAATAAGCAATAACCGGCGTGCAGAAACCCATTGCGCGCTTTCGGACACGTTCCGTACCACAAACTCCCGATTTCCTCGGTTAGTCTGTACGTCCCAATACGACACCCCGAATTCGTTCCGGAGCGAGTTAATTACCTCAATGACCGCCGTCATATACCTTTGGTCGAGTTCTTCCTCTAGGATACGGCGAGTGTCCGCGTCCAGTACGCTTGGGTCTTCGACTGTCCAGATTACCTCATTCTTTTCATCAAGGAAGCAGATATACCGCGACGGTTGAGATAGCGGCGCTGCGCGAACGACCCGGACCATGAGGTAGGAACGGTCGCCCGCAATGGTTAATCGCAGTTTCCACGGGGGGTCTCGGAACAATCGTATGTCCTTTGGATTGACGCATTCCGGCGGCGGCGTCTGAATCGGCGTAACTGGTTGCTGCACCTTAGCCTTGTCTTCATCACTTAAAGATTTGGTATTATCCATGGTTTTCTCTGGAGTAAAAAACAGTTAACGCATAAATTCCATCGTGAAATTTTCTTTGTTTACAAAGATTGATGCCGCTTTAAGGAACGCAGTTCTATTCACTGCCCGGATCTTCTTTCCCGCCGCCGACCGCCATGACTGCCGATGTTTCTTTTTGCGTCTTGACTAAATTGTAGAAGAGCCCTTTACGACCCATCAATTCCGCGTGCGTGCCTATCTCTTCAATTTTTCCCTCGTCTAGAACAACCAGCCGGTTGGCGTTCCGCAGGGTTGAAAGCCGGTGTGCAATGGCAAAGGTCGTCCGTCCTTCAATTAACTTAGAAATAGCAGCCTGAATCTTCTTTTCTGTTGCGGTGTCGAGCGATGACGTTGCTTCGTCGAGTATCAAAATTTTTGGATTATGCAGGATGGCTCTTGCGATAGCGATACGCTGCCCTTCGCCGCCGGAGAGTTTGTTCCCGCGCTCGCCGACCATCGTGTCATATCCGTCCGGTTTAGCAACGATAAAGTCATGCGCTTCTGCGGCTATGGCGGCGCGCATGACTTCGTCAAATGATGCCTCCGGATTGCCGTAGCGGATGTTTTCCGCAATTGTCCTGTTGAACAGAAATGGCTCCTGTAGGACTATGCCGATTTGCGACCGCAGATCCTCGATACGGACATTTCGGACATCCTCGTTATCAACCTGCAAAGTCCCATGAGTCACATCGTAGAATCGGCATATCAGATTTACCATCGTGCTTTTGCCCACGCCGGATTTCCCCACTAAGCCTATCATTTCTCCCGGTTCGACCGCGAGATTGATGTCTCTGAGGACGGGTTTGCCCGGATCGTAACCAAACATGACATCTTTGAAGGTTATCCGCCCGTCAATTTTTGGTATGTTTCTGGCATTCGGGTTATCAAACGGCTCAGAAGGCGCATCCATAACCTCAAAAATTCGCTCGGCGCCGGCAAAAGCGCGGAGCATGAAGTTGTAGGAGTCGCCAAACCACCGTAGCGGTTGATAAAGCATCCAGAGGAAACTGATGAATGCCGTCAATTCTCCGAGTTTAAACTCCTGCCCCAAAACTTGTTTCCCGCCAAAGTACCAGACAAAGAAGGCGCCGAAACTCATCAGAAAGTTCGTGATGGTGTAGAAAACGAACCATGCCCGATTGCCCGAAACGTTTACCTGCCGCAGTGCGTCGTTGTGCCGGTCAAACACAGTGCTTTCACGGTCTTCCTGCGCGAACGCCTTCACCAATCGAATCCCGGTTATCGACTCGTTCAGATGCGAGGAGAACCGCCCCCACCTCGCAGACCAAAGGCGCCAAAAACGCGTCAAACGATTCCACATGAAGATTCCGCCCAGAACAATCGGCGGCACGGGGAGCAACACATAGAGCGTAAGCACCCAATTTTTGTACAACAGCAGGCAGAAAATACCCACTAGCAACAGCGCGTTGGAAATGACGTAGGGAACCTCAAAGGCGATAAAATCCTCCAACCGATCTGCGTCGTTGGTCATGCGAGATATCAGTGCGCCCACTTTATGTTTGTCGTAAAATCTAATGGGAAGGAACTGCAAACAACGATAGAGTTTAGCCCGGATGTCCTCAGCCGCGCGGAAACCCAGCCAGCAGCTAAGCGCCGTGTGCCCGATTTCGGACAGCCAACTGAAAAGATAGGCGCCCAATAGCCCCGCCACAAGCCAAACTAAAAGATTGAAGTTTGACAGCGGTATAAGCACATCGTCGATGATGCGTTCAGTAATTAGCGGCGGAAGCAAATTTATCAACACGCCAATCACTGTTATTACCACAACCAACGTGAGTTGAACGCGGTAAGGGTTAACGTAGCTCTGGATTCGAATTAAGGTGTGCCATTTTTTAATGCAGGCTACGCATTTGCTGTCTTTCTCCGGGAGCAGCCGTCCGCACTTATCGCATCGCGTCCGTTCCATCTCCGTCGGCAGTTCAAGCGGTTTGCCTTTGGAGAGTTGACCAATTCCTTGCGCCACCTCGGCGAATTTTGGAATTAAAGAGCTGGAATAGTGCAAGTAGACGGGTGCGCCCGATTTACGTTCCACGACTAGGCAGCCGCCGCCGACCAGTTCTTCAGTTTTGACATCCTGAATTGCGTCGAGCGGTATTTCTTCAACGGCGCCGTCAGCCGGAACGACCAGCACGCGCAGTTTGGTTGCGACCAACCACTTTTCCCCGTATGCTTGGTCATCGGAGAAATCTGCAGAGACCTGGATAAGTACCTGTTCTTCCGAAGGTTTCGCGCTTTGCAGTTTCGCATCCACCTCAGGAGGCAGCGATTCGATAAACGGTTGCATTATTGTCATTCCATTGGCGCCAGTTTGTGCTGGCACGATTCAATGCCGTGCAGATATGCGGCATTTTCGCGGGTTGCAATAGAATTACTAACCTTTAGAACTTGTTCAAAAAATTGCCTTCAAATGACACCTGAGGGCGGCAGGTGTATAGCGCGACGCTCCTGCATCGGATTCATTTTCTGTAGGGGCAACCCGTGTGGTTGCCCATATCACGGCACGACCCTCCGTAGGCGGGTCATCTTTCCGCGCGCCCACGACCAGGCCCTGTAGGCGCGGCATCTTGCCGCGCGCCCGCGACCACGCCCTGTAGGCGCGGCATCTTGCCGCGCGCCCACGACCAGGCCTTGTAGGCGGGTCATCTTTCCGCGCGCCCACGACCAGGCCCTGTAGGCGCGGCATCTTGCCGCGCGCCCGCGACCACGCCCTGTAGGCGCGGCATCTTGCCGCGCGCCCACGACCAGGCCTTGTAGGCGGGTCATCTTTCCGCGCGCCCACGACCAGGCCCTGTAGGCGCGGCATCTTGCCGCGCGCCCGCGACCACGCCCTGTAGGCGCGGCATCTTGCCGCGCGCCCACGACCAGGCCTTGTAGGCGGGTCATCTTTCCGCGCGCCCACGAC
>JAPPKS010000012.1:0-252819 GCA_028819845.1 Candidatus Poribacteria bacterium | reverse complement strand
CACGCGACCACGCCCTGTAGGCGGGTCATCTTTCCGCGCGCCCACGACCAGGCCTTGTAGGCGGGTCATCTTTCCGCGCGCCCACGACCAGGCCTTGTAGGCGGTGCATCTTGCCCTGCGCGCACGCGACCACGCCCTGTAGGCGGGTCATCTTTCCGCGCGCCCACGACCAGGCCTTGTAGGCGGGTCATCTTTCCGCGCGCCCACGACCAGGCCCTGTAGGCGCGGCATCTTGCCGCGCGCCCACGACTAGGCCCTGTAGGCGCGGCATCTTGCCGCGCGCCCACGCGACCACGCCCTGTAGGCGGGTCATCTTTCCGCGCGCCCACGACCAGGCCTTGTAGGCGGGTCATCTTTCCGCGCGCCCACGACCAGGCCCTGTAGGCGCGGCATCTTTCCGCGCGCCCACGACTAGGCCCTGTAGGCGAATCATCCTGCCCTGCGCACACCACCACGCCTTGTAGGCTGGGCATCCTGCCCTGCGCACACTGAATTGGATCTACTGACCGTATAGCGTAGGCGATAATAAATCCCGCGCGATAGAATTTCCACCAGTTATACCAACTCAAATGCCCAAGAATGGCACGGTCGCCTATTGTTCAAAAAAGCGCTAAGACCCAAGATGCCAGTATCCAGAATTCGCCAAAGACAGTGTAAATGTAAAAATGCGGATTACAGACGCTACGCTTGCACGGCGATAATCTCTGATGTCTGCCGCTGTAATTGAACAAGGTCGTAGAAAACCCCTCGTTTTTCCATCAATTCGCTGTGGGTCCCAACTTCCACAATACGTCCTTCCTCCAGCACTACTAGCCGGCTCGCGTTCCGCAGCGTTGACAACCGGTGCGCGATTGCGATGGTGGTGCGGCCTTTGGTTAGCCGGGAAACGGCTTCCTGAATCTGTTTTTCCGTCTCCACGTCCACCGACGAAGTCGCTTCATCCAAAATTAGAATCCTCGGATTGTGGAGGATTGCCCGGGCAATAGCGATTCGCTGCTTTTCACCGCCTGACAGGTTGTTTCCCCGTTCTCCCACCTGCGTATCATAACCGTCTGGCTTGGAGACGATAAAGTTGTGAGCGTTGGCGGCTTGTGCGACGTCCATGAGTTCGTCAAAACTTGCGCCGGGTTTGCCGTAGCCGATGTTCTCAGAAATTGTTCCGCTGAACAGAAAAGGTTCTTGGGCAACGATACCAATCTGGCTGCGCAAATCTTCCAACCGGATTTTTCGGTTATCCACGCCGTCAATCTCAATTGCGCCGTGATCGACGTCATAAAACCGGGAGATTAGGTTCACCGTGGTCGTCTTACCCACGCCTGACTTGCCGACAAGTCCTACCATCTCCCCCGGTGTGACTTCGAGATTAATTTCATGCAGCACCGGCTTGCTCTTGTCGTAACCAAACGTGACTTTCTGAAAATCAATCCTACCTTCGATGTTGGGCATGGGTACGGCGTCTGCATCGTCGTAAGCTTCAGGCGGCGTGTCGATGACCTCGAAGATTCGCTCCGCTCCGGCGAACGCCCGTGTCATCCAATTGTTGACCTGTCCGAACCATTGGATGGGACCGTAGACGAGCCACATGAAGCCGTAGAATGCAAGTAGCTTACCGATAGAAAACTCGCCCTTGAACATCTCTATCCCTCCGAAAAGCCAAATTATCAGTACCCCCAAACTAGTCACAAGACTCGATGTGGCGAAAAATATTTCCCAGTTAATTTCCGTCCTTACGGCAATCCGCCGCAGCACCTTATTTCGTCTATTAAACGAGGTAACCTCCCGAATCTCCTGTGCGAATGCCTTTACCACCCGAATACCGGAGAGCGTTTCGTTCACCGTAGACATGAGATCCGACCATCGCTGATCCCACTTATGGAAGTACCGGCGCATCCGCCGCCAGAAGAGGACTCCCCACGCCAGCAGAATCGGGATCGGCAATAAAATGTACAGCGTCAACCGCCAACTCATCAAAAACAGGAATACGAGTATGCCGACAATCATCAATCCGTTGATGATCAGGTAGGGCATGCCATCCACGAGGAAGTCCTGTAACCTGCCGGCGTCTCTTGTCACGCGCGACATCACCGCGCCGACCTGCCGTTTATCATAAAACTGCAGCGAAAGCAGTTCGAGTTGCCGGTATAGCCGGCTTCGGATATCGGCTGTGACGCGGGCGCCCAACCAGGTCACGGTCCAGCCGTGTACCCATTCCGCACCCCAACCCAACACCCGCACCCCAACTAAGCCCAGCACAAACCAACCGAGCAGCGCTAACCGTTCCTCCATGCCGATGGCCGATTCTTTCGCCGGTACCAACGCATCGTCCACGATGTGTCGGGTAATCAGAGGCGGTAAAATCTCTGTCAGCGTTCCAATGAGAGACGCCATTGCGAGAAGTGCAGCACGCCATTTATAGGGCATTAGGTAGCTTCCGATTCGCCGCAGCGTCGCTAATCGCTGAATGCAGGCGGGGCAGATGCCGTCCTTTTCAGGCAGCAGCCTGCCGCATTTTTCACATCGTGTGCGCTCGAGTTGACTATCAATTTGGAACGGTTCCTGCTTGCGGAGTTGTTCAATGCCCCGCGCAACTTCGGAGAACTTCACCGCCATGGAGTTAGAGTACGGGACAAAGGCGGTAGAGTTAGCCTTCCGCTCTATCTCCAAGCGTCCTCCGCCCACTAGGGGTTCCGTCCGTACGGATACGACATCTTCAATGAGTATCTGTACAACATCATCGACGGCATCCTCCGAAATTATTACGATGCGCTTGGCTGTGACCACAATCCACCGCGATCCGAAACGTCCATCGCCGCGCACGTCAGCAGATACGCAGATTAGCTCATCTTCGCCGGGCGCAAGTAACGCCTGTATCTTCAGTCTGACTGGATTTGGGATCGGTTCGATTAGTTTCATGATAAACTCCCCCGTTTTTCAGGAGGCGTATGGCTTTCGTAAGGATTGAATTTCAAAATTAATATTTAGCTGCGAGAGATCCATTTATCGGGTGCGCATTGCAATTATTGACAACAAAAAAACCACGATCCCTTTTTGAATCGTGGTCCGTGTCCAATATAAGAAAACCATCTGGTCATGGATTGTGCTTACTTCGCTTTATTGCTTTCGGATATGCTTTCCTTTCTCCGGCCACGAAAAGGGGACTCGGTTATGCAACCGGGATGTCCTGGTGTAATCAACATTTGCGCGTAGGCGTGTTTCCACATCAATTTAGCGGACAGCTTATCGTCAAAAGCGCATACTCACCTTGCGCCAGTGTTGATATCCAGAACAACCTAGTTTTTTAGCATTCACAAATCGCCATCGTCCGGGATCCTTTTAAGTTCGAAATGAGATTTTTTATCTGACCAGAACTATTATTAATTATACTAAACTCTTGCGACAAAAATCAAATCAAAATTCGGTAACCGCTTCACCTAAGCCGTGATGTCCAGGCGCAGCGTGTCACGAGCCGCCGACAAGCATAGCATATCAAATTCTAACCTGGTCGGTCAATCCTTAATGCCTGAAATTACACCCAATAACTAGACAGTGGCTTAAGGTGGATATGTTGCTGGCAAAACGGCCATGTTATGAGTCAAAATAAGGCTCAGCAATACCAGAACATCTCACGAAGTGTATTTTCAATAATCCAAGGTGTTGAAGCATCACTAGATTGCCTAGCAATTGCACCTTAATGGACTAGCATAACTGTCTAAACATTGGGGGTAAGTAAAATGCACTGAATTGATTGGCTTAGCGAAGATGAGTGTTCCGATTGGAGATCTTGTTTTTTTACCGTTAGGAGGGCGGCATAACATATTTACTTATGCACTGGCTCTTGATTGATGCCGTTAGTTGTTGCCAAATAGCATCAATTTCAGCATTAGACTCCGCCTCACACAATGTGTATTTGTGAAGGGTATCCTCAACAATTGTATCGGGTATGAACTTGCAACCCTTTAGAATTTTTACGCCAATCAATAAAAATTTACCCGTGGTGTTATTTGCGTGCCGAGGTGTCATTACTTCAAAATAATCGATATTGTCAATGTTCGCTAATGCCTTTGAAAACTCTATAAACATTGCAAATCTCCTTATACCTCGTCGCCGTACGGTTGCAAGGGCACTCTCGGTGCTACGTTGTGGCTATTGTAGTCGTTGATGTGATTATACAGTCTTGAGTCAAGCGTTTCAATTTTTTCATCAAGTAACTTGAATCCGTTTCGCATCTCGTCTCTTAGTTCTTTAACCGCATGTCTTAAATCGTCTTTAGCAACTAATTTTTGACCTAATGTGAATACCATAATTAAGGCGCCGATGCCACCGATGATAACACCTATAAGTGCAATCGTGATTTGATGTTCCATTGTTTCGCCTCCGTAATAAGTGATCGGGAAAATGGACGATGTTTGATTTGGTTAAATCGACGGATGAGTGTCGTGCCGCTTCCGTAGTGCAACCCACCATGTAATATGATAGTATAGCAAAGACAAAGCCATAGCGCAAAGGGTTTGTTCAATTAGCATTCGGACATCCCAAATTGCAGTTTTTGTAGGTTGGGTTAAGCGGTGCAGACAACAAAATTCTTAGTGTGCTGCTAACGTTACGTGGTTTGATTACGTTAGAAAATGTGATCGATGGAGCGTAACGCAATCCTTTTGGTTATAAGTCCGAGTTTATTTTTTCCGAATTGATTCAGAGCAAAGAAACAGCGTTTGGTTACGCGCCCCGTAATCAAACCTTGGGTTTAGTCATAAAACAGAACTCATGCTCACATTTCTCATTAAATCCGCTCTACCCAACCTACAAGGACTGCCTTCATCGAAGACGGTGTGTTGAACCGGAAATTCATGATTGCCCGCTAGAGTTCCAGCTGATCGACTTTCGGGATTGCCCGCTTCGCCTTGCGAAATGTCACGTCGGTCGGCGTACGGGGATACTCAATACCCTTCCCATCTAGCAGTTGTTGAATCGTGCGAATTTGAATCCTAGGATACGTTGTGTCCTTGACGTGAAGCCATTGAAATCGCCCAGCCGCCGTTGCTTCTTTTAGCATCGGTTGGGTTGGCGTGCTCAAAGTAATAAAGACACCGATTACAGCGTCTTGGGTTTCGACAACCGATTTCAGTTCCCGTATGTCCTTGACTGAAACCTTCCCGCTTTTGACCTGGACGACAATCTTCCGAGTTAGCGCCTTTTTCGTGTTTACAGGGTCAACGTCCTGATAAAAGATTACCCCGTCTACGCCTTCGTCTGCTCCCTTCTTTTTCTCCTGATAAGGTCTTGCCCGAATCAGGCTCAACGCCCACCATTGGAATTGATACCGATCCTGAACTGCTAAAGCCTTCGCGCTCTGTGTATCCTTTGGCTCACCGACGATTTCATATTCCGCGTCATCGCCGAAGGCATCTGCGAGGCGGTATTTCAATAAAGCGATGGCACAAGGTGTGTAATGTCAATACCAATCCATCGGCGGTTGAGCTGTTGTGCAACAGCGATAGCTGTTCCACAACCGCAGAAGGCGTCTAACACAACATCGCCTTCATTGCTACTCGCATCAATAATTCGGTCAAGCAATGCTTCAGGTTTTTGGGTTGGATAGCCGAGACGTTCTTTAGCTCGTGACCCAATGGCAAGAATGTCGTCCCAAAGCGAGGGAACTTCTTCTCCGATCAACTCGTCTAAGTATCGCTTTCGTTGGATTCGACCATCGGGAGATTTTGGAAAATGAAGCCTGTCCTCGCTATCCCAGTGTTCCATTTTTTCACGAGAAATTGCCCATCCTTTCTCTGGCGGTTTGTAGCCTTTATACTCATAGGTTAAATTCGGCCTTGGATTGGGGCTTGCAAGGTTGTCAACTCTGTAGCGCCGCCCATTGGCATCGGTGTAACGAAACATCTTTTCTATTTATTCAGTATTACTCTTGCGATATTGAGATGTAAACGTGTAGTCATTAGTTTTAGAATACCAAAGGAGTATATCACAGGATGTTCCAAAACGGTTGGTCGGTCCCGCACGCCCTGTCTTTCTCTTCCAATAAATTTCGTTCCTGAAATTCTGAACTCCAAAAACTTGGTCTAAAATGATTTTCAGATAATGCGATGCTGTCGGGTCACAATGAAGGTAAAAACTCCCAGTCGGCTTCAGGACGCGGTGCAGCTCCACTAATCGCAGCGCCATCATTACGAGATATGCCATGAGGTTTGTTTCGGTAAGGAAACCGCGAAAACTCTTAATTGTCTCAACTAGAAGGTGTGGCGCTGTCCCGACCAACTCATGGTATGCCTGCTCGGTGGTTTCGCCCCACCGCCAGGTGTCTTCAAAGGCTTGAATTTGCGCTTGCGATGCCGTACCGTCAGTCTCGCTGAAAATCACATTATAGGCCTGATTCGAGTTGAACGGCGGGTCAATGTATATTAAATCTACGCTTTCATCGGGGATATGCTCTCGTAGGATTTCAAGGTTATCTCCGTAATACAGCATGTTCATAGCGAATCTCCTAATCCCTATATCATACCAAAGTAGGACAGTATAACTCAATAGGTAGTTTGTGGCTAATCCTCAAAGGCAGGCAAGTTGAAGGAGGTTGGGTTTAGCGGACCGACGACAAAAACTTCAATGTCACGCGTGCGTTACGCAGGTTGATTGCGTAGTAATTGTGATTGGCGTAGCGTAACCCAGCGCTTTTTGGTGATAGGGATGCGTTGGATGGTCGGAACTGGTGCCGAGCAAAGAGACAGCGTTGGGTTCGCTATGTCATGGTAATCTTGAGACGGCATTTAGGTTCGGCGCTCATGGCTCTTATGGAGCGTTATTCACGAATCCGCTTAACCCAACCTACAAGAACTAGACAAACTCATGCTCACAATACACGGATTTTACCATATCCGCCCTGCCCAACCTACAAAAGCTATGCCTGAGATAAAAAAGCGCATCACCACACAGAGACTCGAATCTGTGTTACGCTGCCAAATTTTCCTGGTCTATTGAGTTGTTTTGCATCGAACCACTGTATTTCAATTATGTGAAAATAAGGACCTATTACACCAAACCAGTCGCTCCGCTCCGCGTTCCGATGCTTTATGGGGTGTTCTACTAGCTGATTGGGGTCATACCCGAGCATCATGAGCGCTTCCTCGGCAGACACAACGCCTAAATGGGTCAATTCGATCTTTCCCACTTCACGTCCAGTTATGTTCCTGTCTAGGTTTGTAACACTCAAAGAAAGATATGCCTTGCGGTTCAGCGTAAAAGTTTCAATTGGAGTAAACCGTGCTTCCGCAAAATACGGCATAGTCCTTCCGTACTCATGGTTAGGGTATCCATAAGAGATGTTTAGTCTGCGGTAGCGCCCAAAGTCGGTTGTAGCTCTAACTATAGCTTGGCTTTTTTCCAATGGAGCGCCTAAGAGTTCTTTAGCATGTATCACATATTCAGGTTCATTTGCGCTGTTATCGGTCTTAGACTCTTCCACACCCTTGCTGCCGTCCCCCGCTGCAATCAGAAGCAAGCTTACCGCCAGCAACGCATACCGTAAAAATCGCATCACACTCTCCATTTGAAAAAATTGACCGTTACCATACACTGGCTCGAATCTGGGTGACGTTACCGAGTGCCGCCGAAACGAACCATTGTATTTCAATGAGGTGGAAGTAGGGATCTATTTGCACAAACCAGTTACTCGTGTCGGCGTTCCTATGTTTAAACGGGTGTTCTATCAGCTTGTTTAGGTCGTACCCAAGCATCTTGACTGCTTCCTCTGCAGACACAACTGCTATATGAGTTAATTCTACCCTGCCCACTTCAACTTCCTTTGGGTTCGTATCATCCTCTGTGAAATACAGAGACAGATACGCCCTGTCCTTGCGCTCATACGTTTCGATGGGTGTGATATGTTTTTCCCTGAAGTACGGTTTTGTTCTTCCGAATTCAGAGTCGCCCGGTAAATACATATTGTGCCGTCCCTTTTTGTCGTGACATATCCAGAATTCAGATATTGCGAACACTTTGCGTGCGCTATCCTTTATTCCGAGTCCGAATAGCTGCTTGGCATCTACCTCATATTCGGGCACAGTTGTTTCCGCGTTTGTCTCGGGCGCAGAGGCAATCTCAGTACCGGCACATGTGACCATCAAGATTAAGAAGATGGAATGTGGAAATAGTCGGAATTTCATGATGGTTTCCTCCTTCAACCTCGCCGCTCTAACAATTCTACAATTACTGGATGTTCTGATGGCTGTTTGGGTTCATATCCGAGCATCATGACTGCTTCCTCTGCGGTCTTTGTGGGTTGAGTAATGCAGTGCCGACACCAATAGTGTCAATGTGCCGCGCGCGTTACGCTGGTTGATTGCGTAAGAAAATGTGATTGATGGAACGAAAGCCGACGTTTTTTGGTCATTGGATGTGTTTACTTTATCCGATATGGATTCTACCAAGGAAAAGCGTTGGGTTACGCTTTACGATTCCTGCCAAGAGCGTCGCTGTATGTTCGGAGCGGTTTGTCGTGTTTGGTGCGCGTTTTGGGGGTAACCGCTTAACCCAACCTACAAAAACCCGAGAAGACAATCGCCCTCCCTGTTCGGTCGGTTGATCCCACCTTGGCAAGGAGGAGGATTTTACAGAAGAAGACAATCGCACTCGCTGATCGCTCGATTGATCCTATTCGGTCGGTAAATCCCTCCATGCTCGGCGGCAAAACCCAACCCACATTCCCTGAGATTGAAAATCCACCAGTTCCGAACGCTTCAGGGAAATGCACCGCCCTATTAACGTCACGATTGCCTTGACATTCCCTTCGATCCGCTGCCTGTGAAAGTCTTAAATCGCTCCTATAAATAATGCGAATATATTAGCATATTAGTCCGATCAAAAGACTTACAGATCTTTTTTTTCTTGGTTACCTTTTGGTTACCTCGCGATTTCTATGAACCCGCACCACAAGCGGGCCGGTGCAATTCGATAAAAGGTAACCACCAACCTCGGCTTTCCCGGAAAACGGCAATTTTCCATTGCGTTTCCATCCTGATTGTACCCTGAAAAAAAAAAGGGTGAGACACTTATCAGTGCCGCTCCCTTTACAAAATGAATTGTCGGCAGGAAAAGCGTTGGGGTCGCTACGCCATGAGGAATTTGAGACGGAATCAAGGTGCGGCGCTCATGGCTTTTATGCGGCGTTTTGTCTTTAAAGGTTAGAACAATCGCCCTCCCTTTTCGGTCGGTTGATCGCTTAAGCCAACCTACAAAGATTTGATTACAAATGCGGGGCAGGCGGAAAACTATCGCCTTCGCTATCCACTCAGTTGATCCCCGCCTACGATGGGTGATGCGGGTCAATAAGGAGGATTTTACAAAAGAAGACTATCGCATTCGCTATTCGCTCATTTGATCTATCCGCTCAGTTGATTGCTTTACCCAACCTACAAGACCTAAAAGAACATCTCTCGCTAAATCGTTACGATTTGTTAGGCAAATTCCAACATCTTGTTAGCGTAATCTTTGCCGGACGTCGCTGATGGTAGAGGTCTGGCGTCTCGCTGATATAGTTCAATCGTCTCTTCAACGATGCGACACAGTTCAGCGAACACGTCTTGTTCATTATCGCCGTGGCATCCACCGTAAAAGAGTCCTGGGCAACCGCCAACATAACATTGGTCTTCATCGGACCATTCAACAATCTTGACGTAATGGTTGCTTAGGTTCATTTTTGAGAGTCCTCAATACGGTTTCACACGCAAAATCGAGAAAAGCGTTGGGTTCGCTACGCCATAAAGAATTTGAGACGGAATCAAAGATCGGCGCACATGGCTATTATGCGGCGATATTCCTTTAAAGGTTAGAACTATGGGGGCAGCCAGAAAACTAGAGAAGACTATCGCCCTCGCTGTTCGGTCGGTTGATCGCTCTACCCGACCTACAAAAACCGTAATTCAAGTCTGTGGGTTATTGCATCACAGCGGGCGCACTCAATCATCTTCTAGAATTCTCCGTAGGTTGGGTAGAGCGGAGAAACTGAAACATGTGCATTTTGACAAATCGGTGCGTACGTTAATCGCGTTGGAAATTCGTTCGATTGAGCGAAACCCAACGCTTTTTAAACCTCTCGACATCAAAGAAGCGTCGCATGGATTAGTCCGTACCGGATTCCAAGCTGCTCTTCAATCTTCGGTTGATTTTTATTGTTTCAAATGTTGCGCGACAGGAATTAACCGGTTCGCTGCTCGGAGATTTCAAAAGCGTTGGGTTTCGCTTACCGTAAACAAATCTTGGACTAATTCAAACAACTGCACTCATGTTCATGATACACGCATTTCATCATACCTGCTCTACCCAACCTACAAAAACCAAAATCCAAGATTGTGGGCTATTGCATCACGGCGGGCGCACTCAATCATCTTCGAGTAGTACGTTTAACTGTTCGAGCAAAATTTGGGCGGCGGCTTCCGGGTTGTTTTTGAGGACTTGGCGGTAGAATCGAAACGACTCGAATTCGAGGCTGCAGAATCCGCGGTAGTCAATCTCCTCAAGACCGATGAAGAAATCTTTCCAGTTCACCCTGCCTTCGCCAAGCAGCGGAAAGACAAATTTGTTGAGTTGCGGGATACCGATGGCGTCCTTGATATGCACATGAGCAATTCTATCTCCCCATTGGTGGATTAGCCAACGCATATCTTCTATACCGTAGAGGACGTGGTGCGACGGATCGAAATTGACCTTGTGCGCGGGATGGTCTACTTGATCCACTAGCCATCTGTGCGTATAGAAATCGTGGGCAAGCATACCGTAGACTGCTTCAGACGTGATGACAACGTTGGAATCCTCCGCGGCTTCAACGAAGGTCTCAACCGCTTCAATCGCCTGATCCCAGGCGGCGGTCTCGCTCATATCCTCACCGATTCGGACGTGGTCGGGCTCCCAAATTGACGGTCCCGTCAACACGCTGACCGCACTTACCCCGCACTCGCCGGCGGCTCTTATGCCGCGCACAATTCGGTCAATTTTTTGCTTGCGTACGGCGTCGTTGAGCGAAATTAGGTCGGTGTGCGCCATAATCTGGGATACTTCCATGCCAGCATCATGCGTGCGGCTGACGAGTTCGCGCAATTGTGCAATCGGCAAATCGGGATCGAAGTGATCCATCGTCCACTCGATACCCTCATACCCCAGTCGACGCAAGGACTCAATCACATCAGTTGACGGCATGGTGCTATAGTCCAAGATTGTGAGAAACGCTGTTTTCCACTTACGCTTCATTTGGAGCTTATCCTTTCTGAATACCGTGATATGTAATGTTGGCTGATAGCGATACTGCTATGTCTCCCAAATTTCCAATTCAATCTAACTCTCGAGCAAACCCACCTTACTACACTCTGGGCAACTAGTAGGTGACGCCGCGAATACTCGCGTTAACAGGGATAGGGAAAAGCACGTGCGGGGTAATGCGTTACAGCGGTGGATTGTGATTAACTTCCTCCCATTTTCCCGAGTCAGATGAACGCACTGCCGCATCCACTACCTCGCAGGCTTTCAAGCCGTCTATAAAATTCGGGCTAGCCGCCTTTCCACGGGAGATTGATTCAACCATCTGACGCATTGCAATATAAAATGCATCGGTATAACCCATGCCAAGCCCCGGCACTGGCCCGAAAGACTCCGCGTTCGGATGCATCGGTCCAATAATGACGGTGCGAAAACCGTTCAGATTCTCCGGATCATCCGCCGAATGCACTAACAATTCATTCGCGTGACGCCAACTGAACTTTATGGCGCCGCGCTCCCCGCTCACCTCAAAACTGAGTTCGTTCTCGTGACCCGCTGCCGCCCAATTTGTCTCAAAATTTCCCATCGTGCCGTCTTCAAATTCGACCAACATGTCAGTTGCATCATCGACATCCACGGTGCCATACTCAGATAATTGTTCGATTTCGCTGTCACCGCGGCGAAAGGCGTTGCTTAATCCGGGCGGGGCTATTAATCTTTTCTTTACAAATGTACGTGACTGAGCGAAAACACGGACAATGTCGCCAACAAGGTATCTACCAATATCAATCGCGTGAGACCCGATGTCGCCGATGCTGCCGGCGCCGGCTTTCTGCGATTCGAATCGCCAACTCATCGGCAGTGAAGGATCTAGTCCGTAATCGTGTAAGAACCGTGAATGGAAATGGATTATTCGACCGATTTTACCGGTGTCAATGAGTTCTTTGGCAAAAGCGACAGCGGGCCACATACGGTAAACAAATCCCACTTGGTGAGTACATCCAGTCTGAAATACAGCTTCGACCATTTGCCGTGCCGAGGCAACATCGTGCGCAAGCGGTTTTTCACAGAAAATATGTTTGCCGTGCCTCGCCGCATCAACTGCAATCTCTGCGTGCGCGTAGTTCGGCGCAACAATATCGACAAGATCGATGTCGTCGGCGCGTGTGATGTTTCGCCAATCGTCAGTCGCTTCCTGCCAACCAAACTGTGCAGCGCCTTCCGCAGCGAGTTCAGTCGTTACATCAAAGAGTCTAATCCGTTCGACCGCCGGCAGCGTAGAATTGTACACTAAGGCTAGATTGTTGTAAGCTAAGCTGTGGAATTTAGCGACGAAACCCGATCCAACTAACCCGACGCGAATCGTTGACTGTTTCATGTCCCCTCTATAGACGCAGTGAGCGCTGTGCCTTGTGGTTGGATTTTAGTCGATTCCATTAGTATTAATAGTCACTGCAACCAAAAATTACACATATTAATCCAATCAAAAACGGGTGTTAACCTCCCAAAACTATCGCCTTCGCTATTCGCTCAGTTGATCCGCCTTAGTAAGAAAGGGAAAAAAACAGAAAAATTCTCCCCCTTGCCAAGGGGGAGTTAGAGGGGTCTGTAAGACTGCCGGTTTAACCTTTACAAAAACTATCGCCTTCCCTATTCGGTCAGTTGATCCTCCTTGGTAAGGATGGGAATGATAATTGTAATGAATCGACAAGGCATCTCCGCTGTGGGAGGGACATCCCTGTCCCGATAATCAGGGCTAGGAAGCCCTTCCCACAAGTGCTTCACAGCATGGTTACGTAAAGAATGAGTGGAGGAAACCCCTACCCTATCCGACTTTGCGGACTTGTGGGTAATAGTAGCCTTATCGGGGGAGTATCTGAGTGTGTGTAAATTTAATCGTAAATGGCTATAAACGTTTGGATGAAAACGCGCGCGGTAGGAACCCGCCCTACCGGCTTTTTTTAACGATGCTCAGACCTGCGGCGGGGCATCTGATTTGCCTCAAGATACTGGCCGGTGATGTAGTCCGACATAGACGAAGCCAAAAACACAAATAACGGTGCGTTAGTCTCTGGCAGCACCTGCTGACTGATTGGGAGGTCATCCATCGTTGGCGGCGGGGGAGTGCCGCGCACCCGCGCTAACGCCAGGCGGGCCTCGTCGCTCATGCGAGTGTGAGCGCTCACGCCGACGCAATTTACGTTCACGCCGTCACCTTTGACTTGTTGCGCTAGACACGCGCTGAAACGCATGATTGCCGCTTTAGTCGCCGCATACGCCGCCTGTTCCGCATTTCCGGGTACCCACGAATCCGTCCATCCTGCTGTCGATCCGACGTTGATAATCTTGCCGCAGCCGCGTTCAACCATGGAGGGAAGGGCTGCTGATGCGCAACGCACCATGCTGAATAGGTTGATGTCAAAAATGTCGTGCCAATCCGACAGATTCGTTTCCCAAAGTTTGCCCGTGGGACCAATTATCGCAGCGTTGTTCACGAGAATATCGACTTCTCCCAGTTCTTCGCGGGTACGGGCGAATAGCGTATCGACCTCTGATTGGCGCGTTACGTCGGTGGGGACCGTAATTGAACGGTGCCCGCCCGCTCGGATTGTTTCTGCGGCACTCTCGATCTCACTGACCGTACGGGCAGCCAGCGCAACCGCCGCACCGGCTTCGGCCAGCTCGAAAGCAACCGCTCTGCCAACGCCCCGTCCGGCGCCCGTCACAACAGCAACTTTGTCTGATAGTAATCCCACATTTACCTCCTAATTTATGCCGCAGCCAATCTATTCGTCGTGTGTAGCAAAAATGAATTGAAGAAACCGAGTTTTGAAGAAAAAACTCGGTTTCAAAAAAGGAGCGTGGTTCAAATTATATGGCATGCACATACGAAGATCAAGCAAAAAGAAGACCGGTCCCGAAGTCAGGTTTTACGCATTGGCGTCAATCGGGAGGTTTATTTTGCTGTTCGTGCACGGTTGGCCGGACGTGAATTGTGTTATACTGTTGCGAGTTTTAAGCGTCACATTCCGTAGGTGCATCCGGCAATGGAATCTCTCGTGCTGATTCATAGCGGCGCAGCAAAATGGCATTTCCCATTAGGATATGAAGTTACTGGATGCCATGGCTAGGATCAAATGATGAGGATTCCGATGCATCCCGCACCGGTATGAGGGAAGGTGTAGAAAGGCGGGTTGTTACAGGTTTGGAATTAGCGTTCGGTGCAATCAAACGAGGTTTCACACGTCGTTGGCTGAAGACCGAGCGCGGGCTAGACGGTTGTGCAGCGCTTGTCTTGACATACCCAATATTTTTGCGGCAACGGTCTGATTTCCATTGGCGCGCTTCAGGGCTTCATCAATCATAAGCTGTTCGGTAGCTTTCAAGGATGGCAATTGAGGCAGCGTAGACAACCCGTCTGCAAATACATTTTCGGCTGATTCCCCGTTGCCGCTAGAATCTGAAGATTTGTAGTTAATTTTTTCTTGGAACGACTGAATAGAAAGGCTTCCGCCTTTGTGTCGGCTGACGGCATCCAAAACCATACCTTGAAGTTCCCTGATGTTTCCCGGGAAACGGTGTTTTACGAGTAAGGAAAATAGTTCAGGCGGCGCAGCTGGAATAGATTTACCCAGTGACTCGGCAACTTCATCAATGAAATGGGAAGCCAATAGTGGTATATCACCTGCGCGTTCACGAAGCGGCGGAAGGTGAATATGATGGGTCTGCAGACGGAAATAGAGGTCTTTGCGAAAAGATTCTGTATTTCTCAGAAATTGAATGTCTCGATTGGTCGAGACTACTGTTCTAGCGTTACTAGCCTTCGGAATATCTGCGCCAAGCTGGTAGTATTTCCCTTCTTGAAGGAGGCGAAGCAGCTTGACTTGAGACTCCATGCGTAGGTCGCCGATTTCGTCAAGGAATAGCGTGCCATTTGACGCTCGCTCAATCAACCCCTTACGGGATGAATCTGCGCCGGTATATGCCCCTTTCCGGTGACCAAAGAGCGTGTCCGCAAATAGATGATCATTAAGCTCCGCCACATTGACTGGAACAAATGCCCCTTCCCGCCCGCTCACCTTGTGGATTGCTGCTGCAATCAGTTCTTTTCCAACACCGGTTTCCCCTGTAATTAATACTGGTAGGTTGGTTCGGGCGATTGCCTCGACGTACTGGAATATGGAATACATCGATCGGTCTTGCGTAATA
Source organism: Candidatus Poribacteria bacterium (assembly GCA_028819845.1). GTDB lineage: Bacteria > Poribacteria > WGA-4E > WGA-4E > PCPOR2b > JAPPKS01. The sequence continues at coordinate 237,354 of JAPPKS010000012.1, read as the reverse complement.
ATGCCGGAGAACGCTTCAGGCTGTTCTAACGTGTGCGAAAGCAGGCGGTCTTTGAGTCGCAGATTTTCGCGCCGCAGTTCGCTAATTTCAATGCCGCGCAGGACTGTTGCAACGAGTCGGGTCCTGCTCACCGGTTTTAAGAGGAAGTCGTACGCGCCAGTTCTCATGCACTCTACCGCAATTTCGACTTTGTTTTCAGCGGTGACAACCGTTACGGGGAGTTCAGGGAATTCACCCAATATCAGCGGTAGAAGGTCTCGACCCGAAAGACCTGGCATCAACATATCCAGTACCACAACCGAGAAATCCTCTTTCGACAGTATCGACATGACTTCACGGCTATCGTGACACTTGCGGACATGATTTATTCCCTCTGACATCAACGCAAAACTTGCGCTGAACAAAAATTGCTCTTCATCGTCTACGAGCAGTATCGGACGGTTAGGGTAGTACGTTGTATCCATGGATTTTCCTCCATATCGAAGACGCGGCGAGTATCAATTGACCGCTGGCAGCGTTACGGTTGCTACCGTCCCCTTTCCGATTTCGGAGTTGAAGGTAATATCCCCGCCGTGATTCTGGATAATATTATAAGAGACGGATAGCCCTAGACCTGTGCCGCCGGTTTCACGCTTTGTGGTGAAAAAGGCTCCCATGACCTGTTGCAAATCTTCAGACGGAATCCCTTCTCCTTCGTCACGAACTTCAATCATTACTTGATCGGCACTGTTCCGAGTTGAAACTACTACGCTCTTGTTAGGATTAGAAAGCGCTTGGCAAGAATTGGAGATTAAGTTAATTAAGACCTGTTCAAGTTGTTGTCGGCTACCCGAAATTTTCGGTAGATTTGGCTGCAAGTCTGTCGAGAAATTGTTCGTCGATATCTTTATCAGGTTTTCCGCAATGACGATAGCAGAGCCAACAACAGCATTGCAGTCCACCAGTTGACTCAAATTCTCCTCATCTTGTTGCACAAAATCGCCAAGGGCGTTCACTATTTTCTGAATTCGAGTCGCCCCAATAATTATCCCCGCCGTAAGATTTTTGATGCTCCCGCGTGCTTGAGCATACGGCATGCCCGCACAAGTGAAATCCCCGTGTTCCTCGCAATACGTCTCTAAAATTGGTAAAACGTCGTTCCACGCCTTCTCAAGTATTTCCCCGTTGAGTATGATAAAATTGTTCGGATTGTTAATCTCGTGTGCTACGCCGGCGGTTAAAATCCCTATTGAGGTCATTCTATCCGCTTGAATTAGCTGCTGCTGCTGCATCGCGGACAATTCTTCGGCGTGTTTGCGTTCCGTAATGTCCAGTGCAAAACCCGCCATGCGGTAAACCTTACCGTTCTCATCTTCGACAGGAAACGACCGCCCAAGAATCCAGCGGACGGATCCATCAGGTCGGTTAATCCGAAATTCAGTGCCGGGTTCTGTAAACTGCCCCTGTGTCCGTCGTTGAAATTTGCTTACTACGCGCTCTCGGTCCTCCGGGTGAATGTGCTCTACCCACGACATCGGATGAGCGATGAGGTCTTCACTAGGCCTGCCCCATATGTCTTCATACCCGGGACTCAGGTAGAATATCTCGTCACCATCCAGCGACATCAGCCAGAACACCTCGCGAATACTCTCCGCAAGTTGACGGAAGCTTAGGTCACTCCTGCGAAGTTTTCTTTCTGTCTCTTTGTGTTCCGTTATGTCCGCCCAGAAACAACGGCTGTAAAGCGGGTCCCCATTTTCATCACAGACCGTAGAAGCGCTCAAGCTTACATCAATTATGTCGCCGTCTTTTTTCCGCAAAACCAGTTCGGTATCGCGGATTTCGCCGGTTTTTATGAGATTCGCGAACACCCGCTTTGCGTATTCTAAGCAGTCTTCATGATACATCTTGAATATTGACGAACCGACAATTTCCGATTCGGTGTAACCCAACGCCATGATAAGCGACTCGTTGCAGTGCAGTACCCTCTCCGATTGTGTGTCTACGGATGCAAACATCTCCGGCGTGTTATAGTAGGGATCGGCTTGTGCCATCTGTTTGTATTGAACTCGTTCACGTTCTAGTTGTATGACACGCTCGCGCATCTCTTGTAATTCGTCAATTAGTTCCGCCTGCGACTTATTCTCGTCCTTCATTTCTCCCCTGTAGAAGCAAGTGGTTAGAATTCTGTCGAGAATATCACACACGTGATTTGTTGTTGCCGATAGCTTTAGCTTACTATGTTGGGCGAACCCGATTGTTCAATTTCTCGACAATTTGCTACAGTGTAACACAATTTTTTCACAAATTGTCAATTTTCGTTCGCCGCAAAAATTTTGACTGGCAGTTTAGTATCGGTAGATTCCATCGCCGCAAGTGTTTTCGTTGATTTAACTCAGCACTTAACGCAATAAGTAACATTGGAGCTACTCAAACGGGAATAATTAGATGCCATCCGAAAGGATACCGCTAGGTCGACGCTTGTTCATTTGGTATCACAATCCGTAAGGTCTGGCGGCGGGGCATATGGTAAGGGAGGCAAACTCATCAAAGACTCCCATTCTTCATCGCTCAAGAGGTCAATCGCCTCCTCATGGTGATCCGCCGCGGGGCGAAATTCTGTGGGTTTGTGCTGGCTGCATCCAGTCAATATTAGGACAACAAGGTAAATTATTGCGGCATGCCACCAAAAGAGTGCGCGAAATACTTTCATAGCTAGTTCATTTGGCCCTTACAATGTGTGATTGGCGTAAAGCTTCAACTCTCGTAAATATGTCTTTTCAGTTTTCACATTTGTGAAGACAAGGCGTGAGTACGGCGTATTGGATTTATCAGAATGCGTTGCAGCCGGGGTATTGATGAACGCATCCGCGAGCAGACTTCTCCACTATGGTCCGGCATTAAGGTCCCGAAGACGCACAATCTCAACCAATAGTTCTACTTTTCTCTTTTTGAAATCATGGTGGTACGCAGCAATAGCTTTTCGCAAGTCTGAGATGGCATCGACAAGCGCATTGAATTCGTCAGTATTCTCTGTTATAAATCTTGTATGGCTTTCATTATGGGTTGTCAATGTAGCCCCTCCTCTTCCCAGAGTGTAAATTGTTAGGTGCGGCGCATGAGCAGCAATGCCCAATGCTGCCTTGTTCAGATTCTGTTTTGTTGGCTCATTATTTTGACTATCATAGCGAAGGGAATTCAGGCGCCGAGACATTAAGGCATTAGAGGGGCGACGGCAAAACCGTCGCCAGGAAAACCGTCATCCCTCAAATAGGCGCCTTTGAGTTCTTCGACAATCCTAAACTAGCAAATCCTGTGCCAAGTCAATACTTTACTTCCAAATTTAGCCATGCTATGTCTTGGAAATCCTCATGTAGTAAGGAATACTGACATGTCGAAAAGTTTTCATTTGGGGGAAGAAGTGTTCGAGTGGTAGGGGTGAATAAGACACATTTGTTTACCCAAGATCGCAATAATGGTACACTACAACCGTGAAAATCCTTGCCGCATGCGAGGTTCTGGGACTGTAAACAAATGTGTCTTAAAAAGACACAAATGTGTCAATTTGATAAAAGAGAAGTGTCACTTTGTTAAGGGAAGGGTTGTTTGTGGGGAGAATTGGGCTAAGTATTGTGCAAATCGTTTCATTATGAGTCATTAATGGATTTCGAACGAATACTCAGGGCGCGTGAATGCAATCAACAGATAACCTGCGAAGCAATCATCGCGGAATCAGTTTGCTATAGCCCAGCTTTAGTACATCCGTGAAAGGCGCAAAATGAAGTTGACGTTCCGCGATTTACGAATAGCGCGTGCAATCTCAATCCGAACCGTGTCCATCTGAACGGTATCGGGCAAATTCAACCAGCCTAGAGACAGGCCAATGCCGATCGACGTGTTGAAACGATTCAGTATCATGCGTTCGCGGTAATGCCAGGTGTATCCGGTGTCGAGGAACGCCATCGCCGCAATAGCAAGGAGATTACTCTGTGACAGGCGGTAGCGGTATTCCAAATTCGAAAGCAGCATATTGTCGCCGCTGAATTCCCTGAAGCCGTACCCGCGCAGTGTTCCAAGACCGCCTAGATAGAATTGGCGCTGACGCGGCAACGGGGCATCCGAGAAGCCGCCTGCCAATCGGAAGTCAAAAAAGTGATTTTTTGAGAATTTATTGTAGCGAGTTAGATTGAAGCGGTAAAGGGTGAAATCGAAGTCTGTTTGAAGGTGTTTTCCGGCGTATTCAAAAGCTAAATTTCCCTGCCATCCCCGGGTAGTTCGGGAGTTGGGAGTAGGATAATCTTGGAAATTGCGGCTGAGATGCGACTTATGATCGCGGGAATCGAAGTCAAAAGACGCCGAAAAACTTCGGAGATGCCCTTCATTTATCCGCAGATTGCTTTTTTTGGGTGTTTTCCCATTGAACAGACTCCAATTCGTCGAAGTAAAAAGAATCTCGTGTCTTTCGTCGTCAAATCTGAGCATTATGCTTGCGAAAGGGGTCAATTGGCCTTTTAACCAAGCCTGATAACCCCGCCGCAAGTAATAATCCATGTAAGCATCGCCAACCACAAGTGATGCGAGTAGCTCTTCGCTTTGGGAAAGCGCCATACCGTGGATTGTTCCCGTAAGATTGTGAATCCTTCCGCCGGCACGGACAGTGTGACGGTCAAACCAGCGTTTTTCCGCACCCAAGTGAAAATTCAAGGTTTCGCTCGATAGTCCATAACTAAGGCTTCCGAAGACTCGTCCGCCCCCATAGTCCTTCGTCTGTACTTCACCACCCCCGCCTAGAATTACTCCATGCACGCGATTGAAGTCGGCAACCGGCAGCAGATCCCAATTGACGATGGACCGTTCTTCAACTTCTATCTCCAGCACGTTTTTGTCTTCATCCTGTTTCAACTGCCAGTGTTTAACCGCCGAAACATAGGATTTGTTATTATTGAGCTTTAAATCCAGTTCATCAATAAGCGATTGGCAGCGTTTCTCATTATAAATTTCGCCCTGTTTGAGTTCAAATTCATCAAGCAGCACGTCGGTTTGGATGCGTCGATTTCCTACGAAGCGAATTTCGTCCAGATGTCCCTCATCAATGTCAATTTGCAAATTGCCGCCAACAAACCGGTAATCGGTCCACGCGAGGTTATAACCGCTATTACGATAGTATGTTGCGATTAGATTACATTTCGTCTCTAATTCTTGGATTGAAGTGCGCCCGTCTTTTAACCCGAATAACGCCCGAATTGCGTTTGAATGAAGAAACCTATTGTTGTGCAGGCTGACTAATTGAACATACCGTGTCGGCATCTCCGTCACACGAATTGAAATTACCACTTGGAAAACGATTGGCTGGAGATTAATTGACGAATCTGTCGGCGGTTCCTCGCCTTCCGAGGGTGCATCTGTGGTTTCCAGATGCGCTTGAAGAAACCAGTCGTGAATTTCAAGTTCCGCTTTCAGCCAAGATAGTTCGCTGGCGGTGACAACATCACCACGTTTATAGGGCAGGAGTTGAAGAATTTCTGGTGTCGAAATCTCGGCATTTCCATGTACCTCAATTCCGGAAATCTCAAATTTTTCTTCAAGTTCGTAGTTCTCCGTGTATGCGGAAGACTGAGACGAGACCAAACGCAAAATCCCCATCCGTTCCCGCCAATGCGGCCACCAAGGCGTGTTTACATCGTAGGTCGGCGACCAATAACTACACTCATCATGGCGATGAATTTTGCGTAGAACATTTAATCGCCAGTCGTCCGCCGCGGCGGATTCAAGTGAGGAAAGGGGTAATGCAATTTCCGCGGTCCAGAAGGTCGACGCGATTTCGGTCTTGATATTCGCATTTGCATTCCAATGCAAATCGACAATTCCGTTCGACGATGTTAATCCCATGGGTTTCTCGCCAGCGTCCACCGATGGGATTTGCGCGTCTGGAGAATAGTTTGATCGTACAATCTGGTCGAGGACCGTCCCAATCGGATTAATAATGAGGTGATAGTAAAGGGGTGTCTGTGGATTTGGATCGACAAGTATTTCAATGGAGTCGTCCGTCCCTACAGCCGAGTCCTTAGTCCTTTGGGAAACATGCACCTCCCCCATTTGTGCGTCGTAGGCTCTCACACCTATGTAAAGAAATCGATCGTCCCACATCAGAAACACTTGCGTCGGTTCCCGCGCTGGGTGTATTCCATCTGCTTCGTAAAAGTCGTGCAGTGAAAGAGTGTTCGACCACGTTTTCTCAAACAGATTGCCGTCAATTCTTGGGGGGACCTCGGTTTTGGATACTGCCGCAGTGGGAATCGTGGCGGTGTCGTTTTCGTCATGGAGTAGTCCATCGCTAAGTAAATTGTCTTCACCTGCCTCCGTCCGATCCGGAAGCGAAGATTCACCCGCCAAAACCGCAACCTGATCGCTGGCGTGCAACCGTATTAACGGACCGCCGCCGTTGATCGCACCATGCAGGACATCGCCCGTAAGGGAATGGTCAATCTCTGCGGGCACCTCAATGAAAATTGTACGTCGATCACGTTTTTCATTGTTGATTTCCACGTCAGCCGGGAAATTTTGCGGTAAGCGTAGTCGAATTCCGCCGTTAACTGCCGTGAAATCCATTGGCGCTGCGACTGAATCCAAGATGGTGAGATCAATGGAGCCTGACTGTGTTTCAAAGGAGTTTTTCCCCTTCGTCAAAAAAATACGGCCGAAAATGCGTCCTTCGGTTAAAGCCACTTGGTATTGTCCCATTGTCTCGCTGAACTGAATATCGCCGACATTCGCCGCGATGTTCAAAACGCCCCGAAGCCCGCCAACGTGAACGTTGCCGTTTGACGTATGGATTCTAACCGAGATGTCGGGCGGAACTTCGACACGACAGTTTATGCGCGTCAAGTTCGCTTCGGTTTCAAAACCGTCCGGGAGTTGAGGTGTTATTTGCACGGTGTCCTCTACCCTAGAAATTCCCAGCTTGACGGCGTCAAGAAACCTTTGGACAATCTCTTCATTAATCCCAATCGCTTGCTTATCGAGTTTGATTATTATTCGGTTGCCTTCTAATGCGCTAATTGCTACATCTCCATCAAAGGGCAGTGTTATCCCAATACCGTAGACATCGTCATAACTGATGACCTGCTCGGAGGCAGAATGTAAATTAACAGGAAATTGTGAGGCAGATACCTCACCATGCTCACGGTTGGAGTTATCAACTATCACTTCTGACTGCGCATGAAAGGGGTTTGGATAGCGGATGCCAGACAGACTTAAAATACCGGTAAGAAAAAACGTAATTAGCGTACGCATTATCCAAAGTCAATCGATTGAGCGGGGCGTAATCCGATTAGAACATTTATCCGCGGCGCAACACAGTGCACCAGTTGCGTAAATCAACTGCCAAATAACTGTATTCGAATGAAATCGTCGGAAAGGTTCACTTCCTCATCGTACACGTTTCAATTCTACCAAGGCATTTCGCGGTTGGTGTGCTTTCGGCCAACTTCCGCCGATTCCTCACCTCCTGCGCAAACGCGAACGCCTTCGTCAATTTTATCAATCACATTCTCTGGCGTCACGCCATCCAAGAAGGCGATATTCGCAGATTTACAAGCTGATAGGACACGCGTCCGAGCGTGCTGCAATTCCTCCGGATAGGGCGAAGGGCGATCTCTGTAACCAAACGAAAACGCCATATCCCCTGGGCCCCACTCGGCGAAGGCGATCCCGGACACGGCTACGGTAGCTTCTGCGTTAGTGAGCGCCCGGCGATTTTCAATCTTCAAGCCGAGCATTATTTCGCCATCCGGATTTAGAGGCCAGACATCCGCTTTCTCAAAATATTCTTCGACCGATATCCCCCAAATTGATGCCGCATTCCCCTGCCCGCCATTTCCGCGGCGCCCCGTATTCACACCGTCACCGACACCTATTGTGTGGAAAGGGTAGCGAACCGATTCAACGAGTGCTTTCGCCGCGCCCGGTGTTTCTACATGGCAAAGCAATATTCCATGGATGCCTCTTGCGAGAACCTGCTTAATCATCCAAGCATTCGCACGAATTACGCTTTCATCTGTACCGTCAGTCGGGAGCGTGACAAGTACCGCTGGCGTGCGATGTCCACTCCGGGTCGGTCCGCCCGCCGTAAGGCCGCGCATGAATTCATCCAACGCTCGGATGTTGTACATCTCGTGTTCCATTTCAAAGATGATATAGTCTGCCCATGTTTGGGAGGCTTTAATGCCTCCGTAATAGGTTGGTTCTCCAACGCCGGTGTAATATATTGGTTGTCCCTGTTCAAGCAGTTCAATCGCTCGGTTTAATCTTTTCATCTCTTCGCACGCTTCCTTGTTACGAGTTTACAACGGATTATAGGTCCGCGATTTCGTTAAAACCACACATCCAACCGAATTTTTTCAAATGAGAAGCTAAGATTAACTTTCGATTTGCAGCGAATAATGGTCTTGCCGCGCAGCCGATTGGGTCGAACGCCAGGGTGTGAACAACAAGACGTTACTATTTTAGCACATCATCGCATGAATTGAAAGCCACAAAATTGCGGCGGCGCAGCGGTTGAATTTTTCATTGATGTATGAGAAATTTTCTGGTAAACTGAGAGCCTAGTTGTGTGCGGCCACAGAGGAAAATTTGACTGAAACCTATACCTATTTAGATCATACCGGCGATCTCGGCATTCGCGCGTACGGCAGGACACTGAAACAACTTTTCACCCATGCAGCGCACGGACTTCTTGAGAGTATTGCTGACGCTAACACTATTGATGAGTCGGCACAAATCAAAATTGAGTTAACGGCGGGATCGCTCGAAGATTTGATGGTGGCGTGGTTGGATGAGTTGAATTTTAGGCATGAAGTTGAGGAGATGTTTTTCAGGCGAGTCGATATTCGGTCAATTTCAGAGCAGCCGCCGGCGTTGTCCGCAGTCGCTCGCGGCGAGACGGTAAATTTCAATAAACATGTCGTGTACACGGAGATAAAGAGTGTTACTTACCATCAGTTGAGTGTTGAGCAAATGTCGGATGGTAGTTGGATTGCACAGGTAATTTTCGATTTGTAAGTGATCGGATTGCGCCATAGAGATTGTATTTCGTAAAAACGGTTCTGCGCTTGACTTAACAGGTCGTGCGTTGCATATTTTCAGCCGCTTCTCGTAGGTAAATACCTTCACCCAACTATCATGAGGTCGCCGGGAGTGTAGAGTTGCACCAGCTATCGCTGATTTCGGAGAATGGAATATGAGAAAATATATGATCTCTGGAGTCAACTTTATTGAACTGCCAAGAGATCAGGAGAAAAGGAATTTCACCAACGCGGTTGTTGAAGGACTTTCGCAGCCGCAAAAAATCCTACCTTGCCGCCTATTTTACGACGCGGCTGGTTCCCACCTTTTCGAGCAGATATGCAAGCTTCCGGAATACTACCTCACACGAACCGAACAGAAAATTTTGGAAGACAATGTCTCCGAGATGATTGATACGGTGGGGCAAAACTTGGCGCTAGTGGAATTTGGCAGCGGGAGTTCCATCAAAACGCGCCTCTTCATCAACGCTGCCCTCAATTGTCAGAAGAATCTTCACTATACTTCTGTTGACATTTCCTCGGATTTCCTCCGTGCAGCTTCCTTTTCCCTTCTGAATGAGTACGGACGATTGTCGATAACTGCCATTGCAGCAGAATACAACGACGCCATCCCAATCTTGCCTCACCATGAAGGCCCTCGACTCATCCTGTTTCTCGGGAGCAATATTGGGAATTTTGGAACGGAGGAAGCGGTTGCATTCTTGGGGCGAATCGCTAATCAGATGAATCAAGAAGATAGGCTGTTAGTCGGTTTTGATCTGTTGAAATATCTCGGCGTCATTGAGGCCGCCTACAACGATTCCGCTGGCGTAACCGCCGCATTCAACAAGAACGTGTTGGTGCGAATTAACCGCGAGTTAGGAGGTACCTTTGTCATTGATGACTTTGAGCATGCCGCGCCGTTTGTTGGAACACACAGCCGCATTGAGATGCGTCTTATCAGTCGGCGGCATCAGACTGCGTATATCGCTGCGTCCGAACGGGTGTTCCATTTTGAGTCCGATGAGTTCATCCATACGGAGAATAGCCACAAATATACAATCGAAAGTTTTGTAGGCATTTGCCGCGCTGCCGGGCTGGAAATGCATGCGCAGTGGCTGGATAAAAATGCTTGGTTCGCTATCGCCTTACTTCAGAAAACAAGTTTATTTAGGGATTCATCATGATTCAGTTGAAAAACATCAGTAAGCATTTTGGAGCTGTGGTTGCGCTCCACCCGACCGATCTCAACATCAAAGAGGGGCAGACAACCGTACTCATCGGACCGAGCGGCTGCGGAAAATCTACGATTCTGAGGTTGATTGTCGGCTTGCTGGAACCCACAACTGGATACGTCCAGCTTAACGGTGAGCTAGTTTCGCCCGCTAACATTCTTGAACTGCGCCGCCGTATGGGTTACGTCATCCAAGATGGCGGCCTGTTTCCACACCTGACCGCTGCACAGAATGTTGCGCTCATGGCAAAGCATATAAATCAGTCTGCGGAAGAAATTCAGTACCGATTAGAGGAACTTTGCTCGCTGACCCATTTTCCCGAAGACGGTTTGAGCCGATACCCCGTCGAACTTTCCGGTGGACAGCAGCAACGTGTAAGCTTAATGCGCGCGTTAATGTTAGACCCTGAAGTCTTGTTGCTGGATGAGCCGCTTGGTGCGCTAGATCCAATGGTTCGTGCATCGCTTCAGACCGATCTCGCCGAAATTTTCCAAACACTTGGCAAAACCGTAGTGATGGTAACGCACGATATAGGTGAAGCCGGGTTCTTCAGTCGAGATATTATCCTCATGCGTGAGGGGCGAATCGTCCAACGGGGAACGTTGGAGCAACTGTATTCCTCGCCCGAAAACGAATTCGTAGTACGTTTTATCAACGCGCAGCGTCACCCGCTGGAAATTTTTGAGGGAGCACCCCGATGAGATTGCGGCAATTGATTCCACTCCTAGCGGCTGTTTGGACTGTACTGATGTTGAATGCATGCCAAAATACCAGGCAGATGACAGAGGTAAAGGTCGGTTCAAAGAAATTCACCGAATCGGTTATTCTCGGTGAACTCTTTGCGTTGTTGACGCAGAGTGCCGGGGCTAAAGCCGTGCATGAAAAAGAATTGGGCGGGACACAGGTGTTGTGGAAGGCGTTGCTGCGGGGGGACATTGACGTTTATCCTGAATATACCGGGACTATTAGCCACGAAATTCTTTCAGGCACGGAGTTAAGCAGTGAAGAAGAGATTCGAGATGCACTTGAAGCGAAAGGGATCCGCATGAGCCGCCCCCTCGGTTTTAACAACACGTACGCAATTGGTATGAAAGAGAGGGTGGCAGCAGAGCACAATGTCACTAAAATTTCAGATTTACGGCGTCATCCTGACTTTCAGTTTGGATTCACAAGTGAATTCATGGACCGTTCCGACGGTTGGCCCGCCCTACGCCATCGTTATAGCTTGCCTCATCAGGACGTGCGTGGCCTCGACCACGATCTCGCATACCGCGGACTGGAGAGCGGCTCAATCCACGCGACAGACCTATATTCGACGGACGCAGAAATTCAGTATTATAACTTGAGGGTTTTGGAGGACGATGAAAACCTTTTCCCCAAATACTATGCGGTGCTGCTGTATCGGGACGATTTGGAAGTAAGGGCACCGAAAGTCGTGTCTGCGCTGCTAAAGCTGGAGGACTTTATCCCCGAAGCGCAAATGGTCAAAATGAATGCCCGTGCGAAATTAGACAAAGTTCCTGAAAATCGTGTTGCAGCTGACTTCCTGGCGGCCTTCCTTTCGCTTGAAACTCAAGTATACGATGAAACAATGCTTGAACGCTTGCTCAAAAATACACTAGCCCACCTCTTCCTTGTATGTATTTCACTTACGCCGGCAATTCTTATATCTATTCCTCTGGGCATATTAGCAGCACGTCATGGACGGGTTGGACAAGCTATTTTAGGAATCGCCGGCATTATCCAGACCATTCCGGCACTTGCACTGCTCGTCTTTATGATTCCGCTCTTAGGCATTAAAGCCCCGCCGGCGATTGCTGCGCTCTTTTTGTATAGTCTGCTCCCAATTATTCGGAACACATATGCCGGGCTCCATGACATCCCCTCCCCAGTCCGAGAATCTGCATCAGCCCTCGGGCTGCCGCCGCTTAGCCGTCTTTGGCTTGTTGAACTACCGATGGCATCGCGGGCAATCCTCGCAGGCATCAAGACTTCTGCTGTCATAAACGTGGGTTTCGCAACCCTCGGCGCGTTAATTGGCGCGGGAGGATTCGGACAACCAATTCTAACCGGAATCCGCAAAGACGATATCGGACTCATACTTGAGGGCGCCGTCCCCGCGGCTGTATTAGCGCTTCTCGTTCAAGGGTTGTTTGAATTGGCGGAACGCGGCGTTGTATCAAAAGGGCTAAGGATAAAGTTAGAATCTTAGCAACATACACACCTGCCCATTAAACTCGCTACACACTGCTCACCAAAAAGGTATTCCGTTCCGGTTTACTGAACAGTTTCCATTTCCACTTCGCTGCTGTCTATGACATCTTGAATCCACGAAAGCGCAGCCATGCTCGGAGACCAGCCGGCGGATGTTATCGCAAGCAGAGCCACCTGTTGCAGTTCCTCGCGAGTTATTCCGGACTTTAACGCGCGGCGTGTATGTGAATGTACGGCGCCTTCTGATTTCGCGCCAATCGCCAAGGCAAGTTTGACTAATCGCGCTGTTTTCTCATCAAGGGGCCCAGCGTTGTGGCAGGATTCGCCCAGATTTTGGTAGGATTTCCACACGTCGGGATATTCTGCAATCACCCTTTCTAGGAATTCTGGTAATTTCTCTTTCATACTTTCACCCCTTCATCTTTTAGCGTTGGATAGTAGTTGAAGCGGGAATTCAGGGAATTTGAGACAACTTATCCATCGAAAGCAGTGAGTTACTAACGTATAAGGAATGTAGCTTCCTTTTATTCAGGTGTTAGTTCAAATGCCTTCCGGTTCAGCCGCACCTTACAAACATCCCATTTTGCGATGCGGACGCCCTAATGGCATCCCAAAGGTGGGCCATGCGCAAACCTACCTCGGGCGGGCAGGGATTAGGCATCTGACCATTACGGACAGCCAAAAATTGCTCCCATGGCCCTTGAGAAGGGGGCACTTCCACCGCACTGGGTTGTTCCTGACCGGGATATTGAACCTCTAAACGCTCGCCCCAGATGCCGGTGCGCAGAATACCGTTTGGGCAAAATACACGCACATCGGATGCACATGAGGGAATGGTCTCTCCGCAGCCGTGCAGCGTGACTAGTACACCGGACGCTAACCTCCCCATCACCGTTCCCAGTACGTCTACGGCTAAATCACGGTTGTCAAACCAAGCAGCAACTTCCACGAAATCCTCACCGGCCAAATCAACGACGGTATTCAACATGTGCGCTCCCGTATCGAAAAGAAAGCCGCCGCCTGAAACGTCAGGCTGTTGCCGCCATGTTTTGGCAAAAGCGGTACGCCAATTTTGCCAAGCAATCGCGCTGATGGTCAATATTTGACCTAGCTGTCCCGATCGAAGCATCGTGACAGCGGTGCGGATTTGCGGTGAAAGGCTGCCAGGAAAAGCCACGACTAGCAGCTTCCCTGTACGATCTCGGGTGTCAATTAGGCTCTTCGCTTCCGCGGCGGATACTACCATCGGTTTCTCGACCAACACATCAAGCCCGGACTCCATGCAAGCCTCGGCCTGATTATGGTGATACGCGTGCGGTGTAACAATAAAGGCCGCATCAAGGCGATTCCCATAGTCCGCTAGAAGCCGATCAAGGTCCGGTTGATTTGGCGGCGGCGCCAGATTCGCGCGTTTGAATAGGTCTTTCGTCAATTCGTAAGCCGCCTGTGATGGTTCACAGACCACGGTGATGCGGGTTGTGTCCAGCTGCCGCAACATGGCTCGAATGTGGTGGCGCCCCATATCGCCGCACCCGATGAACGCTGTTTGGACGGGTTCTGTTTTCGTCATAATTTTGTGGTCTTTCTGATTAACAGTTGCATGTCCCTTTGGAGTAGGATTTGCGAGTTTTAATCGATTATGGCTGCAAGCGCTTCTTTAACGCCGCCGCGACACGGTAGCCTTCCATACCGGTATCGGTGTCGAGCAACTCCTCCACTGCGTTGATACTGCGGCGTTGAGCAGGAAATTCCTGGGTGTCAGCTATCCGTAACGCCAATCGGGCAGCAATTGAACTCCCCGTGCGAAGGTTTACAAGTTCGACCTTGTCAAGGGTGTCGTACGCAGTGTGTCCGAATCCTCTGCCTGACGGTGCGGATTCCGGATCGCCCATATGAGCGGTCGGCACACCTTTTAGGAAAAAGGGAAAGTGGTCGGAGTATGGATGCACATTTTGGCCAACAGGCATTTCAGCCGCCATCTCTTTTGCGGCTTGGTGAAAGAACGGTTCCAACTCCAGCCACCGATGCAACACAACCCCTTTCCGGCTTGAGCCGCCAGCCGCATCAAGGTTGAAAACAAACCGTACGTTGTCTAGTTCGCTAACATGAGCGTCCACGTATCGGAAGGAGCCAGTGAGTCCAATTTCTTCCGTACCGAAGGCGATAAACCGCACCGTTCGCTTAATCCGACTTGCGGCATACTGTGCCAGCACGCGCGCAGCTTCCATTACAAGCACCATGCCAGATGCCGGATCCACAGCGCCCTGTGAGATGTCGTGTCCGTCGTAGTGGCAACCAAGAACTACCATCTCGTCCGGAATTTCCGTTCCGGGTAGGTCTGCAATGATGTTCCAAGATGTTCGCGGCTCGTTGATGTCGGTTGTGGAGATTCGCAGTTGTACACCGCTGTTTCGAGCCATCAGCCGCTGGAGAAATTCGCCGTCTTCCTTACAAACTGAAATACCCGGGATTGGCGCAGCACAGTCGTCTTGCAAGCTGCCTGTTTCCGGGCCGACCCCCGGGTGCTCGCTGACGAAGATGAAGGCACTTGCGCCCCCGAGTACGGCGCGCTCATATTTTTCCTTTCGATGCACCCATCTGCCCAAACCGGGTTTCGAAGCACTACCCGCCAAAACGATATTGCCTGTCATGTTCTCGCCTAATCGGTCATACTCTTCCGGACTACCGTAACCGACTGACACCAGTTTTCCCGTTACGTCGCTTGCAGGGCAGTACGGTAATGAGATGTAATGCAGCGGCTTCTGAATCGGCTCGACAACTTCAAGTGTACCTCCCCCGCGAGACCAGCCCGCATAAGGGTAGGATTCTAACCGCACATCGTTAAGTCCATAGCGTCCAAATGTCTCCGCAATGAACTCGGCAGCCTTCCGTTCCTCTGGTGTCCCTGCGAAACGCGAGCCGAAATCGTCGCACAGTACCGTGAGATTGTCCATCACTTCGCGCGATGTATAGATGTCACCGACCATTTGGCGGTCAATTTGTAAATATGGGTTGTTATTGCTCATGAAAATCTCCAAGTTTTAATTTTGAATCTCAAGTGCGGCAAACCCTCCGAGAAACTTGGCTCTCAACAAAGGCGTTATATGCCAAATTCGGGCTTCATGGCAACGATTACCTGAAAAATTGGTGGCAACGGGGAAATCCTCAACAGATTACAGCGAATGGCCCGGCACATGGATATTCGGAGCGAATCCGCCGTTGATTTCTAGGTAACTCTCGGGGATTTCCGATTTCTGTCGGAGCGTTGCTTGAAGTCGTTCTGAGAGATACGAATTTCGTTCGGAAACTCTGTTATTTCGTATCGCAATCCCGAGTGCTCTCTTCGTCCCGACAACCAAAACGTGTTCTTTAGCCCGGGTGATTGCGGTGTAAAGCAGGTTTCGCTGCAGCATCATGTAATGCTGTGTCATAAGCGGGATGATAACAACCGGATACTCGCTGCCTTGAGATTTGTGGACGGTGATGCCATATGCAAGCACTAATTCGTTCAGATCTGCCATGTCATAGGAGACGGCCTTATCGGGAAATGTGATAGTTACCAGCCGCTCAACGTTATCTACGTGCGTAATTCTTCCAATGTCCCCATTGAAAACCCCGTAATCGTAATTATTGCGAACCTGCATCACCTTGTCCCCGCTCCGAAAAGATCGGCCGCCTCGAATGACCCCGTCAGGATTTCCGTTGAGCTTCTCTTGCAACCGTTTATTGAAGTTCTCTGATCCAATTACGCCGCGGCGCATTGGGCACAACACCTGAATGTCGTCCATTGGGTGATAGTCGTAGTGTTCGGGCAATCGCCGGTGTACAAGGTCGCAGATGACTTCAACTGCGGTCTCTGGATCTTCTTCCTCAATGAAGAAAAAATCTCGGTCCGGCGGTCCCGCAATTTTCGGGAATTCACCTCGATTCACACGATGCGCATTCGTGACAATCATGCTCTGTTGCGCCTGGCGGAAAATCTTGGTCAACCTCACGGTAGAAATCCGTCCGGAGGCAATCAAATCTTTCAACACATTGCCCGCGCCGACTGATGGCAATTGATCCACATCTCCAATCATAATCAAAATTGTGTCCGCAGGTACTGCTCTCATGAGACTATTCATCAACACTAAATCGACCATTGACATCTCATCAATAATCACAACATCCGTCTCTAGAGGATTGTTCCAATCGCGTTTGAATCCACTTCCTTGCGGCGAGAACTCCAGCAGGCGATGGATTGTTTTTGCATCACGTCCAGTTGTTTCACTCAGGCGTTTGGCTGCACGTCCAGTGGGGGCGCCAAACACAACTTCCATCCCAAGAGCTTCAAACAGACGAAGCATCCCTATAGTCGTCGTCGTTTTTCCCGTGCCTGGTCCCCCCGTCAAAATAGTAACTCGACTCGTTAGCGCTGTTTTGATGGCAACCCGCTGATTTTCATCAAATCGCATGCCCATACTATTTTCAATCTGATTTAGGGAAGAATCAACAAAGCCAAGATCCGGCAGGGGCGCATCCTTGTTGATTAACTTGATCAATCGATTGGCGACGCCGATTTCCGCATAATAAAATGGCGCAAGATAGATAATTTTCCGGTTTTCTTTAGAATCGAACGACGTTACATATTCCGAAATGAGTTCCTTATTCTCGGTGAGTTCTGTGATTGCACCCTCAATGGCATCGGTTGATAGATTGAGCATGTCTTGGCACGCTGCGATTAATTCGTCGTTATACAAGAACACGTGGCCATCGTCGGCTTTTTCGCTCAGCACATATTTGATTCCAGCCTTGACCCGATTGGCAGATTCCGAGTCTACGCCGAGCTTTTGGGCGATTGTATCTGCAGTTTTGAATCCGATACCGTAGATGTCATCGGCAAGCCGGTAAGGATTTTCACGGACAATGGGAATGGAATCATTCTCGTAAGTCTTGTAAATTTTGGCGGCATGGGCGGTACTCACGTTATGAGACTGCAAAAACAGCATCACGTTCTTAATTTCTCGCTGCGCATCCCATGCGCGCGCAATCATATCAACGCGTCTTTTGCCGATACCGGGAACCGACTTTAACTTCTCGGGCGATTTCTCAATGACATCCATGGCGTCCATGCCAAAATGGGTCACAATCCGTGCCGCCATCACGGGCCCAATTCCTTTGATTAACCCGGAACCTAGATACTTTCTCAATCCCACAATTGTCGCAGGCAGTACGGTTTCATACGAGTCAATCTGAAACTGCCTGCCGTATTTCGGATTGTTGCCCCACCACCCCTTTAGAAGAAGGCTTTCACCGGCGTTGATTGACGCAACATGCCCAACGACAGTAATTAGTTCACCGGGATATTCGCGCGAGGAAAGTCTTGCAATCGCGTATCCCGTTTCAGTATTTTCAAAGACGATTCGTTCTAGAATGCCGTTAAGCGTTTCCATGTCTATGTTTGGCTGAGGATTATAGTGTTTTCATCAATTTCCGAAACGCATTGAGTTGAGGTTGGATGACATGCGGTTCCGAAACTTTACCGTCGAGTGCTTCGATAGTTTTCAGCCCATTCCCTGTAATACCGACAATGATGGACTCGTCCCGCCCTATTTGTCCACTCTCGATAAGTTTCTGTGTTGCTGCGAGCGTGACGCCGCCCGCCGTCTCCGTAAAGATGCCTTCAGTCGCTGCGAGGAGTTTAATTGCGTCGACAATCTCCTCATCAGTTGTATGTTCTCCTCGCCCGCCTGAATTGCGTACCGTTGCGGCGGCATATATTCCGTCCGCGGGATTTCCAATTGCGAGTGATTTTGCAATGCTATTTGGCTGGCGGACCGGTTTGACGAAATCACTGTTTTCCTTCAACGTTGTGACAATTGGCCCGCAGCCTTCAGCTTGAGCAACATGAATCTTTGTTTTTGGCTCATCAATCAATCCCAATATGTGGAATTCCTTAAGCGCTTTTCCCACTTTGGTGACAAGTGATCCGCCTGCCGCCGGTACAATTATGTGATCAGGTGTTTCCCAACCGAGTTGCTCAATGATTTCATAACAGAAAGTTTTCGACCCCTCAGAGTAGAATGGGCGGGTGTTGATGTTCGCAAATGCCCACGGATATACACCCGCAATCTCGCTGCACAGCCGGTTGACATCGTCATACGTTCCCATAATGCCGACCACCGTCGGTACGTAAACCAGCGATGCAACGATTTTCGCCATTTCGAGGTCGGCCGGGATAAAAATGAAACAGTCAAAATTGGCGACTGCGGCGTTCGCTGCGACAGAGTTTGCGAGATTTCCGGTCGAGGCGCATGCCACGGTATCAAACCCGAACTCTTTCGCTTTGCTCAGCGTCACAGAAACCACCCGGTCCTTGAACGACAACGTCGGATGGCACACGGAGTCATCTTTCACGTACAATTCTCTGACACCGAGGGCTGCTTCCAAATTTTTCGCGCGAATCAGCGGTGTGAATCCGGTATTCAACCCATCGGTAGGTTCGCCGTCAATAGGCAACAAATCGATATATCGCCAGAGGTTTGTAGGACCTCGTTCAATGGATTTCCGTGAAATGGATTTCTGGATTGTTTCATAGTTGTAATCCACTTCCAGCGGCCCAAAACAAAATTCGCAAACGTGAATGGGCTCTTTAGGATATTTCCTATCGCATTCGCGGCACTTCAATCCCAATACCTTTTCTTCCATTTTTCTCTCCTCTTGGTGTTCGTGAAAAAAAAGCCTACCATCACTTATGCGACAATAGGCATTTAAAGGAACATACGATCAAAAAGCACTGTCATTTCAATTCAGAATTTGCCTATTTTCACTCCAACGCATTGGAAGGAACAATACGGCAGCAATACTCGACGATAGATTGGGTGGTGCGCTATATAATTTGGTAAGATCAATTATTTTTTGTTTTAATCACGTCAAATAAATACGTTTCGTGCCCACGGTCAATCCCTCACTCAATCTCCGCCGTGATCTAAACTTTTTAATACTATCACTACCATCCAACATTGTCAAGCAAAAGGACTATTGAATTGACATGGCGGCGAAACTTCTGATAGTCTTAACCCCGAATCAAAGACTTTGATGGTCCGGCAATAATTAATCTGACCTCGGCAAACTCTAAATTGCTAACATTAAGGCGTGTGAAGAATGTAGGGGAAATCTTGCCCTATGCAATGCGTCATGAAACTGAAGATAAAAACAGGAAAAGGGGAGAAATGGCATGGTTTCGGATGGAAACATTGAATTTGACAAGATAGTTGCCTCTAACGACGCTGCTATCTACGAATTACAGACGAGTTCACCCGGCCCCCAAGGCAGTTTACCGCTAACGGAGGACATGCTGCTCAATTGGGGAAGTGGAGATGTTTTTGCGCTAAGCCAGAACGTAGGTATGGGCTGGTCGCCCGCTAACTTAAACCGAAAACAGTTTCTTATTTTGAGTACACAGGGTGGAATTCGTGCACCAGATGGGACGCCGATTGCGCTAGGATATCATACGGGGCATTGGGAAGTAGGACTGCTCATGCAAGCTGCGGCAAATGAACTTAAATCTCTCGGCGGAATTCCATTTGCCGGTTATTGCTCAGATCCGTGCGACGGGCGAACACAGGGCACAGTCGGAATGATGGATAGCCTAGCATACCGCAACGACGCGGCACAGGTCTTCCGCCGACTCATCAGATCGCTGCCGACACGCGATGGAGTGATGGGCGTGGCAACCTGCGATAAGGGTTTGCCTGCGACAATGATTGCGCTCGCAGCGATGTCCAATTTGGCATGTATTTTAGTGCCCGGCGGCGTAACGCTGCCGCCTGATGATGGCGAGGACGCGGGCAAAATTCAAACGATTGGTGCCCGTTACGCACACGGAGAAATTTCATTACAAGAAGCCGCTGACCTCGGTTGCAGAGCGTGTGCGACCCCGGGCGGCGGTTGTCAATTCCTAGGTACGGCTGCGACCTCCCAGGTCGTCGGAGAGGCTTTGGGAATGGCCCTTACTCACTCAGCCCTCGCGCCTTCCGGGCAAGCGATTTGGCTGGATATGGCAAAACGATCAGCGCGCGCCCTTGTCAACCTCGAAACGAATGGCATCACAATGCAATCCATCCTCACCGGCGAATCAATTCAAAACGCGATGGTCGTTCATGCCGCTTTCGGCGGTTCTACCAACTTGCTCCTGCACATCCCCGCGATTGCGCACGCGGCCGGTTTGAAACGCCCTACCATCGAAGATTGGACGAGTATCAACCGTAATACACCCCGGCTCGTGGACGTACTGCCAAATGGACCTAAAGGGCATCCAACAATTCGTGTCTTTCTCGCCGGCGGTGTTCCTGAAGTCATGCTTCGTCTAAGAGGATTGGGCATGCTGAAGGAAGATGTTGTCACCGCAACGGGTGAAACCCTTGGGCGGAACCTTGATTGGTGGGAGAAGTCGGAGCGGCGTCAACGCCTGAAGGAAGTCCTGATGGAAAGTGACGGTGTCTCGCCAGACGACGTAATCATGAGTCCGGAAACCGCGCAGGAGCGTGGACTGACGAGTACGCTGGCATTTCCGCGCGGAAACCTTGCGCCTGAAGGTTCAGTCATCAAGAGTACCGCAATTGATTCGAGCGTAGTTGACTCCGACGGCGTCTACCGCATAACTGGCCGGGCGCGAGTCTTTGTTCGAGAACGAGATGCAATTCACGCCATAAAGCGTGGAGATAAACACCAAATCAAGCCGGGCGAGGTAATGGTGCTTTGCTGCCGAGGCCCAATGGGCACTGGCATGGAGGAGGTGTATCAGGTAACTGCCGCACTTAAGCACCTGTCCTTCGGTAAACATATCGCCCTGATTACCGATGCCCGATTTTCCGGCGTGTCAACCGGCGCGTGTATTGGGCACATTGGCCCTGAAGCGTTGGCTGGCGGGCCAATCGGCAAGGTAATCGACGGCGATCTTATTCAGATTGTCGTCGATCGGAATCGACTGGAAGGAAGTGTAAATTTGGTTGGTCACGGCGGCGGCGTCTTTGGACAAGAAAAAGGAGAGCGCGTATTATTGGAGAGATTACCTCGTCCAGACCTCGCCCCGGACGACATGCTGCCGGCAGATACCCGCCTTTGGGCGGCGCTTCAAAGCATCGGCGGAGGAACGTGGGGAGGATGCGTCTATGACGTAGAGGCTATTATCGAAACGCTGGAAGCGGGAAAAGACGTGTTGAAAAATTAGTCGTTACGAAAAAATGCACATCTGGATGATCGCCCCGTCAGTTCAAGGTTTTCAGGTGATGCGTAATCGTTTTCATCACTGTGTCATAATTTGGTTCGACTGTAATCGGCGAGTTAACATGTTGAGGTTGAACTTCTTTCAATTTATTTTGGTGGTAGTCAATCTTAAATTCCGGAAATTTGAGACCGTTAGCTGTCGAGATAACGATTACTCTATCATCGCGTTGTATTAGTCTGCTTTCGACCATTTTCAGTAGCACTGCGAGTGCAACCCCTGTATGCGGGCAGTTGAACAACCCTGTCCGATCTGCACTCGCCGCGGCATTCGCTAACTCATCCTCCGTGGCTTGCTCTACAATTCCGTCGAATTTTTTTAATACATTTATCGCCTTTTTTACCGAAACTGGATGGCCAATTCGAATTGCCGTTGCAATTGTTGCCCGCGCCGTGACCGGGTCAAACGTCTTGAAGTCGTTTTGGAAACTTTCGTACAGCGGATTCGCTTTGGCAGATTGAGCGCAAGCAATACGGGGCAGCCGATCAATAATCCCTAAATCTCGCATGATTAAAAATCCCAAGCCGAGCGCTGTTACATTACCCAAATTCCCGCCCGGTATAATGACCCAATCTGGTGCTTCCCAGTCAAACTGTTGAACTAACTCAATCGAGATTGTCTTTTGTCCTTCAATTCGGAGCGAATTGATGGAATTAGCTAGATAGAAATCTTTCCTTTCAGCAAGCTGCTGGACTACGGACATACAGCCATCAAAATCCGTTTCTAACGCAAGCGTGATTGCGCCATTGGCTATCGGCTGAATGAGCTGCGCGTGGGATACTTTGTCCCGCGGTAAAAGGATTACAGCCGGAATGCCTGCCGCTGCGGCATATGCGGCGAGTGAAGCGGAAGTGTCGCCGGTAGAAGCGCACATGACAACGCGGATGTCGCCGCCGCGTTTTACCACCTGCTTCACCATGGAAACTAACACGGTCATACCTAAGTCTTTAAAAGAACCGGTATGACTATTTCCGCACTGCTTTATCCAGAGATTGGAAAGGCCAATCTCATTGCCAAACCGTTCAGCCCAAAACAGATTGGTGCCGCCTTCATACATGGATACTACATTTTCATTGTCAATATTCGGACACACCAACTCCTTTTTTCCCCAGACGCCGCTGCCATAAGGGTATTGCGTACGCATATACCGCTCATTAAACACTTCCTTCCACGCTGCGCCGCTTCGACGCCTAAGTAGGTCTATGTCGTGTTTTACCTCTAATAAACCATTGCATTGCCGGCATCGGTATATGACTTCATTGAGCGGATACTTTTCGTCACAGCCCTCACTGCATTGAAACCATGCATGATACTCCATCGCCGCACTCCTTCAGAATCGGGCATTGTTCAACAGCGAAAACCTCACACGGACCTTAAACAACAATTGTACCCCTCAACCAGTTTCGTCGTCAATAGAATTTCTGCATACTGTTGGTCAAACGATAATCATCAAATTTACGCGGCGGTCAACATAAGAAAGCGCGGTTGAATCTCTTACGAATTTGTCTCCAAGCGTAACACCAATCCATTCAAATGATTCTTGCGGCATCTTAATTCTGACCCATTTTACGGTTCGCCTGTGCGCAGGGAATGCGTGCAGCCGACATGCGCCCTTTGTGTGATGTCAGTTTACCTCGACAGGAATTTCTCAATAGAATAGAGGATTACGAAGACAAGCGGCGTAGCAGCGCGTAGAAAGACTCGGACAGGCTTGATATGATGCAACAGTTTAGCACAAACGCTAGTGAAAAATTTCCGATGTTCATGGGTGCTCAGGAAATTTACGGTTAATAGAACACGTCATGAATTATGATTCCCTTTGCGTTTGGTTTAAAATCTGTTCAATCTCTTCCATAGAAGGCAATTCAGCAAGATCTTTAAATCCGAAAAGTTGCAGAAATTCGTCCGTCGTTGCAAACAAAAGCGAACGGCCCGGACCGGGGTTCCTTCCCGCGATGCGCACTAGTCCCTTTTCGATTAAAGAATTGAGAACGCTATCGCTATTAACGCCGCGGATTTCTTCCATCTCGCTTCTGGTAATAGGCTGTTTATAGGCGACAATGGTGAGGGTTTCAAGTGCAGCGGGTGAGAGTTTGACGCGCACTTGGCGGGTGTAAAATTTTTCAATCCAACCGTGATATTTGGGGTGTGTACAGATTTGAAACCCGTTGGCAATTTCGATGAGTTCAAAACTACGGTTTGTGTTTCGATACTCATCTCGCAACTGCTTGAGCACTTGGTGAATCTGTCTCGTGGAAACCCCATTCAGCATCAGGCTAAACTGTTTCAAGGAAATTGGTTCGCTGACGGCGAACAGCACCGCTTCGAGAATGGATTTTATCTCGTCTGGGCTAAACTCGGAATCCTGAATGTCAAGGGAGTGTTCTTCAGCCACGGTTTTCTATTCGTTTGGTTGGTGTCGGTGACGAACTTTGACTTTGTTCATTACGCGTCAAGTCTCACAATATAGATGTCTTCAAGGTGACCTGATTGTACCGCGGAGATTCGCTGAAGGCGAATCAATTCCAGAATCGCTAAAAACGTCACAATCTGTTCAATCTTACTTGCGAATTCTGAGAACAACTCATTGAAGTTAATCGGTTCATCGCTGAGTTTACGCTGCACAATTTCCATCTTTTCCTCAACAGTAATCGGCTCTTCTTGAATTTCTTCGTAATGATCATCGTCCGCTGCAAACTCCGATCTTTCAATCACCTGCTTGAAGGCAGACAGCAGATCGAACAGCGTCGCCTTTATCTGGACGTCACTCAAATCGGAGGAATCGGTATCCGGATGGACACTCCTACCGTAGATTTTTTCACGCTTCGCTGCATGATAATCTAATGCCTGAGCCGCTTCCTTGAACTGTTTGTACGCTAACAGTTGCCTGACAAGATCTTCCCTATCCTTAAACGGTTTTTGATCATCTACTTCAAGGACTGGAAGAATGCTTTGAGATTTCAGATAAAGCAAAGTCGCAGCCATCACCAAAAAATCTGACGCGACATCAAGATCCAGCAGTTCCATAAAGTTGAGATACTCTAGGTACTGCTCGGTGATTTCGGCGATTGGGATATCCGTAATCTCCATCTCATTTTTCTGAATGAGATGGAGCAGAAGGTCTAAAGGGCCTTCAAAGAAATCAAGTTTGATGGCATATACGGACTTTACCTGAGAGTCATTAATCTCAACACTGTTTTGCATGCGGTCTCATTATCGTTAACAATTTCTGTTAAAGGCGGTCAGACTAGATTCATGGCCTCTCTGACTTCTGCCATAGTTTCTTGAGCAACGCCGCGGGCCCGATTTGCTCCATCACCGAGAACTTCTCGAACCTCTTCCGGTTTTGACGCCCATTGAGCCCGTTTTTCATAGAATGGAGTCAGTTCAGCAATCAAATATTCGCTAAGATTGCGTTTACAATCGACACACCCTATCGCAGCGGAACGGCAATCCCGGTCAATTTGTGGAACCTCATCAGGATTGTAAACTTTATGATACGCAAATACGGGGCATACCTCTGGATTGCCGGGGTCATTGCGGCGTACACGGCCAGGATCTGTTACCATTTGCATAAGATTTTTCGTTGTGGTCTCAGGTGAATCGGATAGCTGAATCGTATTACCGTAGCTCTTGCTCATCTTGCGGCCGTCAAGCCCAGGCAACTCCGCGGTTTTCGTCAACAGCGGCTGCGGCTCGGGGAATACATCGCCGTAGACGTGATTAAATCTGCGAACGATTTCACGTGAGATTTCGAGGTGAGCTACATTATCCGCTCCAACAGGCACCACGGCGGCTTTGTAAACGATGACATCCGATGTCATCAATACCGGATATTCTAGCAATCCGGCTGAAGGTCCCTCGCGCTGATTGATGTCTTGAATCTTGTCTTTATACGTTGGACAACGCTCTAGCCAGGACACCGGTGTAACCATGGTGAGTAGCGTCGATAATTCCGCATGTTCCGCCACGTGTGACTGAATGAAAAGCGTGCTTTTATCCGGGTCGATTCCGGCACTCAACCAATCTATTGCTGCCTGCAGTTTATAGTGGGGAAGGTTTGATGTGTCAGTCACATCGGTGAGCGAATGCCAATCGGCGATGAAGGGAAAACATTCGTATTTGTCTTGCAGGCTTGCAGTGTTCTTCAACATCCCTTCCAGATGCCCAAGATGTAGAAGTCCGGTTGGACGGACACCACTCACTAATCTTGTTTTTTGCATGATTGTTGCTTCCTTCGGACTCATTACAATCTGACAAGAATTTGAACTAGGTAAAAGATGTTTGCAGTAACAAACCTCATAAGTTCAAAGACCGGGTTTGGTATTCTCAATAGGCTGGGGATAAAGATGATTCCCATTAATATCATCATGCCATAAGGGCGCGACCTTTCGAACGATCGGGCTTGCTTCCATGGCAATAGACCGTATAATACGCTGTATCCATCAAGCGGGAAAATTGGGAGCATATTGAATACAGCCAAAAATACGCTAATAACTGCTGAAATCTCCAACTGTTCATAGATTAGAGATTGTATTGCCGAACTGTTATCAGGGAAGCCAATCGCTAAGGACAGAATTGATAGGCATCCTAAAATCACGATTGTGCAGAGAATGTTCATAATCGGTCCCGCGGCTGCAATTATCATCAAGTCGCGTTTGGGATTTCTCAGATTGTAAGGATTAACGGGCACGGGTTTCGCCCAACCAAAAAACAATCCACCAAAGAGCGTGCCAATCAACGGCAGCATCACGGTTCCAATAATGTCAATATGGGCCGCAGGATTGAATGTCATTCGACCCTCATCCTCAGCGGTGGGATCGCCTAGCATGTTCGCGGATTTCGCATGGCCCCATTCGTGAAAAGTGAGTAAAATAATAAACTGCACTACTCGTAAGATTGCTTCAGCCGGATCAATTCTCATTGAATCTTCCTAAAATTTGGAAAGCCTCCTGTTTACTTTGTATTTTTCCATCTAACTGCGCCGCAAACGTATTCCACAGCATCTCTGCAAATTTTGGTCCCGGTGTCAAATTCAATTGGATAAGATCCGCTCCGTTAATCAAAGGTTGGGCAAGCCTCAAATCTGTCAAATATTCCTTAATTTTTGCGGCACACCATTGAGGCTGTTCAGGTTCTGCGATAGAAAACGCCAAGGCTTCTATAGGGTATGATTTCAATAATTTATAAACTTGGCTCCGCTCGGAATGCACCGATAACTTAGCTAACACATTTCCCAACCGCGCCTTCGCAACAAGTATTTTACTTAACTGATTATCCAACGATAATCGGTCTTTAACAGATTCAATGACAGAGCCGTCACGCAGCAACGCCATCCAAAACAGCGACGCCTTTTCAACTGAGTCCTTCACGAGATGCTTATCTGCCCAATCAGCGGCTTGGCGGGCAGCGTCGCAGAGCGCATCAAAGTTTTCTGGCGGTTGCCACCCTGTGTGAATATTTTGAAAGATGTCAAATTCTTCCATGCGGCGAATAATTTTTGGCGCCGATGTTTCCGGCAAAATGCGGTTGATTTCGTTTCGAATACGTTGGCCGCTGATTAAATCCAAAACTCCTTTGCCAATCGCATCGAACATGTGTTTCTGATCGCTGTCCACGATTTGAAAACCATAACGTCCTTCGTATCGAATCGCCCGAAATAGGCGGGTTGGATCGTCTATGAAACTTCTATCGTGCAGCGTGCGAATTTCTCCGCTCTGCAAGTCTCTCAACCCGCTTGTGCAGTCTACAAGTTCCCCGATGGTGGCAGGATTGAGTGACATAGCAAGCGCATTTATCGAAAAATCGCGGCGGCGGAGGTCGTCCAAAATTGTGCCGAATCTAATGAAGGGTAACGCACCCGGGCGTGGATAAGTTTCGCGTCGTGCGCTCACAAAATCAATTTTGAGCCCATCGCTGCGGGTCAATGTTCCTGTGCCGAAGTCGCTGTGCACGTGGATTTTGCCCTCCCATCTTTTGAATAGACATTGAGCCAAGCCGATAGCATCTCCTTCCACGACGACATCAAAATCCGAATTTTCACGAATAAGCAGTAAATCACGGACCATGCCGCCGACAGCATAAGCAGACAGGCCGGTTTCATCGGCAAGTTGCCCAATCTCCTGCAACACGGCTAGAATTTTGGATGGTATTCGCGATAGGATTTCAGTCTTGTACATTTTCAGATATACGAGGTATATCTATCCTTCCGACGGGCTAATCAATCTCTGGAACGTGGGGTAATGGTGCGAAGGCGTTGATATCGCTTGATATATCCACCACCGATGGTTTGCCTGAAGCCAATGCCTGCTCCAAGGCGGTCTGAATATCTGCGGGACGCTCCACCCGAATCCCGAAACCGCCCATGGACTGCGCAATTTTCGAGAAATCCGCGTCGTCAAACACCCAAAGTTCCTCGCGGTTGCCTGCGGCCGCATTGCCGTATGCGCGGTCCACGCCCGCTTTGTCCTGATTCAGCGAATGGTTATTGTTAATCACGGTCACAGTATTAATTCCGCAGCGAACCGCAGTCTCTAACTCGCTGAGATGGTACCAGAAACCCCCATCACCAGTAAAGCAAATCACAGGCTTCTCGGGGACAGCGCATTTCGCGCCCAAGGCGGCCGGAAAACCCCACCCTAGAGAACCCGCGCATCGTAGATAACGCTGGCCGGGAGTTTTAAGGTCAATCATCGTTCCCGACCAGATGCCGGCGTGTCCCGTGTCAGATACTAGAACGGCATCGGAAGGAAGGAATTCACAAATTTCATTGCACAGCCGCTCAGGTCGGATGGGAGATGATTCGGAGTTGAAAAGCGGTTCAAGTTCTTTTCGCCACTGTGCTACCAAATGGCTTACTCGAGCAGTCCAAGGATTGCTCCGGCTGGTGGGCGCGAGGGTTGGCGCTATGGCCTCGATGAGGCGCCGTAAGGTCACCTTGGCATCGCCGAACATAGCCACTTGCGCCGGATAATTTTGCCCAATTGCTGAGGGATTTATGTCAATTTGAATGACTTTAATACCGCGTCTTGGCACCTGCCAGAAGTGGGAAACTTGGCCGCCCGTATGGCTTCCCACAAAAAGCACTAGGTCTGCTTCGGAGACTAGCTGATTGGCGCACCAACGGGAGTAGGTACCGACGACGCCTACAGATAAAGGATGATTTTCCGGGATACTCCCCTTGCCGTTCAGAGACGTTGCCACGGGTATAGAAAGCATCTCTGCCAATTCGACAATCTCTGAACTCGCATTGGACACAGCAACACCGCCGCCTGCAACTATGACAGGCCGTTCCGCTTGCGCGAGAAGCGCAGACGCTTGTTTGACCAATTCCGCTTCAGGTTCAGTGCGAAACGGTGGACATTGCGTGTATGTTTCCTCAATTATCACTTCTAAGTCGGCTTCAGCTTCGGCAACCATTTCGCCCTGAAATCCCAACAATTCCAAGTGAACCGGACCTGGTGCGCCGGAAATCGCTTCTCGAAAAGCCTGGCGCAGCAAAACAGGCAACTCGTCAACCGCATCAACGAAGGCGTTATACTTGGTTACTGGTTCATATAGCGGCCAATGATCGATTTCCTGGTATGCGTGGCGGTACCGGTAGTACGGCGGTAGCCGACCCGTAACCGCAAGTACCGGTGACAGCGCCAGATAGGCATCCTGCAACCCGGCGGCAAGATTAGCTGCGCCTACGGACTGCGCCATGGCAACCCCCGGTCCATACGACGCTCGAGCGTAACCGTCTGCCATGTATGCCGCGGCTTTCTCGGAATGGCAGAGCACTCGTTTTATACCTAACTTCTCCGCTTCTACAAGGACGCCTCTCAAAATCGCGGGTACGAAGAAAATCGTCCTAACGCCGTACCCCTTTAATGTCTCGGCGATAAATTTGGAACCGGTCATTTTTGGCATGACATGTCCTCTATTCCAGCTATGACTCTATTTTCACAGCGCATATTTTACTATAGATAATCTCAAATATAAAGGGAAATTGTACCCCGTGTTGCTCATGATGTTCGACTGCCGCGCACGTGCCATTCGGAAATTCATCGGGCACGATTTTTTGTTATGATAGGGATTCCTTCTGTGGTAGAATAACCTCATGTTGTATTTGCATTCCTGTGTAAAGGAGAGACAATGCTAACCATAAGTCTTCGGTTCTACCGCCGCATGCGTCGTGCGTATCATAATCGTCATATTCGACGTATCACAGCGGTACTCGGCATAGTTTTGCTTTGTATTATTCTACACTCAATAACTTTCTATTCTTTTGAACGTGCAGAGAGTAGTAAGCTGTCGCTTTGGGATTCCGTCTGGGCGACTTTTACGACAATAACAACAGTTGGGTACGGGGATTATTCTGCTGCAACTGTAGGCGGGAGAATCGCTACAATTATACTGATATATCTGGTTGGGTTAGCATCATTCCCCTATGTCATTACCCAGATTGTAGACCTTGCCGTGGAAGGACAGAACAACCGCCGTTTCGGACACATTGATTGCCGGGATCTTGTTGAAGATCATATCGTCATCGTAAATTTCCCCTCTGAATTGAGGGTCGCCGCGATTATAGACCAGCTCGCGTCGGATTCGGTGACATCCGATAGATCCGTTGTTATCCTGACGGATAACATCGAGGAAATCCCTTTCAACAATCCGAATGTCTATTTTGTCCGTGGATCTCCGTTGCAAGACGAATCGCTAAATAGAGCTAATATTGCAAGGGCATATGCGTCGGTAATTCTTACGCCGGGGACCGATGAACATGCTGCAGACGCCATCACTTCCTCAATTGTTTCCCTAATTGAAACCCTCAACCCCAAGGTCAGAACCATTGTTGAGTGCGCCAGCATTGGACATCTAGCACTCTTCCGAGCGTTCAACTGTGATGCGGTCATACCTACAGGTAACATCGCAGCCAAAGTATTGGCGCAAGAGGTACGAGATCATGGGCTTTCTCACGCCATTGCGGAACTGCTGACTCAAGCTGAAGGAAGTGAGTTGTATACTGAACCTGTCGAGATTGGTGGATTGCGCTTTTTCGAACTACAGTCTCTTCTCATGGAATTGGGCGCGCAGGTCATATTAGTTGGGATAATCCGAAGCAGCCAGCACTGGATCAACCCGCCACCCGAATTTGAAATCCAACCGACAGATAGATTAATTCTCATCAGTAATCGACGCAGTGACTGGAAGCCCATCCATACAAAACTCCTAAACACCAACCGTGGAATCTAAAGCGTGCAACGGAATCAACACACGGTAGTAGATGAAGAATTCACTTCGAATTGTGTTTATTCCCTTTGCCGGAGTCTCTAGGATGGACAAATCATGATTCGTGTTCAACAGTTATGCAAATC
Organism: Candidatus Poribacteria bacterium; assembly: GCA_028819845.1. Classification (GTDB taxonomy): domain Bacteria; phylum Poribacteria; class WGA-4E; order WGA-4E; family PCPOR2b; genus JAPPKS01. Next base: position 206,240 of record JAPPKS010000012.1, on the reverse strand, counting down.
TATCCAGCAAAGGCAGATCTTTTCGGACATCAATTTGAATCTCACCGAAGGAGATCGGTTTGCCCTGCTAGGCGTAAATGGTGCCGGCAAATCGCTTCTTCTGAGGATTCTTGCGACTCTTGTCAAGCCTACCTCTGGCGTTGTCGAAATCGCTGGTTATGATGCATTTGCCAATCTGAATAGAGTCCGTCCGCTCATGGGGTATGTACCTCAAACCTTTGACGGCTATCCCGATCTCTCTGTTTGGGAGTATCTTGATTTTTTCGCTTCCGCATACAAATTAGACCGTGCGTCGCGTGCTGGGTGCATGAAAGATGTCCTGGATCTGATGGATTTGGGTGAACTCCGCAAGCAGAAAACCGCACAACTCTCTCTGGGACAAAAACGCAGGCTTTGCCTCGCAAAGACATTTTTGCACGATCCGCAAATCTGGATTCTAGATGAGACGCTCTCGGCGTTAGATGTGCGCGGACAGATAGAGATGCAGGCGTTGATTGTTGAGCTTGGGGCAATGGGAAAAACAGTGGTCTTAAGTACGAATCGGCCCGCAGATGTAGCCGCAACCTGCAACCGGTTGGCAATTCTGTATAAAGGTAATTTTGCACTATATGGAGATGTTGCTGAAATCGCCGGTCAGATTACACGAAGCCATCGGCTCGAAATAGATGTAATGGAGGGTATTGATAAAGCAGAAGCCCTCTTGCATAATAGGTCTAATTTAATGTCGTTTGAGGTGACGGGTTCGCGGATTCTGATTGATTCACAGATGACAGAGATTGAAGTTTCCAATCTGCTCAAAGATTTGATTCATGCAGGCGCCGCGATTTCGCGTTTTCAAAAGACCGAACGCTGGTTGGATGACCTATTCATGGATGTAACGCTTCCCGCAAGCGCCGGTGAAATCGTTGACGGAATTTGAAGCGGGACACAATGCATGAATTTTCGATAATCCATTCATCATTGACTCTTCGTTCGCTAAAATGGGCAATCCCACATTATGAACCCGTTTATACAGATTGGCTACGGAGTCGCCGTAGCAGTTATCGTCGCGTTCGTATCGATAATGTCACCATTTGGGTTATGGCAATCGGGCTTCGGCGAAGTGCGGCATACACTGAGTATCATTGGTGCGATAGCTATCCTGATTGCAAGCGGTTACATTCTAAGGACACGACTAATTCGTTGGGGTAACCGGCAAACCTGGCTCAAGTTTCATCAAAGGCTGGCGTCTTTTGGACTGTGCCTTGTCGTTATTCACTCCGCGTTTGACCCGCTCGCTTGGCACTCTTGGCTGACGTTCATTCTAGCTTTGCTCAACCTTGGGACAGGAATCGCGGTGAGTCTAACGTCGCGGCGGGCAAGACGAATTCTACTTCGCGTGCATCTGGCACTTGCCCCAATCTTAATGCTTGGAATCGTCGTGCACGGGCGTGAAAAGCTCGCTCACGACGAATTCTTTCCTTTGGCGCGGGTTCACGACGTCCCTTGTGTACGCTGCCACGCCGACGATTCACGGTTGTTCAGTTTTGATGCGGGATTGCAGAAAGAGTTTGACAAAGCGGATAGGCTTCCGGAAGATGTACAATGGGAGTTTGACATTCGCGGCATTCCTATATCCGAGGATACGGGGATTTCGATGAAAACGAAGGGTAGTGAGTGGCTGATGACCGACACAAAAAACGGGCGGAAATACTTCGTGCGGAAAGAGGCTTCCGAACTGAACATCTACACCGATTTAAACTACAGAACATACACCTGCCGAACCTGCCACGTTCACAACACACCGGAAATTGAGCTTGCGCATGAGCTTCACGGCGTGAGTCTCTATGACAGGTGCCTCGATTGCCATCAGACTGTTTACAACGACAGGCGGTACGGAAGACAGCAAGTAGATTGGGAATACGATCCCAATTGGTAGGAAATTAGGCGCGGCGAGCCAACCCGTCTTCGGCGCATCTCGAAATGCTATCTCGACTTTGAGCCGATGAGATGTGATTTAGGCATCGTCGACAATTTCACCGTCCGTACCGGCTGTCTGAGAATCGGTTAACGACGGCGAAGATGTTTCCGATTCCTGCTTAGCGAGCGTCACCCGGCTAGCGATTGCAGTAGCAAACCAGCCCGCCAATCCAATTGCTGCACCCGCAGCAATGGCGATTCCTGCAGCTTTAGGGGTTAAAATTTTACGCAGCGTCTTTTCATCAAGTTCACAGGAAACGCTTTTTGGATGCCCTAACCCGAAACCGCGTGTTTCCCCTTTTTGCCAATACTCAATGGTCGGAGCACGATCGCCGTCAGTTTGAATGTGCCCCTTCAAAGACTGAGTGTTAACTTCAATACTGTTCTTACCGGATTCGCCAACCCATACCGCTTTTACACCGACATTTCCGTCGTCATCTTCTATCGGTTCAAGATTGATACGATCAATCAGCCGGTCGGCAATTTTTACGGTAAGTTTCTTATATTTTGATAAGGATACAACCCAACGTTCTAAAATCATATTTGACTCATCGCAACGCACGCTCTAATTTCAAATTAGTAGCAACTTGCGATTTCCTCCTTTCTTTTTGTAGTTTTGCCCGAAACGTCCGACCTCCTTACTCGTCCTTCGTTAAAACCCAACAACCTCTGCAAGTGCGCGATTGAATGTAGCTAAGCGAAGGCCCTTATCCGTTATTCAGGGTAGGGTTTTCGCCGTCACAGCCAATCCGAAGAGTCCGATATTAGCTTCACCCATTATGATTTCTCTCCTGATGTGCTATTGGTCGGCTGCCCTGAATTGACGATTCTTGGATACGATACACCGCGCGACGCAGTTCTTGGGATAGGTTAACTTTGCCTATTCACCGAATTCCGGGATTGGTTTTTCTCGTTTTTGCGTCAGAGTGATTAAAAACGCGCCACCCGCGCCGAAGATGATTCGCCAATCAAACCGAGCTTGACGCACTGGCAGATGGCCGGTGGTGAAGTAATAGCCTCAACGGCGCTGTCCATGTTCACAATCAATGGGCATCAATGCGGCACAACACACTATCCATCGCACCCGGAGGTCGACGTATAGAACGGGTAAAAGCCAGTATTTGGGCAAATACCGACGACTTCATCGCCCCGCCAGGTGAGTTCATAGTCAATTCCGTCAACGCGCTCCACGCTCTTGCGCATGGGTCGTACATACTTCAACTGCACACGGCCGGGCAGGTCGTTGGCGTTTACGACCAAATATTGACTTACCTTCGCCGTGGTGGTATTACCGTTGACCGTGACACGAAGAGAATCACCTGGCACCCATCCGGGGATGCGCACCCCAAGGTTCTTCCGGACCTTGGGCTCAATGGTGAGCGTGGCAATCTCACCGTCCTCGCTGTGCTCACTGCTGATTTTCACGAAGTCGGTGTCGTAGTCGAAGTGGAAATAGACGCGAATCTCGTTTCCCGTCTCGTGTGCGACGTGGTTGTAGACGTCGACGAGACTGTGCAATGCCGATGCAGTGACGTCCACGACTGACCACTTGGCTCCGTACGGATGGCCATATATTCCGCCGAGCGCCCCGATAATGATGTGCTCCATGTTTTCCGGGTAGTCGAAAAAAGCTAAGCGGCCGTCCGGGAGGTACGCTTGACGCGGCTTTCGTTCCGGATCTTTTGGCTGTAAAGGCGGGCTTGCCGTAATTTGGCACGGAAGTAGACGGGAAACCACAATGCGTTGGACGTCGTCAAGGTAGTCTGTGTACCCGTGATACATCCCGAGCCAAAGCGCAATCTGTGCGACGTCTCCTGCTGACGAGATGTCGCCGCCCATTTCTTTGTCGAGATCGTGGGTGCAGTATCCAGACGGAGTGATTATGGTTGGGAACGCCGCTTGATAAGTCTTGGCGACAGCATCAACGTATTCGTGCTGGCCGCTGAATCGTCCATATGCGAGAAGCCCCCGAATTGTCCCCATGTACGAGTGATTGTGGCCCGCCAGCGATCCTCCGTAAAAAGCGCCATCCGGTGACGTGGAATAGTCAAGGTGGAAGCGGGCAAAGCGATCAGCGAGATTCAGTGCCAGCACGTCGCCGGTCAGCTCATAATACCAAATCAGTGGCTCAATGAGTCTGCCTTCGGAACCCTGTAAGTTGAGGTTCCACCCCGGGTGTATCTTCTTTAGGCCGAGATGCATGTATCGTTTCGTCTTCTCAATGTCCCAGACCCGTTGCTCGGCGACCCACTCGTCACGAGGAAGGAGAAGACTTTCCAGTTTCACGAGCATTCGGTGGGCACGTTCGAGGGCCCATTGATTCTTTTTGACCTTCCCGAGCATGCAAAACGCGGCTAGATGCTCCCGGAGAGAATGGAAGCAAAAAAGGTCTCCCTCGCCGTAGGGCAACTTGTCCAGCGGACGTAAAAAGAGGTCGTCCGGGTTGTCACAGAACGCCTTTATGTGGCAAAACATGGCCTCCTGAATCATTTCGGGTGCCGCGAAGCCTGTGGCTGCCTCAAGCCGATACATCGCGTCAACCCAACGCCCAATGTTATGCGTCATGAAAAAGAACTGACGGTCGGCTTTGTAATCGTGGTCAACGGCAATCAAAAAGGAGGGTAGATAATCAAAATCGGGGTGGAGCATGTTGATTAGATTCTGGCCAGCGAGTTCCATCGCCGGTTTGATCGCGATGTTTCTTTGATTCATCTGAAGGCCTCAATCTGATTTGGGAATTGGGGGACTTTTTGTCTTAATAGTATTGTTACTCAATATCTGGCGGTCTTCACATTCACATTAGGAATTTGTATAACGCCGTGTAAAAGATAAATCGAAACTATTCCAAAATGCTTCACATTTCGAAAAACCGGTAGGTAAGGCTAGCCCGCCGTTCACCTAATCGTAACGTGGATAGGGGGAGATTTCTGATTTTGTCCTTCGGCATGTTCATTTATCTGAAATGGCTTCGTCTGGGTATACGTTCGGTGTGTATTCGCATCAAGGCGGGTTCGTATTGGGACGCATCAGTTTACCGTCATCCCAAACTAACGGGAAGTGCTCTCCTGCCAATACTTCGCCATCATTAACGTTTACAAAGGGTTTCATCGTGTGGTTACCGCTGGAGTCGTAACGAGTCTCGCCGGTCATGTAGTGGATTGCGATTGCCCGGCGCGGCCGGGCACTGGTATTCGCGTGAGAACCGTGCCATGTTAAACCGTGATGATAGTGGACATGCCCCGCCGGTACCGGACACAACTCCACCTGCAAGTTACGATCCTGGAAAGCTGTCGGCATCCCGTCAAAATCTTGTATACGGCGCAAAAATTCAATCTGGTCTCCCCAATGGTATGCACCTGCGACCATACTCATACAGCCATTGGATGCATCTGCATCGTCTAGCGCAACCCATGCAGTCACCTGGCATGTCTTCGGGGTCAGGATTGGCCAACAGGGAGAATCTTGATGCCAGTCGGTGATACCGCCTCGTTCCGCTAGTTTAAACTGCACCTGGTCGTGCCAGACCCGCAATTGCTGCGCCCGGGTCAGTTGAACAACCTCTTCGACTATCGTGGAGTTGAAGATCAACTCTCGGAAAGGCTGGCTAGCTTCCCAGATGTTCGTAATTTGCCAAGTTACACTGTCAGGATTGGAGGCGAGATTCGCAAGCCGGACGGGCTGCGGCTTATCTGTATTTTGCGCGGCAAGCACCCGATCAATTTCATCATTTAGCACATTGGCCTGACTACGACTTACAACACATCTACTGAGAAGAAAACCCTTCGTGCGAAACTCATCAATTTGGTCTTGATTGAGCATTTCTAATCCCAGCATCTATTATCGTGGAATTGGTGCTTGCGTTCAGTTTGATGATACCGAAATGGGCAGGAATTTTGTATTTGTAGGGCACTCCAAATCAATGCGTCAGGACGACGATGCAGCGTCGTCAGGCCGAGGCGTCCGCAGCGATTCTCCAGAGTAATATTCTTTGGCGGAGTCGCTGGATTTGGCGGCGGCGGCTTTAATTGCCGAATCCGGCACTTTTTGCAGCGGTGTATAGCGGGCGTGTTTGATATCTCTGTACGGGTCGTTGTGAACGGTGTTATAGACGCATCTCAAAGCCCAGCGAGGTTTGTCGCTTAGATTTGCTTCGGAGCGGTGTAGAATATTGCCGTGAAAGAAAATCCCGGCGCCCGGCGGCATTTCACAATAGACCAATTCCATGCGCGCCAAAATAGCTTCGATTCGTTCTGGATCAACACTGGTCTGTGTACTGCCCGCAGAGGTTTGTTCTATATGATCCAAACGTCCTAAACGGTGCGATCCCTTTATCACCTGAAGACATCCGTTTTCTTTGGTCTGCTCATCAATTGCGACCATACAAGCGGCGATATCCGGAAAGAGACAACCGTAGTAATACCAATATCCGTAGTCCTGATGCCATTCCCAAGCACCGCCGACGCGAGGCTCTTTGAGCATCATGGTAGAATGGTAGTGATACACATCCGCACTGAGCAACTGCTCAATCCTGTTCACCATCTTATGGCTTCTCGCAATTAGCCCGTAAATGTCGTCGCCGGGATGATCCCAAAGCGCCAGTTTGGAGTTTTTTCCCTCTATGTCCTTCACATCGTGGGCATGTTGCATCATGACATAGTCTCCTTTGGCTGCCTCATAAAGGAGTTGAGTCTCTTCGGCATCCAGAAAGTCCTCGACCATGATAAAACTGTCCCGATGAAACTGGTCGACCTCTTCCGCCGTAAACAATTCACTCATCTGTATTTCTCCCATTATTGAAACTGGGGCTTAAACTCATGTCTCAAGCTGACCCAATATATGTACGATAGCAATGCGTTTGTGAACTATCTTCCACGACCAATTTACTATGTAGCAGTTTAATGAATACTGCCTGAATACTCCTCGATCATGACCGTTGAACAAAATTATGGAATTCGAGATAAATTGGCTTAGCCTCTAATTTCAAATACGAAACTACGCACATGTTAATTAATTCCGTGTTGCACCTATGTTTATGGTAGGTTCGAATATACGGATGTATTTCCGGCATCCTTGATTATTCCCCAACGAGTTGCGATTTTGCTCCCTAACTCTACTGGCAAAACCCCCTGAATACCCCCAGCAAAATGGTTTTGGATATCGTTCTGTGTCAATGGCTGCCGCGTGATAAAAATTTCATCCATGAATCCCTGAGTAAACCGGTCCCCTGGCCCCGATCCAATGGTGAGCGGGTGGTTGATTTCGTCGGGGATGGGCGTGTCGTCTGTGACTTCGCCGAAGATTTCACCATCTAAATAGTGCGTGTATCGGTTACCTTGTTTGACAAGTGCAAGTTGATACCACCGGTCGAGTTCGGGAAATCCAAAGAATTCTGATTCGACCCACGCAATCTCAATCGCTCTGTCATTTATGTGGAATTTAAACCTGGCAGCGGCAAACATCCAAATCCATTTCTTTACGTCTATGGCTGGAGCCTCGTTGTGCGCCATTAGGTCATACCAATTTTTTTCTTCGGAAAAGTTAATCCATACCGCAAACGAAAAGTCGGTGTTGTGAAGACTGAGGCTTGGGTGATTTTCCACTTCCACGTAGGCGTTCTTTAGGCGCACGCACGTTCCGAATTTCCCCTGCGCCCACTTGGCGGTTTCCGATAGGACACCGTGGTTTCCCCGTGAGGAGATGTCCTTGGCGTCTCTACCTCTTCCCTCTTCAAACGGCATCGCCAGTATTACCGCATCTCGGTCAATTCCCGCCTCGACTCCAATTGGAATCGTCCACAACAACGAAATCAAAAACGATGTGTATATCCAATTACGCATTATTGTCCTCAATAGGCGTTAATTGATTATGAATTGGCATTGCCTCTCCCTAACGCTGGCGGTAAATTGAATATGAATCATCGGTCCATCAATTATATTCGGTTTTTAAACTACCCCATCTGGTAGAGAACTTACCGCTCGGTGCCACCGATAAAACGCCCTCGATTCCACCTGAAAAATGGTTTCGGATGTCTTTCTGTGTCAACGGCTGCCGTGTGATGAATGCCTCATCTACGAATCCTTGAATGAAGAATTCGCCTGGCCCCGTGCCGATGGTGAGCGGGTTATTGATTTCATCTGAGATTGGAGTATCATTTACCGTTTCTCCGAGCGATTCGCCATCTAGATAATGTGTGTATCGGTTTCCCTGTTTGACAAGCGCGGCGTGGTACCAACGGTCAAGCTCAGGAAACCCAAAGAAATCGGAGTCAATCCACGTAATATCAACCCCTCTGTTATGAAGGTGAAATTTGAATTTTCCGCCGGATAGCAGCCAAATCCACTGTTTGTCATCACCTCCGCCGCCTTCACTGTGAGCCATAAGGTCGTACCAGCCCGCCTCCTCGGTAAATTTTATCCACACCGCCATCGTAAAGTCGGTGTTATGCAAGCTGAGACTCGGGTGATTTGCAACCTCCACGTATGCGTTCTGTAAGCGCACACACATTCCAATTCTGCCTTGTGCCCACCTGGCGGTGTCTGTTAGGACGCCGTGATTCCCGTGCGTGGAAATGTCGTTAGCTTCTCTGCCTACGCCTTCGTCAAACGGCAATGCTAATATAATAGCGTCTTGGTCAATTGCCATCGCCGCCGCGAACGAGTACCCGCACAACACAGCAATCACAAAAATAGAGAAATTCTTATTGTGCACCACTGTTCCCATTTGTAAATGATCGCTCTCTTCCAGGAACTTGAACAGTTTGTTCGAATGGCAAAATTATCTGACATCTTACAAGCCGATTCCTGACTTTAAATCGCCCCACCTGGTCGTAATCATCTCACCGGGTTCAACGGCCAATATGCCCCGGACACCGCCAAATAGATGCCTTTGGACATCGTTTGAAGTCATCGCCTGTTTCACAATCAACACCTCATCTAGGAGCCCCTGAAAGTAGCGATCTTCTTGAGACCATCCAATTGTGAGATCGTGGTTAATTTCCGCGGGTACGGGCAAGTCTTTTACTGATTCCCCAAACGGTTCGCCATCCAGAAAAAACGTGTACTGCTCCTGCCGCTTGACCAAGGCGAGGTGATACCAGCGATCAAGTTCAGGAAAGCCAAAGAATTCGGAATCAATCCACGCAAGCTCACCTCCCGGGTTAAAGATGTGGAATTTGAACTTTCCGCCAGAGAACATCCAGAACCATTTCTTGTCGCCGCCTCCAGGCCCCTCACTGTGAGCCATAAGGTTGTACCAGCCGGGTTCGGAAGAAAAATTCATCCAAATCGCTAGTGAGAAATCTGTCTCGTGTAAATCGAGGCTTGGGTGGTTCGCAACCGCTGCGTGAGCCGTATTTTTCAAGCGCAAGCATGCACCGAGCTTCCCTGCGCCCCATTTAGCGTCTTGCACCAGCGTTGCGGAGTTTCCGTTTGAAGACAAGTCTACGGCGTTTTCTCCCTCGCCTTCATCAAACTGCAGCGCCAGCACAATATCGTCCGCATTGATTCCCGCATTAACATGTATGGATGCCGGCCACGATAACACAATTGCCGCACATATGAATCTTGACACGCGCATTATTACCGCTCCACTGTCGTGGATGTGTTGGAAATCTATTGGTCGAGTCGTTTGAAGCAGATTAGATTTTTGGGCTAATGCATCATTGGCTGTAAGGAAAATTAGCTCCCGTCTTCAGGCGGCTCCATTGGGTTGCGAGTTTTCCTCCCGGCTCAACTGCTAGAATGCGGGCAACGCCGCCGGCAAGATGCCTTTGGATGTCGTTCGGGGTCAATGCCTGTTTGACAACCAACGCTTCATCCATCAGTCCTTGGAAATAGTACCTGTCACCCGTCGCACCGATTGAGAACGGCCCTTCGATTACTTCGGGAACAGGTGCATTCTTTTCATCCCCTCCAAACGGTTCACCGTCAACATAATGCGTGTGTAGGTCCTTCTGTTTAATAAAAGCAAGGTGATACCACCTGTTGAGTTCCGGTGCCCCAAAAAAGTCGGAACGCACCCATTCGCGCTTCTCTAGCCCATCATTGATGTGGAAAACGAAAGTACCGGACTGAAGCCACCAAGCCCATTTCTCGTGATTTAGTCCAGCGCCTATATCGTGACTCATAAGGGCAACCCAACCGGGTTCTGCGGAGAAGTTAACCCACATCGCCAGCGTCAAATCGGTATTGTGCAGCTCAAGATTTGGCATCTCGGTCTCTAAGTGAGCGGTCTTTTTCAAGCGCACGCATTTGCCAATATTCCCTTCGTCCCATTTTGCTTCTTCTACGAGGAGGAGGTTGTTTCCGCTTGGGGAGGCGTCCTTAGCTTCATTACCTGCCCCTTCGTCAAACGGCAATGCAAGCACTATAGCTTCCGGATTTATTTCCGCCTCTGATCCGAATGAAAAGATCCACGCAAAAGCCATCAGTAAGAACATGGATATCGAAAAACGCATTGTTACCCCCTTAACTGCCGATAAGCATTCATAGTGAAATTGATTTTCGATTTTGCCGGAAATCTGATGTATCAATGAGGGATTGTTTCATTAATAACTGGACAATTCGCGTTTCATCTTCAGGCTGCCCCATCTGGTCGCTAGTTTTCCGCCGGGCTCAACCGCTAAAATCCCAACATTGCCGCCATCGCGGTGATTCCGGATGTCATTCTGGCTTAGCGCTTGGCGTACAATTATGGCTTCGTCTAGAAACCCTTGGAAAAAATACCTGATGCCTGTCGCACCGATGGATAGCGGACCTATAATTGCTTCGGGCACAGGGGCTTTTTTTTCTTCTTCGCCAAATGGTTCACCGTCGAGATAATGGGTATGTAGGTCATTCTGCTTGACGATCGCAAGGTGGTACCACCTATCAAGTTCTGGTGTCCCAAAGAAATCGGAACGAATCCACTCGCGCGTTTCTTTCGCGTCTGCGTGATCAATATAAAACACGAACGCGCCGGCTGAAAACCACCATGCCCATTTTTTTGCGCCAATTTGCGCGCCTTCGTCGTGACTCATGAGTGCAACCCAACCGGGTTCTGCGGTGAATTTTGCCCAAATTGCCATCGACAAATCGGTGTCGTGAAGATCAAGGTTTGGCATCTCGGTTTCTAGGTGTGCGGTCTTTTTCAACCGTACGGACTTTCCAAATTTTCCCTCGTCCCACTTCGGCCCATCAATGAAAAAGACGTTGTTCCCGAGCGGGGAAATGTCCTCGGCCTTTTCACCCGCTCCTTCGTCAAACGACAACGAAAGCACTATCGCGTCCGGGTTGACAACTGCCCCTGCCAAAAAGGGAAACACAACAGTCAGCGTAATTATCAAATTCGTATATAATGAATTGTGCATTATTGCCCCCTTCAATTTTTATGAATTCATAGTGTTGCCGCAGCTTGAACACACGCTGATTTATTCTACCGAAAGTCCCGCTGAATACCGCCCAGTGGACAGTTCCCTAATCAATCTTTTGAACAACTCAATCTATCCCCCATGTTCTTACGCGTTTGGCATCGGACACGGTAGCCTCTTGAGAGAACACAATCGCGGCTCCCAAATCCTACCCAAGTTTCAAATATGCTGTTTTTGTAAACCTTAAGCCAAGATTATTGCAGGTGTTTTATCTGTCCCCAAATCGTTGCCAGTTTCCTAGCGGATGACACTGCGAGTGCGGATATCTCGAGTCCATTGTCCATAATCATGTTAATATCCTCTGCACTCAAGACAGCCTTGAACGCGCCAATTTCGTCGAGGATACCGTTGAAACGAAATCCGTCTCTACCAGAAGCAATCCAACGTCTGGCCGTGGGCAGGTCGGGTTCTGGATCAACAGCTCTGTCCGCTACAATTCCATCTTTGTAAGCAATATAGGAATTGCCTTTTCGTGTTATTGCTAAGTGGGTCCATTCCTTCAAAGGGAGATCGACCGTTCGAGAAAAAATCCCATGCGGAATGCCATCATCCGACTTGTAAGTAAACCCAAAATTTTCACCCGCGCCCGCATAGACATTGAACCTCCCGTTATCGTTTACATCTCCTCTCGTCCAGAATATCGCAACATGGGGTAACGTGAGTCTCTTTATCCAAAACACAAACGTCGCGTCGGTCGGCTGATGGAATATGAAAGCGTGTTCCGGTCGCTCGTCTGCATTAAATAGAACAGAATCATCCTGCCCGTCAAATTCAAACGCCTCGCCGAACTTACCTTCAACCCATGTCGGCTTTAGTCCGATGAATTCTCCATGATGACCGTTGCCGGAAGCGTCTTTGGCTGTGTTGCCGCGGCCTTCATCAAATAACCATAGTCCAACGATGGTTTTTGGGTCAATTTTGGAAAAACTTGGGCTCGCCGCCATATGCACAAGAACACTAGAACAAAAGCATACGAAGGTTAGTCTCATCAGCGCGGCTCCCATTTGGTACTCCTCCTTGTTCAAATTGCTCAGATTAATACGGGATTTCGCTCGGTTTTAGGAACACGGCTTGAGAAGCCAATACGAAATTCTATGTAGTTCGATAACTATTTTAGCACGCACATAAAATTATTTAAAGTAAATTCTAAATTACTCAGCCGTATACTACGCGTAGAATCGAACGGCCGACGATCAACGTCGCGCGCGCTGTATCCAAGCGTAAATTTTTCGGAGCGCTGGCTCAGACTTTAACCATACCGCACGCTTTACGGGTGAGTGGACTTTCAAATAACTGGAGAAATCAAATCGCTTCGCTCGATATTGTTCTTTATAGACAATGAGTCCAGGATTTTCCGGGGGCGACGCCCCAAGATCCACCCACGCAAATCCTTTCGAACATGCCGATTTGATGATGTGGTGAAGGATTGCGTTGTTCGGGCGATACTCAAGGAATGCAGGGACAGAACCGCCGCACCAAGGCGTTACGGTGCGGTTAAAGTACAGATATATTACACCCGCTATAATTAAGCCGTCGTGTTTCGCAATGACTAATTTTGCCAGGCCGCGTTGCAAGAGAAATCTCATTAGAGACAACGGTTTCGGGACACTCATTACCCTTTTTTGCGTTGCCAAGTAAATTTCATAGAATGCTTCAAGATCAATCTCTCTGTTCGATTCGTAGACCGATACCCCTGATTTCTCCGCCTTTCTAACCGCTTTTCTAATCGACTTCTTGTATCCCGCCCAAATGATGTCGTAATCGGCGTGCGTTTTGAGTAAGTGTGTAAAGCTTTCTTTGTACTTACGGTATCCTAATTCGTTCAAGCGCCGTCCGTAGTCTTCAGTCTGCCATGGCGAAAGCGTGAAAAGCGTTTCACAAGGGCTTTGTGCGTTGGCAAACCGACTTAAATGACGCTCAACGGATTGCAACAGGACGCTTGTATTTACAGACGTTCCTTCGATAAGTTGAATCCCGCCGCATTGATTCCACGGCATTGAGTGTAACAACTTGATCCCTGGAATAGGTTTGAACACGAAGGCAGGCAATCCGCCAACTGTCGTGCCATTTTCCTGAATCAGAAAGTATGCGGGAGTCAACTGATTGAACGAATCCGCTAACCCGTCACGCCAAGTAGCTGAATGAAAAGCAGTGCTGTTCGGGCAATGAAGCAACATAGTATCCCATACACCTGAATCTTCTTTTTTCAGCGGTTCGAGCGTATACATAGTTTTATGCGCTAATGCCTACGGAATTGGGCAAGAGATTAGACATGAGAATTAGAGTGATAAACGGTTCTCCATCAACTGATTATATCTAAATTCATTGTGTCTTGGCAAGCACAACCGCCGCTTCAGTTCTCCCTACCGGAATTAGTTCTATTGACCAGAAGGGCCATACGCTACGCCAATTATTTTAACCTTGTTATCGTTTCGGCGGTGTGATAAGATGAATAACGATCTGATGGTCCATAATCTGGTGGTTATCTGCGTGTTGGCATTGACTTTTCTCGTTTGCACCGGCCGACGCCGGGCATGAGGGGAATTTCAACCTGAAGTTTCGCTACCTGAATTCTTGAGGAATCATTAATGTCTGCAAGCAACGGACACTCCGAACTAGCAAAGTTGTTATTGCGTTATTCAAATCAAACACAGAAAGAAGACTTGAAGTTCGCCCTAGAGGACAAGAATTACACGCAGGAGACGCTAATTGACATGTTATCGCACGACGTCGCGCCAACCCGGCGCGCAGCGGCTTATTCCCTTGGAATTTTCAGCGGCATGGGTGCGGTAAAACCCTTGATTGAGTCGCTCCAGCATGAAGATTTTGGGCTGCGCTCGAATGCCGAGCGGGCGTTATGGGCGATTTGGTTTCGTTCCGGTAATGAATCGGTCGATGCACTACTTAAAGAAGGTGCAAGATGCATTAAGGATAAACGATATGACGATGCTATTGAGAAGTTGACGGAGGCAATTCAAGCCGCCCCAAATTTCGCCGAAGGACATAATCAGAGGGCGATTGCCTACTTTATGCTTGAGCAATGGGACAAGTCGATTGAAGATTGTGAGCGTGCGATTTCACTTAACCCCTATCACTTTGGCGCATTTGCTGGGTTGGGGCACTGCTATCTCAGGTTTGGGCATCTCAGGCAAGCTATAGATGCTTATCAACGAGCTTTGCAACTTAACCCAAATCTGTATGCAATAGCGGACACAATCCTTCAAATTCAGGCCGCGTTGCGGGAACATATCGGGGGCGAGCAAAATTGACGCTTTGATTCCAACGGATAGCGGACAAGAAATGTGTCAGGCTAAGTTGGTTTGAAACGGATTGCGGATGAATTTAGCGTGGCGATTTGAGAACCCGGTTTTCAGCCTAACGATGAGCCAACGATGGAGGCGTGTTGGTAAAACCTGCATCGCCGTAATTTTACAGTGCGCGCTGCTTCTTGTAATTTGCCAGCTACTGATGCGTGCGAAGTTGGGGCAGGTTGCCAATCTCATCTTTTTAGCCGAAGCCTTTCTGATTCTGATTGTCTCCCCGTACCTCGCATGCAGCACACTTAACCGGCACCATAAATTGAGGATGTCGGACACTATTCTTTTATTGAGTCCAATTCGTTCTCGATCCATTCTACCGCGTTTGCTTTTTGAAAGTCAGATTTACAGTCTCTGTTTTATTGGCGTGACATTGGTAGTTTTCACAATCTCGGCCGGCGAAATTCTGCGTTACAAGGTAATATTGCTGCACGTGGTGTTTATCGTATTCATATTTTCGGGAGCGTCAATCGCCGCGCTGGTTTGGAACTTTTTCCGGCACACACTCTTCGCTGTTGAAACCGTGTATCTTTTGTGGGCTTTTCTTATTGGAGGTGTTTTCCTGCTTTCGCCCTTAGAAGCGTATCTCGAAAATCTTCAACCGATGATATCACCATTCTTGCATATCAATCCGCTGATTGCGGTGTGCCATCTGCTTGAAATGGATATTTTTAGAACACCTGCATTGTACGAATTGACACCCATGCCATCGTACCTGTTTGTTTATCCTGCATGGTATCAAGTTTGCGGTTGGCAGGCGCTGATTGGATGCTTGTGCTGTGTCCTAGCATCTCAGAAAATGTCCAAGTGACGTTTTTTTGTGACTGTAATCCCGTAGTTTTAGAATCAAAGCTTGCAAACCTACAAGCCGTATGAATCATTTTCAAGAATTGTTGCATTAGGAACGGCAGAATCAATCGCAACAGCCGGCCGGAATGCATCAACATTTTAACCGTTAGGCATTTAAATGCGCGACTTCATCGTTAGTGTCTCAGGAGTGCGAGGCATAATCGGCGAGACATTAAATCCGGAGACGCTGACGCGGTTCGCGGCAGCATTTGGAACCTTTGTGGGCGGCGAAACTGTCGTCATCGGAAGAGACACGCGAACATCTGGGTTTATGGCGCGCCATGCGGTGCTTGCAGGACTAATTGCAACCGGCTGTAAAATCGTTGACGCCGGGATCTGCCCAACGCCAACTGCCTTGTTGACCTCCAAGTCATTAAACGCACAAGGCAGCCTCGTCATAACAGCGAGCCACAACCCTATTGACTGGAATGGACTCGAATTCGCGGCTGAATCCGGTCGGCTTTTGAAACGTACCGAACTAGCGGAACTCATGCGCATCTATGAATCCGAGGATTTCAGGCTTGCGAATTGGGCTGAACAAGGCAGTGTTGAAGCCTTCAATACTGCAGTTAATGACCATATTGCCAACATTCTCAATTGCGATTGGATAAGCTGCGTTCGAACGCGTTCGCGCAGGGTGAAAGTTGTCATCGATTGTTGCAACGGAGCCGGGAGCGTAATCAGCCCGTGCTTGTTAAGAGAATTAGGTTGTCAGGTCATCGAACTAAACTGTGTGCCCGATGGCTATTTCCCTCACGCTGCAGAACCAACGCCCGACGCATTGAATCAATTGTGCCAGGCGGTTAAATCTAAAGCAGCCGATATTGGATTCGCGCACGACGTTGATGCGGACCGTCTTGTGATTGTAACAGACGACGGCATCCCCTTAAGCAGCGAATATACTTTTGCATTTGCAGCCGAATTCATGTTGAACAAACGCAAAGGGGACATTGTTGCGACAGTGTCCACGAGCCGTATGTTGGATGATATTGCTGATCGGCATGGTGTCAAAATTCACCGAACGGCGGTAGGCGTCGGTTATGTCGTTGAAAAGATGCAACATACCAACGCTATAATCGGCGGTGAAGGGACGGGCGGTGTAATCTATCCGGAACTCCAATACACGACAGATGGTATGGCTTCAATTGCCGCAATCGTTCAATTGCTTTCAGATTCAAGTGATTCAAAGATATCGGAATTAGCGGCTGCCATGCCAAGTTACACATTGTGCAAAAAGAAATTGGAGGTTCCTTCTCAGCGAACCGCGGATACGGTCATGAAACTCGCCCGAAAAAATTATCTTGACCGTCAGGATTGGCCGGACAATCAAGGTTCTTCGCTCGATTTAACCGATGGACTGAAGCGTATTTGGAACGATAGGTGGGTCATCATACGCAAGTCGGGCACTGAGCCTGTTATCCGCGTTTTCAGCGAGGCGCCCACGTCCGAACAAGCGGAAGCGCTTTGTGATTCAACACTTAATTCATTGAAAGTTTTCATGTCCGGTTCTTCCGAATGCAAGGTAACGAACATCTGACGAATTCCTATCACTGAAACGCAAGGAATTTTGATGCGTTGATAATATTGAATATTCTACCGCTTCCAGATACGCCCCTTTTGAATAGTGATTTTCAAAAGTTCGTATCGGGCTTGCGGTCTGAAACCGCAATTTTTGCTTGGGGTACGTAGCTTCGCGGCGGTTCAAAAGCAAAAACCGTTGAAACTCATTTTGGGAGGGCGTTATGGAAGGTGGAAGCGCATTAAGGCTCGTGTGTATAGGCGGAGGAACAGGATTATCGTCTCTCTTAAGTGGGATTAAACAATACACAGACAGGACGCCCGGGCGGACAGGAATTATTGATATTGACAATCTGTCAGCAATAGTTTCAGTCTCTGACGACGGTGGCAGCAGCGGAAGATTAATCCAGGAATTTGATGTGCCGCCGCCGGGTGACATTCGTAAACTCTTGGTTGCCCTGTCCGAGGCAGATGAGCTAGACAGCCTATTTGAATACCGCTTTTCAAATGATGGCCATCTCGGCGGACATACGGTCGGCAACCTACTCTTAACCGCCCTCACCGAATTGAATGGCGGCAGTTTCCCAAAAGCAATCCGGGCAGCATCAAAATTGCTCGCGGTACGCGGGAAAATCATCCCCGTTAGCTTGAATTACACCGTATTGTGCGCGGAACTCGCCGATGGCGAGATAGTCCGCGGAGAATCCAAAATTCCGGAGCGTGAGAATCGGGAACCAATACGGCGGATATTTCTTGAACCCCGCGAGAACGGCAAGAATCATCACCCACCGAACAAATCATATCAATGCACTGCCAATCAAGAGGCTGACGACGCAATTGTAAATGCCGATGTCATTATAATCGGCCCCGGCAGCCTATACACAAGCATCATGCCTAATCTTGTTGTCAAGGGAATCGCTGAAGCAATCCGATCGTCGAAAGCGATGAAAGTTTACATCTGCAACGTGATGTCTCAGCCCGGCGAAACTGACGGCTACTCAGTCAGCGACCACGTGCAAGCAATCATCAATCATGCAAATCTTTCAATAGATTATATTATCGCGAATAATCAACCTGCTCCTGAAACACTAATCAACAACTATGTCCAAAAGGAGCTCATGGAGCAGTTTACACGCATTAAGATGCACACGGAAGAAGCCCTTTCCGCGCTGCAAGAACATCCGAAACATGTTACGGATTCGCTGCTTAATCTCACCAAACATATTTCGCAACTCTCTGATGAGACCAAGCAGATGGCAGATCCCTCCAAGGTGCAAATCTTCTACGACCGCGGTCAGGACAATCTCGGTGATATCCACGTTGTGGAATCAGATCTTATTCGAGATACGGTTATTGTTGAGAATGGAGTTCCCCTAACGGTAATCCGCCACGACCCTGAAAAACTCGTACGAACGCTCATCAAAGTGCTTGATAACCATCCGAAACTGCAGGAAAAATTTTGAAATCCGTACCCTTCGAAAGCGGGTTATGCGGCATCTTTTCCATCGACTTTCAGTTACTTGCTGAATTCGGTTATGCCCTCCTTGTAGCAACCTTTAGTTCGGCGCCGTGATTTAGCTTCCACTCCGGTTTGGTTCAATCATGACCTTGAGGCTATCCGCGCCTTCGTTTGCCAGTCTAAAACCCTCTCCGATGGCATCAAGGCTTAACCGATGTGTAATCATGTCGGTCACAGTGACCTTCCCGGCGCTGATAAGTGATAGTGCTTGTTCGTTGTCTGCCGGCCCCGCACCGTAACTTACTTTAACACTGATATCATCCCTCCAAAACGCGTTGATGTCAACTGCAATGGGCACCCCCGGTTTGGGAACAGCGAAAAACAACACTGTTCCTCCCTTATCAACCGATTTTAGCCCCTGAGTTGCGGCTGATGATGCGCCCGTACAGACGATAACTTTGTCAACAAGATTCCCTTCATTGACCTCTCGAACCAAACTTGGCACATCCGCACTAGCGTCAATGGTATGGTCTGCACCAATCTCCTCCGCAAACCGTAAACGTGATTCATGCATGTCTGTTGCGATAATTCGCCCCGCACCCTCCGCACGCGCTAATTTTATATGGAGCAGTCCGACTAGGCCGCTTCCAAGGATAAGCATACTATCGCCTGGTTGTACCTCTGCAGCCCTGCTCCCCCTGACCACCGTACCAAGCGGTTCGATAAAGGCTCCTTGTTCAAAAGAGACACTATCGGGCAGTTTTAATGTCCCTTTCGTTACACTTTTCCCTGTAATTCTTAAATACTGCGCGAAACCGCCGGGGTCAAAGTTGTTTTCGGAATGGAATGTTTCGCACGCGGTATGATGGCCGCGTAAACAGTAATGGCAATCATCGCACGGAACGTGGTGAGTGGCAAAAATTCTGTCACCTACCCGGAATTCTGCAACGTTTTTTCCCAGTTCGACAACATTACCGGTCACCTCATGGCCTAACACCAACGGCGCTTTCTGGATGCGGTACCATTCCATTATGTCACTGCCGCAAATACCGCTCACGTTCACCTCCATCAACAAGTCGCTGTCGCCGATGGATGGAACCGCCATATTTTCTAACCGTACATCGTTGTTATTATAATACATCCCGACTTTCATCTTCTTACGGCGTCCCCTGTTTGAGTTCATCATAGATTACCATTGCTTCATCAGGCGTTTTTCCTTCATGGACGATTGACTTGACAGCTTGTATCATTTCGGCGGGCGCTTCCGCTTGAAAAATATTCCGCCCCATATCGACGCCGTTGGCACCTGCACTGATCGCGTTATAGGTGAATTCCAACGCTTCTTGTTCAGGAATCTTCTTTCCGCCTGCAATGACAATGGGAACTTGAATCCCCTCCCTAACTTGCTCAAAATTGTCGCAATAATATGTTTTGACAATATCCGCGCCGTTTTCTTGGATAATTCTTCCCGCATGGGCAAAATATCTGGCGGCATCAAACGTGTCATCTCCAGCGCCTTCGCCTTTAATTCGCTGCTCTAATGTTGCTCCCACAGCGGTGATGCCTAATACTAATAAGCCGTATTTACTGGCTTGGTTCGCTAACGTCCCAAGATTTTTGATGGTTTGCGTTTGATGATCGCTGTCAATGTACACTGAGACCGAAACCCCAATTGCATTCAGCCTTACCGCCTCATCTACGGACGTTATAATATGTTCATTAGATAATTCGTCGCGCCTCGTCAAACTATTGCCGCCGGTTACCCTTAAAATTACGGGTGTGGTTACGAAAGGGTCCAAGCAGTATTCGAGCGTACCTTTTGCAGGGCTGATAGCATCTGCATAGGGGACAATTGGACGTATTGTTTTTCTCGGATCGATTAATCCTTCGGTCGGCCCGTAAAAATACGGGTGGTCCACGGCCAACATGACGGTATGATATTCTCCGTCCTGATTGGGTTTGAACATCTGTGCTAACCGGTTTGTTTTGCCCCAACCCAAGGCTCCAAAATTCATCTACGGTGTCCTCCAGGTTTTATGGTTATTTTATTCTTCAACGATTTGAAACAGTCGAACGCGCAAGTCCATTATACCCATTTGCAAGTCGGCGTCAACTGAAAATCCGCCGCGCTCACCCCCGCCGCGGCGTCTAGTTTCAGAATGGGTATTATGTCGTGCGATGAACAACATGTCTCGCGCCTTTGTGAAATCGGTAGGTTTTCGGTTTCCTCTTTGAAAATTCAATAACGGCCCGACACTTGCATTCTTTGGGCAAATATGCTAAAGTGCGGGTACGGTTGTTGATGTGATTTGGAAAGTGCAATTGGTTATTGCGGCACACCTTCCTGTTGTTCTTCAGCGAGATTGTGACAGAGATGGCAGGCGCCAACGTTAATGTGGGGCATGGTAGGCGATTCTTTTGCATCCCCGATTAAGTGGCATTTCAAACACGCGGGGGCGTCCGTGTAGGTGCGGTGTTCTGGTAAGTCAGAAAGCGCGGGAGCCGCGTTGAAGAACAGGATTACCATAACAATGGCAAAAATTAGTCCAATTACACTTACAATAATCATAAGCATTCGTGCGTTAGCTTTTTCGGTCGGCACGCTTTACTCCTTAATGATTCAATGAATTAAATGTACGAGGCTAGCAACAGCCAAGCAGCCGGCGGATCAGGATGTTCAATCAGGAGACCTAAAGATTGAAATGGAAGATTGAAATTTGCGGCAAGTCCGATGCACCAGATGTTGTTGGGAAAAGCATCCTCGAAGATATTGCCGACTTGGGCATCGCTGGTGTTACCTCGGTTCGTACCGCGCAAATTTATTGGATTGAAGGAAATATCGATTCACAAGCGGTTGAGCGTATCTGTTACAATCTCCTTGCGGATCCGGTAACGCAGCGTTACGTTTACAGGGAAATCGAGAATGATTTGCCTTCGCAAAGTGTTCGTTCAGCTTTACTTACAAACACCTGGACGGTAGAAATTCGATTTAAGTCCGGTGTGACAGATGCGGTTGGCGATAGCGTCCTCAAAGGAATTCGTGATGCGAATATTATGGGCGTTCAGGCTGCGCAGACCGGAGAAAAATACTGGATACAAGGCAGTTTATATCGAGCAAAGCTGGAAATAATTTCTCAGCGGCTTCTAGCAAATGAAGTGATACAGACCTTTGAAATTCACAGAGAATCCTGAGGATAACGCACCCTATAAAAAGAGAAGATTAAAAAGACGATTCATCCGTGAGTTCCATTCCTTTTGGGATTATACCCCGTCGGAGTTCTCCAACGGCGGCCATTGCGGCAAGATAAAATATCATTGCACACGGAATCAATAGCCAGATTGAAAAGCGGTCTCGAAGAAACATCAAGGCTGCCCCCATCAGTGCGGAAACAATGCCCGTTTTGATTGCAAAACTGATGTAGGTTAATTTCGAAATTCGCAGGGTTATATAAATAAAACTCCCGATAAAGAGGTACACCTCGCTAATGATCATCGCCATGGCTGCGCCGACGTGGTTAAAGCGAGGGATGAGAATCAGATTTAACGCAATATTGAGAAAAGCTGTTGTTCCCATAAAAATCGAGAAAGCGCGGCGTTTGTCAGTAACCCGCAGCACTGAGACTGCGACAGTTGTAAGGAAACTCAGTCCCCCAGACCAACTCAACAGGCGCAAAGCGGGGGCAATGGCGGTCCATTCATAATTCGGAAATAGGACGTAAGATATTTTTTCCGATAAAGTTGCCATCCCGACAGCGAAGGGGACGCCTACCAGAAACATCCATCGAAGGGCGTCGGTGTAAATGCCGCCAAATTTCCTCCGTTTTTCCACAAAAGTCCGCGCCATCACCGGGAACATTGCACCCATGAATGCTCCCGGCAGTATCGTGAAAGCAATCACTAGTGAATACGCTAAACCGTACCAGGCGTTGGCAGTAACCCCATGCGGACTTAATATGGGGAGTAGGACCCTGTCAATTCGAAAGTAGATTAGGTTGCAGATATTGCCGACCGCAAAGGGCAAAGCCTGGCGCATCAGCGACTTCCAAATCCCCAGATCGGCATGGAATCCCAGCGGAATGAACCTTCTAGCAACAATGCCGATACTGAGGAGGAGGTTGAAGATGCTTGCAACTAACACCACAGCGCAGAAATTAACTAGATTCATCCCCAACCCAATAAACACGCCTCCAACGAAAACAACTAATGAACGCTCCACTACTACCGTGAGTGCCTCATACCCCATCCGTTCAAACGCGCGAAAAACATACCGGAAGAGTAGAGCGGTTGAGTTAATGATATCAGCTAAACCGAGCAGTAGAATCATTCGCAAAAAATTTTGCTGCAAGTCAAGCAAATGACCAATCACATAGCCGGTTCCGACCATCAACCCAAAGGCAATAATCGACGAGAGAATTCTTATAATTAATGCGTTCCCCAAGAAATGGCGTGCCTGTCTGCGATGCAATGTCATCTCACGGATTAACGGAGATTGCATACCCAATTCGGCAAGGACGGCGATTAAATTGGTAAGGGACATCGCCGTGATGTAACTGCCCAATGCCGCCTCTGTGAAGTAGCGAGGCATCAGGATAGCCATCAGGCCAAAGGACAGGATGCGGCCAATGAGTTGGGCGATAAACAGCGCAGAAGTATTTTCAAAAACACGGTTCATGGAGTTGCGTCGGCAGTATTCCCTTCACATCGTCACAGGTTTGATAGCGCCGCAATACGCACATACAGCAGTCGTCAAATCGTCTGTAATCATCTCAGTTTCGGGTTCCAGATAGTGCTCGTGGGCAGTGACGCAGTTGAGATTATCACAAGAACGATTATCAGATGCGATTTTTCTCTCTGGCGGTTGGGTCAAAATTAACTGTTCTAGTCCTAACAGGCTCGCAATCAGTGCCATCCGAATGGGAACTCCGTTCGCTGACTGTTCAAAATAAGCGGCGCGTCCGTCGGCGTCTAATTCATAAGCTAATTCATTAACTCGCGGCAGTGGATGCATGATGATGGCATCGGATTTTGCGCCGCTCATCACCGCAGAGTTCACGAGATAGCTTTTACTTGCCGCCTCCCGATCAATTTCCGGAGGCAGGCGTTCCTGCTGAAGCCGATTGACATAGATGACATCAAGCTCACCAATTACATCGCTGAGATGACCCCGCTCAAGCGGTTCCTGGCCGTAAAGATGTTTCACCCGGCTAAGAACCCACTCAGGCATCTGAAAGCCATGGGGGGCAATGTGGACGAGACGCCCGCCGAATCGCGCCACCGCAAGTGCAAGCGAGTGGGCAGACCTGCCGTAGCGCAAATCACCGCAGATGCCTACCTTAATGCCTTCTATGCCGCCTTTCCGCTGTAGTATGGTATACAAATCCGTGAGCGCCTGCGTGGGGTGGCGATGGCTGCCATCCCCGCCGTTGATGACCGGTACGGTAGAATAACACGCCATGACTCGTGCGGAACCCGCCCAGTTGTGGCGAACAACGATGATATCCGAATAGTTGGCGACCATGCGCACTGTATCGGCGATGGTTTCGCCCTTGGCGACGGATGCGGCATGCGGATCAGCGAAGCCGATTGCCCGTCCGTCGAGGCGTTCCACCGCGCTTTCAAATGACAGCCTAGTCCGAGTGCTCGGCTCATAGAAAAGCGTTGCCAACAATTTGCCTTTGCAAAACCCCGACCAAGTTGCTATCTGTGTCCGCATCTGATCGGCAAGTCGAAAGATCTGTTCAATCTCGAAATTAGACAAATCATCGAGCGTAATAAAATGACGCATTGCTTCAACCTCAATTATTGCACATGCATGATTTCATGTGCGGCGGGATTCACGTTTGCAAACTTCCCACCAGGTCCGCAATCGACCTAACCCCGTTCTGATCCAAATATGTACGGATGCCGTGGATGATGTCCAATGGGGCTCGTGGATTAACGAAGTTCGCTGTGCCAACTGCAACCGCGGAAGCGCCCGCAATGAAAAACTCGAGCGCGTCTTCAGAAGTCATAATTCCGCCCATGCCGACGATGGGTATCTTAACGGCATTATAGACCTGCCAGACCATGCGTAACGCGATCGGCTTAATCGCCGGACCAGACAGCCCGCCAGTGACATTCTGAAGCATTGGCTGCCGCGTATTAACGTCAATCGCCATACCCAGTACCGTGTTAATTACGGAAAGCCCGTCCGCACCGGCGTCTGCTGCGGCAGTAGCAATGACGGTTATGTCCGTGACGTTGGGTGAAAGCTTCACGAGCAGCGGCAGTGCGGTTTTTTCTCGCACCGCTTTGACAAGTTGATACGTCAATTTGGGGTCAACTCCAAAGCTCATTCCGCCGCAATGAAGGTTAGGGCAGGATATGTTGAGTTCTACCGCAGCAACCCCATTAGTGAGGTTCAGTTTTTCCGTGACCTCCTCGTACTCTTCCCGCCGCTCGCCGCAAATGTTCACGATAACGGGGACATCGAAGTCGCGGAGATAGGGTAGTTTTTTTTCTATGAATCCGTCTACACCGACGTTCTGTAAACCGATTGCATTGAGCATCCCCGATGGCGTTTCGGCAATTCGTTCCATCGGGTTGCCAGGCCAAGGCACGCTCGTAATGCCTTTGACAACCGTTGCGCCGAGTTGATTCAGATCGATGAAGTCGCTGTATTCGTTGCCGTAACCAAATGTCCCCGAAGCCGTCATGACCGGGTTTTTCATTTGGATGCCCGCAACATTTGTTTCAAGTGAAGCCGAGCCGTTTTCCATTGTTTTTCATCTATGGTTGGAGATGAGTTGCAGCATTTACCAGACGATGTCCTCCGCGTCAAACACCGGACCTTCAGTGCACACCCGTTGATATTCAAACCCGCCATCCGGCGTGCGAACTTTGCACACGCAGCCGAGGCATACCCCCATCGCACACCCCATACGGTTCTCCATCGCTAATTGCATTGGGACGCGAAATTTACGAGAAATCTTGGCCACAGCACGAAGCATACCGTACGGACCGCATGCGTATGTGACAGGGTTGTGCAATTCATATACTTGCGGCTGTTCTAAAATCTGCGTGAGAATTTCCGTAACGAACCCGTGATGCCCGATACTGCCATCGTCTGTTGAAATGTGCGTTTCAACCTCGATTGCTTCTAAGTCAGCAACGGACAGCAGCCGAGCAGCGTTGATGGATCCGACTAGTCCTAAAGTGCGTGTACCTAACTTTCGCAGAGCAGCAGCGTGCAGCATCAACGATGCAATCCCGGCTCCGCCTCCAACGATAATTGCCGAATCCAAATTTGGCGGGATACTGAAATTGTTGCCAAGCGGTCCCATCACATGGAGCGAATCGCCGCGGCCGAGGTGTGACAGTGTGTCCGTGCCTGCTCCGACACGCTGGTAGAGTATAGTAATCTGATCGCCTTCAACGGAGTAGATTGTGAATGGGCGGCGTAGCAGCAGCGCAGACGCATCTGAAATCAACACATGGATGAATTGACCTGGAAGCGCGCCCTCCGCAATCTCCGGGCATTCGCAGCGCAGCAAATAGTGGTCTTGGGCGGCCTGTTCGTTGGCGAGAATCTTTGTTACTAGGTCGAATTTCTTGGGTCTTTCGGAGGTAACGGTCGGCATTCGCCCAGTCATCGGCAATTTTTTAGGTCAACGCTTCCGAAACGGCTTTGGCTAATCGGGAATACTGAAAAAGCATAGCACGCCGACAGGCAAAACGCAACTGAAAACTCAACATACGCAACGCTTGAGAATCGGAAATGAAGCGTTATGTTCTTTTCCCTTGACCTGAAATTGCCTTTTTGAGTATGATGGCATCCACTGTGCCTAAGCTGTTCGAAATACCTCGGCCGTGCGCTAGAACGACTGATGACGAATGGAGAACTGTTATGACAAAGGGTAGATTCGGTAACGTCTTAGCAACATGCTGCTGCACATGTGTTGTTTTTGCGTTAATACTTCTTCAAGGATGTTCGGGAGCTGCCAAAATGGAATCAACCGGCCATTTACCTAGGTTAACATCGGAGACGTTTAAGGAAGAATCCAAGCACGTGCTTAATCCTGAAACCGGCGAACTCGAAAAACTGACAATACCCAAATCGCATACGATAGTTAAACAAACTCCGTCTGAGACGATTGAGGAAGAATGGGAATACGTACCAAATCCTGAAACCGGCGAACTCGAAAAATTACTTGTATACAGAACGCATACGATAGTTACAGAAACCCCCTCGGAGACAATTGAGGAAGTATGGGAGTACGCACCAAATCCTGAAACCGGCGAACTCGAAAAGTTTTTAGTACAAACAACTCATACGACGGTTACGCAGACCTCGTCAGTTAAACCCTCAAAAGACGGAGGTTTAAACCTTGAGAAACTAGGGGAATATTTGGACCTAATTTCATCAGGACTCGACGTGTTAATTGACATAATGTATTTAAAATCCAAATAACCCTTGCAGCTTAATTGCTGAATTATCCCTTTCCCGTCAACTTCATGCGTGAGATGTACGGCAGTGCCTCTGCTTGGCCGCGCCCGAGTGTCAAACGTATTTCAAACTCTCGGCTCAACAATTCCTCGTCTGTCACTTTCACCCACTTTTCATCGGCTTTTGCACGGAGGTCGGTGTGGAAAAAATTGCCCTCCGTCAGCTCCATGTCCAACTCCAATTCGGGGCAAATATTTTCGACACTGCGCGCACAATAAACGAGCTTTCCGATCATGTTCGCATGTCGTTCAATGATTTGAACTTCCTGCCGCGGGCTATTGGGGTTAGACGTTGCAACGTAAATGAATTCGCTGTCTATCGCCATGGTAGAAGCGGCTTCCATCTCGAGGTCTCGTTGCATCTTGATGGTCATTCCCTTCACGTCTAAGCAGGTAAGGCGTCCAGACTCGGTTAACAAGTATATCTCCCGGTCATGAAACAGAGCGGTTCGAATTTTTCCCGGTATACGGAACTGATCGACGATCTTCATATTGTGCAAGTTACATTGAAGAATAGTACGATGAAGTTTAGAAACAAGAAAGCAAGCTCTTTCCGCAACATGGATGAAATCAACCCCAAACGGGAAGTCCGACTTCCGCAGTTGGGGCGGAATTTGAAGAGTTTGCTGCAGTTGAAGATCGGAAATGGAGAATACCTCAAGTGCGCCGTTCGCCGTTAGCACATAGAGACGCTCTCGATCAGACATCAGCGCGTGGATGTTCTCTTTGAATATCGCCTTCGGCCTTAGTTCCGCGGTTTGACAGTTAACCTCATAGAGCCGCCGATCCGCGCCCACAAGCAGCCGATCTCCATCTATTAGTCGCATTGAGCGGATAATTCCCTTGATAGGGATTTCGCCGTCATGGACATCAGTGCTATTTTTCCGCAAAAATCGTTCAGGCCGATCAATGGCAATTCGTCGCAGATACCCGTCGCCGCCGCCAATCCACACATGTGTATCGGTCGCAAGGATGTTCGTTGGAGATTTATCCAGGTAGATAGCCCCGAGCGGCAACCCCGAGGTGCGGTCATATTCCCACACATAACCGCCTTCCGTCGCAACAAAAATTTTGCTTTCGGTGGGGCAAATTGCATGGATGCCGGGCGATGCGGGTGCATCAAGATACGCCAGATAGTGGCTCGTCGGCATTGGCTTTAGAGATAGACCGTCATTGCCTAGGTGAAATCCCTTTAATTCCCCCGACAAAAAGCTTGCCCGTGTAGAAGCCTGCCAACACGACATCAATCCGATAGGGCTTTCATCCAGCACATAGTCGTAAAGCGGAACAATCGCTCGACCCGCATGATCGAAAGTCCGAATCAAGATATGGTCAGTTTCAATTTCCACAACGCGAGAGTGTCGGCGTCCATCGCGTGTCGCTCGGCTGCCGTGGACGCCGGCGTGAACAAAATAGACGCCGTGATGGGAACAGATTGAATTGGGATAGCCTTGACCGAGATGAGAGTGTCCGGAAAACCACAGGATTATCTGTGGGTATCGACCGATGAGTTCAAGAATCCGCTCGGGGTGATGGTTATGATTGATGTAGGCGTTCGTTGAACGGACGTGAACCGTTGGGAGGACAGGAATATGCGTGCCGAATACCGGCGCATGGCACTGTACGATTGTTGGTGTCGTAGGGTACGCTTCCAACGTTCGGCGAAACCAGTCGAGTTGTTCGCCGCTCAAAAAAACTTCATGCGGCTGCCGGGGAAGGCTTCGATGCCGTTCCGCGCTGAGCGTAATGAACCGTAACCCTGAATGTTCATAGGCATAGTAGTGGTTTTCCAACCCGAATGAGTCAACAAACAACTTAATATTTGCCTCGTCTGTTTCGCAACCCTCCAAGTCAAGGTCATGATTACCCATTGCGGGCAACACAATCCCATCGAAAGCGCGCAGCGTTTTGCTGACAGCATCGAAACCCTGGCGGGTGTCGTCCAAATCGCCGGTGACCATGATGATGTCTGGGTGCAACCGGTTAAGGTCGTCGACAGCTTCATCCAATTCGGGCGATGTCTTTGGCGAATGTGAAAGATCGCCCATTACAACTAACCTGAGTTCGTGTTTTCCTTCATTCATGTGCGAAAATTTTAGCCTAACATTTCAAATCACGTCTTACCGATATTTTACCCAGTTTCAAGTTGAAACGCAACCGTTTTCCCACGTCACTATGCCGAATCTACCGTTGGGTTGTTACATCCCGTGCGGACTAAATTCAGTTGCATCCCAATTTCTGTTGTGCTAGACTTTTTGCGTTTAAAATCTTTGACATGAGCCAAAAGGTTAAGGCATGAAATGCGATATAACGGCACAGCTCGTTGAGTGGGTTTACGATGCACGCCAGCGAACCTTCGATTTGGCGGCCGATCTGGATGACGAGCAGCTAATAGGTCCGTACTTGCCAATCGTCAATCCGCCGTTGTGGGAAATCGGGCATGTGGCGTGGTTTCAAGAAAAATGGGTGCTGCGGCACGCTTTCAAACAGAAGCCGATTCGGGACGACGCTGATACACTCTGGGATTCGATCGCGATTGAACATGATACTCGCTGGGCGCTGTCGATTCCATCTCGGGAAGAGACGCTGGCGTACATGCGCAACGTGCGGGATGCGGTTATCGAAACTATTGAAAGCGGCGAATTGAATCATGATCAAATCTATCTCGTCCGCTACACCGTTTTTCACGAAGACATGCACACCGAGGCGTTCACCTATACACGGCAGACGTTGGGATATCGTCCGCCGCAATTCTCTGAAAGTGTGAACCCTTTCAATGAAGATTGGATGGACAACACGCTTCCCGGCGATGTTGAAATTCCCGGCGGGACCTTCCTGTTGGGCGCCGAGCAAGATGAAGAATTCGTGTTTGACAACGAAAAATGGGCGCATCCTGTCGAGGTCAAACCATTTGCGATTGCGCCTACCGCCGTCACCCAATCCGAATTCGCTGCATTTGTGGACAATGATGGTTACCGCCGAAGAGACCTCTGGAGTTCGGACGGATGGGATTGGCGTAACTCGGAGGCGGCGCAACATCCCGTCTACTGGCGTTGCGACACGGATGGCGAATGGTTGCGGCGGCATTTTGGCGAATGGGTGCCGCTCGAACCCCGCCTTCCCGTAATCCATGTCAACTGGTATGAGGTTGAAGCGTACTGCCGTTGGGCGAAGCGCCGGCTCCCAACAGAGGTTGAGTGGGAGGTTGCCGCCGCCGCAGAACCGCGCCTTGGCGGTGAGGGGCTTTCGTCGACGAAGCGGCGCTTCCCTTGGGGCGGCGAACCGCATACGCCTGAGCGGGCTAACTTGGATTGGAATCAGATGGGTTGTGTCAATGTTAACGCATTACCGGAGGGCGACAGCGCCTTTGGCTGCCGGCAGATGATTGGTAACGTATGGGAATGGACGAGCAGCAGTTTTCACCCTTATCCAGGTTTTGAGGTTGACCTGTACAAGGATTATTCCGCCCCCTGGTTCGCATCTCGAAAAGTGTTGCGCGGCGGGTGCTGGACAACGCGTTCCCGGATGCTGCGCAACACCTGGCGCAATTTCTACACGCCGGATCGGCGGGATGTGCTGGCTGGCTTTCGCACCTGTGCGCGCGACTGATGCGCAGACACCGTTAACGCCATGATACGCGCATATAAAAAAGAAATTTCGGCAGTTTTCACTCCGAACTCTTGAAGAGAACACCATGAAAATTTGTATGATTACCCCGGCGCCGCCGCGCTCCCGCAAAGGAAACCGTGTAACCGCGCTGCGCTGGGCTGGCATATTGCGCGACCTCGGTCACCGTGTCCTGGTTCAGCAAGCGTATGGCGGCGAGCGGTGCGATTTGATGGTCGCGCTTCACGCACGCCGCAGTTATGTTTCCATTAAAAGTTATCGGGATAAATACGCCGACCTACCGCTTATCCTGGCGCTGACCGGAACAGATCTGTACAGCGATATCCATACCGATTCGTCCGCTCAAGAATCGCTGGAGATAGCGTCGAAGTTCATCGTGCTGCAAGCGATGGGAATTGATGAACTTCCGGTACACTTGCGAGGCAAGGCAAGCGTCATTTACCAATCCGTAAAGAAACCGCCGGGCGCCTTTTCTCCGAAAAAAGATGTCTTTGAGGTGTGAGTGATTGGACATTTGCGTCCCGTGAAGGACCCATTCCGGACGGCGATAGCTTCCCGCTCCCTGCGCGCCCACTCGCGAGTCCAGGTGGTGCATATCGGCGGCGCCTTAAGCGAAGAGATGGAAATAACCGCAAGAGCAGAGGAAGCGTCCAATCCGCGCTATCGTTGGGTAGGGGAAATTCCTCGCTGGAAGGCACTTCGCCGTTTAGCCCGATGCCGCGCGCTCGTGTTGACTTCACAGATGGAGGGTGGCGCGAATGTGGTTGGCGAGGCAATCGCCTGTTCGGTGCCCGTCATTTCGTCGCAAATATCCGGATCAATCGGTCTACTCGGCGAGGATTATCCGGGCTACTTTCCGGTAGGCGATACGTACGCATTGGCGAAACTCCTAGAGCGAATTGAGACAGACCCGGCGTTTTACAATACTGTCAAGGCGTGGTGCGAACGGCTTAAACCGCTGGTAGACCCCGCACGAGAACGCCTGAGTTGGGTAGATTTGCTGCATGAATTGCAAAATTAAACGTGAATGAGATTCAGATTATGCCTCATTATGCAAACCTAACCATTTCGCTAGATGAAGCAGTTGACGCCATGGGAGTGGATGGTTCGCCCGCTGCGGTACCGGTATAACCCTGTCCATAATCCTTGCGTACCTAAATTTATCGAACCAATCTTTTCGCATTGGGAAAATGATTTTGAAAATTCGAATCCTCCACCAATCTCAAGATCTTTTTCTCCGCAAGCTCGACGCCGATGAGGTTGACTTTTCGTAATTAACTTCGATATCGAAAGGAAAGAAAGCCATGCTCCAGATTGAAATTCACTCACCTGCCCTCGAAGAAGAGGTGAACGCCCTGATTGATGTGGGACTTTATGCCGATTCGCATGCGTTGATGACCGATGCACTTGAAAAATTAGTCACTACGAAAAAAGAGTCTCGTCTTGATGCCGCCATTTTGCTATATCAACACGGTGAAATTACGCTTGCAAGGGGTGCCGAATTGGCTGGAATCCACCGTTTTGAGTTTGACGTGGCTTTGAGCACGAAGGGCATCTCAAAGACAATTGAAGTCGAATCGGTGGACGCATTGCAAGAGGGTATTTCGGTCGTCAAGAAAGTTCACAAGCCAAACGACAATTCCGATGAGGCTTAACCGTGGTTTTCATTGACACGGACGTGCTTTCGATTTTTGCTAAAGTTCAACGTTTGCCCCTGTTGTTTACCGTCTTCAATGCGGATTTACTCAACATTTCTTCCGCTGTGGAGCGCGAACTACATACAGGTGCCGACAAGGGATTCAATTTTGTAGAACATGTCATGGCATTGCATGCGCAAGGACGAATCGTGACGTATCAACCGACAGATGCAGACCAACAGTTCATGAAAACTCTGCCTTGGACACTCGGTTTAGGGGAACGCGAGACAATGGCAATTTGCAAACGATTAGGCGCCGTCTTTGTTAGCAACGAACGGCGAGTCAAACATCACTGTCTGAGAATCCAAATAGATTGCGTCAACTTAGCCGAGACTTTACGGGTGCTTTGGGAATTTGGAATTTTGACGCAATCCGACGTTAGAATCATTATCGATGATATCAAAGCAAAAGACAACCTCAGATTCCGAACAACCGATCCCATTTTCAATGAATCCGTAACGTAATCAGACCAACTTATACCACAATCCTCCGTCCTCCTACTCGCGGAACTCGGGTGGAAATCGCTTGACGGTTTGAGCGCACCATGGTAGAGGTTCGTAGTCGCGCAATCAATTGCGCGTCCGGCAGGCCATTCACTTTCTCGGTCTGACAGATTTCATGTGTAAAAACGGGCAATGAATTGCCCTAATACGAGCCTTTGGACGTTCAACTGTGTAACAGCCAAAACTATGAAAATTTCACAGTAACATTTTCTTAACAGTCGACTGAACCCGCTCCTCACCTATGTTTGTGGGCATATTTCGTTTCCCGTTTTTTCAGTTTACTGTGAAAACTGTGAAATTTTGTCTCCAAATTCACGGTGCGGGCCGCTGTTTTGCCGGGCTTCCAGCACCTCAGTAACGCTGCGGCGAACCGTTATCTTTCGCATGCACACCGATGTTATGATAAAATGTTCGGCGTTTTTCATCGCCAACCTCGCGTAAAACACTAGACTGCCGTATCTTGCACGATGCAATAAAGGTACGAGTGAATAAGGAATATCGGCGGTAGGGCATTTGGCTTCTGACCGGAACTGTAACTCTGGCACGAAACGGAAAAACTATGAAATTAGTAACCCTCGCGACCTGTAACCTCAATCAATGGGCGATGGACTTCGAAGGAAATCTTGAGCGAATTGTCGCCTCGATTCAGATTGCAAAAGAAAAAGGAGCACGGTATCGCGTAGGTCCCGAATTAGAGATTTCCGGTTACGGATGCGAAGATCATTTTTTGGAGCAGGATACTTTTCTTCATTCGTGGGAATGCCTCGCCGAGATACTCAGTGGGGATTTGACAACAAGCATGCTTTGCGATATCGGGATGCCGGTGATGCACAAAAATGTGCGGTACAACTGCCGCATTCTCGTGCTGGATCGAAAAATTGTCCTGATTATACCGAAGCCGATTCTCGCGGCGGACGGAAATTACCGTGAAATGCGGTGGTTCGCAGCGTGGCAGCATTCCAAGACGCTAGAAGACTTCTATCTGCCGCGCATGATTCGGGAAATCACGGGTCAGGATACCGTCCCGTTCGGCGATGCCGCCGTCGCGACGCGCGACACTGTGCTTGCGGCGGAAACTTGTGAGGGGCTTTTTGCACCGAATAGCCCGCATATCTACCTCAGCTTGAACGGGGTTGAGATTATCACCAACGCATCGGGATCGCATCACGAACTTCGTAAACTCGACCAGCGCGTAAATCTCATCCGCAACGCCACGTCAAAAGCCGGCGGGATCTACCTCTATGCAAACCAGCAAGGCTGCGATGGGGGACGTCTTTACTTCGACGGCTGTGCCATGATAGCCGTTAACGGCGAGATTGTGGCGCAAGGAACACAGTTTTCGCTAAACGACATCGAAGTGTTAACCGCCACGCTCGATTTGGAAGATGTCCGCTCGTATCGCGGGGCGAAAACTAGCCGCGGCGTGCAGGCGAGCCAATCGGAGTTAGTTCCCAGAGTTGCTGTGGATTTCGACCTTACCGCCGAAGATTATGGACTTGCGCCGTCCCCGCCGATTGAGCTTCGCTATCACACACCGGAAGGAGAAATTGCTTACGGCCCGGCGTGCTGGCTATGGGATTATCTGAGGCGCTCCGGTGCAGCGGGGTATTTTCTGCCAATCTCGGGCGGTGCGGATAGTTCCACGGTCGCTACCTTGGTCGGATCGATGTGTCAAATGGTAGCCAAAGAAGCAAAGGCGGGGAATCGTGCGGTCATCCGAGACGCTCGCCGCATCGCCGGAGAAGACGAGGCGGGCGGCTATCTGCCGACCGATGCGCGTGAATTCGCCAACCGAATTCTCCACACATGCTATCTGGCGACTGTGAACAGCTCAAACGTGACCCGTACGCGCGCTAAAAAGCTGGCGGATCAAATTGGTGCGTACCACCTGAATGTCAACATTGATTCCGTCGTCGCCGCGATGCTCTCTCTCTTTATGAAGCTGACCCAAAAAACCCCGCGGTTCAAGGTGGACGGCGGCACGGCGTCCGAAAACACCGCTTTGCAGAACATCCAAGCGCGCCTGCGCATGGTGTTTTCTTATCTGTTGGCGCAACTGTTGCCGTGGGTGCGCGGCAAACGCGGGGTATTGCTGGTGCTGGGAACGGCGAATGTGGACGAAAGCCTGCGCGGCTACGTAACAAAGTACGACTGCAGCAGTGCAGACATAAATCCGATTGGGGGAATAAGCAAGACGGATCTCCGCCGGTTTTTGCGGTGGGCGGCGGAAAATCTGGGGTATACTATTCTTAACGATGTTTTGGACGCGCCGCCGACAGCGGAGCTAGAACCCATCACCGAGTCATATACACAGGAAGACGAAGCGGACATGGGGTTGACCTACCAAGAACTTAGCCGGTTCGGAAGACTCCGCAAAATAGACCGTTGCGGTCCCGTAAACATGTTTGAGAAACTGGTTCATGAGTGGCATCATCTTTCGCGCCAAGAAGTAGCTGCAAAGGTCAAGTATTTTTTCTACCACTATTCACTCAACCGCCATAAGATGACTACGTTGACGCCTTCATATCATGCGGAATCCTATTCGCCTGATGACAATCGATTTGACCTCAGGCAATTTCTCTACAATATCCGCTGGACGTGGCAGTTTCAAAGGATTGACCGGTTGGTTAAGAAGATGGAAGATGATGATGCTCAAAATGCGTAGAACACCCTTGCCGCTTTACAATCCGCCGTGAATCAATGTAAAATGGGAACAGCAAACAATGGACTTGCCAATGCGTTTAATTGTCGTTCCTACTAGGCTGTGCTGTCATGACTAATTTGTCAACACGCCCTAGGTTCTGTTGACATTTTGAGGCTACTGATTCGGCAAACGTTGTCACCATTGGATAATCTGATATAAGTAGCGCAAACTGTTAGTTTGCGGGCTCGGATCACAATCTAACAGATTGTGTTACAAAAGATTCCTTTGTACTTGATAGGGACTGCCGTTTAACCGTTCAATTCAACCTACGGGATGCCAAATGTCAACACGCCCTAGTCTGTGTCGTTTTTTATACTGAAGAAAGTTTAACTCAAGAGGAGAAACGCGATGTCATCTTATACGCCCGTGGCAAAGACGTCGGATATACCCGTCGGGCGGGGGAAAGCCTTCACCGTAAACGGAAAACGTGTTGCGGTTTTCAACGATGGCGAAAAATTCTACGCGCTTAATAATACATGCGCCCACGCCTTGGGGTCACTCGGCAGAGGACGCATCAAAAACGGCTTGGCAATCTGTCCGGTTCACGGCTACGCATACGATGTCGAAACCGGCGTGTGCCGCACCGATGTGCGGTTACAAGTGAAATCTTATGACATCCTCGTTGAAGACGGCGAAATCCAAGTCAAGTGCTGATTGAACGTTTTTTCCGTTATTTGGGTGAGTGCATGGGGTTCTCCGTGCCGATTTAATTGCGGTGGTAGAACGGGTAATTCTTTCCCCTTGGTGAGATGGAAACCACGTTATTGCCCCTGATTACAAGCGTGTAACGTACGCCGCCAACTGTTTCCTCGACCGTCCGTTCCGATATCGGAAACGCGAGTTCAACCGTATCTCCGGGCGCCGCTTCGCCGATGTGCACATAGCGGTCCTTCCAACTGAGTTTGCGGACGGCGCCGTTGACGCGGCACGACAGTACGCCGCTTGACCCTTCCACCCATTCGGGCGCACGAACGGCAATATTTTCACACCCCGCCTTGACCTTCAACTCAACCTTGCCTTCATACGGGATATGGCTGCTGACTTGCACCCATGGAGATTGCCGGTTGAGAAGCAGATTGAGCCGTAACTCTCCGTCGTTGTATTCTAGCGTATTTTCCCAGAGATAGTAAAGCGCCCGTGACCCGTTGCCGGTGCAGCAGTGCATAATACCTGGACCTGCACCGATGGCGAAGAAGTCATTGGCAGTCGCCCAACCGGCGAAGGTGCCGATCCAACGCTGAGGTGAACCCATCGCAATCTCATCATCGCCCGGCGGTTGATATGATAGCCCTTCATTCATTTTTTCCAGCCAATCTCCGGTGGTCATCTGCATCTCGGCGAACTGGTTCCGCATGTACCGGTCAATGTCGTCCCAATAATCGCCAACACCCGCCTTCGTCATCCAGAGCGCCGTCAGCATCATGTCAACAACACAGCAGGTTTCGCAGTCAATGACGCCGCGGTTATCGGGCCAATCGTCAATGTACTCCTGAAAAAAGCCGATAAGCGGCGATGAGTCGGGGAGCGAACGGGCGTATTCATAGCATTTTTTCGCGAATTCAGCATATTCCGCATCGCCGCTCGCCAACGCGTACTCCATCAGCCCTTCCATCGCATTGCCGTTGTGGTGGAAATGCAGTGCAGGTCCACGTGTGGCTGGCGGGCTGTGCGGAATGGAATCGCCGTGGCGCGATAGAAACCGTCCGTCTGCATCAAAAACACCGGCGTGATCCTTCAAATAGCGGGCAAGTTTGCCCGCCAGTTCCAGTGCAACGTCCGAACCGGTCGCAATATAAAACTGGCTCAACCCTTGAAGCGTCCACCCTTGATAGGTCGCCCCCCAACCCGTCGGCATCGTCACTTCTGCCCCGTGCGGGAAATAACAGAAGCCATCTTGATGGACTGCCGCATCAAGCGCGCGCTGAATCGCCGATTCACCGAGTTCTTTCCACATTGCGTCATTCGTCTGGCGATACTGAATGGCTAACCATGCGAGTTGCCGTCCGCCTTCGGGTCCCGTAAGCACCGGCTTATGTTCGGTAAGTAACCGCAGAAAGGCATCATGCCAGACGCGGTCCACGTGTCGATTGAAATCCTTGGGTTGGGTAGCTGGGCGCATGTTGAATTCGCCGCTCGTCATGATGCGCATCAACGCTGTCCCTTCCATGAATTTTCCGTAAAGCGGAATTTGCCCTGACAGGGTCGGCGGGTTGCGGTGGAGCACGCCGGTGAAGTAGACCGCGTATTCCGCTTCCGGATTTGTACTTCGCGTCATCGCGTTAATCGCATACCCAGCCCGCTCTACCAAATCTAGCGTGTTGGGCGCCTCTGCTAATTGTTCATTTTGCATCGTTGGTTCCTCCTTGAGCTTTCCGTAGCCCCCCGAAACGAAAACGGCGGCAATCAACCCGAGCGGCAGAATCGCGCGGATAAATGGGAGTCTCAGTTTCCAACATTTCGAGGGATTGAAATTGAATAACCGTCTCATTGTTGATGGGTCTTTTTCTATAAGACTGATTAGTGAATCGTTGGAATATGTCATATCATCGTCATTGACTTCAGTAGGCAGGTTGAATTGTGCGGCGCATAATAAACTACCATGAATCAAATTGAGGTCGCGTTTGTTCAGATTAGTTAGCTTAAGACAGGCGCAAATCCATTATCGGTTATAAAAAGGATAATTCTTCCCCGGCGGTGAGATGGAAATTACGTTATTGCCCCTGATTACAAGCGTGTACGGCACACCGCCCACTGTTTCTTTAACCGTTCGTTCCGATATCGGAAATGCAATTTCAACTTTATCACCGGGCGCGGCTTTGCCGATGTGAACATAGCGGCCCTTCCAACGGAGTTTGCGAGGGGTGCCGTTAACGCGGCACGACAGTGCGCCGTTTGAACTTCCGACCCATTCGGGTGCCCGAACCGAAATATTGTCACAAGCCTCCTTTACCTTCAATTCGACTTTGCCTTCATACGGGATGCGGCTGCTGACCTCGACCCACGGAGATTTTCGGTTGAGCAGTAGATGGAGCTGTAACTCCCCGCCGCTGAACTCCAGCATATTTTCCCATAGGTAGTAAAGTGCCCGTGACCCGTTGCCGGTGCAGCAGTGCATTATGCCGGGACCCGCGCCGATGGCGAAGAAGTCGTTGGCAGTCGCCCAACCGGCGAATGTGCCGACCCAGCGCTGAGGCGAACCCATGGCAATCTCGCCCTCGCCCGGCGGCCGATACGGCAGCTCTTCTGTCATCCGGGTTAACCAATCGCCGGAGGTCATCTGCATCTCGGCGAACTGGTTTCGCAAATATCGGTCGATATCGTCCCAATAATCCCCTACGCCCGCCTTCGTCATCCAGAGCGCCGTCAGCAGCATGTCAACGACGCAACAGGTTTCGCAGTCTATGACGCCGCGGTTATCGGGCCAATCGTCAATGTACTCTTGAAAAAAGCCGATGAGCGGAGATGAGTCGGGGCGTGAACGGGCGTATTCATAGCATCTCTTGGCGAATTCGCCAAATTCCGATTCGCCGCTCGCCCACGCATACTCCGAGAGCGCTTCCATCGTGTTGCCGTTGTGATGGAAATGCAGCGCAGGTCCACGTGTTGCCGGCGGGTTGAGCGGAACATCAACGTCGTGGCGTGCGAGAAAACGCCCGTCGGCATCAAACATGCCGGAGTGATCTTTCAAGTAGCGGGCGAGTTTACCCGCCAGTTCCAGTGCCGCTTCAGAGCCGGTCGCCATATAAAACTGGGTCACGCCCTGGAGCGTCCACCCTTGGTAGGTAGCCCCCCATGCCGTCGGCATTGTGCCTTCCGCGTCAGTCGGGAAATAGCAGTAGCCGTTTTGATGGACCGTCGTTTTTAGCGCCCGCTGAATCACCGTTTCGCCGAGTTCTTTCCACATTGAGTCTTGGGTCTGCTTATATTGAATCGCCAACCATGCGAGCTGCCGTCCGCCTTCGGCGCCGACTAATGAAAGTTCCTGATTCTCTAGCTTGCGCAGAAAGGCTTCCCGCCAGACACGGTCCACGTGCCGGTTAAAATCCACGGGTTGCGTAGGTGGGCGCGTGTCGAATTCGCCGCTCGTCATGATACGCATTAACGCCATCCCTTCCATGAATTTTCCGTACAGCGGGATCTCCCTCAGTAGCGTCGGCGGATTGCGGTGGAGCACCCCGGTGAAGTAGACCGCGTGCTCCGCTTCCGGATTGGTACTTCGTGTCATCGCGTTGATGGCAAACCGCGCCCGATCTACCAAATCGAGTGTGTTGGGTGTTTCCATTTGTTGTTCACTTTGCATCATTGATTCCTCCTTACGCTTACCGTTTCCCTCCACCGCGAAAAGCATATCCATCAGACCGATCAGTTGAACTGTGAGAAGAATTGGAAGCAACGGATTCCAACCTTTGCGCTGCCTGAAATTGAAGAATGGTCCATGCCGTGATAAAAATCTTAAGGCAGCGCCGTTATGTGTTTCCGTAATACGCAGCAAAAATAAATCTCCACACAAAATCTCAATAACCCGCTTGGTTTGGCGAATTTAAGTCGTTTGTTCGTACTACCCAGCGCCCGTTCCAGATCATAATCATAAGCGCAATGGCTGCACCTGCAGAAAACGTTAAGAATCGACCAACATTGTCCAGACCATAACCGCTCGCCATACTCCATATGGAAAACACCAGCGATGTAAGCAGGCTATGCGTGGAAAGGAGCGTTGCGCTTTTTCCCACTGGGCTTTTCTGCAGCAACCGGTTCGAGATGACAGGCTCGGCAACGCCTTCGCCCAATCTGGAGAGATAAAGCGGCGCTAATAGCGTGGTGCCTTTAAGTTTTCCCAACCCTACTAAACTCAAAATCGGCACGCCCGACAGCCATAGGAATATGCCTTTCGCCCCGATGCGTTGCGTCAAATATCCCGCCCACCACGATACAGCGGCGAACGCGAGCATAAAGGTGCCGCTAACCAAGCCTACAATTCGATACGACTGTATTCCCGCCTCTTCCAAACACGGCTGCGAGTAGTTATTAATCAGAAGATACGCTGCATAAACTACCGCTCCGGCGATGATGACTCCGGTTAATTCCCTATCCTTTTTAATAAACCGAAAGTTTTCGGCTATCCGCTTAAATATGCTTTGAGCTGTCAAACTTTCGCGCGCTAGCTGAACCTCGATCGGTTCGTTCATACTGACATAAACTGCCGCAATAAATAGTCCGGTCAAGCCGCCGAGCGCGGCTACTCTTCCAAAACCGATGTTTTCACAGAGAATACCGCCGATAAAAGCCCCAACCGGCATTGACAAGCCGCCGATAGCGGCCAATCTGCCGCGCAACTTTGTGTATTCTGCTTCGCGCGATATATCCCGCAGCGACTCGAATTGGAGCGCCTCTACCGATCCGGAATTCAGTGTCGTGCTTATCGCTGACAACAAGCTCCAGAGAAGGAACACGCTGTAAGATGTCGGAAACAGTGCAATCGGAAAACAACTGGCGGCGGAGATGAAGTGTCCTAGGACTGCACACTTTTTAAGCCCGAAACGGTCTGCAAATACGCCA
Source organism: Candidatus Poribacteria bacterium (assembly GCA_028819845.1). Lineage (GTDB taxonomy): Bacteria > Poribacteria > WGA-4E > WGA-4E > PCPOR2b > JAPPKS01. Next base: position 165,161 of record JAPPKS010000012.1, on the reverse strand, counting down.
GTCGGTATTTCCAATAGAAATACCAATATTTCGTACAGCGCGGCTAAAAAGAAGATTTGGGTGTACGAAAATCCAATCTGCCGCATGTAAAAGCCCAACACGCCGTGAAATAACGTAAAGCCGCCGAGCGCCGAGCTGACATAGAACTTGGTTATATTTGCGCTGGAACCTCGCACAATTATCGGTTTGCTTTCCAATAACGCATCGTGATTGCACCGTTGTCATCTAACTGGGTGCGCGCCAACATTAAAGCCGCAACGCCGTCTTAAAGTTTGTCGTGACGCTATCTTTGTCATACCGTCTTCCGCAAGTAATCAACACATACTGCGTAGGGGATAGGTAAACGCGCATGCCTGATTCAAAGGAAATGCGATGTTTTGAGGTAGAACCTAACTCTTCATCGGAAAGTGTTGCACTCGTACCGACCTTGAATGACCTTCCAAACGCATACCCAGATGCGATCGGTCGCATGAACCCAAAATTCACCCCGACAGTTGGTATAATTTGAGTCACCCCACCCGGCAACCATCTAGGTCTCTCAAACAAAAAGTCAACTTCGGTAGACAAACCTAGATTATTTGGCGATTGTTCTGTCGTATCAAGTTCAACACTTTCGAACTCAGATGAAGTGGGACGTACAAAGGAGTCGCTGTGTATAAGGGTGACGGTGAAAATAAGCATGACAACGGCTATAGCCACAACCGCTAGAAGCACTCCAACAAGTTTAATCATATTTAAATTCACGCTACACCTAGTTTTGATACTTTGCTAAACCGTTCAGCCCTACCTACACCAGGTCTCGTGGATAGCTGCAATTATACATGATGGGAGAAGTTTCCGTCGATCGGTGTAGCAGTTTTTCGTGTTGCTTAGAAAGGTTTCAAGTGGTATCATAAGCCATCACTATATTGAGGAGGAGCTATGAAAGACAAGGATAGTAAGAAATGCCGACGCCCGGCGCGAAAACAATTCCCTGTCAAAGGATACGAGTACACCGTTTTCTGTCTATTGCTTACCGCTACATTCCTTATTGGTTTAGTGTATCCGGTTGCCGCCCATAGCCAACTCAGTTTCCTGAAGTTGGGGAAAGATGAGAGTGCTTACGGGTTCGGCCTCCAATTTATGGAGAATACTCCGATAGTCAGCGACGCACTCGAATTCGGAATTGATTTTGGGGCAAAAGTCCAAGGTGCTGGCGGTATGCGATTTGTTGACGACGACACTGTGGATTTTAGACCTGGGGTCGAAATACCTCCATTACCTTCAATTTGACTAAGCATCCAGTATATGGACCCGTTGCAACAAACGGGTTTTGATACCTTTCTCACAATTGAAGGCGGCGCTAGTTTCGCCAACGAGGTTGTTGGATCAGAGACACGTGAGAGCGCACGCGCTCTGGGGCTGACCGGTATGGGCGGGCTTTTAAAGCGCATAGTAACCGAATCCGGGATGAGGTTGACGCCGTATTTTGGGATTTCGTACACCCATATATGGACAACGGTTACTGATAAACGACACAATTTTGACGATAGCGAAGATGAAGGCAGTACAGGCGCCCAAATTGGAATGGAACTTCACTTATCTTCCACTGTTATCGCCCACGGCGCGTTTTCATTCTCGTTCGACCATTCGGATACTACCTTTGGAATTGGCTTAACCTTCCGCTAAACCAAGTAATTTACTATCGGCGATCGGAATCCGATGCGATATCCATTCTAAATAAGTGTCTCAGGCAGAAAAGTATCAATATTTCCCAGTTGCTATGGCTTAGAAGGTAACCCCTAGCCCGATCTGTACAGTTGCGTTTCCACGATCTCCTAAAAACCATTTTCCGTAGCTGAGTTTCAGATTCAACGCGGGGGTAATGTAAATCCGAGTACCAAATTCGTAGTGGTGTAGATATCTCGCGAAAGAATCGGATTCCTCGCTAGAAGATGTGTCCATCGGCTTAAGTTTAGCCGAAATTGCGCCGTCAACTGCGACTGTATGCAGAGGGTAGAATTTCAAACTTGCACCGAGAAACGGTGTAATATGATGCGACTCATCTGAGGCATCTCCGCCGGCCCAACTTGACCGAGTGCTACCAGAGTCGTCATCGCTGTATCGCGCCACTCCCCCCAATAACGCAAACCCGACAGAATCTTGTGTCATCGCCGGCCACCACTGCACCGCCGCGCTAGTATTGGCAGGAATGTGGTATGAATAATCCAGTTGTACCCCAAGCGTCCGATAGCCTCTGCCTTCACTCAAGTAACTGAAACTGAGTATATCACCTCTATCCCATTGGGAATCATACTCGCCATCATCAGGAATGTTATCTGACCATCCATGACTCACCCATATCCCTTGGCGAAATGGAAATTTGGTATGGTAATCTTTCGAATCTTTCGGTTTAGGAGAGGGGAGTTTTCCGCCTGTAACTACAATTTCTATCCTTCTTTCATCGGACTTACTCTCGTTTTTTTCTTCATCGGTCGCGGTCAAATAATACCAGATGGCCCCAGCGCCGCTCTGTTGAGCCGGAATTTGTCCAACATATATGTCGTCAGAAGTTTCTCTCTCCAGGGGCTGTGATGGTGTCACCTCAGAGGGTTTTGAACCGCCTGAACGCGAGAAAGCATAATGAATACGAACCTCATTTACAGCGGTGTTATCAGTTACTCTTGCTCGAACCGAAATGGGTTGGTCGGCCATGAATTCGGCGGCTTCAAGCGGTTCTAGCAGTTCGATTGCTGGGAAATTTTTGTCTACAATTGCAATTTCATGGTATTGCTCTTTCGGGGACCTAGCTTCATCAGCCACGATGAAATATGACATTTTACCAACAGTGTATTGCGGTGGCAAATCCGATCGGTAAATCCATGTGGACTCCGTGGGTTGCTCGTTCTGCAGAAGCATATCCTGATATCCCCGGTTTATTTCTTGCCCGTTTCTGTCGTAGATGATGAAGTGAATCTGAACATGATTTGGCTTATCGCGGCTGATTATATCCAAAGAAAGAGGGATAATCTCACCGACGAGCGTTCTACCAGGGGGTTTATGTCTTAAAATTGGCGGCAGTTCCAAATAGATTATCTTGTGCCCACCAGGAATTATAGTGAAAGATTCCTTTTGGGAAACTCCTTGCAAAACCCCCTCCGCGATGTAGCCGCCCACAAATAGTCGGACGGTAGAAGTTCCGGTGCCTATCAATTTCCTGTCAATATCGTTCCCGTCAATCCAGATTTCGGTTTGGAGAAGTGAACAGGTAACTGTCAACTCCCCCGTTGACTCAGAGCGAACTTTTTCAAGCAGCAGTTTAAAAACCGGGTGATCTGCTCCTATCCGCGGTGGCAATGCTTGATTTGGATTGTGGCGAAGCGCTTCTCGAAACTCCGCACGCACGCTGCGATCGGATTCGCCAAACCCTCGTTTAGAACACCCAAGGTACAGATGGGCTATGGCGCGCTTTAGCGGGTCGGAAAGTACGTTCAATGCGGACTCCAGAGATTTCATTGCCTCCTCAAATTGAGAGGCTTCATATAGTTCAATACCGCTTTGAAGCGTCTTTTGTCCCAATTGATTGACGAGCGCTTTAAGATTGATTGAATGAATTGCAAAATTGAGGTTTTCTCCGGCTGGGATGATTCCCTGTGAAACGCCTATAACTTCGCCTTGGGCGTTTAGCACTGGACCGCCGCTGTTACCCTCTAAAATTGGGGCAGAAACTTGAAATAGCTTTACGCCATCCACCTCTCGAATCGCACTGATAATCCCATCAGAGAAAGTGCCTTCAAGTACACCTAGTGGATTGCCAACTACATAAATGCGATCTCCCACCACGACTAACTCACTGTCGCCAATCGGAAGAGGTTCAATTCCGGGTGCCGACACCTGTAAAATTGCTAGATCGTGTTTTTCATCCTTTACGCTAATTTTAACTACGGGGTAAGTCGTTTCCTGACCGACATTTCGTGCACCACCTCTTGTCAGTCCGTTAATCAGATGGAAATTTGTTGCAATCAGATTCCGTTGCACGAAGAATCCGCTGCCTCGCGACGCCACCTTGCCACTGGAGTCTATCATAGTAATTAGCACGGTAGCGTCTAGTGCGCTTTTAGCAATCTGTTCGGGAGTTGGCGTATCTGCAACGGCGATTCTACAGACCACTAAAAGCATCAAAATCCTGAAATCGACGGATAATCTCATCTTGGGTGTCACAAGAAATTTACTAACGGCGTCCTTTGAACTATACGTCATCGCTCCAGAAAATCATGCGATATCGACTTCGTTTCCTTCCAAGACTCGTAAGGGAAGGTTTCCTCTTTACCTTCATAAATCAATTTGATTTCCGTACCGGCAGGTACGTTTAATTCACCCCGTATTGGCGTGATGTTGGAATCAGTTCCATTGGGTTCAGGTCTGATTTTGAAGAATTTCGTTTCCGGTTTTACGAATCTGTTTGTTCCAGGGGTTTTTATGAAAACCTCTGCCCACGGGACAGCGTTGATTGAAACTGATACGTTCAAAGTCGCAGGTGATACCACAGGTGGTTTCGCAGATGCGGGCTTTGGTGTGATCGTAGCCGCGTCGGTTTTGGGTGGCGGAGTCTCGGGAGGGGTTCGCCCACAAGATTTAACAGCAACTATAGAGATTATAATTACGACAATAACGAAAATCCCAACAGCAAGAAGTGCCCAATCACGCCTAGTCAAATCGTAATCTCCCTTGCGAAATTAGAGTTGGTTTTATTTTGATGTAGGGTTGCGACTTGCATCGGGAATATGCAAGAAAATGGACGTTGATGAACGACAGCAGTTGGTGACTACAATTAACGAGGATAAGGAGCTAAACCGATTAGGCGCTAATTTGATTCTAATTGGTTTAAAAAGCGCACATGAAAGTTTCGAGCATTATGATTCAATTGCAGAGTGCGATGATACTTGAAATTTTCTATTTCCTGAAACCTAGCAATTTACTGTCATTGGCAAAGTTTGGAGTTCTGTTAGCAATAAATTTTATGCAACAGTGACGGTCACGAACAGCAGTCAGGTTAACCTTGATTGATATTCAATTTTACCATTCAACCACCCTATACGGTGACATTTATGGTTCTAATCTAGTTAAAGTCGGGTGTTTCAATTGCACGTTGTTCAGAATAGAGCGCCTAGGCCAATCTGCAGACCGGAAACATCCCGATTACCTAAGTGCCATTGACCATATCCTACTCTCAAATTTAGTGCCGGGGCAATGTAAAGACGAACGCCTACTTCGTAGTGATAAAGATGTTTGTTGATAAAACGATCGCCGTGATTTGCTGACTGAAGTTTGATTGTACCATTTAGATCCACTGTAACCCTATGCTCTGGATAGAGTTGCAGTCCAACACCGATTATGGGCGTAGTGTGTGTTGCTTCTTCAGATGTGGATTGAATCGTTTCAGATTGCGTGGAGTTGATACCGTATCTTGCTATTCCGCCGAGGAGCGTAAGCCCCATAGCATTTTCTCTTAATTTACTTAAATCTAAATCTGGCTCCCACAGACCTATCACGCTTGTGTTAACTGGATTCTGGTAGGAATAGTCGAGTCGTACGCCGCGCGCTCGATGGGTTATTCCCTCTCGCAGGTAGATGAGGCTGAACATATCACCGCCACCCAGATTAGAAGTGGAAGGTTCATCTTTCGAAACCATATTTGACCATAAACCCGCCCAAATTCCCTGATGCAACGGGTTAAACTCTTTTACTACCTTTGCCAACTGGCTCTCCTGTTTATCCAAGCGTAGTTGCATGTCACCCAACTCATTCAGCGAGTCTTTTGTACCTTTTATTTTTTCTCTCAATGAAGTCGTCGATGTTTCAATGAAGGAATCCGAGAGCCGTCTGTTTGCCTTGGCATCAGCTTGCGTATGGGATAAGGAATTTAACAAGTTGTCGAGTTCCAGTTCGTCGTTTGGTGCACTTGCCACTAATGCGTCTACCGATTCTCTCGATTCATGTATTTGCTCAGATGCCGAGTTCTCGTGACGGTTAAATTTGTGGATGTTTGCGGTACTTTCGGCCGATATAATTGCTGCGTCCGTTGTATCCAACAAACCTTTTATCTTAAGCTGCGCCGCTGAATTGGTGTCGTGAATCCGCTTCCAACCGTCTTCAACTTCCTTGAGTTCACCTTCGAATTCCTTCCGATCTTCCTCGTCCTCCTCAATCATGACGCTATGATGACCAGTTTTTGGAGACCTTGTCTCATCAGCCGCGAAAAAATAGTCAAGCTTTCCAAAGTCCTTTTGTAATGACAATTCCACCTGGTAAGTGCGTGTCGACGAGGCATCGTGCTCCTTCCACAAACGCATTTCTTTGACCCCTTGTTCTAATTCGTCCCCTTTCATGTTGTAGGATTTGTAGCGAACTTCAACCAGTGTAGGTCGGACCGCGGAGATTAAATCCAACGTTAGTGCAATCGTTTCACCAATTGATACTGTTGCGGGGGTGTCATGCTTGATTATAGCTGGCAGTTCGAGGACGACTATTTCATGCTCATTAGGTTCTATGATAACGGTCTGTTTTAGGGTTACGTCTTCGTAAATTCCCTCTACGATGTAGTCACCCATGAATAGGCGAATGTTGGTTGTTCCAGTACCTATCATTTTCCTTTCAATTAGGTTTCCGTGAATCCAAATTTCGGACTGGGGTAATGAACAGGAAATCGTCAGCTCGCCAACTGATTTCGAACGCACCTTTTTTAGTAGCGGCTGAAAGACTGGGTGATCATCCCCAACCCTTGGCGGTAAGGTTTGATTTGGATTGTGGCGGAGCGCCTCCTGAAATTCTCGGTGCACATGATTGACATCTTCTCCTAAACCCCATATCGAACACCCTAAGTAAAGATGAGCTTTAGCTCTCTGTTCTGGATTCCCTAGCCCACTTAAGGACAACTGTAAGGACTTTATCGCCTCGGTGAATTGTGTCTCTTCATACTGTTTAATGCCTTTTTGAAGGAGTTCCATTGGTGAAAGCGGGCGCGAAGGTTTTGGCATTGAGGGAGCGGGTTTCGGAGTGACTCTTGGCGTAATCGGTTTTGGTTTTACAAGTTCTGGCGACGTGGGTTTCTGCGGGGTGGGATTTGGCGTGGACGGTTTTGGGTTTACGGGTTTTGAGGGTTCAGGTTTCTGTGGCGTGACTATTGGTGTGGACGGTTTTTGTTGCACAGCTTTTGGCGCGTCACGTTTTTTGGGCGTGACTTTTGGTGTGGTCGGTGTCGTTGGGTCCAATTGGCCATTTATGATAGCCTTGAGATAATTCACCGGAATAGCGTAATTGAGATTCTGTCCTCCCTCCCTAAATCCGACAGATATTCCTATTACTTCGCTACTGTCGTTTAGGACGGGTCCGCCGCTACTCCCTGCCGAAATAGGGGCTGTCATCTGAAGCAATTTACCGTGTATCAGTTCGTTACCCTCTGGTCGGATTGCACTAATTAAACCATCTGAAAACGTGCCTTCCAACCGTCCTGGATTGCCTGCAGCATAAACGGTATCGCCTATCTCAACAGCGTCACTATCGCCCAGAGGAAGCGGTTGGACACCCGGTGCGGACACCCGCAAAATTGCCAGGTCATGCGCTTTGTCTTTTGAGGTAAAACCCTCAATGGTGTACACTGTTTTCTGACCAACGCGTTTTGCCACTCCGCCCTCGGCGCCATCAATCACGTGGAAATTGGTCGCGATATAGTTCGGTCGAACAAAAAATCCACTTCCGGTTGAAGCGTGACCGTTTGCATCTACTATGCGTATGTGCACCGTAGCTGCTAACGCTTTTTTTGCAATCTGTTGCGGAGTGGGTTTTGGTGTGGTCGGTTTTGGCGGAACGGATTTTGAGGGCTTGGGTTTTTTGGGAGTGGTTTTCGGAGTGGACGGTTTCGGTTGAGCAGGTTTTGGCGATTTTGTTATGCGAGGTGTGGCTTTTCGTGTGGGTGTTTTCACAGGCCCCAATTTTCGTATCAAGAGATTCTTGAGGTAGTTTGAAGGAATGGCAAAGTTGAGATTCGCTGAGAAGTCGAGGATTTCGAAGTCGCCCCATCTGAATGAAACAACACCTATTACATTGCCGTCTTTGTTTAGCACAGGCCCCCCACTGTTGCCTTTAGCAACTGGGGCATTGAACTGAAGTCGCTTTGTGTCACCCACTACACGTACCTGACTAATGTTTCCCATTGAAAACGTACCCTCTAGACCTTGTGGATTACCCACGACAAAGACCGCATCGCCAATCTCCACTGCATCACTATCGACTAAAGGAACAGGATTGACCCCTGGAACCGACACTTGTAAAATTGCCAAATCGTGTTTTTCATCAACTGCTCGAATACGCGCTACTGCGTACCATCCTTTCTTATCGACAAGTTTCGCTCTTAATTCAACGGCTGCGGCACCTTCAATTACGTGGAAATTGGTCGCGATATAATTCCGTCGCACGAAGAATCCGCTCCCAATGGGAAGTAATTTTCCTTCGGAATTGTATCTGGCTAGGTGCACGGTTGCGTCAGCCGTTTTTTTGAAAATCTCCTGGGGAGTCAGGCTGACTGCCTTAGGGGGCCTAAACGTGAGAAGGAGCATCACAGAAATTAGGATTAGCAAATATCTCATCTTTTGTTCTACAACAACTAACTAGCGTTCGTTTGAAATTAGGAATCAACAAGGATTACAGAACGCTCCGTCAACATCTTTGTGAGAGGTACGACGCTGGAATGAGATTTAGGTTTTTCTAGTAATTGACAAAATCAACCACCAACATCAACCATCCGATTTCGGATGATTCCGATTTCCTCGACTTCGCACTCGACGACATCGCCGGGGAAGAGGAATTCGGGTGGTGTGCGTGCGAATCCGACGCCGCTCGGTGTGCCCGTGGAGATGACATCGCCCGGTTGAATCGTTAACCCGCGCGACAGCCAGTCGATTGTCGCGGGAATGTCGAAGATGAGATCGGATGTATTCGACTCCTGCTTGAGGACGCCGTTGACGGTGCAGCGTACGTTGAGCGCATGGGGGTCTGAAATCTCGTCGGCGGTGACGATGCACGGTCCCATCGGGCACGCGCCGTCAAGGCTTTTGCCCTTAAAGAACTGGTTATGGCTGAATTGTAAATCTCGAGCCGACAGGTCGTTGACGACGGTATACCCGAAGACGTAGTCCATCGCCGATTCCGGCGAGATGTTCTTCCCGCGCCCGCCGATGATGACCGCCAATTCGACTTCCCAGTCAATCTGGTCGGATACGGCGGCGTCGAACGGGATATCCGAATAGGGACCGGTGACCGCGGTGGTGGTTTTGGTAAAAAATACTGGTACCGTGGGAAGCGAAGGCTCTACGCCTCTCGCCAAAGCGCCTTCGGCTGCGTGGGCGGCGTAGTTCATGCCTATGCAGAACACGTTGCGGCGGGGTACCGGGATGGGTGCGAGCAATGTGGCGGGATCGAGCGGCTGCCACGTAGAGTCCGGCGACTGGTCCGCCACTTGCTGCGCACGTTCAATTCCGGAACTCCCAAGGTCGATTAAACCGAGCATGTCGCTGGGGAAGTCCGCGCCGCCCGCCACGTTCAGGTCGAGGACGCGGTCATCTTTTAAAATACCATAATGTGAGCCGCCGTCGGCTGCGAAAGATACAAATCTCATAAATCACTCCTTTAGTGTTTTATTGGGCTGTATTAGGTTCTGTTGACACTTGTTTAACGCAACTCGATTTCGAGATTTTTGGGCAGGCACAAGACCTGCCCCTACATTGAAGCAACCCTGGTGGCTGCACTCATGGGTCGGACTTCTCACCCAGTTTCGGTTTTTGGAAAATCACACGGTCGTTTGACCCATAAGCCGGACCAAAATGTCAACACGCCTTAGCCCAAGGGATTAGCGCATACCAAAAATTCAAAATGGTTATGACATACGCAGTTGAACGCGCAAGGCATAGTAGTAGGCACACTCTGTGTGCCGCAAACCTCGTCCCGATGCCGCCATCCGGCGGCAAAGCAGTATATGTAACTTACGGCACACGGAGTGTGCCTACTACTTTACAGGCGATTCATCGTCACAAGGCGCGACAATTTCAAGGGTAAAGACCCCAGTATTTTCTCCATTTCGTAGTGAACACCGATCGTTGTTCACTATTGAAGCCCGTAACTCTCAAATAGTTTAACTTTCTTTCCACTCACGAAAGGCTGCGCGGGCGCTTTCGGGAAATGGGGGGTGCCGCGGCTGCCAACCGAGTTCGCGGGAGCGGCGGGCAACGACCGCCTGATCGGTGCAGAGCGCATCGGCGAACAGACCCATCTCATCCCGCGCGTCCTCAAGCGGCTGGCTTTGAACCGGGCTGCCCTTGCCTGCGGCTTGGCTGACGGCGCGCGCCGCATCGGCAATTGTGATAAATGCATCATCAATCCCGTGGAAGATTCCGGATGCCCGTTTCTCTACGACAAGCCGGTATAGCTCAGCGAGGTCTTCGCGGTGCACAAAGCAGAAGCGGTTAACCCCGCCGCCAACATGAACAACCGGTTCACCCTTATCCGCCGATATGAAGTACGACTCCAAGATTCCACCGTCCCCGCCATACACCATTCCGGGGCGGATAATTGATGTAGTCATTGATTCCGAATCGGCGTCCAACACCAGCCTTTCGTGCGGCGGACGCCAGGCGACGAGTGGAACCGGATGATCGGTCGATGCATCTTCATCCACGGGGTCTTGGCTGACGGCGCCGAGTACCCACAGCCCGGAGGTATAGATTACATGGCGGGCGCCGGAAGCGGCGCTTGCAGCGGCGAGGAGCGCTTCCATGACTGCGCGGTCGGCGGCGTAGCCTTCCGGGCTGCGTTCAAAGCCGATATGGATGATGGCATCGTGTTCCGCTGCGAGGTCCCTGAAGCCGGAAACTTCCCTCAAATCGCCTCGCACGGGTGTTGCTCCGAGATTCACCAGTTCGGTCCCCTTTTCCGCCGATCTGGCGAGTCCGGTTACGTGGTGAGACCCCTTGACAAGTTCCAATACAACAGCGCTGCCAATATATCCGGTGGCGCCTGTAACAAAAACTCGCATTGATTTGTTCCCTTTTCTCTGTGTGCAGGTAGATGCTGTCAACGATTTTTTATAGTAGTAGGCACACTCCGTGTGCCGTAAATTCCACCTATTGCATTGAACACCGATGGCAGAGCATTGGGACCAGGATTACGGCACACGGAGTGTGCCTACTACTTTAAGAGGCTACGGCATATGGAGCGTGCCTGCTACTTTAAAAGGCTACGGCATATGGAGTGTGCCTGCTACTTTAAGAGGCTACGGCATACGGAATATACCTGCTACTTATTGTGCCATTATACGAAAATCGCAGATTTTGTCAAGAGTGATTGTCGGTTTTTTCTGTTTATCAGAAAATTCGAATTTGATATACTGTAATCAATACCGACAACCCCTTCCCACGCATGGAGATCTAAATTTTGGACTTCACATTGACATCGGAGCACGACGCCATCCGCAATGCGGCGCGCGAGTTCTGTGCGCGCGAGATTTTGCCGTATGTCCGAGAATGGGACCGCGCACAGAAATTTCCGCGGGAAATTTTACCTAAGATGGCGGAAGAGGGACTGTTCGGCGTTTGTATTCCAAGATGCCACGGCGGATTGGGGCGCGACTACCTGAGCCTCGGCATCGTCTGTGAAGAGTTGGAGCGCGCGGACAGCGCTTTTCGCGTGTTGGTTTCCGTGCATCTAGGCCTCAACTCGTTGACGTTGTTTCGGTGGGGAAGCGGCGCGCAAAAAGTCAAGTATCTCGCGCCGCAGGCGCGCGGCGAGAAGTTGGCGGCGTTTGCGCTGACTGAACCGCATGCGGGAAGCGATGTCTCGAGTATTCGCACCACCGCCCGGCGGGACGGCGGCAGTTATATTCTCGACGGCGAAAAGACGTGGATCGGTTTCGCCGACATCGCCGACCAGTATCTGGTTTTCGCCTACACCGATCCTAACGCCAAATACCGCGGCATTTCGGCATTTATCGTGGAGCGCGGCTTCGAGGGTGTCAGCACCTCTAGCATTAGACACAAACTGGGTGGACGTATCGGCGCTACTGGAGGGATCGCACTGCGAGATGTGCGTGTACCGGCAGCGAACCGTGTCGGTGAAGAGGGCGAAGGATTTAAGATCGCCATGAGTGCATTGGACAGCGGGCGTTACACCGTCGCCGCCGGGGCGGTCGGTTTGATAGAGGCGTGCCTTGAGGCGAGTACATCGTACGTCAAGGCGCGCGAGACGTTCGGGCGTCCGATTGGGAAACACCAACTCGTTCAGCAAAAAATTGCCCGCATGGTCGCCGGGCGCGACACCGGGCGGCTGCTTTACTATCAGATTGGCTGGATGATGAATCGTGGGGCGCGCTGTACGCGCGAGGCGAGCCTAGCGAAGTGGGTGAATTGCCAGAGCGCCTTTAGAGCAGCCGATGACGCTGTGCAAGTCCATGGCGCCAACGGCTATAGCGACGAGTACCCGGTTGAACGCTACTTACGCAACTCACGCGGGGCGTTAATCTACGAGGGCACGCAGGAAATTCACCAATTGATGCAGGCAGAATATGCGCTCGGATACCGAAACGACAAGCGTTTGACGCAATCACTGCCGCCGTATCCGTTCGAGGAGGATGCGTAATGGCAGGTGCGCTCGATGGCGTACGTGTGCTGGAATTGTCGCGGCATTTAGCCGGTCCCTATTGCGCGATGATGTTGGGCGATCTGGGCGCGGAAGTTATCAAAGTCGAGCATCCGGATGCCGGCGACGAAACACGGCAATGGGGCCCACCGTTTGTCGGCGGCGAATCGGCATATTTCTTATGCTGCAACCGCAACAAGAAAAGCATCACCCTCAACCTCAAGGACAGGCGAGCCGCCGCCATTGTGCAGGATTTAGCGCGCAACAGCGATGTGTTAATCGAGAACTTTCGAATCGGAGGCGCCGACCAACTCGGTTTAGGGTACACCGAACTCAAGGATATTAATCCTCGATTAATTTACTGCTCCATTAGCGGTTTTGGGCACACCGGTCCTGACCGTGAGTTAGCGGGATACGATTCTCTGATTCAAGGACGCGGCGGGTTTATGTCCATCACCGGCGAGCGCGGCGGGGCGCCCATGAAGGTAGGCGTTGCCATTGTTGATGTTGCGGCTGCGCTGTTCGCATGCAATGCGATACTTGCCGCACTGTACGCTCGTGAACGCAGCGGCGAGGGACAGCATCTTGATATTTCCTTGTTCGATTCGCAGATTGCGCTGTTGGCAAACGTCGGCAGCAGTTATCTGTGTTCGGGCGAGGTGCCGCTGCGGTGGGGGAACGCACACGCCAGCATCGTTCCGTACCAGGCGTTTCAAGCGGCGGACGATTTTTTCACTTTAGCCATCGGCAACGACGGACAATGGCAGCGGTTCTGTGAAGCGGCGGACGTGAGTGCGTTGGGTAAGGATGCACGTTTTGCGTCCAACCCGCAGCGCGTCGCGCAGAGGAATGTTTTGATTCCGATGTTGGATGACCTGTTCCGCCGGAGGACTGTTGCCGAATGGCTGCAACTCTGCGCCGATGCGGACGTACCTGCGGGACCAGTTAACACGCTTGACAGCGTGTTCGCCGACCCGCAGGCAGCCGCACGGGAAATGACTGTCGAGATGCCCCACCCATCTGCGGGCAGCGTTAAACTCGCTGGAACTCCGTTCAAACTGTCGATGACCCCTGCCGAGATGCGTCTGGCACCGCCCACGCTGGGCCAGCACACGGCTGAAGTTCTCAAGGAAAAACTCGGCTTAGATGACGATGCGATAACGGAGTTGTGCAGGGATGAGGTCGTTTGAACGCGCCAAAAGTAGCAGGCACACTCCGCGTGCCTACTACTTTAAAATGACGGCATACGGAGTATGCCTACTACTTTAAAAGCATGGCATACGGAGTGTGGCTACTACTTTAAAAGCACGGCACACGGAGTGTGCCTACTACTTTAAAAGCATGGCATACGGGATGCGGCTACTACTTTAAAGGCAACGGCATACGGAGTATGCCTACTACTTTAAAAGCACGGCATACGGGGTGCGGCTACTACTTTAAAGGCTACGGCATACGGAGTGTGCCTATTACTTTAAAAGCGCGGCATGCGGAGAATGCCTGCTAGACTACGCATTGACTCGCACTTCTCCGCCCTGTTCTTGGCTCCTGTAGATGCCGTCCAGAATGGAAATCACCTGCAGCGACTGTTCGGCAGGTACGGGTGAGGGCGCGCCGTCAACAATTGCCTGCGCAAACTCGACGCACTCCTGTGCATGCGCTTCCAAAAGATTCGGGAAAAGTTGTAAGGATCGATTGAAATGCTGCTTCGTGGCAGCATTGCTCTCAAGAAACTCGCATTTTGGCCAGTGCGCGCCGGCATCCGTCCCGTAAAGCCACATCTGCATGTCCTCGCCGCGTATATCGTGGTGGAGCAGCCAACTCACCTCTAGGATTAGGGTGGCGCCGGTCTCAAATCGTACGAACGCCGCCGCGAAATCTTCGACATCGAACGCTTCCGGAATCTCGCCGCCCCATGCGCAGAAAGCGCCCTTTCGATGTGCGAGCTCAGCCCGTGCTACCCCCGTCACAGCGGCTGGCTGCGGATTGCCCATGAACCAGAGGGTTAAATCCAAAATATGAACGCCGATGTCGATGCACGGTCCCCCTCCGCTGTTTTTCTTGAGGACGAATCCCGGCCCTGGCGAAAACCCGTTACGGCGCAGCATCCAACTGCGCGCATGGTATACGTCGCCGAGCACACCCCTGTCTATTTCGGCTTTCATGGCTTTCGATTTAGGTTCAAACCGGAAATGCTGTGCCGTCATGAGCAATTTTCCGGACTGATTGCGGGCTTCGATCATTTTGTAGATGTCTTGCGGCGTCGGCGCCAATGGCTTTTCGCAGATGACATGTTTACCCGATTCAAGCGCTGCAACTGCCAGCGGCGCGTGATACATGTTCGGTGTGCACACATCAATGATATCGATATCCGCATCGCTGAAGAGTTCTTCCGGATTGGTCGCCAGTGTTTTTATTTGGTTTGCTTCGCCCCAGTGTTTGACGACATCGTCTCTGATATCACAGCCAGCCACCAACTCGGCGTGCGGCGAGGCGTTCCAACCCGGTACGTGGGTGCGGGCGATGCCGCCAACGCCGATGATGCCAACTTTTAATGGGTTTGCCATATTTGGTTTTCTCCTTGCACAATATATATTTTGCCTTCCATGCCAATTTGTGAATCAATGCCTGAATCCAATTCGAAATCGGAGTTGTATCGACAACCTCATACAACGTGCATTCTATTGTAGCATATCACCGTGCATGGGTACAGTAACGGATTGCCGCTGCCGAAAAAGATCTTGACTTCATAACCCTAATGTGAGAAAATCCCTCGGCGAATCCACCTTCAATTACGAGCGGTTAACATGTTTAAAATTATCCGGAAAAAGGGAGTCACCTTTAAGAAACGAACGGGCACCGGCACCACCTATATGCCGCTGTTTTTGTTGTGTTTATTGGTTGTTCTCATCGGTTGCGCCACGGTTTCCTCACCGACACCGATTGAACCGACCCACGTATTATCGAGTGAAATTGAAACGATTTTGGGCGATCCGCTGCTCGCCGCTTCAAATGTCGGGGTTAAAGTCGTATCGTTGTCGAACGGCAGAGTAATTTATGAAAATGATGCCGATAAACTGTATCATCCGGCTTCGACGATGAAATTGATTACCGCTGCGGCGGCGCTCGTCAAACTGGGTCCAAACTATCGTTTCCACACCACCCTGTTTGCGGATGGTGTCGAAGATGATAACGTCATAGGGAATCTTTACCTCCAAGGTCGGGGCGACCCAAAGTTCGATAGCGGCGATTTGGAAAAATTTACTGAAAAGCTGTCCGCGATGGGTGTTAAATCTATAGACGGCGATATTGTTGTGGATGAGTCTTATTTCGACGATATCCGGCGGGGGAAAGGGTGGATGTGGGACGACGGCCCCTTAGGCGGATATTACTCGCATTTGAGCGCGCTGACCATCAATCACAACGGCGTTCGCGTCCGCGTGTCGCCGGGCCGCAATATAGACGATCCCGTTGACGTGCATCTTGAACCCCCCACGCGGTACATGAAAGTTGTCAATGAGGCGGCGACCGTCACCGCTTCAGACGCCACAAGATTGAGCATTAAACGACAGTGGAAGCCGGTGGAGGCAAACGTATTGACCATCCGCGGTTCGATGGAGATTGGTCAAGCTGACGTCAATCGACAGGTGGATGTCGTCGATCCCGCGCTTTATTGTGGGACGCTACTGAAGGAGAAGCTTGCGCAGAATGGAATCATGTTTCGGGGGAGTATACGTCACGGTGTTGTTCCCGAAAGGGCGTTGAAAATTGCCAATCATGTATCAGTGCCGCTATCTCGCATTCTCTGGGGGATGAACAAATCCAGCGATAATTTAACAGCAGAACTCATCCTAAAAACGATTGGCGCGGAGTTAAAGGGCGCACCCGGTACAGCGCAAAAAGGGATTGCCGCTATCGGCGAGTTTTTGAAAGAAATTGGGCTGGACAATTCACGGTACACCTTAGCGGACGGTTCGGGCGTTTCCCGATACAATCTTGTCACGGCTTCGGCCTTAACGAGTCTTCTAACTTATATGTTCAACAATTTTGCGATGATGCCCGAATATCTTGTATCTTTGCCCATTGCGGGCGTTGATGGGACGTTGAAAAGGCGGATGAATGACATGAGAGCGGGCGGCATTTTACGGGCAAAAACGGGTACGATGAGAGGTGTTTCGACGCTTGCCGGTTATACCATGACGGCGGAAGGCGAAATTTTGGCTTTCGCGGTCTTGATGAGTAATTTCAAAGGCTCTGCAAATTTACGCCGATCCTTGCAAGATAAAATCGGCGATGCACTCACCCGATTCAGTAGAGATAGTAATGAGGAAACAAGGTAGAGGCGAATAAATTGCAAGTAGAATTATATCGCAAAATAAAACGAGTTGCAGTCTTGGGCGCCGGTACAATGGGTTCGCAGATTGCCGCCCATTTCGCCAACGTCGGTATCCCTTGTGACTTGTTGGACGTTTTACCCGCTGGCATGAAGGATGAAAATTGCGGCCGCTCTGTTGAGCGGAATCGAATCGCGGCGTCTGCACTGGATCGGATGAAAATCGCGAAAACCCGTTCACCGTTCTATGTTCGCGAAGCAGCGCGGTTGATTCGGGCGGGAAACCTTAGCGACCACGCCGACCGGTTGGCTGAGGCGGACTGGATCGTTGAAGCAGTCACCGAAAATTTACAGGTAAAAAAACAGGTTCACGAATTAATCGACCGGCACCGCAGACACGGCACGCTCGTAAGTTCTAACACATCTGGAATCTCCATCAATGCACTTTCCAAAGGGCGCTCTGCAAACTTTCGGGAGTGCTTTTTAGGAACGCATTTCTTTAACCCGCCGCGGTACATGCACCTGCTTGAAATTATTCCAACAGCGGAGACTCGAACGAATCTGGTCGATTTTGCTGCCGATTTTGGAGAGCGGATACTCGGAAAAGGGATTGTGCGCTGCAAGGATACGCCCAATTTCATCGCCAACCGGATCGGCACCTTTGCGATGATGCACACTATCCATCTGATGCTTGAAGAGGATTATACCATTGATGAGGTCGATGTGATTACAGGGCCTCTGATTGGACGGCCGCGAAGCGCCACCTTCCGGCTGGGCGATCTTATCGGGGTAGATATACTTGTGGATATGGCAAAGAATCTTAACACAGCGTTGCCTGACGATGAACGGCGTGCTGTTTTCCGTGTGCCGGAGTTCATTTTGCACATGATCGAGAGGAATTGGCTTGGTGACAAAACAGGACGAGGATTTTATCATAAACGTCCCGGTGAAAAAGGCAGTGAAATCTTGACGTTGAACTACAATACACTTGAATATGTACCTCGTGAAAGTGTGCAATCTCGTACGCTCGACTCAGTAAAGCGAATTAGGGATGCCGGTGCGCGGATCAAGGCACTTACGGACAACGACAGCCGGGAAGGGCGGTTAGTGTGGAAAAGTCTGAGTAACTTGTTGCGCTATGCTGCGTCGTGTATCCCCGAAATCTCGGATGATTTGGCGAGCGTCGACAAAGCCATGAAATGGGGTTTCAATTGGGAGCTTGGCGTGTTTGAGATTTGGGACGCAATCGGCGTGCTGGAATCCGTTGAACGAATGCAGTCCGAAGGCGGTGCAATTCCGCCGCTCGCCGCCAATCTGTTGGATTCGGGGCACACGTCCTTTTACAGGGCGGTCAATCCGGAAGATTCGCATGCCAAGAGCGCTTATTTCGATCTCGGGTCAAATAGTTACCAAGAGACCGAAACTCCTTCAGAGGACATCGTTCTCTCGGACCTCCGATCAGACGGTAAGACGGTGCAATCCAATGCTGATGCCAGCCTAATTGATATTGGGGATGGTGTAGCTTGCCTTGAGTTCCACAGCAAGATGAATATCATCAATACTTCCACGCTTGAGATGATGCTAAACGCCCTCGACGAGGTCGAGCGGAACTTTGTCGGACTCATCATCGGCAACCACAGTGACAACTTTTCGGTGGGGTTAAACCTTGTCTTGGTTCTTGAAAAGGCGAGGAACAAAGATTGGGACGCGATTGACGAAATCCTCCTGAATTTCCAGACGGCAAATATGTCGCTGCGTAGTTCGCCGAAAACCGTCGTATCCGCCCCATCGGGAATGACGTACGGCGGCGGGTGTGAGGTTGTTCTCAATTCGGATGCGGTCTGCGCCGCCGCAGAAACTTATATGGGTTTGGTCGAGGTGCGTGTCGGACTCATCCCGGGTGCGGGCGGCACAAAGGAGATGATTCTCCGTTGCCAAGAAAATCTGCCGATTGACAGCAGCGCGGACGCAATTCAGAATGTGAAGCGTGCTTTTGAGACTATTGCACGCTCAAGCGTGTCCGAGAGCGGCGAACACGCGAGGCAGCTAGGGTATCTTCGCAACACAGATTTCATTTCAATAAACAGTAGGCGCCATCTCTACGATGCAAAAGAGATGGTACGTTCAATCGCCGCGAGGGGCTACCAGCAACCGCAGCCGCGAGAGACGTTGGTGCCGGGAAGAAACGGACTCGCGCAACATAAGCTGGAAATTCATCAGATGCGTAGCGCTAATTATATCAGCGAGCATGACGCCGCTGTCCTGAATAAACTCGCCTACGTTTTGTGCGGCGGTGAACTTACGTCGCCGCAGCGCGTCTCCGAGTCGTACATACTCGACCTTGAGCGAGAGGCGTTTATTAGCCTGTGCGGGGAGGAGAAGACACAGAATCGGATTGAGTTTACGCTAAAGACTGGAAAGCCGCTTCGCAATTGAGACGAAAGAAACACGAGAGTTCTGCATAGTGCGGGAAACTGGTTGTTGGTGATGAATAGCAAACCAAATTAGTATCATGTGCAGATGGAAAGATGAAGATTCAGAGGTTTAAAACATTGTTGTTTTCCGAGCGATTCAAATATCTTTTCCGTTTCCAAAACGACGTTTAGGAGTGAATGAATGAATTCAGCAGTTATTGCAGCGGGGGTACGGACAGCTGTTGGAAAAGCAAACCGCGGCTCGCTAAAAGATACGCGCCCAGACGATCTCGCTGCATTTGTCATTAAAGAAGCTATCAATCGGGTGCCGAACCTTGATGCCGAAGAAATCGACGACGTAATTATTGGCTGCGCCATGCCCGAAGGCCCGCAGGGGGTGAATGTCGCGCGAATTGCCTGCGTACGTGCGGGTATACCGGTTTCTGTTCCTGCAATGACCGTGAACCGTTTTTGTGCTTCAGGCTTGCAGACGATTGCTATGGGGGCGGAACGAATTATGTGCGGGTTCGCTGACGTAGTGGTAGCTGGAGGAACGGAAAGCATGAGTTTCGTTCCTTACGACATCACGTCGGCACCGAACCCACACCTTGTTGAGCACTATCCCGATGTTTATCTCAGTATGGGCTTGACCGCCGAGAATCTAGTAAGCAAATACCGTATCTCGCGTGAAATTCAGGACGCGTACGCGATGTCTAGCCATCAGAAAGCGGCTGATGCGATTGATACAGGCAAGTTCAAGGCTGAAATTTTACCTATCTCTGTGACTGAGACGCATGCGAATGATAACGGCGTGCAAGAAACGCGGACCTTTGAATTCACCGTTGACGAAGGTGTTCGCCGGGATACATCCATTCTGGCATTGGCAAAACTTAAACCTGTATTTCGCGAGGACGGCAGCGTCACCGCCGGAAACTCATCCCAGATGAGCGACGGTGCGGCGGCGGTCGTGCTTATGTCTGCGGAGAAAGCCGCGGAACTCGGATGCGAACCGATGGCGCGGTTTGTTGGTTATGCCACTGCGGGTGTCCCGCCAGAAATCATGGGGATTGGACCAGTTGCGGCTGTTCCAAAAGCGTTGAAACTCGCGGGCCTTTCTCTCGACGACATCGATCTGATTGAACTGAACGAAGCGTTTGCGGTACAGGCGCTTGCGGTAATTGACGAACTCAATCTTCCAATCGATAAAGTCAACGTCAATGGCAACGCCATTGCGCTGGGACACCCGCTTGGATGCACTGGTACAAAGCTATCAGTCACGCTGATTAACGAGATGCGCCGGCGGAATGCACGCTACGGCATGGTCACGATGTGCATCGGCGGCGGAATGGGCGCGGCAGGAATTTTTGAATGTATGTAAAGCGGGTTTTTTCGCTGAGGAACTGGACTATGACAGGAAACTTACAAAAGCATAAAATTCTGAGACTTGGCGGCTGTGTTCTCTTGCTGCTCACACTGTGGTGGGTGGTTCCGGCGCCGCGTGAGATAGACCCAAGTGAACTATACTCGAAAGGTTGGAAAATCTTTGCCGTGTTTATCACGGTGATTGTCGGTTTCATTTTGCGCCCTTTTCCGAATGGGCCGATGGTCTTATTTGGACTGGTCGTGCTGATGGCGACCAAGACGCTAACGGTATCCGAAGCACTTGCAGGATATGCGGACAGCACAGTTTGGTTAGTCGTCGCCGCATTCCTGATTGCCGGCGGCGTTGTGCGCACCGGTTTCGGCCGGCGATTGGCTTTGACGCTGGTAAGTTGGCTAGGGAAGTCAATTATTGGGTTAGGATATTCTTTGTGCGGCGCAGAGCTGCTGCTTGGGCCGTTCGTGCCCTCGAACACGGCTCGCGGCGGCGGAGTATTGGCGCCGATTATGCGTTCGTTAGCGGAAGCGCTCGATTCGCGCCCGGAAAGAGAACCCAAACGTGCTGGGGAGTATTTGACACTGGTCGGCGCCCATGCCAATCTTATCGCAGCGGCAATGTTTCTGACGGGAATGGCTGCGAATCCTCTCGTCAAAAAGGCCGCAAGCGATGTGTTTGCAATTGACTTCGGTTGGGGTACATGGGCGCTCGGCGCGATCGTTCCGGGACTCGTAGGTTTAAGTTTACTCCCAATTGTAATCTATTTTCTCGCAAAACCGACACTAAAGGACACGCACGCCGCCCAAGAAACGGCGCAAGACGAACTCCGTAGGATGGGGCCGTGGTCATCTGGCGAAAAGGTGATGTGCGCGGTCTTCATCATACTCTTGGGCATGTGGACGACAAAAGCCCTGCACGGCATGAGCACGACGCTTGTGGCTTGGATAGGCGTCAGTCTATTGCTTTTAGCGCGTACCGAGAGTTGGGAGGATATCACGGGGAATGACAAGGCATGGGATACGCTAATCTGGCTGGGCGGCTTATTAACTATGGCGAACAGTCTCAAGACCTATGAATTCATCGATTGGTTTGCAAGCAACATGAAGTTTTTGGTTGAAGACCTAAGCGGTATAGCCATCATTATCAGCCTCGCATTGATTTACTTTTATTCAATGTACTTTTTTTCCATGTTGACCGCGCATATCGCTGCAATGGTTGCCGCTTTTTTCGCGGTAGCGTTAGGAGTTGGTGCGCCTGCGATGCTAACCGTTGCGATACTGGCTTACTTTTCTAACTTGTGCGGATGCGTCACAAATTATTCCACCGGACCCTTAATTATCTATTTTGGACTTGGGTATGTACCCCAGCCGAAGTGGTTCGGCATCGGATTCTTGGTGTCTCTCTTTCATTTAGCAATCTGGTTGAGCGTCGGCATGATGTGGTGGAAGTTTCTCGGGTGGTGGTAAACGCACAATTCATTTTGTATTAGAGTTGAGCATCATGCCCAATTTGGAGTTGTGCAAATGCGTTGTCGTATTTGTGAACATACCAATCCGGAAGAAGCCCAATTCTGCATGAATTGCGGCGCGAAACTCAATTCTCGCGCGACGCCGCCCGCCGTAACGCCTTCCAAACCCGCCTCTAACCCTCGTGAAATTCCTGAAGCGGACCGCCGCCAGTTGACAGTGATGTTTTGCGATCTGGCTGGCTCAACCTCACTCTCCGAGAGACTCGACCCTGAAGAGTTACGCGATGTCCTCGGCGACTACCAAGCGGTTTGTGCTAAAGCCATCAGGCGCTTTGAGGGGCATATCGCCCGATATTTCGGTGACGGGCTGCTAGTCTACTTCGGTTACCCCCATGCCCACGAGGACAACGCCCAGCGTGCGGTTCGTGCGGGATTGGCGATCATTGAGGGAATGGAGAATTTGAATGCACGCCTTCAACAGGAAAATGAACTACGGTTGGAAGTTCGCATTGGAATTCACACAGGGTTGGTAGTAGCGGGAGACATGGGCAAAGGCGGCGAGTTGGAATTGATGGCAATCGTAGGTGAAACCCCAAACATCGCCGGCCGTTTACAGGAACTTGCCGAGCCGAATACCGTGTTGGTTAGCGCAGCAACTTATAGACTCATTGCGGGATTCTTCGAATGTCAAGCGTTGGGTGCTCGAACGCTCAAAGGAATATCCTACCCGATTCGCGTGTATCAAGTTATTGCGAGTGAAGCTCGCAATCGCATTGATGTGGCGGCGACTACTGGACTTACGCCGCTGGTAGGCCGTGAGCAGGTCGTAGGCTTATTGCTGGAGCGTTGGGAGCAAAGTGTAGAAGGCGCGGGACAGGTCGTGCTGCTTAACGGCGAACCCGGAATAGGCAAATCGCGCATGGTGCAGATGCTGAAAGAGCACGTTAAAAGTAGAACATCCTCTGAGAAACGTCCAAACGACATATCGGATGCATGGTGGGAGAATTCACCGATAATTGAGTGCCGCTGTTCGCCATACCATCAGAACAGCGCCCTTTACCCAATTATTGACATGTTCCAGCGCGCGGTGTTGGGGTTTGAACGCGGGGATTCGCCGCAGAAAAAGTTGTCAAAATTAACAGATTTCCTTGCATTTTCAAAACTCTCCGTTGAAGAAAACTTACCTCTATTTGCTTCCTTCCTTTCTATACCGTATGATGATGGCCGGTACCCGCCTCAATTTCTTACCCCCCAGCAACAGCGGCAAAAAACACTTGAAGCCCTGCTTGAGATTTTTCTAGGACGGGCAAATCGGCAGCCTGTTTTGCTCGTTGTAGAGGACCTGCACTGGGCTGATCCATCCACGCTAGAACTGCTCGACCTCATTGTCGATCGAGGTTCGACTCCCAATCTGCTTACCTTACTGACGTTTCGCCCGGATTTTAGCCCGCCGTGGCTTTCATGCCCGTATGTTACACCAATTACGCTAAACCGCTTAACTCGGAAACAGGTAGCAATTATGGTTGAACACGTCACAAAGAGCAAATTGCTGCCGTCCGAAGTGATGAAACAGATTGTTTCGAAGACGGATGGCGTGCCTCTGTTTGTGGAAGAATTGACCAAGATGGTTTTAGAATCGGGTCTCCTCCAGGAACGCGACGGGGGTTATGAATTAACGCAGCCGCTTTTGTCGCTGGCAATTCCTACGACACTGCAAGATTCGCTGACCGCCCGGTTAGATCAGCTCGGCACAGCCAAAGAGTTAGCACAACTAGGCGCTGTTATGGGAAGCCAGTTTTCCGATGAGGTACTCGGCGCGGTCTCGCCGCTTGACGATAAGACGCTGCACAAAGAATTATCTCGGTTAGTTGACGCTGGGCTTCTCGGTTACCAGCAACACAACCAATCGGGATTTTATTTTTTCAAGCACCCCCTTATTCGAGAGGCTGCTTATCACTCACTGCTCAAAAGTGCAAGGGGGCAGTACCATCGGCAAATTGCACAGGTTCTGGCGGAGAAATTTCCGGAGGTTGCCGAAACTCAGCCTGGCGTATTAGCCCACCATTACGCTGAAGCAAGCCTCGACAATGACGCGTTAGTCTATTGGCAGCGGGCAGGCCAGCGAGCCATTGAACGGTCAGCCAACGTAGAAGCAATTCGTCACGTATCCAGAGGATTAGAGTTGTTAAATGCCCTTCCGGATAGTCCCGCAAAATCCCAGCATGAACTCAAATTGCAAACCACCCTTGGTCCGGCGTTAATAGCCACTAGAGGATATGCAGCTTCAGAAGTAGTAGACGCCTACACTCGCGCACGCGAACTCTGCCAGGAGTTGGGCGAAAGTCCTCAACTATTCCCCGTGCTGTTCGGGCTGTGGTTGGCGCATTTAGTAAGGGCGGAGTTACAGGCGGCGCGCGAGCTGGGAGAGCAACTGCTCAAACTGGCTGAGCAGACAGAAGACCGTGCTTTGCTTTTGGAAGCATATCGGGCGTTAGGGGCAACTTTGTGTTATCTTGGAGACTTGGTTGCTTCTGAAGAACACTTAGAGCACGGCATTAAACTTTATGACTCGCAGGAACACCGTTCCCGCACTTTCTTCCATTATTTGGCGGACGCCCGTCTCACATGTCTATCCTATTCAGGTGCCGTACTGTGGGTTCTTGGCTACCCGGACCAAGCCATGAAAAGGATTCATGAGGTGTTAGGCCTTGCTAAATCGATAGACCACCCATTCAGCATGGCGGTTGCGTTGTATTTCGCTGGAATGGTTCATCAGTGCCGGCGCGAAGTGGAAACTGCCGAAGCGCAGGCGGAAGCGGTGAAAAAGATTTCAACTGAACAAGGATTTACGCTCTGGGCATCTGCAGGAACCTTTGGTGAGGGTTGGGCGCAATCCGAGCAGGGCATGGAAACCGCGGGAATTGCACAAATGCAACAGGGGCTGGCGGACTGGCGTGCAACCGGCGCGGAAATATTGCGCCCATATTTTCAAGCCCTGTTGGCAGAATCGTTTTTGAAAGCGGGAAAGCCGAAGGAAGGACATTCCGTACTGAATGATGCGTTAGCGGCAGTTTCCGATAGTGACGAACGTTTATTTGAAGCCGAATTGTATCGAATCAAAGGAGAACTGTTGTTATTGGAAGGCGATGCCGTATCAGATGCCGAGGTGTGTTTGCGCCGAGCTTTCGAAATCGCGCGGCGGCAGAATGCAAAATCTTTAGAGTTGCGGGCAGCAGTAAGTTTGAGCCGCCTGTGGCAGACGCAAGGTAGACAAGAGGAAGCTCGAACCATGCTTAGTCAGGTTTACGGCTGGTTCACGGAGGGATTTGATACTGCAGATCTCAAGCTGGCAAAGGCTCTGCTGAATGAACTGTCTTAGCGTCCATTACGATGAAGACGGGGTGTCACGTTCAAGGCGCTGTGCACGGAACGGTGAATCCGAGGATTGATTGTTGAATTACGGCTAACCAGGTTAACTCGTTTGAGGAGCAATATCAATGGAAGGTCTAATGATGGATTACCAACTCACAATAGACCGTATTTTGGAACACGCTTACCGCATGCATCCACACAAGCAGGTTACCACAAAGCTTCCCGGCGGCACTATGCACCGGTATTCATACGCCGATCTTTATCATCGCGTTAAACGGCTGGCAAACGTGTTGGGCGCTCTAGGCATCGAATCGGGCGACCGGGTGGGCACCTTTGCATGGAACAGTTTTCAACACCTCGAATTGTATTTCGCAGTGCCGTGCACCGCCGCAGTGTGTCACACGTTGAACATCCGCCTATCTCCTGAACTACTCGCTTATGTCGTAAATCATGCGGAGGATAAGGCTGTGTTTATTGACGCGGCCGTGTTGCCGGTATTCGAGCAGGCCGCCGATCAGATTGGCTGCGTGGAGCACTATGTCTTGTTCAACGTCGATTCCGGGGTGCAAACGAAACTGCCTAACGTCAGTTTTTACGAAGATTTGATGGCGCAAGCGTTCGAGGATTATGAATGGAGCGGCATGGACGAAAAAGCGGCAATGGGCTTGTGTTACACGAGCGGCACCACGGGAAATCCAAAGGGTGTGCTTTACAGCCACCGATCCGTGTATCTGCACACGATGGGAATTAGCCACGCAAACGCATTCGCCTTAAGCGAACAAGACGTGGTCATGCCGGCTGTACCGATGTACCATGCTATGGCGTGGGGGTTGCCATACGCCTGCGCATTTGCCGGAGCGGATATGGTTTTGCCTGGACAATATCTAAAACCTTCCGATCTGGCACAAATGATCGCGGACCAAAAGGTTACGGTACCCGCAGGGGTGCCGACGCTCTGGTCAGGTTTGTATGAAGAGCTAAAGACAAAACCAAGGGATACATCACATATCCGCACATTGGCGGTAGGAGGCGCCGCTATGCCCCGTCCTCTTATTCAAGCCTACGAGACAGAGTTGCATGTCAATGTGATGCAAGGATGGGGTATGACAGAGACATCACCGGTTGGAACGCTGTTGAATCTGCAGAGCCATCATAGCGCAATCTTAGAACACGCCCAATGGGATATCAAAGCAAAGCAGGGTTACCCCCTTGCGGGTGTCGAGATGCGCATTGTGGATGAAACAGGCGAATTATTACCTTGGGACGGTGTTGCGATGGGCGAACTGCAAGTCCGCGGGCCGTGGGTTGCCAATAGCTATTACAAGGTTAAGCCCAGTCCAGAGCACTTCACTACGGATGGATGGTTTCGTACCGGCGACGTGGCGGTGATTAGCACCGATGGGTGCATGCAGATAGTCGACCGTGCGAAAGACCTAGTAAAAAGCGGCGGTGAATGGATTTCAAGCCTCGAAATCGAAAACGCACTTTTGGATCACCCCAAGGTAAGGGAAGCCGCAGTCATTGCAATACCCGATGAACGGTGGATTGAGCGGCCGCTTGCAGTTGTTGTTTTGGATTCGGACGCAGGCGCCGTAACGGAAGAAGAACTAGTTTTGCACCTCGATTCAAAGTTCCCAAAATTTTGGTTGCCCGACAAAATTTCATTCGTAGATGAAATTCCGAAGACCAGTGTGGGCAAACTTGACAAGAAGTCGCTCCGCCATCGTTATACGGGCGACCCTTGGCGTTAACTTACGCTTGGAGTAGATGCAGATGTTCAAAATTGGTGTTGTCAGTGACGAGGTGTCACAGGACTTTCAAACGGTTGTAGATTTTGCAACGTCGTTCAAACTCGATTCCATTGAGATTAGGACCGTGTGGGGAAAGCCGCCGCAGGATTTGTCCGAGACCGACATCGGTGAAATGAAACGGATTTTGAAAGGGACAAACCTCAAGATTGCCGGAATCGCTTCGCCGTTCTTGAAATGTGACATTGACAATAAAAATGAACGCAGGGAGCATCTGAATATACTGAAGCGGTGTATCAATCTAGCGAAGGCGCTTGACACCAATCTGGTTCGCACCTTCGCATTCTGGAAGACGGATAACACGGAGGAGCGTTGGCCTGAAATTGTCGCCGCCTATTTTGAACCGGTGCGGATTGCTGAGCATGAAGGGGTAATCTTGGGTATGGAAAACGAACATTCTACTTCGCTCGCGACTGCCAAACTGACGGAACGATTTGTGCGCGAAATCAAATCGCCAAACGTCCGCGCCATCTGGGACCCAGCAAATGAAGCCCATGCGGATAAGGATGGAGAAATACCTTACCCTAACGCCTATCACCGCCTCAAAACACTAATGTTTCATGCTCACTTGAAGGACGCGCTAAAAAACCCTGTGACCGGTAAAATCGAATGCGTCGCTGTCGGTGAAGGTACGATTGATTGGCTCGGGCAACTTCAGGCTTTTGTTGATGATGGGTATCGTGGACACCTCTGTTTGGAAACGCATTGGCGCCCAAGTCTGAGAATCGACGACGACCAGCTTAATCGCCCGGGTGGCACCGCGTTTTCCCAAGGTGGAGAAGAAGCGTCGCGGCACTGCATGCGAAACCTGCGTGCCTTGATTGATCGACTGCATGTGTAACCAGCGGCTCACTGCATCAAGGGTATAAGCGGTCGGTTAATTCAGTGTTGCAAAGCCGATGTAGAGGAGCACGGAGAGGCAATTCACGGCAATTAAAACGCCTCGCGCGATGCGGGAATTTAGTCGAGGAAAAAGGTAGATGGAAGCCAAGATTGTTATCACGATTTCAATGAGCGAAACAATGCGCCCGTAACGGGCTGCATCCCAGTATGAGATTGGGCTGCTGAATCTGAATTGTAGTAATGGGAAAAAATGCCGATGGGCGTCGTCGTGATGCAGGAAAAAATCCGCGGCGCAGTGTAACAGCATGCTCAAGCAGCAGAATTTAACCGCCTCGGACTTGAGGCGGTAACCAATTCCGAGAACAATCAGTATGAGCGGCACGGCGTTGAAAATGTCAATGAAGTTTTGCCATTGCGGGAGAAAATAGCGTTCTGACCAAATCTGTTGTTGAGGATGTCCAAACATGAACGCTTCGACAACGAAAAAGACAAACATCGGCAGGTCTGGTATCAATGCACCCAAAAGCAAGTAGCGCTGCAGATGCGGCTTATCCTTCCGACTCAGCAGTGCGGCATTGATAATCACATGTGATTGCGTGTTCATGGGTTCTGATGTGGTTGGCACCCAACTCTGACGAGATTATTTAGGAGCGGACGTATGCTCTGAGAAGTTTCACTGAGTCTATTTTGGTGTTTGCCCTCACGGCGCGAATCGCGCCACACTGAATGGCCGAACGTCGAAGTTCGTTTTACCGGAAGAAGTTAATTCCGCAAGAATGCGCCCCACAAGACTACAGAACTTAAACCCATGACCGGAAAACCCCGCCGCAATGATGAGTTGCGGACAGTCAGGATGGGTGTCGATTATAAAGTCGCCATCGGGAGTCTCCGTGTACAGGCAAACTTGAGCGTGAAGCAACTCGCCGGCGGCATCGGGAATGCGTGCCTTCAGATAAGCGTGCAAATGCTCTATATAGTCTGCGCTAGGGTTGCGGTCGCATTTGTCCGGTGATACTGTTTCCCCCAACCCGTGCCGGGCAGCCTTTACGCCGCCAAATTTGAAGATTGGTATCCCGTAGATGAACTCGCCTTGTGATATTTCGATGAAGACGGGGAATCTTCCCGGTTGAAATAGGTTTACGTCTGTGGGACGGAAATAAACGACCTGCTGACGGGTTACTGTCAAGGGGAGTTCAAGTGTGCTGAGAATGGAAGCTGTCCAAGGTCCGGCGGTTACAATCACGTTTATTCCTTTGAAGGATTCGCCATTAGCGATTACCTGAGCAACACTGCGCTGCCAGTCGATATTGCTGACACAGGTGTTTTCTCGAATCTCAGCGCCGTGACTTTCAGCCAGCTGCAAATGCGTTGAAACACACTCGGAGGCGTAGAGGAAACCGGTATCTGCTTGCCACAGCACGCACACGTTGTCATCAATCTCAAATTGAGGGAAACGCTGGGAAACCTGCCTTCTGTCCCACCATTCCGATTCAACGCCCGCCGCCTCTAAGCTGTTACGCAAACCAATGATATAATCGTGCTCTTTAGGAGCAATTGTAATACCACCGGTGTCGTACAGCAGTTTCTTCCCTGACGCCGCCTCCAGCTTACGCCATTCTGCGTATGCAGATTTCATCAACTCCACATAGAACGTTTTCTCGTAGGCAAGACGAATAATCCGGCTATCTCCGTGCGAACTGCCGAGTGCATGTCCGCGGGAAAATTGTTCCAATACCAGCGTTTTGGCGCCAGAGCTGGCAAGGTGATATGCTGTTGCACTCCCCATACCTCCGGCGCCGATGATAATCGCATCGTAAATGTCCTCAGGCAAAGTACGTCCTCCACGCGCGGAAAGTGCGTTTGTGCATGGTGCATAGTGATGAACACCCAAGCTCTAAATCCGCTTCTTCAGCTTGTGTTCATTCATCAGGTTTACGGTTTTTCTCGGTTAGCGCGCCGTCCAGCCTAAATCAATCGTCCAGTCCGCCCCAGTGACGGCGTTAGCGGCGTCCGAACACAAGTAGGCGACTAGCGACGCCACCTCTTCAGGTGCAATGAGCCGTTTGATTGCAGCAGGTTCCAACATAACTTGCGCAATTACTTCTTGGGGCGAGAGTGCACGCGTACGTGCCTGATCGGCGATTTGGTCTTCCGTAAGGGCGGAATCCACATAGGCGGGGCAAATTGCGTTGACGGTAATGCCGTGCGCGCCGCCTTCCAGTGCGGCAGTGCGCGTGAGACCGATGAGACCGTGCTTGGCTGTCACGTAGGCGCTCTTAAAGGGCGATGCGACTCGGCTGTGAATCGAACCGACATTCACAATGCGCCCCCAACCGGACGCTGTCATCGTTCGCCAAACATATTTGGTGAGTAAAAACGGAGCGGTGAGCATCACCGCCAGCATCCTATCCCAAATCTCCTCAGGAAACATCTCAATAGGATCAACATGCTGCATCCCTGCGTTATTGACCAAAATGTCAATTCTGCCATGGAGTGCCAGTGTTTCGTGCACCAAACGGCGGCAGTCATCTTTTAAAGCGAGATCCACAACTACCAAGTCGCCGTCCGCCGCGTCAGCGACAGCCTGTCCCTGTTCTCTGTTAAAATCGGCTACGATTACTTGGATGCCGCCAAGCGCGAACGCTTCGGCAATAGCGCGTCCAATTCCACTAGCTGCCCCTGTAACGATGGCGACACGCGAGCCGCCTGTAACCTCTTCGCTAACCATAATCTCCTATTTACTGGTAATTCACGGGATTGACGGATTAACTGCGATTTTCGTATAGTGTAGGCGGTGTTTTTGGCGGATAGGCACTTATAGAATTTATCGTTCAGTGAAAATTACAGATAGGGTATTATAATGCGATCAAATGCGTTGCGCAATCAAAACTCGTGGAAGCTAACTTGATCTTGGGTGACTTCTTGTCGTATAATTTGCGTAAATTACTTGCAGCACCATGAAGTCGTTTCTAAATCTCACCTTATCACTCCACTAGGTGGAAACGCAGTTTGCTTCAGATTCCGATGTTGAGTTGGTCAATATCGGCTTCGATAGCATGTACATGTACCATTCACATATGGGAAATCCGGGGCGTAGGCAGAAAATAATCAGAGGGCACAAATGACGTTCAGAGCAATTTTCATCAGTGTGGTTGTGGGCGCTGCCTTCATTGTGGGCGCGGTGTTTTTCAATGCAAGACGCCCGGCTCACGAGACGGAGCAACCGAAAGCCGAGTTTGTGCGAGCGACTGGCAAGTGTGCAACATGCCATCGAAGAGAGACCTCAGCGGTCGTACATCAATTTGAAAGAAGCCGTCATGCGAATAGCGGCGTGACCTGCCTCGATTGTCACCAAGCGCTAGAAGGGCAAGCACAGCAGCCGCATAACGGATTCACCATCGCCGGGGAACTTACGGCGAAAAACTGTAGCCAGTGCCACACGACTGAGTACCAGCAGTTTATCAAGAGCCGCCACGGCGCGCCGGCTTGGGCAGCCGTCCGAGGTAAGCAGGATTTCACGGTTGAACAGATTGAATTTGCGGAAACTTACCATGAAGGAGCGGTCAATCGTGCTGCCAATCAACTCGCGCAGAGAGAAGGGCAAAGCGCTATTGATGTTGGATGTTTAGGCTGTCACGACATCGGCAAGCCGAACTCGGATGGATCAATCGGTACATGCACGCATTGCCACGCGCGGCACACTACATCAGTCGCGCTCGCACGTGAACCCGAGACCTGCGGACAATGCCACATGGGTCCGGATCACTCGCAAATCGAGATTTTCCATGAGTCAAAACACGGCGTACTTTACAACGCACAGAAACGCGAGATGAATCTCGGCGCTGATCCGAAACATCTATCCACCGCTGATATGTCCGTACCCACATGTTCGACCTGCCACCTTAGCGGATTGGAAGGCTTGAAGGTTACGCACGACACGTCAGAGCGGTTATCGTACTGGTTATTCGCGCCGGTGTCAAAGCAGCGGCCATCCTATCATCAGGCACAGAGCGCGATGAAAGAGACCTGCCTGAAATGTCACGCCCAAACGCATGTGGAGAAAATTTATCAAGAAGCTGAAGGGGTTGTTGAAGCGACGAACGCGAAGATATCCGAAGCGAAAGCGTTAATGACTGAACTTCGGCAGGAGGGTTTGCTTACGCCCGATCCTTTCGATGAGCCGATAGAATTTATCTATTTCGACCTGTGGCATTATTATGGACGGACCGCCAAACACGGCGCATTTATGGGCGGCGCAGATTTCGTGCAGTGGCATGGGAATTATGAGCTGCTGCTGAAGGCCACTGAGATGAAGCACATTGCGGCGGAACTCCGAGAACGCCATGCAAAACCGTAGGCTGCTGGATAAGTGTCCAGTGTTATTGGAGTGTTTTATCGCCATTAACCTAGCTTTTTTGGCTATCGACGTTTACATCGCACACTCTATAAATGCCTTCGCACACAGAGCGGAATGGATACCGTTCATTGTTTCGATTGCCGCCGTACCGCTGCTGTTGGTTGCACGCTTCATGGGAAGCACACAGGTGAACCGGCTAACAGGCGTTGGCGTTGGTTGGGTGTCCATTTTTGTCGGCGTGGGAGGTATGCTGTATCATCTTGATAGCCAGTTCTTCGTCGATTTCACCATTCGGAGTCTGGTGTACACTGCGCCGTTCATTGCGCCGCTCTCTTTTGCCGGCATTGGTTTGCTGTTAATCATGCACCATACGGTCCACGAAGAGTCACTAGAATGGGGTAGATGGGTGCTGGTTATGGCGTGTGTCGGATTTCTTGGCAATTTCGTTCTGTCGCTCTGTGACCATGCTCAAAACGGATTTTTCGATTGGCGCGAGTGGATTCCTGTGTATGCAAGCGCCATGGCTGTCAGTTTCTTGATGACGGCAATCGTGCAGCCGCGCAATGCACCGTTTCTTGCGCTCTGCGTGTTAATCTTGGCGCTGAACGGTTTGGCGGGCGTTGTCGGCTTCTATTTGCACCTGCTGGCGAATCTCGCAGCGCCCGCTGAAAGCGTAAGAGAGAGCTTTCTCCACGGCGCACCGATACTTGCGCCGCTGCTATTCCCGAATCTAGCATTGCTCGGTATCATAGGAATTATGGGCTTTAGCCGTAAGTAAAATGTGATTGATGCGACATGTTTTCGCGGTTGACGCATGCATGCGGTTACGCAGTTCATTTTGTATTAACGCAATCGATTGCACGTCAATTCATTCTTAACCTGCTTGTACGACGCCTAGTATGATAATTGGCGCAAAAACGTACAACATATTGCGCTACTGCGAACCTTTATAGCTCCATCTTCGCCACTCATTTCAGTATTGAGTCCGTTGCGTTTTATCTTGTAGGTTGATTTGGAGTTTATGCTTGCTGAAAGAAAGAAGTGCGGCAAATTAGAACAGTTGAAGTCAGCCTTTATAACCATCTGAAGATGCTCTAGCTATCCGCATACGCCATTTTAAATCTTTACTTGAAATCTCTCGCGGCGATTAGTAGTTTGCGGTTGTCTTACGGTATATTACCTGCATCCTAGGATTTTGCCGCTTTAGATACCGCTTGATTATTTTGCGAAAATATCTTTGTGTCTTTCGTTTAGCGCTCAAGTCGTCACCCCCGTTGAGTCAACCCTTTTTTAGTGAAGCCCATGTAGTATCGAACGTTAAATAATTCGCCAAGCCAAGATGATACTGTTTCAACCGCTTCAGTATCAGTATACAGAACAATACTAGTGCGCTTAATCCATTACTTAAAATATAGGTTTTACCTAGCAAAATATATGCCAAATCCAACAATCCGCTTCAATTTAGACTCGGTTTGGAGTCGTAAATCCGCATGTGCCATGGCATCCGGGCAGTTTGAAATTATTTGGTCTAGGGGATAACGTTCTGACCGAGTATGGAAATAGGTGTAACATTTTATTTACAGAATTCCGGCGAATTGTGCGCGAAGGTTGCGAAAACCCGCACCAAATCAGGCGTGAAGGCGTAGTAAACAAATCTGTACAGATGACAAAAATTGTGTCACCCCTATTGGTGAAAGGATTGAGACTAATGCTCAAATATCTTTTGTTGTAGAATTCTGTCTGGTACTCCACATGATTAGGATCGGGTTCAGTACCTGCCCTACATTTTTGTTAAGTTTTCATGGAGATGATTGACATAGGAATCTAACTGTGCTATAATCTGTGCGTTTCCAAAAAAGCGAGTTCGCATTTTATTCATTTAAGGTAAGGAGTGAAACTGAATCATGAAGAGAGCGTTGATGGTTTCTGTTCCGTTTCAAGTTTTTCTGATTTTGGCGGGTCTTGTTATAGTTGCTGGCTGCACTAAAGCGATCGAAGGTGAAAAAATCACCACTCCTCCTCCTATTGAACAGGCGCAAGGAGTTGCGATTGCTCCGTTTATCGCGGAGATGGCTGAAAAACTTGGCAGATGGGTTCCGATTCGGGTGGCAGAAAACTTCGATTTGAAGTTCAAGAATGCAGACAAAGAAATACAGTTCGTTTATGATCAGTCGAAGAGTGTAAACCCGGTTGCATCGAAGCTCGAAGAGATGGGCGTAACTCTGAGTCACATGTTTGAGGATTCTGCATTAGCCGCAAAAGTAGGGAGAGAGTTAAACGCAAATCTGATTGTGGTTGGAAAACTGGATGAGCCGACCTTTGCTAGAAAAGATTATAATACGCTGCTCCAGCGGTTAGGGAGGCAAGCAGGGATATCAGGATCCGCAACGTTTGTTCGCACACGGCTGAGTGCATACATGCGCGCTTGGATAAAGGTGATTGATACGAATTCCGGACAACTGATATTCAATGATTCAATCAGAGGCTATATCAAGTATTGGTATGCCTATCAAACAGAGCAGCGGCGGCAGGTTACATTTAAGACCGATAGTGAGATGGAGGCAGATTTGGGTAAACACCTCTCCCGCAGAATCGCACATGCTTTAGATCCGATTGGGATGCCTGATATAAAGGAAGGCGAGGTATTGATGACGCCGACCGTCACATTGAAGGGGAATCAAGGTGTAATTCAATGGGATTAGTGTAGAACCCGATATTTCAGCGGTAATCTGATATTGATTCTTTCAATCGAGCAAAACCGGCGAACCGCGTTCCGCGGTTACTTTCATTGCGGCGATGCCCGAGGTTGAGATTATCTTGCACGGTATTTCCGGCAATTCGCGCGCAATCAGTTGATGTTGACTGCTGAATTTAAGACGCGCGGAATTTAGGTTGATACGTTAGGACACGATTATCATGCATTTAACGGAATCGCAAGTCTCGTCTTTTTATAAAAACGGATATCTATTGTTAGAGGATTGGCTGGATGAGGAAGACCTGCAGCCGGTCATTGAAGAGTATTCCGCGATCATTGACGAACGTGCGCGGCGGTATTATGCCGAAGGACGAGTTAGCTCGCTGCACGAAAATGAACCGTTTACGCGCCGACTCGTTTGCTTAGCTGAAGAAGCTCCAGAGATTGCTGACAATTTGGACATCATGCAAGCACGCGGCGAGGCGTCCTTCAACTTCTTAAAAAACCCCAAAATTTTGGATCTGGCGGAATCCTTCGTTGGGTCGGAGATTCTGTGCAACCCCATACAACACATCCGAGCTACACTACCGCACGGCAAAATCGCTAAGGGGCCGACCCCGTGGCATCAGGACGCCGGTGTTTGTTGGCCTGAAACCGACCCGTTTTTTATCCTCACAATTTGGATACCCATCGTAGATGTGACCTTGGATAATGGTTGTCTTGAAGTGGTACCCGGTAGCCATAAACAAGGGCTTCGGAAGCACGTTTTTTCGCCCCATGGACTGGATATACCGCTTGGAGAACGCCCTCAAATAGAACCAATGCCGCTTCCGGTGCGGGCTGGCGGTATACTCCTATTCCACAACTACACGATGCACCACTCGCTATTGAATAAAACAGACACGGTGCGATGGAGTTTTGACTTACGCTACCACGACGCTTATCAACCGACGGGGCGCCCCTATTATCCTGCATTCTTGATGCGAAGCCAGTCACGACCGGATTCGCTACAGACCGATTACACGACGTGGTGCCAAAGGTGGGAGTTTGCACTCAAGTTTTCACAGGGGGCTCAACCTTACCGTTGGCCGCGATAACCGAATCGGAACGGTGAATTTCCCGGCTACAATAAATATACAGAGTTCAGTCTTGATATTGCGATAGTCCATGCCCTTCGGTTACGACATACAGTTGATTTACGGGCAGATTATCTGCGCTATCAATTTTCCCGCTTGGCCATCGAATTTCAATGAAATCTACTTTTTCTGACTTACCAAGTCCGAAATGGACGCGCAGGTCGTTGAACGACAGGTAACTGCCGCCGCACTGGACCTCGGCGTATTGCGACAATATTCCCGAAGTAACTTTGATTCGCGCCCCAATTGCCGATCGATTGCTATTTACGCCAACCGCTCTGAACTGCACCCAGTTATTCTGATTTCCTCCGTCATTTCGTAACAGATCGGCTGTTTGATTCCAATTTGTAATCAAGATATCAATGTCGCCGTCGTTATCGTAATCTCCAAAGGCGGCGCCGCGGCTGACCTTGCGGAGCTCCAACCCTGACCCCGCCTGATTTGTAACATCGGCAAATGTGCCGTCCCCAAGGTTCCTAAACAGCAAATTCTGCTGGGGGTACGTTGTGGAACGATCGATTTCAGCGATGTTATCCAAAACGTGCCCATTTGCGACAAATACGTCCTTGTAGCCGTCGTTGTCATAGTCGAAAAAAGAAATTCCCCACCCTAGGTAGCTATACGTCACCTCGCCAATTCCGGATGTTATCGTCTCATCGGTAAAATATTCTCCGCTTCGGTTGTGATACAACGTATTGGTTTCATTTTGAAAATTGCTCACCGTCAAATCCAGCATGCCGTCATTGTCGTAATCGCCAAAAGCGGTTCCCATCCCCGCCTCCTCCTTACCCATGTCGCTATACCCAACGCCTGTCGCTAACGCCACCTCGTCAAATGCCCCATCTCCGCGATTCCGAAATAAGAAATTTGCATCCTGATCATTTGCGACATAGACATCTTGATCACCGTCGTTGTCGTAATCGCCGAAAACCACGCCTAAGCCGTGATAGGCTGGCACGTTCAAAACCCCGCTTGTGTTCGACACATCAGAGAATGTGCCGTCACCGTTGTTATGATAAAGGACATCTGTATCAGGCGGATACGTACCTGGACCGCAGTATTGCCATATTCCTCTGATAACGCACCGTTTGTCCCGTTCAATGGCGTAATCCGCATAGTTCGAAACGTACAGGTCGAGGTAGCCGTCATTGTTCACATCGGCAAACGCACAGCTAGTCCCCCATTGTAAATTTGCAACGCCGGCGTTTAATGACACCTCTTCGAAGGTCGCGTCTCCATTATTGCGATAGAAGGCATTGGCACCAAAATTTGTCACATATAAATCCAAATCTCCGTCGTTGTCATAATCGCCGACTGCGGCGCCAACGCCGTAGCCGGTGTCGCCTGCACCAGTTGAACTTGTAACATTAGAAAACGTACCATCTCCGTTATTTCGATACAGGGCGTTTGTCGGAATGGACGATTGGATGTGTTTGCGCTGATCGGTTTGAAGCGCGCCGTTTACGAGATAGATGTCTAGATGTCCGTCATTGTTATAGTCGAAAAAACCGCCGCCCGCACCGAGGTATTCATTGAAGAGACGCAATTCACTCTTGCCGTCGGTGTGTTCAAAATCAATCCCAGCGTCGGCCGCTATATTGATGAAGCCAGCGTTCGATTGGAGGGTGTTTGCAGAGGAAGGACAAAAGAGCGTACATACGAGTATGAAGGTAAACGCATGCAGTGAATTGGAGGTTTGTTTCGGTGGCTTGAGCAATGTAGCAGAACTTATTGAAACCATCGCCTGGAACGGCAAATGCCATTTAGAATTGGCTGTTGAATCCAATTTACTCGACTGGAGCGGTCCCCAAACCTTCTGCGTTTGCAACGTTCAATCCCCAACCTCCCGGCGTTATAATAATGGGTGTTTCATTTACCGTTAATCTTCCGTGCGTTTTGGATTTCTTTCAAGAGTTTGAGGTATTGATCCCTGTTGGGTTCGATTTCAAGGGCGCGCTGAATCATATGCTCTGCCTCTGGATAATTTCTGTTTTTGTAGTGGGCATAGGAAAGTGTGTCAAGATTTGAACCTGACGGATTCAATGCAACCGCCTTCTCTGCTAATGTCACAGCTTGGGCTAGATTCATGTTCCGGTCGGCGTAAAGCCATGCCAGATTATTATAGGAATCGGGCAGGTCGGGATCCGTTTGGATAGCCGTTTGGAATGCATGTACAGCTTCGTCGAACTGTTTGGCTTTAACCTGTATCGTACCTAGCCGCAGCCAGCCCGCGGCGGACTTGGGTTGTATTTCTGTCAACGCCTTGAATGCCGCGATCGCGTCGTTCAGGGCGCCTTCTTGAGCATAAATTTCACCCAAACCCTGATAAGCTTCCCACAACCTTGAATCGCGTTCAAGTGCACCTTGAAGGTAGAACTTTGCGAGATCAAACTTTTTCTGGCTGGCAAAAATCCATCCGAGACGAATGTACGGTTCGGTGTCGTTTTCGTCCAATTCAATTGCTTTTTGAAATGCCTCAATTGCTGGCTGTACCTCGCCTTTTTGCATGTAGAGCGCCCCAAGATTGTAATGTCCGAGTGCAAGCGCAGGGGACAAAGATGTCACGATATTAAACTCTTGGATGGCTGCGTCAATGTTATTGATTTCGAGATGAACCTTCGCCAATTCCGCGTACAAACTGACGTTAGAAGGGTTATTCTTCAGCTTCTTTCGATAGTCCTGGACTGCATCTTGGTACGCTTTAACCTCCCTGAATAACTCCATCTGGGATTTTGCCTGTTCAAATTGATTTGCACGCCGGTACGCTTTGGCGAGATTGTAGTATGCACTTTCCTCATAAGGGTTTCGCTGAACTGCGCTGTGGTAATATTGAATTGCGGTCTCTGGATCATCTTGCATGAGCGCAGTACGCCCAAGTCCACGATATGCTTCGGCTAGTTCCGGATTCAATTGAATCGCTTTTTGATACGCGCCAGTTGCTTCGTCTAATTTCCCGCGTTGTGTGTAGATGTTGCCCAATCTATAGTGAGTCCAAGCCGCGTCTGGAAGCAATGAAACGGCTTCCTTTCCGTATTTCTCCGCCTCTAAGAATTTACCTTGTTTATTGTAGATGATGCCCAGACACCAGTTCGCTATCCCACGTGTTTGAATTGATCCATTGAGTGTAAGCGCTCGTTGATAGGCGTCCGCCGCCTCATTATACATCTCCTGGTATTGATACACGTCGCCAAGAAAGCAATACGCCTCGCTATTATTCGGCTGGAGTTCTAACACTTTTTGAATCTCAGCGAGGGCTTGGTCGTATACGCCAATTTCAACAAAATGCACCCCCTGCTCGAAGTGTCGTTTCACTAAATGCTCCGTCCCGGCTGTGCCCGCAAAAGCTAAATTCGTAGTGAGCACCACCCCAATCAAAATTACCGAAAGGACGTACCCCAGTGTTGGATACAAGCTCAGGCGACTCCGCTCTTCAATACGCGCACAATTTCTAGCCGGTCGTTGGAAGCACATTAGAGGACACCAATTAGTATATGTGGTTAAAATCTTATCGGACGATTTCCCGATGTCTCCGCTGAATTCAATGTAATACGGCAGCTATCAACTCTCCAGATTCACCATTTCAAGCGTTCGGTGAGACCATGTAATGACGTCGAATAACAATCATATTTGCCGACTGTCGTGATTGTTTGATTCTTGTTAATGTCTTCAAGCTAGTTTAACGTGAACCCGATACGGAGATTTGCATTAGACACCCCCCGTGACATCCGATAGCCGTACCTTTTCGCCGGTTTTTGCTGAACGGGCAATAGCAACCATCGCCCGCATAGCAGCGACGCCATCCTCAACACTTGCACCGTGCATAGGAGCCCCATTAAGGATTGTGTCTGCGAAACCTTCGATTTGTAGTTTGTAGGTGTAGGCGTCCGCCCCCAGTGGGCGGCGAAACAATCCATCCTTAACCGAGAAGCATTCAACGTGGCCAGACTTGTGGTACCACGGCAGGTAAATTCTTCCCCGGACGCTGCCATATTCGCCGAAAACCTGAAACCCCTCCTCAAAATCCCCGCGTATGGCAATGATTAAGTCGAAGTGTCCTAAGCTGCCGTTTGTAAAGTCAACGCTCACAAACCAACAGTAGCTCCCAAACCGTTCAAGAAACCGGGCATGAACACTCAAAATCTCTCCGCCCAGAAAACGCGCGGTGTCCACTAAATGGCTGCCGTGTCCGAGTATGAAATATTGGTATTTGTCCGCCTTTGGATTACCTTCGGGACGTTTCACGCTTACGCTAGTCACAGGGATAGGCTGTAAGTTGTCGGTCATGGTATAACGGTCGGTCGAATCGTAATACCACGACTTAATCGCGATGATTTGTCCTATTTCCTCTTTGATGAATGAGTGTGCGTGGTCTATTGCAGGATCGAAACGCCTGTTGTTACCTACTTGAAGCGTTAGCCCGGTGTTTTGAATCCGACGAAGCAAATCTTCACATTCCTCAACAGTTACACCGAGGGGTTTTTCGATGAATACATGTTTTCCCGCATCGACCGCCTGACGGCAAAGAGTTACGTGAAATTGGTCTGCCGCCGCAATGATGATTGCCTCTACCTGCTGGTCATCGAGCATGTCATCATAATTTCGATAGACGACTCGCGGTTCATGGACTGCCGACATTTTTTTTAGTAAGTCCTCGGCAACATCACAGATAGCGTATAGTTCTACGTTGCGGGCTTTGCGGCAGGCGTCAAGGTGTGCAATCTGCGCGACCGGACCGCACCCCAATACGCCGATTCGCAAGCGTCGTGTTTCTCTGCTCATGATAATAATTTGAAGTAATTGGTCAGCGACGAGGTTAAACTGTTTTACCGGGATACCGTTGACGCAGCGATTCGCGTAAAGCCTTGAGCTGTTTGTGTTCTGCAATCGCCATCAGCGCTGCGACGTGATCCTCCATTGGTACGTCCCGTAATTCATTCGAGTCATGAACCTCTATAGCTTGCAGCATCGCTTCCACGCCAATTCTTGGGTCGGTTTTGCCTGCTGAATTTTTGATGGAGTTAATTGCGGACCCCGACACAAACATGACGTTTTCGCGGCGTCCGCGTTTCTCGGCGTCCGCCAGATTGATACAAATGTTGCCCTGATCTAGTGAACCTGCACGAACGATTGCGGTTGGGTGAATACCAGACAACCGGCGGGTGAGAATTTCCTCGGATGCCTCCCATTCTGCGCCGTAAGGTCGCAAAAATGGTGTTCCCGGTCGTACCGGCGATGTCTGGCGTAAATCAATTCCGTCTAGCCGTGCTAGCAGATCGATAATCTCGCGCCATATTGCACGCGTCTTTACGCCAATTCCCGCGTTGTGGCCATAGATGATTGGGGGCGTACTTAGGTTTTTTGTGGCTTCGCGCACCATGCGAACAGTTCCGCCTGCAAATGTCTCGCTGAACATAACACCGCTGGCACCCGCATCTAGCACGGCATGTACCGTTTCCAAAATCTCATGTGGCGCACCGCTGATATGCGGTGCGAAAATGAGTCCTAGTCCACCACGCTCATCCTGGGCGCGCTCAATGGCGTCCACAGCTTGTCGTGTGCGTTCGGCGGCCGGGGAATAATCTAGGTTGGGGTAGAGGTTTTCGTCTTCCTTTACGAAGAGAAATAGAGGACATCTCGCTACTTCTTCTACAAGCTGGCCAACCTCATTCGGAGTAATTCCGGCGGTCGGTTTTAGGATTGTGCCAAAAGCGGGTTGGGCGGACGGAAATCCCGTAAGCTGCCGAATTCCTCTCATGCCGTGCGCAGGCCCCGGAAAGGTTTGGATTACCTTCTCCGGGATATTCAAGGAAACTAGCCGGGCATCCTGATTTTCATAAACATCAAAAATAATTGCGCCTGCCATTGTGTGGAGCATGTCACAAGAGGTTAAATGACCGTCAGGTTGGGACATCATTTTCAAGGGAAATGCCATGTGCAACAGACCCAGCCGTTTGCTGCAATCGAACTCATCAACACCGACTACCTTGGCGGTGCACTCTTCCAATAATGAACCCGCTGGCGGGTGTCTGTCACCGCTGCTGGCGTGATAGCTAATCTCTTCGGCCGCCTCCTGCAGCGTTAGTGTGCGGAGGGACAGAAAGTAGGTCGCTACAATGTAACCCTCTAAAACCGGCGGCGGTGTTGTTGTGAGCCGTTCTTCGACAATCTCGCGGAGACACATTTCACGCGCGTCTCCGTCGCTCAAGAGTAATTCAAGCTTTGTGGTTTCGACGAGTGTCATAATGTATTTTTTCTGTGTGCGTTCAAGAGTTAATAACGGTAACGATTCGGGTCGTAGAATCCGAAATGGGAACGGGTGTAATTGGACTGTGAAATTGACTGTCAGGCAAAATCAATCATACCACAGATTATTGGGTAAGTCAACAATCGTTTAGGGCATGCCAATGGGATTATATTTTTGGAAAGAGTAGCCCAACGCAAGTTATTGACACTAGGTTAATTTTTCTGTTAAACTAAGTTTATCATTGCATAAAATGAGGAGATAATCATCATGGACGTACGATTTGAAGGCATTTTTACACCGACGATAACGCCGCTAGACGCGAAAGAACGCGTTGATGAATTAGGGTTTGTAAGGCATCTCAACCGTTTAATCGACAGCGGTGTACACGGCATCTACTTGCTGGGCAGTTCCGGCGAGTTCGTTTCGCTCACCAATGCGGAGCGTCAACGGGCAATCGAAATTGCGGTAAACACAATCGGCGGACGTGTGCCGATTATTTGTGGGGTGATGGATTCGAGTACCCGTCGCGTCATTCAAAATATCGAGATGGCGCAAGAACTCAAGGTTGATGCGGTTGCCTCAACGCCTCCATACTACTACCCATCAAGCAGCGATGATGACATCAAGACTTTTTACAGTACGGCCGCCCAGAGCACCGATTTACCTTTTGTCATTTACAACATTCCAATGATGGTCAAAACCGCGATTAAGCCAGAGATTGTCAGAGACTTGGCGGTACGGCATAAAAACATCGTTGGAATCAAAGATAGTTCCGGGGATTGGACAAATTTTCTCAAAATGTTCACCTATCTAGGAGATGACGGACGTTTTTCAATACTGATTGGCTCGTACACAATGGCAGGTGCGGCGATTACATTCGGCGCAGAAGGTGCGGTAATCTCAATATCGAATATTGATCCAAAAACCTCAGTCCAGCTATATGACGCCGCGAAAAACCGAAATTTTGATGAGGTGCAGCGTTTGCAAGCACGGTTGCTAAAGCTGAGCAAGCTCTACGCCTATGGCGCTGGAGTCAGTTGTATGAAGGCATGCATGCAAATCCTAGACATCTGCCGTGATTACACGACGAGCCCTCTAATGCCGCTCAATGACGGCGCGAAAGGTGAATTGAGAAAGCTGTTGGTTGAACACGGACTGGTCTAAATATTGCTAAAATTCACCGCTTAATTCTCGGACTATGGAAAGTAGAACTCAATTCCCGATTCTGTGGATTCGACAGTATCACAACGTTTAATGGTGAAATCGAGCCGACAAGAAATGTACACTGACTTAAGCTGAAAATCCGCAAAAGCATGATCGAGATTCAACCCGTTAAGAGCTCAATTGATGCGGCAGTCGCAATTCCCGGTTCCAAGAGTTTCACAAACCGGGCGTTGTTGGTTGCTGCGCTCGCTGAAGGGCGTTCTCAGCTAACCGGGGCGCTATTCAGCGATGACACCCGTTACATGTGCACCGCCCTGCGAGAACTCGGGGTAGAGATCGAAGCGAACGAAGATCGGTGCACGTTTTGGGTTGCTGGCAACGGCGGTAAAATCCCTGTCAATCACGCTGAACTCTACGTCGGCAATTCCGGAACGACATCGCGGTCACTTGTGAGTTATGTTGCGCTCGGGAAAGGCAATTTCGTCATTGATGGTGACGAACCCATGCGCCGGACCCGTCCGATCGCTAATCTGCTCG
Source organism: Candidatus Poribacteria bacterium (assembly GCA_028819845.1). Taxonomy (GTDB): domain Bacteria; phylum Poribacteria; class WGA-4E; order WGA-4E; family PCPOR2b; genus JAPPKS01. Next base: position 120,752 of record JAPPKS010000012.1, on the reverse strand, counting down.
ATGCGCTGCAGCAACTTGGCGTTGATGTGCGCTCAGTATACGACAACGGATTTCTTCCTGCCATTGTCAATGCAAATGGATTTGAAGGTGGAAAAACCCGACTGAATACCAACAAAAGTAGCCAGTTCTTGACATCGATAATGCTCGTTGCACCATATACAAAAGAAGGTATAGAGGTCGAAATCACAGACAAAATTAAAACGCCGTATATTGACATGACCCTGTCCGTAATGAAGGCGTTCGGTGTGGCTGTGACCCACGACAACTATCGGTCCTTCCACATTGAAGGTAGACAGAAGTATCAAGCCTGCGAGTTTTTAATTGAACCTGACGCCTCAAGCGCATCCTACTTCTTTGCAGCCGCGGCGCTCACAGGCGGCCGCGTCGAAGTAGATAACCTCAATACGGACTCTGTTCAGGGAGATGTGCATTTCGTAGATGTGCTGGAAAAAATGGGGTGCCAGGTCAATTGGAAACGTGGTGGGTGTGAAGTAATTGGAGCTAAGCAGCTTAAGGGGATAGATATAGACATGAACGCAATTTCGGACACTTGGCCCACGTTGGCTGCAATCGCTCCTTTCGCCGCCAGCAAAGTGGGCATTCGCAATATTGGACATACTCGCTGGCAAGAATCAGACCGCATTCACGCCACGGTCACAGAACTACGAAAACTGGGTGTGAAAGTTGTCGAGGGCAAGGACGGTGTCGAAATTTCTCCGTCGAGGATTACGCCTGCGGCAATTGACACGTATAACGATCACCGAATCGCCATGAGTTTCTCTCTGATTGGATTGAAAGTGCCGGGTATTCGAATAAAAAATCCTAGTTGCGTCAACAAAACCTTCCCGACTTACTTTGATGTATTGCAGTCGTTGAATTAAATTCGCTGTACCACAAGAGTAACGTCCTAAATGTCTATTTACGTTCGCCTGGATTACGCGCGCAATTTGCAGCAACGTGTACAATCTTTCTGGGCTGTAATCCGACAGAACCAAGGCGTCAATCGGATTACTGCGGCAACTGCCAATACTTTCACACCTCGTCGACCACATAAATATGCGCGATAAATGCGTTGATGCACCCCGACTTGGTTGATCTACCCCCGGCAGCAGTCAACTTAAAACGCCGCCCCCGTTTGAAGCCGTACATAATGTGTCCAGTTCCTCCGGGCGGGATATTCCACGCTCCCGTCAGTGCTTCATCAGGAGATTCATCTGTAACAAGTTCCGTGTCACCATCGAACAATTCAAACGTCCCTGCTGCCTCGCCCCCACCGACCTGTATCTCAATGTAGAGTATCCCGTCGTGTTCAAAAGAGATTGTGCCAATGTCGACAATCGTGTAATCTGGCGTGCCCGATGAGCGAAAAACATGCAGTACCTCCTTAAACTTCCTCCCCAAACTGATGGGTTTTGCATCTAATTTTCAGAAATATCTTCCTTCAAAGGCTTCTAAAGTTCTATTGAGCAACCTCAAGTAAGCTTGTGTCCTGCCCCTGTAAGGAAGCGCCATCTCCGGCTGATGTGCCAACACCTCTGCTTCTGAGGAAAGCATCAATATATCTACCGAATCGGAGTAATGATGTTGTAGTTTTGCCGCGACGCGGCTAGCACGTTCCCCTCTCGCGCCGCCTATTAGTTCCGGCAACTCTCGTAGGAACACCCAAGTATTGACGAACTTCTCGTTGACGGTCAAAGGTATTGTGTAACTGAAGATTCAACTCTTGCGAAGCAACTAATATCTTGCATATTTTGATTTGCGTGGTGTAAAATAAACCAACAATTCGATGTACATTGTACAGGCAATCGGAGTTTTATAGGCTTGAAAATTTTAACTAGATATGCGCTCAAAGAGTTCTTCCCGCCCTTCTTCCTTGCGCTACTCTGTTTTACTTCCATCCTGTTACTTGACGAAATTTTCCGACTCACAAAACGCTTTGTGGAAAAGGGAATCAACCTCGGCTATCTGATTGAACTGCTGATTTATGTCTTGCCGGTGATACTAGTCTTGACTATCCCAATGGCAACCCTCGTTGGAATCCTGCTTGCCTTGGGAAGACTCTCGACAGATAATGAAATTGCCGCTATGAAATCGCACGGAATTGGATTTCATCAAATCCTTTTGCCGCTTTTGGTCGTTGCAAGCTTAATTGGCGTCTTTGATTTTTTCTTCATGGACTACGCTTTGCCCCGCGGCAATGTAGCTTATGCTTCGTTAAAGCGGGATATAAACAGGCAGAATCCAGCTTTTGTGTTAGAGGAGGGTGTGATTATGAAGGAATTGGAACGGGAGGGAAAACTCTGGATGTACGAATCGACTGCCCCAATCACGGATAGGTTGCAAGACGTTAAGGTGTGGGATTCAATTTGGTCGGGGCAGCCTCGTTTTATCCATGCAACTGGAGGGGACATTGAGATTGAAAACGGCCAGGCTTGGTTAAAACTCTACGACGGCTTAACGTATGAACCGGTTCCCACCGCCCCTAACGGTTTCCGGTTGACATCGTTTGCTGAACATCGAATCGCACTCGATTTGAGCGAGACTGTGGAACGGACAAAACTCGAATTTGAAAGTCCTCGGACCATGTCGATGGAAAAACTCAAAGCCCACGTGAAAAAACTTGAAAGCCGTGTTTCGCAGGTGAACAGTTCAGACTTAATAATCGATAAGTTGAGGAAGGCGCGGGTAGAGTATCAGAAGAGGTTTTCAATCCCGTTTGCATGTTTTGTATTCGGATTAATCGGTGTGCCGCTAGGGTTGATAGTGAAACGCAGCGGCAAAATGGTCGGGGCGGGTATTGGGCTGACTCTAATTCTTGTTTACTATCTGATATTACAGTTCGGGCAGGAGGCAGGAGAAAATGGAACGCTGTCGCCCGCTTTTTCTATTTGGTTGCCGAATATCACTATCGGAGCAATTGGCATGGGGATCATTGTGATGACGATTTTTGAAGATAGATTCACAGCGTGGCGAACGCGGGGTGAAAGCCCGCCAGTAGATTTGAAAAGTCCGGAAGTACAACATCTCGGGGAATCGGATTGAGAATCCTAGATCGGTACATTTTTGCTGAATATATAAGAACTTTTGTGTTGGCGCTTGCATTTTTCATTACGCTCGTGGTTGTTGTTCGCTTGCTTGATAAAGACATCAAACGATTTGATGAAGATGTACCTTACACCACGGCAATCCAGATTGTTTTATTTCAGGCTCCGCGCAGAATCATGGAGGTTGTCCCGCTCGCCAGTTTTCTCGCGACATTCTTCGTTTTAGGGCGCATGGCAAGAAACAACGAACTCACAGCAATGAAGATGGCGACCATCAGTGTGTATCGTATAATCGCCCCAATTCTCGCTTCTACTCTCCTCATTTGCATCCTTTTTTCACTGTTCTACGATCAGGTTGCCGCACCTGCTTACCACCGGGCGAATCAATTGAAAAAGAAAATTCCGTTGCGCCGTAGTCGAAATGTGGTGTTTAAAGGGCAACACAATCGGCTGTTCTACATCCAAAACTTGGATCTTCAACAACAAAACATCAATAAAATGACAATTTATGAGTTTGATTCGATCGGAAATCTTGAGCAGGAGATTTTTGCCCATTCGGTAACATGGTCACCTACCCAATGGCATCTCGTCGACGGTTTTATACGCCGCATTGAGAAAGACGTTGAAATTTCTTTTGAGCCGTTCGATACCAAGCAGATTAATCGCTCTGAAAACCCGGAGCGGTTCGCGGGAAACGACAAAGATATACGCGCGATGACGTTTGCGGAGTTGCAGGAGCAGGTTCGGTATAAAAGGCGCGCGGGCCAAACCATTCGACGTGAGCAGGTGAAGATACAGCACAAATTGGCTTATCCGTTTGCAGCGTTCGTCGTTGTATTAATCGGTGCGCCAATTTCTATCCGATTTGGCAAAGCCGGGTTTTTCGCCGGTTTGGTGATTGCCTTTTTTCTCAGTTTTTTGTATTGGGGTGTCTCGTTTGCAACACTTGAGGGACTTGGCGAAAACGGAAAACTTTCACCAATCGTAGCGTGTTGGGGCGCAAACGCAATTTATGCAATCATTGGAGCAGTGCTGATTTGGAAAACTCCCAAGTGAGCGTAATGGGCAATCCAATATGATTGGCAGATTTCTCTTTCGCTTGCGGAGTCTGACTCCCATTCCTTTTATTCTGCTCCTAGCCTATTTTTCCCGACCTACGCCGATTTCTGTTCTGATTGGAATCTCCTTTTTGTGTATTGGTGAGTGTCTTCGTTTGTGGACCGCAGGTTATGCGGGCGGCACCACCCGCGCCCAAGATTTAGGCGTAGCGCGCAACCTCATTACAACAGGCCCTTACGCTTATGTCCGAAATCCACTTTACTTGGGAAATCTGCTCCTAAGTTTCGGTATCTGTTTAATCGCTAATGTCTACTGGATGATAATCTTGCTCTTCATTGGCTACGCTGCTCAGTATCTCCCGATTATCGCTTCTGAAGAGGCTTACCTGCGCAAGTTCTGTGGTTCAGTATATGAATCCTATTTTGCGGCAGTGCCTCGATTCCTTCCTAAAATTCGCCGTTATGCCAATCCTTCCAAGCACGATTTTTCCATCTCCCGCGCGTTAAAGAGTGAAAAACGCACATTCACCGCAATTATTGCCGTTGTTGGACTGATAGTAGGGCGAATTTTATGGCGGCAGTACGCCTGAATGAAAGAAAATGAAAAGCAATTGCAATTTTTCTTGTGCTATGTTAAACTAAGTGAATTCGTGAAATGGACATACGCCTAAATCGTTATACATTCGGCGTTAATTGAATCGTAATCCAAACTTAATTTCTAGTTTCTTTTTTGCTACAGTATTGTATCGTGCTTGCCACAGTAGATTTAATGTGCCATATTATAGCCCCCCGTTTAGCCCTAGTCATTTATTGAGTGACCGATGGCATCTAAATTGCTCAGTGTCGGTAGAAGCAGCAAATCACTCAATTTCTTAACGAAGGAGCGAAAAATGACGTACCGAAAGTTTTGGGGTTTACTTTTCTTGGTGGCGGCCACGAGCTATCTGTCGGGCTGTGGTCTCAAACAGCATATTGATGTCTACATGGAGCCTGTCGCTGAGGGCGAGAACGCTCAAATCAATCCCCAGGCGGGTTCAATAACGGTCGAACAGAAGGGTGTCCGTATAACGCTTGAACCGCTCGATTCAGCCAAGCTAGCCGAGCTAATAGAACACCCTAGCATCAACCCTTACGTAGTTGAGGATGGGCGAAACTTAGTACCTTTATATACAGTCTTCGGCGTCCGCGTACGTAACGTCGATAATAGGCGGGTAGTTATTGACGAAACCGGATTTTTGATTGATGCGCATGGGGATCAGTACGCTTCGTTGCCGTACAGCTTCTTTAGTGATGTCTACGATACGCCAAGCCCTCGGACGGTAGTTTATCACGATATTGGATATCGGTATTCCTATCCTTACCCTCAATCGCTTTACCGCAGCCCTTACCGCCACTATTTCTACGGGCATCTTCATCGCTACCGTTATCATCCACCTTACCGAGTATACCACACCTATCCAGACCCATATGATTTAAACGACGCCCGTAGTGTTGCTCGAGACACAATCTTCAAAGGCGGGAAACTTTTTCGGGGCGCCAAACGCAGTGGGCTATTGGTGTTTGATCGGCTCGAACTTGAGGCAACGGATGTGAGCGTTATCATTCCCAATGTCATAATAATGAATGGGGAAGGGAGTCGGTCAAAAGTTGATTTTGAGTTTGATTTTCGCCAGGTCGTTGCTGTAGAAGAGTAATGTTCTGCATAAACAAAAATGAAAGGAGAAACCTTATTGCTTTACAGTAAGATGTTAGCTGTAATTCTGGTATTGCTGACAATTCCACTTGTTACGTCCGCGTGGGCGGAAGCGGAGGAAACACCGACAATCCTCGCTACGGTAAATAAAGCCGTTTCAGCCGTCCTGTTCTTTGATATCGCCTTTGGCGCAGTCCAGCAAAACCAAGTGGATCGGGAGGGTATGCCGATTTACGACGAGATGGGCAATCCGGTGAAGCGCGTTATTCCAGTTCCATTTCTCGTGATGCTTCTCATTTTAGGAGGTATCTTTTTCACGTTTTGGTATCGCTGGATCAACATTCGAGGGCTAAAACACTCGATTGATGTCATTCGCGGGAAGTATGACAAGCCGGAAGACACCGGCGAGATTTCCCATTTCCGCGCCTTGACAAGCGCGCTTTCTGCGACAGTTGGGCTCGGCAACATCGCAGGCGTCGCAATCGCGATTCAATTGGGCGGCCCAGGTGCGGTGTTCTGGATGATGTTCGCCGCGGTATTTGGGATGTCCGAAAAATTCTGCACCTGCGTTCTATCGCAGATGCACCGCCGGGTAAACGCCGATGGTTCAATTTCGGGTGGTGCGATGTATTATGTTGACTTGGGATTGAAACAGATGGGCGGGTCCTGGAAGCCGATAGGGAAAGTCCTTGGCGTAATGTACGCGCTGATGATCATGTGCGGCGCCATCGGCGGCGGCAACATGTTCCAAGCCAACCAAACTGCCGAAGCGTTTCGGAGTACGTTCGGGATTTCGGAGAGCTTCAACTGGCTCATTGGTATCATCATGGCGGTACTGGTCGGGATTGTCATTATTGGTGGGATTAAGCGGATTGGCGCGGCAACATCCAAAATCGTTCCGGCGATGTGCGGCATTTACGTAGTCGCTTCGCTCTTCATCATTCTTACGAACATTACCAAGGTGCCTGAGACTATCGGTTTGATTTTTACTATGGCGTTCGCGGACAATGCGTTTTACGGCGGTATAGTTGGCGTGTTTGTATGGGGCATTAGACGCGCTTCGTTTTCCAACGAAGCTGGGCTTGGCAGCGCAGCTATCGCCCATGCCGCGGCGAAGACCGATGAACCTGTCCGGGAGGGAATCATCGGCATGATTGGTCCTTTCATTGATACTATCATAGTATGCACAATGACCGCATTGGTAGTGATAATCACAGGGGCGTGGATTAATCCGAGCATCCCGCAAAATGCTGGTGTTGCGCTAACGACAGCAGCATTCGGTAGTGCAATTGGATGGTTTCCTTATATCCTCACCATAAGCATTGGGCTTTTCGCGTACTCCACGATGATTGCTTGGTGTTACTATGGCGAACGCGGTTGGGTTTATCTGTTGGATCACTTCGGCGGGGTTGGTTTGAAATCGGTTATCGTTTTCAGGATCATTTTTGTCGGTTTTATTATTCTCGGAGCGGTCAACACATTGACTGATGTACTTGATTTTTCTGATTTGCTAATCCTCAGCATGGCTTTCCCAAATATAGTAGGCAGTATAATTCTCGCGCCAAGAGTTTTGGTGAAAGTGCAGGACTATTGGGGCCGCTACAAATCCGGAGAAATGAGGCGTTTAGATTGAGTGAAACACCGCGTAAAAATCGCACTTGGGGATTAGGGATAGTTTAGAAACTATTGAGGTGTATGCAATTCTCTATGGAATTCAAATGTACCACCCGTGCGTAATAACCAACGCGAACCTTGACGATTCGGTATCCGTATTGTTGTGATTACCGAATCGTCTAGACTCGGGTGTAGTAAGAAATCACGGTTCCGATAACCCCGTCATCATGAACCGCGGGCATTAACGCCGCGCGCCGGCGTTATTATCTCTTTATCAGAATACAAGTGCGTATTCAAAAAAACTACCTCTCTCTATTTAGCCCTCTAATTCTACTTTTCCAACCGCGAGAGTTTGCCAGGGGACATGCCTACCTCAATTATCATCCATGCCCTAAATCACCAATCATCCCCTGTGTTTATGCCTTCCTCCTAGCCACATTCCCGTATAGAAGTTGTATTTCCGGCAACGGTTCATTCATCTAATTCCGCACGATGTGAATTACCATTGATTTTCGCCGATCCAACCTGACCATATTGGCGCCGGAATCCGCCTTCCACCCTGTTCATCGCTGGCCAGCGAATGAGGGTATTACTGCTCGCCTCGTGGATTCTAGGAAGCAACCTTGTATTCTTTTATTAAGGGACTATCGAACCGTTGTTTTTGTTTTCTGTTTGTGTTATGATAAAATCCAACCCATTTAGGATATCGTTGAGCAATACGGCGGATTTGTAACAAGCAAGGAGCATCATACGCCCCGCAATTACACGGGACATTTATTTTTACAGGAGCATGCGCTATGACAGAGACTACGCCTTTTTTTGAACAGGTCAATCTGAACTTCGACAGAGCCGCTAGGCTAACTCCCCATCACCCCGGCCTGTTAGAGCAGATTAAAATTTGTAACAGCGTTTACCACATAACATTTCCTCTCGAAAAAGACGACGGTACTATCGAGACGATTCACGCATGGAGGGCGGAACACAGCCACCACAAACTGCCGACCAAGGGTGGCATTCGCTACAGTATGTTGGTCAATGAAGATGAGGTAATGGCGCTCGCGGCACTAATGACATACAAATGCGCCATCGTTGATGTACCGTTCGGGGGTGCCAAAGGCGGGATCAAAATTGCAAAATGGAAATATTCTACCGAAGAGCTAGAACGAATCACACGGCGATTTACCTATGAAATGGTGATGAAGAATTTCATCGGTCCAGGCGTAGACGTGCCGGCACCGGACTACGGAACAGGTGCCCGAGAAATGGCGTGGATGTTCGGGACGTACAACGCGTTAGCTTCAGAGAAGTTAGAGGTAATGGCATGTGTCACTGGTAAACCTATATCACAAGGCGGAATCCGTGGAAGGAAAGAAGCGACCGGCCGGGGCGTTTACTTCGGCATCCGGGAGGCTTGCGGCCTAGCGAAAGATATGAAACCGCTCGGTCTATCGTCGGGACTAGAAGGAAAATCGGTCGTCGTACAGGGGCTTGGAAATGTAGGATACCACGTGGCGAAGTTCATGCAAGAAAGCGGTGCGGTCATTTGCGGGTTGGCGGAGTACGAGGGGGCAACCTACAATCCAAAGGGATTGGATCTCGAAAGCGTTATGGAACATAGACGTGAAAACGGATCAATCCTTGATTATCCCGGCGCCACCAATATCGAGCCGTCCTCAAGAGCGCTTGAGTTGCCATGTGACATCCTTATTCCCGCCGCATTGGAAAACCAGATTACTCATGAGAACGCACCGCGCATTCAGGCTAAGATTATCGGTGAAGCGGCAAACGGCCCGACTACCCCTGCCGCACACGACATACTCAAAGAGAAAGGCGCAATGATTATCCCCGATTCGTTTCTGAATGCCGGTGGGGTAACGGTTTCCTATTTCGAATGGCTTAAGAATCTATCGCATGTGCGGTTTGGACGGTTGGAGAAACGTTTTGAAGAGAGTTCGAACCAAAACATGCTGAACGCAATCGAAAAAATAACAGGAAAGGCGTTTCCAGAAAAAGAAGTCAGCCGATTGTCGCGCGGTGCGGGCGAACTCGACCTCGTTAACTCTGGCCTTGAGGACACTATGATTGATGCCTACCACGAAATCAGGGAAATCCATAAACAACACGGAAAAGATGTAGATCTCAGAATAGCTTCTTTCATCAGTGCAATCAACAAAATTGCCCGCTCTTATCTAGAATTAGGAATTTTTCCCTAATGCTTGCACAAGAAAGGTGAATAACAAAATCCAACCCATCTTGCAATTTTAAGAAGTCACATTTCAATACATGCCGGGCAATCCGGCGAATCGGACTTTCAAGCGCAATCGCATTAATCGTGGATGTTCTACCGCAGTAGTAGTAACACTTGCAGTGAACTGAAAACCGCCTTAGCAACTAACCGTTGTTATTTCCAAGGGAGAGGTATGGTCGTTGGATTGAGTTGGCGCATTATGATTATCACAATCTCTATCCTTGCCGTTAGCGGCGTTTCCGCGCAGAGGGTGTCTATTTCCGACTATCAAGTGCCGGTTAGCACAGCAGATCGCCTCTTTATTGATTTCTCCGTGAACCACGCCGCAACGGGCTCGACTATTACTACCAGCACGGGGAGCATTGGCAGTGTTTACAATAGGTTTTATGATTCCTTGCCGTTCGGATATTCCATTGACATTATTGGCTCAGGGTTAGTTGATAGAAACATAGAAAAACAGGTGTATAAAACAGATTATCATGCGGACGCAGATGCGCGTGTCAAGAAGTATCTTATGCAGAATCATGAGTCCCTCAAAGATTTATTTGGTTCCGTGCGTGTCAATTCGAACTTGCGCAGGGTGTACGGTCAGCCCGCTTCTGCGGTCACTGTTGGTGTAGGATATGGGCGATTAATTGAAGCAACCGCTCTCGCAAAAGCCGTTCGAATTGAGGCATTTCTCATTAGAGAGGGAGAACTCAGAGACCATCTGCCGAAAACAGCAATCCTTGAAATTAGCAAAATTATCAATCGTGAAAGAGAATATGAAGACAGATTTGGAGAGACCTACGAAAAAGAGTGGTATGATGACATGGAAGCGATCATGCGTGCGTCCGGGCTTCTCAAGGAAGATGCACTCGGCGCAGTTGGAATTCTTCGCATTGAGGAAGTCCTTGAACGTGAGCACGTCGCCGATCGGTTTTACGGATGGGACTTAACACTCGGTTCCAAATTCGATATCTCGAGACCGTTTGCCGACGAAAATCGTCCACCCGTCAATCTTGATGTGAGCGCGAGCTATGCCCGCCCTATAACGTGGCGGTGGCAGGTCAGCGAGCGCATTTCCATCAACACACCATTTGATGGGTTGGGGAAAGCCTTCTCGTCTTCGCTGTCGAGCGATATTTCGTACGAACTGTCCAACCGTGTTGACCTTCGCCTTCGACATCTGATTCGCGTAGAAAAACCCGAAGCAGCGGACACAGTGGCTAGCCATTCATTCGGACTTTCGTTCCTTTATTACATTGAGAACCACGTAAACTTGGTGGCAACGCAACAGATCGAAAAGGCGCCAGAGGAAAGCATCACTACCAATTTTACCATTGCACTCAACTACCGCGTTTTCTAGTTGGCTGAAACGCGAATCGGACAATGGGCAAAGATGCACATGGGAAGATGTTTTGGATTTGCTAATTCGAGAGTTTTCATTGCTCATTATACGCTTCCCTTTTCTCACATAGTGTTCAGTGGGTTAATATTATTGCCTACCGTTTTCAGTTCGACTGGGTTGTGTGACGTTAAACTGCCACCATTCCGTGACCCCCATTTCCCTACCGTAGAGAAGTCAACTTATGAGGTTAACCAAAAGGGCAAAATCCATTTCTCAATCCATAAAATTTCACGCGAAAATTTCGACGGTCAGTTTGTATATGTTATTTCGACGGATTCCCAGAATATGGTTGTCAGGGCAAATGACCTGCGGCCAATCTTGATTGAACAGCGCGACGATGCCGGACAGCAAAAATACTCCATCGAATACTATAAACACCGCGCCGAGCAGCGCGTCCGTTTCATCTACCCCGGCCCAAAGCGAAATGTAGTGAAGGAGATTCGAGAGGATAGTTATGATGTCAATACGATTCTAGAAGTGATTCGCGGATATCCATTCAATAAGGAGAAGGTGAAATTCATACTTGTCACAACCGACCACGTGGTAGGAGTATATGCGAAAATTAAAGCCGAACAAAAAGTCACGACACCGTTAGGTATTTTCGACTGTTACTTCATAGAGTCAGGCGTATCCGGTCTCAAAGGGAAAGTCATTAAAACCAAATACCTGTTTTGGGTAGAAAAGGAACATCCGTATCGAATAATTAAGCAAGAGGACTCAAAAGGAGAAAATATCATTACACTGGTGAAATACGAGGTCCTTACCGATGCGCGGTAGGAATGTGAAGATTGAGTTGTGGAGACAACGAAAACCTAGGAGCGCAAACCAATACTATTTGCTTCAGGAATTGCATTATTCCCCTGCTGTATCTACTTGGATAATCTGATATGAAACACATTTCGACGACTCTTATTTTTGTAACTTATGTAATCACAGGAACCGAGGCTTTTTCACAAAATTTATTAATCAAAGACTATAAAGTTCCCGTTAGTTCGGCACATAGCTTCCTTATTGATTTAAACTACAATTATGCGAGCGACGGAAAGGAGACAACTAGTAATCACGGTAGAATTGGAACGGTCTACAACACCTTTTACGAATCGTTGACCTACGGATATTCATTTGACCTGATTTGGTCGGCGTCAAGGGAGAGACGAGCGAACGACTACAATGCAGACATGGATTGGCGGTTAAGGCGATATGTTTGGCCGCATCGAAATTTCTTCGCATCGGTTAATCCGCATAGTGCATACCTAAAAGGATATGATCGGCCGACTTTGGATGTCACGATTGGCTTTGGGTTCGGTCGCTTTATTAATGCCACAGCCTTAGCGAAGGCTGTACGAATTGAAGATTTCCTATTGTTTTCTGACCAACTGCACGACGATCTTCCCGCTGAGACCATGGTGAGTTTGGGCCAAATTATTGAAAAGCGGGATGAGTATAGAACGCGCTATCGAGAGGCGTTTAAGCGGTATTGGTACGACGACATGGCAGGAATAATCAAACATTCTAACATGTTGAAAGGTGAGGAAATCGACGCTGTGGGAATTTTGAGAATGGACGAGGTGTTATTTAGAGAAAATATTTCAGATCGATTTTATGGTTGGGATATCACTTTGGGCGCAAAGCTCGAATTGCTGACGTCGGAATCCTCAGAAAAACGCGTCGCTCCTGCGGCGGATATTACCGCAAGGTATTCTTTGCCGATAAATTGGCGTGCCCAATTTAACGAGCGATTTACCGCCAACAGCCAAGTTGGAGGAAATTTTCTCAAAACGTACAATATCATTTCAGCGAGCGATTTCTCCTACGAAGTGACCAATCGTATAGATTTCGTCATGCGCCATCTGGTAAATGTAGAAAAACGCTCAAAAGACGATGACACACAGATTAGCAATTCCTTGAAACTGCTATTTGTCTTCTTTGTTGAAAACCAAATCAATTTGACAACGAGTATAGAACTGAAAAAGTATGAGAAGTCCAAGCTCGAACAGAACTATCTGATGACGCTTAACTATCGCGTATTTTAACGAAAAATGTTGTAAGGACAACACGCTTAAATGAATAAATCTAGGGTGCTTTTTGGAGGTATCGTTTGAATCTGAAAAATAAAACGCGGAGAATTTCTGACGCTTTAGAAAAACTTTACGGCATTCCTGAACGTAAAGCGGATGAGAATGTCTTGGATTGCTTAATTCGCACTGTTCTGTCTCAAAACACAAACGACGTAAATCGTGACAAGGGTTTCACGGCGCTCCAGGAGCGGTTTCCTACATGGGAAGAGGCACAGAAAGCGGATGTCGAGGAGATAGGAGAGGCAATTAGAATCGCGGGCCTGCATGTACAGAAAAGCCGGACAATCAAAAATTTCCTAACATGGCTTAAAGCCAATCATGGGGAACTGGATTTGGAATTTATATGCGAAATGGAAACAGCGGACGCAATCCAATACTTGTGTCAGCACAAAGGAATCGGCATTAAAACTGCTTCAGTCACACTCACTTTCGCATGCGGACATGAGGTTTTTCCTGTCGATACACACGTTTTGCGGATTAGTCGGCGACTAGGTTTAGTACCTTCAAATTGTACGGCTGAGAAAGCTCACGAAGTCATGGCGCAGATCGTGCCGGCGGGGAAGTCGTTGCCGTTTCACATGAACTTAATTACATTTGGGCGTGGAATTTGCCATGCCCGAAATCCTGCATGCCATGAATGCGCTTTTACGGCGCACTGCCTATATTTCAAAGCTGCGAAACCATAAATTCAATAGTCTCATTAGTTTGTTGGGAGTTTTTGTTTAGACAAACGCACCGCTTTACAGCCATTCGAAAATCGGTTATAATATCGCCTATATATCAATAGACATCTTACCTAATTATCTCAATGTGATTGACAAAACCGAATCGTTAAGGGCAACCACAAGGGTTGTCCCTACAGCATATTGGTCCAATATAAGGGTAGTCGTTTTACACCTGCCTCCCCGCTGGGGCTAGATATTAATGTTTAACATTGACTTCTATATAACTGTCAACCCTATGGGGCTATCGGGCGGTGGAATTATTTTGGAAAGATGTCTGATAAAAACGCTATTAATAATACGCAATCAACTTTCTTTTTGAAATTACTCGAAACTCACGGATAATTCGAGCCAGGCGCAAATTTAATACAACGGGTATAACTCTCCTATAGGTGCAGTTCTTCAATGCGAAAAATATGTTTCCGCGTCCCAATGACCATGCACCTCATATTCGCAGTGATTTTAGTCGGTGGATTATCGAACTGCGCCGCAGTATTAAGCGATGTCAATATTTTCAATGATGAAGATGAGGTAGAGCTTGGGAATCGTTTCTCGAAAGAGATTGAAAAAGATCTTACGCTGTATAAGCGGGACCCTGTCGTTAGCGAATACATCAGGCAACTGGGTGCGCGTCTCGTTCGGCACTCTAAACGGACAAACATCGCTTTTCATTTCAAAGTAGTTGACGCCGAAGAGGTAAATGCTTTTGCGTTACCCGGCGGCTATGTGTACGTCAACCTTGGACTCATCCGAGCTGCTGAAAATGAGGCCGAGTTAGCGGGGGTGATGGGGCACGAAATTGGTCACGTTGTGGGCAGTCACGGTGCAAAGCAGTTAACCAAACAGCTCGGGTTCGCAGCTTTGGAACAGATAGTCCTGGGTAAAAATCCAAACGAATTTGAGAAGCTTGCGGGCACTATCGCTAGGACTGGCGCGCTGATGAAATACAGCCGCGATGCTGAAAGAGAAGCTGACGCTTACGCTGTCCGTCAAATGTGGGATGCCGGTATTGACCCGGCAGGTATAGCAACGTTTTTTGAAACGCTGCGCCAATTACATAAGAGACAACCGGGTCAACTTGAACAGTTTTTTTCCACCCATCCCCCGACTGATGAACGAATTCAGAATGTGCGCACCCAAATTGCTCGTCAACCGCGAAAGCCCAATCTTCGAAAGGATTCTCTTCGATTCCGCGAGGTTAAGAAGCGGCTTCCGCCTCCTAAGCGGCGGTAATAGAAATCCATCCGTCCAAAAGAGTTGGCGGTGAAAAAACGAGTCAGCTAGGTAAATTTAAAAGGATTAAGATGTCATATGTTGCTCAAAAGTTGCAAAACAGTGAACAAATACATCTGTAAATTTTTTTCTGCAACATTCACATTTGCTACCTTCCAAAAATCACGAATGTCAAACACCAATAGCTAACGGTGAGAAATGTCAATTCCAGAGTTTATTCATCTACATAATCACAGCGAATACAGCCTGCTTGATGGTGCATGCCGAATCTCGGACATGATTGACTGGGCTTATCAAACGAGTACTCAAGCAGTTGCCCTGACGGACCATGGCAACATGTTTGGTACTTGGGAGTTTTACAGGCAGGCAAAGGAAAAAGGCGTCAATCCGATTGTTGGATGTGAGGTCTATGTTGCCCCTGAAAGCCGGCACGAGCGTGGTAAAGAGCAAGGCAGCCCCTATCACCTGACCTTGCTTGCGGAGAATGCCACAGGCTATCGAAACCTAATGAAGCTTGTTTCGCTCGGCTATCTTGAAGGGTTTTATTCAAAGCCGAGAATCGATATGGAAATCTTACGCGAATACCGTGACGGCATCATCGCGCTGACAGGATGTATACAGGGGTATGTCCCGGCGTTATTGGCATCTAACCAGCGCGAAACGGCGGTAAAGAATTTCAGGGTGCTTCAGGATGTCATGGGGCGTGGCAACTTATACGTCGAAGTTCAGAACCACGGTATTCCCGAGGAGAAACGTGCCTATGAGGTGATGGTGCAGCTCGCACAGGAACATGGTCTGCCTATCGTCGGGACAAATGATTGCCATTACCTTGACGCATCGGATCACACGATGCATGATGTGTTATTGTGTATCCAGATGAAACGTACGGTGAATGAAGAAAATCGGCTCCGCTTTCGCAACGAGTTCTACTTTAAGAACACGGATGAGATGCATGAGGCGTTAAGAGATTTTCCACCCGAAGCGATTACCAATACGCTTGAGATTGCCAAACGCTGCCAGCTTGAACTCGACTATGGGGAACACATTATGCCGAAATACGAAGTTCCCGACGGTTACACCGCAGATTCTTACCTTGCGGAACTTTGCCATACGGCACTCCGTGAAAAGTACGGTGAAATCTCCACTGAGATGAAAACGCGGCTGGACAATGAACTGGAGGTAATCCAAAAAACAGGATACGCCGGCTATTTTCTGATTGTTTGGGATTATGCCAGCTTTGCACGAAAGCAGAACATTCCCTTCATCGGCCGCGGATCGTCAGGTGGCAGTTTGGCGATGTATGCGCTTGGGGTGACAACCTACAATCCGATAGAATACGATTGTCTGTTCGAGCGATTCCTAAATCTTGAACGCGTTAGCCTGCCAGATATTGACGTCGACTTCAGCGATGAACACCGCAAAATTGTAATTGATTACCTAACGGAAAAGTACGGGGCTGAGTGCGTTGGGCAAGTCGCAACATTTAGTACGTTCGCTGCAAAAGCGGCTGTTACTGATGTCGGTCGTGCACTCGACATGCCGGTCTCGGATGTTCGCAGAGTGACGCAATTGATTCCCACCGTTCCGGGGGTCACGCTCAACGAGTCGTTGGAAAATGTTCCGCGGTTTCAGGAGCTTGCCGATGCCGCGGACAATCGCGATATGATGAAGGTCGCTAGGTCGATTGAGGGCATGAAGCGGCATGTTTCAATCCACGCATGCGGCATTGTTTTGGCAAACGGTCCTCTTACTGAATATGTCCCGCTTTTCAAAGACAAGAACGACCGCATTGCAACACAATACAATCTCAAGATGCTTGAAGATGTCGGCATGGTCAAATTCGACTTGCTCGGCCTACGAACGTTGAGTGAAGTTTTTCACTGTCTCGCACAGATTAAGGAGCGGCACGGTGTTGAACTTGTGCTCGAAGAGATTCCACTCGATGACGAAAAAACATACGAGCTTATTAGCCACGGCCTTGTCGCGGGACTATTTCAGTTGGAAACCTCACCGGGAATGCGCCGCCTCATCATGCAGATTAAACCCAACAACTTTGAGGATTTCATACCGATTTCTGCGCTTTACCGGCCCGGCCCCCTTGACAGCGGTATGATGGATCAATACATCCGCCGAAAACTTAAGGTTGAAAAGGCGACATCTCTTCATCCAACATTGGAAAATGCACTGAAGAATACCTACGGCGTATGCATCTATCAAGAACAGGTGATGCAAATTGCTCGGGATATGGCAGGATTTACGCTTGGCGAAGCCGCCGTTCTCTGCGATGCAATGAGCAAAAAGAAAATGGATATTGTCAAAATGCAACGCGCAAAATTCATTGACGGCGCTGTAAATAATGGAATCAAAGCGGCAAAGGCAGAGGAAATATTCGACTATCTTGAACCGTTCGGGCGATACGCGTTTAACCGTGCACACACAGTCGCTTATTCGATTATGTCGTATCAGACAGCCTATCTGAAAACTCACTATCCCCGCGAGTTCATGTCGTCAATGATGAGCGGCGAATCCGGTTCTAGTGAAAAGATCGTGAAGTATATCGCTGAATGCCGAGAATTATCCGAGTTTCTTAACATAAAGATGGACGTGCTGCCGCCCGACGTGAACAGCAGCGGTTGGGACTTCACCGTTGACGGTGAGGACATTCGCTTTGGGTTAGCTGCGGTCAAGAATGTCAATGAAGGGGCGATTGAAGCCATAGTGAAAGCCCGAGAACAGGATGGTTCATTCACGTCGCTGCAAGATTTCTGCGAACGCGTTGATTCAAAGTCCGTAAGCAAACGAGTTATTGAAAGCCTGATTATGGCAGGTGCATTTGATTCATTTGAAGGACACAGAGCCCAACACTTGGCGAACTTGGAGCAAGTGATGAAAATGGCGCAAAGCACGCAATCCGATCGTGAAAAGGGGCAGATGAACCTTTTTGGCGCGGGTGAACAGGTCATGCCAATTTCACAGATTGTGCTTGATGACGTGCCGCCGTGGTCATATAATGAACTGCTTAGGAATGAAAAGGAGCAACTAGGTTTCTATCTCTCCGGGCATCCATTGGAAGCACACGACGATGTCCTCAAATATTATACAACTGCGTCCAGCCAATCCCTTGTTGAACACTTCAACGGCACCGAAGTATACGTGGCAGGTTTAATAGCTTCAGTGCATCTCACCGATACCAAAAAGGGCGAGCCAATGGCAATTATGGTCATCGAAGATTTGGAAGGTGCCACTGATGTCGTTGTGTTTCCGGAAGCTTACAAGAATGCAAGGTCCGCTATAGATGCAGGGAATATCGTATGGATACGCGGCAATGTCGGTTCTGGAAGACAGAGAAATCAGCGAAATGACGATGAAATGGAAGAAGACGTACGTCAAATTCAGGCTTCTGAAGTACAGCCAATCGATCAGGTCGTCGATAAAATGACATCGGCTGTCGAAGTTACCATTCCGGAATCAGACATCAATGAAAAGGAGAAGATTGGTGCTTTAAAAGACCTCTGTTTACAGAACAGCGGCAAATGTGACCTCATCCTGCATCTGATGAGCCCCAAGTATGGGGAGGTTATTGCTAAGTGCGACGACCGCTACAGCATTCCATTTCAACCCAAGCTAATCTCACAAATTGAAGAACTCTTCGGCAGTAATTCCGTTAAGCCCAGCAATCGTACTACTCGTGTCGGGGAACAGCGAAAATTTAACAGCTATGTTTGAAAAGCCAATAACTTGACGCGACTGACGGATTGTTTACGTAATATTTCCTAATTTTGCCGATAGTGCAAACAAAAATTTGTACGCCGTCCAATGTTGAGTCGCGTTGCACTGCCGATCAAAATTTAAGCATTCCAATTGGAAAATACACAATTGCAAGATAATTCGTGTTCAAAACAATACGTTAATGGGTGACTTTGGACACGACTTGGAGGCATCTTAGATGATAGAAAAAAATCGCATAACTTCTGAATTATCAGATCTTGTCGGGGCGGCAAATGTTCTCACTGATTCAACTGCGCTTTCAGTCTATGAGTGCGACGGAGCAACACTGTTTAAAGCGTCACCTGATATCGTGGTGTTCGCTGAATCGACAGAGCATGTCTCAAAGATTGTAAGGCTCGCCAATAAGTTCAGTGTGCCTTTTATCGCACGGGGCGGCGGTACCGGTTTAAGTGGGGGTATGCTTCCTGTCAACGGCGGCATTATCATCGCTCTAAATCGAATGGACCGTATTCTCGAAATTGATGTCAAGAATCAACGTGCAGTAGTTGAACCGGGTGTCGTTAATCTTCTGCTAACCCAGGCGGTAGAAGATCGGGGTTACTATTTCGCTCCGGATCCATCCAGCCAAAAAGCCTGCACAATCGGTGGTAACATCGCAGAGAACTCAGGGGGGCCTCACACTCTAAAGTACGGTGTTACGACGGACCACGTAACCGGCCTAGAAGTCGTGATGCCTGACGGGGAAATCGTTGAATTTGGGGGTTATGTTGAAGAGACGCCGGGTTACGATCTTCGCGGATTGATGGTAGGCTGTGAAGGGACATTTGGAATCGTCACAAAGGCAATTGTACGGCTCACGCGCAAACCGCAAGCCTATCAAACATTGTTGGGAGTATTTGAAACCATTGATGATGCATCAAGCGCAGTGTCCAAAATTATTGGTGCGGGAATGATCCCGGCTGCCCTTGAAATGATGGACAGCTTGGTAATCAAAACGGTTGAGGAAGCCTTTCATTGGGGTTTTCCGCTTGATGCCGGCGCAGTTCTCATCGTTGAATTAGACGGTATCAGTGCGGGAATGCGGCATCAGGCCGAACAGATCACTGAAATCTTCAATTCCCACAACTGCCGTGAAATTCATCGCGCGAAAGATGAAACAGACCGGCAGAACATTTGGAAATCACGCAAGAGCGCTTTTGGTTCGTTCGGTCGGCTCGCGCCAAGTTACATCACGCAAGACGGTGTAGTGCCTCGCACCCAACTACCCAAGGTGCTCCGCCGCGTTGCAGAAATCTCTGAAAAATACAGCATTCCTATAGCTAATGTTTTTCATGCAGGAGACGGTAATATCCATCCCGTCGTTCTTTTCGATGAGCGGGATCCCGACCAGTGCGAACGGGTTGATGCGGTAAACATGGAGATTCTGACAGTGTGCGCTGAAGTCGGAGGCACAATCACGGGTGAGCATGGCATCGGAGTTGAAAAGATGGATTACATGCCGCTGATTTATAGCCCGGAGGACCTCTTAGTGATGACAACCGTCAGAGACATTTTTAATCCCTCAAAACTGTGCAATCCCGGCAAAATTTTCCCAACCACGGAATCCTATGTGAAGCTTGGGATTGAAAGCCCAACTGTTTAATGTGAAGAGTTCCGTAACAGTGAATCATTCCCTGTTGATGAAGAAAGAATGAAAAGAAGAAGTGAAAACTTCTTTCCCAGCTATTTTATCTCAAGATGACTGAACCTGTCAATAACCGGCTGCGCGTCGAATTGAGCCAACTCGTTGGCGAAAACGGTATACTGCACGACGATCAAGATAATCTTTATGGTGTTGACGACCTACTACCCAAAGCAGTTACTTTGCCCGATTCCGTCGGTGAAATTCGAGATGTTTTGAATTATGCCGCTGACAACAAGCTCTCTGTTATTCCTGCTGGCAGCGGTACGAAGCTGGGTATTGGGAATCCCCCTGAGCGCGTCGATCTGGTTGTTTCGACATTAGGCCTTAACGAGGTGCTCGAATACGAGCCGGGTGATTTAACCGCCACAGTACAATCTGGAGTTCGACTTGCCGACCTTCAGGCTAAACTAGCGGAAAACGGGCAGTGTCTGCCTTTCGATCCACCTTACCTTAATCGGGCAACGCTCGGCGGTATTGTCGCGGCAAATTCTAGCGGCCCATCATCACTCTACTATGGCAATTCCCGGAATCGTGTGCTTGGTATGCAACTTGTGCAGTCGAACGGTGCCGCCGTAAAATGCGGCGGAAAGGTTGTAAAAAATGTTGCAGGGTACGATCTCAATAAGTTGTACATTGGATCGTTCGGCACCTTAGGCATCATTACGGAAATTACCTTCAAGCTGAACCCGTTGCCAGAGGTCGAGCGAACCATGTTAATTACCTTCAAGAGCGTTACACAAGCTTCACGCGCAGCTATTGAGATAGCGGATTCCCAACTTCTGCCAATCTTTCTAAATTTGATTGTCGGGGGCGCCCCATCGGTTGACATTGTCGATCCCTGCCTTGTGATTGGAATAGACGGCCACCACGAAACTGTAGATTGGCAGATGAATCAAATTCGTGCCGCCGCGAACCTAAATGACGCAACAGGTGTGGAAGTTAAAGATGGCGCGTATCAGCGAGATGTCCGGACATCAATGTCGGCGTTTCCCGAATCTAATCCTCAGATGGTTGTCTGTAAAGCTCATCTCCGAATGACCGACGTAGAAAAATTCATCACGGCGGCACTCGATCAATGCAGTGATTTGCTGGACTTGCGAGTCTTGGGACTCATCGGTAACGGCGTAGTTTATTTTGCCTTCTCTGTACCTTCAGCCGACACTGCCTCAGCAAAATTCGCTTCAATTGTGATTGCTGAATTGCGTAATCACGCCCGAAATGTTGGGGGTAATCTGATTGTCGAATCAGCTCCAACGTCAATTAAACGTCATGTTGACGTTTGGGGTGAAATCGGCAGTAGCCTAAAGTTAATGCAGCAGATTAAAGCAAGGCTTGATCCGCTCAATCTTTTTTGTCCGGGACGATTTGTTTCAGGAATTTAACAAATTGGTGCCCCGCAGATTAGTCATTTCATTTTCTACGTTGCGGTTTACCGCATGCGATTCCGGCATAAGTGCGGCGTCATGTATATCACCGAGAAAGTGTTGTATCAAATCGAACGGAAGTACGGGGTACCGCAAATCCTTCGCACGGCTTATACGATGGACAAGCGCTCGTTTGAATTGCTTGAATGGAGTATGAGGCATGGACGGGCTCACGATGTAACACCGTTTATCTTCGATGGAGATAACATCGCCGTTATCCGAAAACCCAGCTATCCTCCCGGTGTATTCCGTCCGCCTAGCGGCGGTATCGAACCGGGGGAGGATTTTGAAGACGGAGTTCACCGGGAAGCATTCGAAGAGACGGGATTAAAAATACTACTTCGGCAATATCTCCTGAAGGTATTAGTTAACTTTTCGTATGAAGATACGGAAGTTTTCTGGACTTCGCATGTGTTTACCGCTCAAGCAGTCGGCGGTAACCTACAACCTGTGGATACAAAAGAAATTGCGGACGCTCGCTGGGCATCCTTTGAGGAGTTAAAGACGCACCTGTTATTGAGTCTGCAGAACGCCAAGGCTCCCGGATTGAGATACCGTGGAGAATTGCAAGCCGCGGTCATAAAGAAACTCGCAGGGAGAATGGGACACGAGAATTAGAAACAGATCAGCAATTATTGATGGATTCGCAGTAAAACCAGCATTTAAAATCCTGCTATTTGGCGCGTATACCATAGCTGGGAGACGCCGTGAGCCGCATCGCAGCAATCTGTTCACCAATGCATGATATAATTCATCCACAAATGGAGCCTTTACGATGATTAGAAAGTGGGTTTTCGTCGCCGGACTGTGCTTACTTTATTTCTCCGAATACATCGGCATGCCTGTAACTACTGAAGCACAGCAATCAAACCTTGGACTACCGCAGAAAAATAGCGGCGCAACCGAGGTTGTTAAAGTGCATGGTGTGTTGTCGATCGATAAGGTGCAACCTGGCAGCATGTTCCTCATAGGTCTCGTGATGGATTTTGCGGAAGGGTGGCACGCAAATGCGAATCCTTCCGGAGGCGATTACCTGATTCCGACGGAAGCTAATCCGCCGAACACACCAGATGTGACTTTCGGAGAAATTGTATATCCGCAGGGCGATCTATTGAAAATTGAGTCCCTCGGCGAAGCCCCTGTGCCTGTCTACCATGATAAAGTGACAATCGGCATCCACGCAGTCTTGAGTAAAACCGCTCAACTGGGTGAGAAAATACTGCCTCTTCAATTGAAATACCAAGCGTGCAGCGACGAAACATGTCGATTGCCAAAAACTATCACGGTAGATGTGCCAATTGAGGTGGTTGGATTAAACGAGTCGATCCAACCCATTAACGATGAGGTTTTTTCTGAAATAAAATTTGACAATTTGGGTGGTGCGGAGATTGCCACCAGCGAGAGCGGGAAGTTGTCTCAAGCGTTGTCGAAAGGTCTTTTTTGGGCGTTTCTCTTGGTGTTTGGCGGCGGAATACTCACAAGCCTCACACCATGTGTATATCCACTGATTCCGATTACCGTCTCCGTGTTTGGGGCAGGTGGATCTACCAACCGCTGGAGGTCTTTTCTTTTATCTGTAACCTACGTGTTAGGTATTGCTCTGACTTATGCAATCCTCGGTATGGCTGCCGCACAAACCGGAGCAGTTTTTGGGGAAGTGATGGCGGATGCAAGAGTCATAATTCCGGTTTGCGTAATCTTAATTGCGCTCGGCTTGGCAATGCTTGGCGTTTACGAGATTCGCCTTCCATACGCAGTGCAGAACAAGCTAAATCGCGTCGGAGGCGTCGGATTTGCCGGCGCATTTGGTATGGGTACCGTGGCGGGAATAATCGCTGCACCTTGCACGGGTCCCGCATTGGGTGCGGTGCTTGCTTATATTGCAACTACCAGCGACATTTTTCTCGGATTTTGGCTGATGCTCACATATGCCATCGGTATGGGATTGCTGTTCATCGTAATCGGTACATTTTCCGGCGTCATTCTACCGAGATCCGGTACCTGGATGTATGTGCTGGAGAACATATTTGGTGTCGCGATTATTACGGTAGCATTATATTTTCTCAAAGACGTAATCGAACCGCTGCGAGGTTTCCTAAGACATTCTTGGGAATTTTTCGTTATTGCCGGCGTGTTTCTGCTACTCGGTGTATTTTTGGGACGATTTACGCAACGGTTTAAAGACCTGTCAAGTCTGGCGCGGTTTCGGAAGGCTTTTGGTATTTTATTGGCAGTTGTTGGATTGTATATGATATTTGGCGGGCTGACAGCGGTGGAAAGCGACTTAAACTGGATTGCCAGCGAAGAAAGAGGATTAGAAATTGCCCGAAGCGAAGGGAAACCCGCCATGCTGGATTTTTATGCAACATGGTGCGCTGCGTGCAAAGAACTAGACCACAAGACATTCTCCCATCCCGCGGTGCAATCGAAACTTTCGCAATTTGTTAACATCAAGCTAGACTTCACTAAAAATTCAGACGAATCCGAGCGGCTAAAGGAAAAGTACAGCATTGTGGGATTGCCTGTTGTAATTTTTTATGACTCAAATGGCAATCAATTAAAGCAGAAACGCATTGAACAATTCGTTGATGCCGAGCAATTCTTGGAACTTGTGGCGGATGTTCAGTAGTAGAGACGACCTAAGTCAATTCTTGAACCTTAAATGTCGTTGTATTGATTATGGGAATCTGTATGCACAAATGGTTGCTGTACCTTGAAACAATCGTCTTGGCGTTATTTTTCGTCCTGATGTTTCTGCATGTAAAAGTAGCTGGCACCGAGGAAAATCCACAGCCTTTAGCGCAAGCGCAAACGTTAATGGAACGCGGCGATGCCGAATTTGCCAAACAGGATTTAGTGAAAGCATTGGTCTCCTACTGGGGTGCAATAAATTCGATTGAAACTGCAAAGGAAGGACGGTCAGACACAGGGAATCAATTGGAAAAAAGCTTGTTGAATGCCCATTTGCGAGTCGCTGAGATTTACTTTCACAGCAACTGGAACGAAGACGCAGAAGCACACCTTGAACGTGTAGCAAAGGAGCAGCCGGATCATATTGGCGTGCATCTACTCCGTGGAAAGTTGCTATACGGGTATGGCGAAAAAGCTGCTGCTACGGAAGCGTTGCTTCATGTGCTCGAAAAGGACCCAACTAATTCCGAAGCACACTATACCTTAGGATTGTTATATCAAGGCGCCCAGCAATACAAGGAAGCCATTCACTACTACAAACAGGCTATCGAAAATGACGCCGCATTAATTCCATTGCCGTTTGAATCGGCGCCGTTTGGCTTGCTTGCTCGCCTGCAACTATCTCGGACCTATAGGCGCATTGTACATGATTACACCTATGGCGGCCGCGCCCTGTCAGCCGAAGAACTTTCTGAAATTGGAGAGTTAACGGATAAGGCTATTGAGCTGCTCAAGGAAGCTGTGGCTCAAGAACCTAACTTTACCGACGCTAAAGACGACCTTATTGATTTGCTCTACGTTCAAGCACAAAGTCTTGAGCGGGGTGAGGGAGATGTTCGGTTTTACGGGGAAGCACTCGAAATATATGAACAAATTGTCGAACTCGATGCAAACCAAGTTGATGCATGGCGGCAAATGGGAGAGATTAATCTTGGTTTCCTCCAGGAGCCAGAATCCGCCCTTGAAGCATACCAAAACGCCTATCAGCTTTATCCAGATCCGGGCATTCTCGCAGCAATTAAGAGCATTCAAGAAGACTTGCAAATCCAAATACCTGAGTAAGACTCGAAGTACAATTTCTCGCGTGTGTCATTTCCTCCCCGCCCTCCTCCCTGGAGTTAGATTCCTCTTATTATCCGACCTTAATTCTTCACAATGTGACCATGGTGTTGCGCCGTCAAAATTTCGCTGACAGCAACACCAGTGAGTATCCCATGAAGTTGTAGGTTACTTCCATTGGGTGGGCGGCCGCGGTCTCTAAAGCCGCACGGTTCTGCACATCTCTCAACACTTTCACGAAAAGGTTTGTGGTTGACACGGTATCACCAGAATGATATAATGCCAGCACCAGTAACAATCTATAAGAGTTTTAGTTTTGACGCTGCAGCTTGAGATGGACTCATTCAAGCGCGTTGATTTCAGGACTTCTTACAGCAGGAAGGAAACCGCTCTCCCGAGAAATTGCTGGTTTGTCTTTACACAGACCCGCCCAGTTGACAGGTCAAAACACCTACGCATAATATGGCTGATGACTTTCGGAAGATTCGAAATATTACAATCTTTGGCGCCGGCCTGATTGGCGGCTCACTCGGATTGGCCTTGAAAGCCAGAGGATTCCGAGGAACAATCACCGGGCTCGGAAGGCGGATGAGCACACTAGAAGTCGCTCTCCAATACAACGCCATTGACCGTGCTACAACAGAAATCTCTACAGCCATCCGTGAAACAGATTTGGTCATCATTGGGACTCCGGTGGATTGTGTATCCGATACCGTGCGGCGTATCTCAGACTGCGCCAAGCGTGTCAGGGATGACGCAGCCACCTTGTGTGTCACCGATGTCGCTGGCGTCAAAGGGCAGATCATTAAAGAAGTCAATAGTTTCCTGCAAGTCGAAAAATCTAAATGCGTGCAATTCGTCGGATCCCATCCAATGGCAGGATCGGAAAAAACTGGAGTCGCTGCGGCGCGTGCCGATCTATTCAATGGAGCGAAATGCATCGTAACCCCAACTGAGAACACCGATTCACAGGCGTTAGCATGTGTTGTCGAACTATGGAAGTTTGTTGGGGCAAATGTACATCTGCTCGATCCAAATCTGCACGACCATCTCATCGCAGGCGCCAGCCATCTTCCACACCTGATTGCGTCAATTTTGACGAAGACGGTGGCGGAAATAGAAGGTGATTCAGTTTGTGCATCGGACTACGCAGCAAGCGGTTTCCGTGACACTACACGTATTGCATCGGGTTCGCCGGAGATTTGGAGAGGCATTTTTATGCAAAACGCCCCTGCACTGCAACCGATGATTGATACCGTCATTGAGAACCTTGCCCAATTTAAATCGCTCCTCGAAAATGGCGACGCAGTTGAGATTGAACGTATTCTGATAGCGTCCAAATCCATTCGGGACGCTTGGGAGGTAAGACAATCAAACACTTGACGCTCGCAATTGATGGACCTGCTGGCTCAGGCAAGAGCACAGTTGCTCGACGCCTCGCTGAAAAATTGAATTGTCTCTACCTTGATTCCGGTGCGATGTACCGCACGGTGACCCTGCATTCAATTCGCACCGGGGTAGATTGGGCAAATGTACCGGAGTTGATAAGGCTGGTGAAATCGTGTAAAATCAATTTCGCTGAGAACGGAAAGATTGCATTGCTTGATGGCGAGGATGTCTCAGATGCAATTCGAACGCCGGAAATTAACAGTGTGGTATCCGATGTTTCAAAGATCCCCGAACTGCGTCAAGAAATTGTCAAACAGCAGCGCAGAATTGGTGCGGATATTTCGATTGTCGCGGAGGGTCGCGACGTTACTACAGTTGTGTTCCCGAATGCGGACTACAAATTTTTTTTGACCGCCTCGGTTGAAGCACGCGCAAGACGACGGTTTGCTGAACTGCAAGCTAAAGGGATTGATGCCACGCTAAACGGGATACAAGAGGAAATTTGTGACCGGGATACCAAGGATTGCTCCCGTGAACATAGCCCCCTTCGAACAGCCGAAGATGCTATCGTTGTCAACACAACCGATATGACCATCGATCAAGTCGTTGATTTTGTACTAGGGCGAATTCGAGGTCTATAATGCAACGGCGGAAATACAGCTTTCGGACAGATCAACCTGTGTACCGTCGGTCACACCGAATAACCACATTTTTCTTCAATGCCTTGGGAAAACTTGAATCCTACGGCAGTGAGAATGTTCCGATGCAAGGCGGCGTTCTTTTGGTGTCGAATCACGTTAGCCTCCCCGACCCTGTCATTATTGGAACTGCTGCCAACCGAGAACTCCATTATATGGCTAGACACGACGTGTTTAGGATTCCGGGACTAAGTTGGCTAATTACCGCGCTAAATGCTTACCCTGTGCATCGAGGGGCAGCCGATCGAGCCGCTCTCAAACACACGTTGTCACTTTTGAAGATGGGCAAGGCCGTTCTCATCTTTCCCGAAGGTACACGCGGTGTTGGCGGCGTCTTGGGCAAGGCGCTCGGTGGTGCGAGTTTCATCGCTTATCGCGCTAATGTCCCTACAATTCCTGTCTTTCTTAAGGGGGCGGAACAGATGATGCCCCGCGATGCGAAATGGTTGAAACCGGCGAAACTTTCCGTGACATTTGGTCAGCCCATAGATTTCAAAAAGATTCTCGGAATTGTGGACAGACGAGAAGCTCAGCGGCGAATCGGAGAACTTATTATGCACTCAATCGCAAAATTACGGGATAAACAGGAACATCTGCAGAAAGGTGTAAAATCGTCACCTCCAAACCCCAAAATGATTGACCCCAGTTGAAGTCGTAAAACATGTCACTCAACCATTTGTTTGTCAAAACAATACTTCACCAATATCGTGCAATCCCGGCGGTGCCGCTACGACCCACCTTGCTGCACGGATTGCCCCTTTCGCAAAAGCTTCGGCCGTGTGTGCGCGATGCACAATTTCAATTCGCTCGCCTGCTCCAGCGAAGAGTACTGTGTGGTCGCCAGCGATATCCCCGCCTCGAATGGCGTGTATCCCAATCTCCTTTTCTGTACGCTCCCCAATAATCCCATGGCGGCCGTAAACTGCCGCTTCGGGTAGACTTCTGTCAAGAGTGGCGGATAGGGTTTCTGCGATGCGAATCGCTGTCCCGCTTGGAGCGTCTACCTTTTGGTTATGGTGCGCCTCAATGACCTCAACATCGTAATCATCACCGAGCGCCTTTGCGACTAGCTGAATCGCTTGTAACATTACATTGACGCCGACACTCATATTTGGCGCCATCACACAGCGGATTGCCGCCGCTATTGCTTGTATTTCGGCGAGTTGATTGACCGTAAAACCGGTTGTTCCAATTACCATCGCCCGGTTTGCTTCAACTACTGTTCGGAGGTTATCAAGGGTCGCTTCAGGTTTGGTAAATTCGATGACAACATCGCTGTCACTGACAACTTCAGAAAGGTTCCCGCTTATGGGTACGCCGAGCCACCCTATTCCCAACTTCTCGCCAGCATCTTCACCGACATTGGGGTGTCCGGCAAATTCTACCGAACCGACAAGTTGCATGTCCTTCTGCCGGGTCACACCCTGCGCCAGCAGTTTGCCCATTCGTCCACACACACCATCTATAATTACGCGAATCATCTTGCGTTCTTCCTTGTCCATACGTGATGAGATGTTTACCCAATCATGCTTTCAACATTTTTGAAGCGTGGCGTATTTGCCGTTATGTGTAACTCGAAATAAAAAGCGGGGCTAAAAATTAGCCCCGCCTTGTAGCTGGATTAATAGTCAAGGGAGGGACGGCCCCTCAAGAGGCCGCACCTCCCTTGACCATTCCGCTAAATGACAGAATGATCACCCCCTTTCGCTTATTGAGATGGTGATAGCATAGCATACGCAAGTTGGTTTGTCAACACAAATTCCAGTTTCCTGACTGCTGACTTGTTTTTCTCGAATCATTTTGCGCGAACTCGTAACAAAAAGATAAGGTCTATGGTGTCCTGGATGAGCTCGCGCAAAGCCACTGCTTAATTTGCCAGTTAATTTGTACATCTAATCGGAACAATTTAAGAAAAATGGCCGAGGAGGCAAAACTAGATGAAACATTGCGCGGCATTGATAGTGTTGACTGGTATAATCGTCCATACCGCTTGCGATCGAGATAAAACGGGAATTCGTTGGGAATTCGCTGAATCGGGAACAGATGCTCACTTATATGGTGTCCATTTTGTGGATAACCAGAGA
The DNA here is from genome assembly GCA_028819845.1 of Candidatus Poribacteria bacterium. Classification (GTDB taxonomy): domain Bacteria; phylum Poribacteria; class WGA-4E; order WGA-4E; family PCPOR2b; genus JAPPKS01. The sequence goes on along the minus strand of JAPPKS010000012.1, from coordinate 90,914 downwards.
GGATGGGCAGTCGGTGCGGACAGTGTGGTTTTAGCCACCACGGACGGCGGCGCGACGTGGGCAATTCGGCCGGTTAACGACGCAAATTCCAAATCTGTAATTAATAACGTGCATTTTACAAGCTCAACCCACGGCTGGGTTGTCAATGCAGTGGGACAAATTTTCTATACAGCAAGCGGCGGCAAGACTTGGACAAGACAAGCCAATGCCAAGCAGGCTGGTTTGTTGGACCTCTACTTCGTAAGTCCGGCTGAAGGTTGGACAGTTGGAGGCAGTGGTACTATTCTCTACACGAACAACGGCGGACGTCGGTGGGAAAATCAGCAATCGCCGACGGGCGTGCACGCATGGGCGGTGAATTTTGTTGACGATCAGAATGGATGGATCGTCGGAGAGCAAGGCAAAGTCGCATTTACGTCAAACAGGGGCGCATCCTGGCGCGAACAGGAGAGCAACACGGAAGAACCACTGTTCAGTGTCTTTTTTGCCGATGTGCAGAACGGGTGGATTGTCGGCGTGAACGGCTTGATATTGAACACGGTGGATGGTGGAGCGACCTGGACGCTGCAAAAAAGCAATACTAGGAAAACTTTACGGGCTGTCGCATTTCACAATGATCGAAAGGGATGGGCCGTGGGAGAACACGGATTGATATTGCACACAACCGATGGTGGACAAACTTGGGCACCGCAACCGAACATAGCAAAACAAAACCTGCTTGATATTTGCCTCTATAAGAATCGAGGCTGGATTGTCGGAGCAAATGGGACCATATTACGGTTACGTGGGTAAGCGGGTCTTGAGTTGGGAGGCGTTAGTTTTACCGGTGAATCAAGTCCCTGTTTTGCATCCAAATAAAATGTCGTAATCTTAGCATCTTTGGGGATATAATTTAACAAGTAGAAATGCTTATTGGGAGGCGACGCATGCGTTCAAGATTGTTGAGTATTTTCTCTCTGGTTCTCTGGGTTCTAGTGGTTATGGGTTGTTCTGATACGGACAAGATAGTGGACCCGGATGATGAAAAAATGACAAATGGTAATGCGGTTAATGGTGACGACACGATGGAGCCCGGACTCGCCGTTGACGAATCTTTTCCGCTTGCTCCCGCTTTTACGTTGGCAAGCACCGAGTTTGAAGAAGTCAGCCTTTCGGACTATGAGGGTAAAATCGTCCTTTTGGATTTCTGGGCAACCTGGTGTAAACCGTGCGAAGAGGAGATTCCCATTTTCGTCGAACTCTACGACCGATATCGCGCGCAAGGGTTTGAGATGCTCGGTATTTCTCTTGATGAAGAGGGGCTTGAAGTCGTAAAACCATTCATTGAGAGACTGGGGGTAAACTATACCATTCTGTTGGCTGAGCCCGGTATTGTCGAGGAATACAAACTTACAGCTATACCTTCTGCGTACCTCATTAATCGCGTTGGTAGAGTCGTGCAAGTGTTTGACGGGGCGCAGGGCGAAAAAGCAATTTATGAAAAGGCATTGCAAGAATTATTTTGACTAAAGAAAACGAGAGTGCCTGGGGTCCGTCATCCGGAAAGTCAGCAATGCCGCCGAAAGCGCCAATATGCCGCAGGAGATAAATACCGGTTCAAAAGAGAATCCATCAATTAATAGTCCAATCAACGGCGATGCAATCAGCGAGCAAGCTTGAATTAGATTCATCACTCCCAAATATTGTGCGTGCCTTTCACGCGGCGCGATCTCAAGCGTATAGTTCATCACAACACGGTACGATGTCGGAAAGAATCCCAGAAATGCGTACACAAACCAATACAAGTCCGCTCCATTGGGCAACCGGCTGATAACAATTGCTACAAACGGGGCGAAAGCACCAATGAATATTACCATGCGCAACACGATTCGGTTGCCTCTTCGGTCGGCTATGTTACCTATCGCCCAATAACCGAGCGCGTTTGCGATATTCTGTACCGTGATTATTGTGAAAAAATTCTCTGATGCCAACCCTAGTCTCCGCATCCCAAATACCGTGTAGTGCGGGACAAGCACCCGAGCAAAATAGAACAACACGATAATAATCGCCAATAATTGAATGTTTCGGTCATAACGTATTAGCATCAATCCGGAACCAAGAAACTTTGAAAGAGTGGGAGAAGCCGATGAATCGGCAGAGTCCCAAGAATACCAATCCGGCGTCTCCCGAAAATAGAAACTGGCGCATGCGGATAGACCGAAGAAGCACCCGGCGGTGCCGAATATCCACGCATAATTTGTATTTCCTTCTCTAAGCCAATGCGGCATGACCAGCCAAAAAGCAGCGATTGCGAGGAGACACCCGATACTGTTGTCATAAGCTAATAGCCGACCACGTTGATCGATACGAATTAGCTTTCCCTGCAGGACGCCCACTGCAAGGCCATTGCAGCCCTGCATTAACCAGCTTAGTGAGTGCGAAACCAAAAAAAAACCAATGACGACAGGTCCAGCGTAATTTGTCCATTCTAATATCACCGCCAAAATAAACCAAGGGATGGCGATGCCAAATGCAGAAAGTGTGAACACGCCCTTTTTTCTAGTCATCTTTGAAACAGGGTATGCAATGAGAAACTGCGGCAAACTTTGCCCGACTCCAATGATTAGTGGGAGCAACCCACGCATGACGCCCAACGAGCTGTGAAAATCGAAGAATCGCGGGATGATTACAGTTTCGTTCTTAAATATCCAGCCAATGCGCCCCAATACCTGATTCACAACAAATACAGTGAAGTTGTGTTTTTCATGAGGTTGAGATGTATTTTCAATATTGTTCATGAAAATGCCGCCGCTTTTGAGGATTGGAATCTTTATTGGAACGGTATCGTGGTCATCTTCTGTTTCCTTGATCATTCTGAGTGGATTGCGGTTCAGTTAACAGGAAGATTTGCAACACTGTCCACATACTCATTAACGAATTGCGAACAAGCGCAGGTTCAAAAAACGGCAGTGTCCATGTTATGTTAGATTAGCAATTTGTTGATAACGGCGTAAGTCCTTCGGGCAACCCAATCCGCCCTCAAATTCTCACGCTAATCTACCATCTCAGGTATTCTGAACTCATTTTTGTATGGGAAGTCTAACGAATTCATCCGATAGGGGCATAGTTTGCACTGAATGGCCGCTTAAGGGTAGGAGCGGTATCATACTTGAGCACAAAACCCCTAATCTAACCGCGCTTAAACAATTGCCTAATTCAGGCTGAGGAATAGATCGATCTTTTCCTCGATTGCGAGCCTTCCGGTTTAGCCAAGCCTTGACTTGACTCTTTCAGTCTGCTATAATTTGCACACTTTTGCTCAAAGCGAGCAACGTCAATTATAGTCAACAAATGCGATTTTGAATGGTCTTAGGAGAAAGCAATGCCGCACACCGAAAAAATACGAATTGGTCACAATTCAGGTTCTGATGACGCCTTTATGTTTTATGCCCTCGCCGAAGGGCACATACCTACCAATAATCTTGAGATTGAGTTTGTCGTTGAAGATATTGAGAGTTTAAATCACCGTGCGCTCAACGCGGAACTAGAGGTTACAGCTATTTCTGTTCACGCTTACCCTTATGTTGCAGACAACTACATTTTGACCCCTTGCGGCGGAAGCGTTGGAGATCGATTTGGTCCGCTTGTGGTCTCTAAAGAGCCGATGTCTCAAGAAGCGCTAGCGGGCAAGACGGTCGCAATTCCCGGAAAGATGACAACTGCTTATTTGACACTGCGTCTTTTCCAACCGGAATGCCAACCTGAGTTTGTCCCGTTTGATAAGATAGCGGAATACGTAAACGACGGGCGGACAGATGCCGGGTTAATTATCCACGAAGGTTTGTTAACTTATGCGCATGCGGGTCTGTGTAAAGTTGTTGATTTGGGGGAATGGTGGTATGAAGAATCGGGATTACCGCTTCCGGTTGGGGCTTATGCCGTCCGCCGAGATATCGGAGAAGAAAGGATACATAAATTTGCGTCGCTCCTAAAACATAGCATTCGATACGCGCTCGAACACCGTGAGCAGGGATTGGCGTATTCAATGACATATGCACGTGATATGGAAATGGAACTTGCGGATAAATTTGTTGGTATGTTTGTGAATGACTACACGCTTGACTTCGGCGTTAAGGGTAGAGCTGGAGCCAAAGAACTGCTGCGCCGTGGTTACGAATCTGGTATAATTTCAGATTCTGTAGAACCTGAATTCGTGCAGATTTAATGTGAGGTAGGGCGGCAGGCATGTTATCTTGATATCTGGGGAGATTGTGTGGATTCTTATGTAACTCCTTTACACACCGCTGCCCATCGTCCGTATTGACATTCTGGATTGCGATGTTATGTACATTTACATTAAGCAATAAAACCGCTGTTTTACACGGGAATTCTGGCGCGCGGCGGAGCACCTTTTCGTATTATTAACGGTGTGGGATGAAGTTGTGGATTGAAAGCTATAACGATTGCGGTTCACATTCACACAAAGAGCAATCGACTGATTTTTAATCGCGGCTAGGCAGCCTCTCCCACAAACCAATCAATGAAATCGGTGTATTAGACGTATTGGTCGCAATGCCTATATTATTTGTCAAAACAACAATCGTTAGATGGAAGTCAGGCGATATTCGGATTGGCAATTCTATTTCTACCTTCACCATTCTTGATGAATTGAGAAAACTACAACCCCTTGTTCAAAGACGATTGAATGACATACCGGAATGAGCCGCGAGTATAGGAGGAAGTTGCTTGGCCGATGGAGAAGCTGACATCGAACGATCCGATTCTGGAACAGATAATTGAAGATTGCCGCCTCGTTTCACGTGAGAGGAACAGCGAGTCGCATTCAGCCGGTTTGAAAACCAAGCGGGTGAATCGGCGCCGCTTTATTGCCCGGACAGCAAAAGGAGTGATTGGTAGTGGATTAGCGCTAGGCGCGCTAGTTCAGAGAAATGAACCTTCCTACGCTCAAGAGGGCCAACTTCCGTTAGATGAATCCACCTTACAAGATTTAACCCCCGTGGTTGAAGTTATCGACGAAACGGTGTGGGACGGTGATTCGCTCAATGGACAGATAGTCGGAGAAATGCTCAGTCGCGCAATGATCAAGCTAACAGGCCTAGATTCCGTGAAGGAGGCGTGGCGAGAGTTTGTGCTGCCCCACGACGTTATCGGAATTAAGGTTAATCCCATAGGCGGGAAAAGCCTCTGCACGAATCAGATCCTTGTCAATACGATCGTTGATCAACTTTACCAAGCCGGTGTTCTAAACAATCAGGTTATCGTCTGGGATCGATTTGAAGCGCACCTGGTCAATGCCGGATACAAAATCAACCAGAGCACCCAAGGCGTGCGTTGCTTGGCGTCAGATAGTACCGGTGTCGGGTATGACGACGAAATTTTCTACGAAACTGAAAAAGATGTTGAAGTTCGCCGCGAGAATGGCAGCACTGCATCCAGGTACACCAAGATTCTTACCGACAAGGTTTCGGCAATCATTAACGTCCCCGTAATTAAACACCATGCGATTACCGGGATTAGCGGCTGCTTGAAAAACCTTGCATTTGGAAGTGTTGACAATACATCCAGGTTCCACTCAAACCCGCTGAATTGTGACCCTGCAATTGGGGAAATATTTGCCCACCCAGTTATTCAAGACAAGGTCGTGTTAAATATCGCCGATGGATTGCTTGCCGCGTTTAACGGAGGACCGGTATATGATCCAAACGGCGTGTGGAAATATGGAGGTCTACTGGTAAGCCCCGACCCAGTTGCAGTCGACCAGATTGCGTTGGAAACGATAAATGAGAAGCGCCAAGAGGAAGGGTTAGAGCCTGCTCAATCTACCAAATACATTCGGTCTTCATGGCGATTGGGACTCGGCACGAATAACCTTGATGAAGTGGATTATCAGCAGGTGAAGTTATGAACGTTAAGAATCACGTATCCTGCAAAAACGTAGTTATAAGGGGGTTACTTTCATGCTTACCCGTTTGATGAATTGCTGCGTTATTCTTGCAATTTTGGCATCAATCAGTATTGCGGGATGTGTCACCACCTTTACAACGACTGGCCAGTTTCAGGTTGGCTTTTCACCATCGGCAAATGAAACCGCTGAAGTGCTGGCGGATTTCGAAGCCAGCGAGGAATCCGCTGTCGCCGGAGATATTACTCAGAAAGCCGGCAGCAGTTGCGCAGGCGGCGTCTGCACAATTTATTAATGATTGCACGCTGCTCACACGTGGTCAACAGCCTACTCTCGTTTAACGCGATGGTAAGGACAAACAATGTCTGCGCGTAATGTGAATCGTCAAGTAGTTAAATTCTTATTGATGTTACTGTGCTTAACCCTCATCATGGTGGCTCATCTGAGCTGCAGTGTAATCGGAATTGAACAGAACTAAGCAACGCCCGCAGGAGTCAATGATAATCAAACCGTCTTGTCGATTCTCGATGTATCGGATGTTCAGAATCCCCGAATTCTCGGTTCAATTTCTCTTTCATCATTTAGCAACAAAAACAATAAGGTTATTCTCTCGAACAAGTAGCAGCGGTGTTTTTTTGATAGCAGATGCCGCCGAAGATGAGAATTACAGAGTTATATCCTCAATCCATTTGCCGCCGCATCGCCCGATCAGTTTAACCATTGATGGAAGCCTCGCCTGTGTGATGGGCGTCGCTGGCAGATGATACTGAATCGCTGCCTCGCATAAGAAGAGATTACGTTTAAAAGGGAGCGGACGTATTGAAATTAATAAACGATGACCGGCCAATTGAGTGTGGTATATTTTGACCGCGAATCATGCCCCTGCAACCCCTGATTTCAGCTTAGAAAGGAATAGGAACGTTCAATTGCAACAACAGATAAGTCGTGCCAGCTTTAAACTGCCAATCTGGATTTGCATATTCGTCCAATTGACATTCGGCGTGTTGAACTCCTCGGCGCAGATTCAAAGGCAATTTGGCCAAGAATTGTTTGAACAAGAGATTGAAGAACCGGCAGTCTTTGAACCCGAGTTAACCGTTGATTATCAGCTTAGCAATACGTTCAATAATCATCTCGAATTTGGTTTGAGCATCGATCCCAATACTAGTAGCCTTGCGGGACGCGAAAGCCCGCAACTTCAAGGAATTGTCAATCAAGCCGGAGTCAACTTTCAAGGAACTCTGCCGCTTGGATCTCATTTCGGGTTGAATTTTCAGTATTTTCCGCAACTGGAAAACTATAGCGGCGAAAACGGACAACTCAACGAATTTGATGCGTTCACAGATCTCTTTCTGACTGAACTTAATTTTCGTCCGACTGATAAACTTCCGCTTCTTAGCTTATCACACCAACTCCAGCGATTAGATCGGCAGGATGACACCTATGATAGCATACAGCGCCAAATCAATTTCCGGTTCGGTAAGTTATTGGAATACAACCTCCGCGCGCGCTCATTCGATGATGACCTGACAAGGCGCGAGGATTTTCTGCTTGTCGGATCCACAAGTCATCAGGGCGTGGCACGGATACAGGTGGGGATAGTGAATCGTTTGTTGGGAAAGTTTGAATATTCGATTGAAGGAGAGAATTACAAAAATAATCTTAACAATCTTGTGCAATTTATTGCGGGCTTGCAAGGGGATGAATCGCGAACAGATCTGCGCCAATTTCTATCCGCCAAGCTGGTCGAAATCCCGACCGATCATTTTGTATTGCAAGAAGAATTAAATCTGTTCTTGAACAACTCTGATGTCGGCTTCTACGACTATTCCAGTATCGAAATAGCGATGAGCGCATTCTATAAAATTGACAGCAATAATTGGGCTCGCGTGCGCCTGTCCCGTTTAGGCATTTATTTCGATGAGCGAGAAGTACGCGGCGAGGGGCTCGTTCTAAACGAAAACGCCGAGAAACGCAAGGACAATCAGATCGGCTTAAATCTCCGATTCAACTGGAAACTCCGGGACCGGCTTAACCTACTCGGTGATTACCAACTCACTAAAAACGGTACTAACGAAACAGCCAGAATTTTCGACTTTCTGAAATTTACCAACCACATCGCTTCGCTTACTATCCAAGCAACTTATTAGCAGAGTCGATTAAGCCGTTTCTTCTTTCCGCCGCCTAAGAAATTTCACGTATTCGGTCGATAGCTTTTCCAACCATACAGAACACTCGCTCTGTTTGCTGCATTGGGATACGCGGACGCAGCAGAATCATCTTAACGCCTTCCATCTCCAGGTAGGCGCTTGTGAATACGTGAGTTGGATGTGTTCCCCAGGTTCCAAAACAATTGTCTGTCCGGGGAAAAAGCCTGCAGAAATAGTTTGGTTAATTGGTGCCCTGGGCGGTGGCGCCGTTAGTTGCGGTCGATTCAGATTGTCCGCGAGACTGAGGTTTCGTGGATAGGTCTGATTGGGGCTTTCGGCATCTGTTAGCGTCCAACTTGAAACTTCTCCCGTTGCAAGAATGATGATTTGCGCAGTGTATGGGGTGGTATTCACCAGCGATTCTCCCGACGCCGGAACTGGTGGAGTGGGCAAATCGAAACCGATAGGCCAATTGGGTACGATTCGATTCGTAGGCACCGTAGCCCGGTTTGTGATTCCATTCGGTAGGTTGAAGGCGTGTATGGTATTATCCCTCGATTCTGGCTCAAAAATTATGTCCTGTCCAGAAGACCTCTTACCGTAAAATGACAAGTGCAGCACATTCCGTTGAGCGTAAATATCTGTCCCTACCGCATTTTCCGGGACAAAGTCTTCAGCAGTCAGATATCTCTTGGTCTCCGGATCCAAGTATGCGCCTCTCGGCGAATGGAACGACATCTCAAACGTATTGTTTACAATCTTTTTTGATCCGGGGTCGCCCAGCTGAAGTCCGGTGCAGTTCGCATGGGCGTGATATTGGTTTCCATACATTACTTGTATGTGATTGTTGCTAATCCATTGCCCCGATCCGCCGTCGTCGGTGACATAGACTCCCTGCTTGCGTGTGTTCGTTTCTTCGGCGAAGACTTTACTATTGATAATGAGCCCTTCAGAGGAATCAATAACAATTCCGGTTCCCTGAGAACAGACCGCAGAGAAATCAAAAATACTGGCAGTAATAGCAACAAAATCGTCAGGACCTGGTGTCTCCGGTTTAATTCGGACGGTGGCGCCATCGGAAGCACAGGTAAGGAGACCAAGCTTGTACCTGCAATTCATCTGGCTGTCAATATGTATGGCATCACCGCTAGACGGCTGATAGGCCAACAGATAATTCCCGCCGTCCATTCGAAAATCTTGACTCCAAGGAATCCGTAACGTCTCATCAAGCGTATACACATTGTGTGGAATGCCTTCCCCGCCGTGCATTCCGCCTCTCCCCCCAAAGACGTAAACATCCCTACAAATTTCGTGTGCGTAATCTATGGCTTCTTGAAAACCGCTCGTTTTGGTTCCCGGTGTATTCGGCCCAAAATCACCGCCATCATCAGGGCCTTCTAGCGTAACATATACATACGGTTTGCGTCTTTCAGTCATCGAATAATCTCCTAGTATTCATTTCAGTTAGTATAACACTATAACGCTATACAAAATAAATTTGAGAGTAGTAAAGCTAAGACCGGAGGCTTGCTTCAGCAATGGCTAGCAACTCCTGTTCTGTCAGATCGAGATTTACGTCCTCTATATATGGCTGCGGCGTTCGGTACGGAGTCTTCGCGTAAACCTCAAGGACATTATCGTCGGGATCGTAAAAATAGATAGCGATGCACATGCCGTGGCTCACGACGCTTCGGAAGCGCACCCCATTTTGCTTGAGATGTTGGTAAATCTGTTTCAGTGTAGCAAGATCCTCCACAATGAAGGAAATCTGCTGGATGACCTTCGCCCCCGGCGGCGTATCCCTGCCCGGGCAGAGGGCGACTTCATGGTGCTCCTCTTCAGGCCGTGCGCTGAGAAATATTAAGCGGCCTTCGGGATCCTCGTCGGTGACGGTGAGACCTAGATTACGGGTATAGAACTCCTTTGATCTCTGCAGGTCCGTGCAAAATATCCCTACATGTCCCAGTTGCTTTACCGAAAACATATCTTTTTCCTCCTGTTCGAAAATCCTAACAATCAAACGGCAAGGTCAGTCATCATTATCTGTTGATAAATGTCTACAGCCGTTAAAACTTGTTCACAAGATATCCATTCCACGGCGGCGTGGGCTTGGTCAATGCTGCCCGGACCGAAGACAATCGCAGGAATGCCGACTGCCGTAAATTTGCTGGCATCGGTGCCATAGGGAACGCCCGTGATTGCCGCGTCGCCTTGCACAACGCGGCAGGCATTGATTGCAATCTGAACAATGGCCGCGCTTTCAGGTGTTTCCATGGCGCCATCCAGCAAAAACGGTTCCTCTAAAAACGCGTCTAACTCCGGATCCACCGCTTGAGCGCGTGACAACAGTTGGCGAAACTCATCAAGAGCCGCCTCCGGAGTCTGTCCGGGAATGACACGCCGGTCAACCTCAATGACGCATCGGTCGGGAACAAAGTTAAACTGCGTTCCGCCAGAAATAACGCCAACATTCACGGTTGGACTACCGACTAGAGGATGGACACTCTTTTTGTACATCGGCACAATTTCGCTTTCAATTGCGCTGATAATCCGAGCCATCTTAGATATGGCGTTGACACCGAGCTGCGGCTTAGAACTGTGTGCCGCGATACCCTTAACTACAATTCGAAAACGTGCAATACCCTTGTGCGCTCGGATGACAGCGAGTTCAGTCGGTTCCGCAATAATCGCCGCGTCTGCCTTGACGGTTGCCGCAAGGTGCAGCGCGCCTCGAAAGCGGTATTCTTCATCCACGGCGCCCGCGTATTTGATGGTGCACGGCGGCGTGACGCCCGCCGATTTCAGCCGTTTCATGGCATGCATCATCGCAACCCCACCGGCTTTCGTGTCAGACGCACCGCGCCCGTACAACAAGTCATCACGGATGTGCGGTTCAAAGGGCGGAATCGTCATGATGTCGGCGCTAGCTGTGTCCATATGGCATTCAAACAACAACACACGATCGGGGTTTACACCCTCAAGTGTTGCGACAATGTTACTTCGCCCCGGTAGGACTTCATGTGTTTCAGAAGGGATCCCGGCGGCGTCGAAGAAATCAGAGATATATTCCACCATGTCAATCTCGCCGCGGCAGCCGCCGGGCAAATCGGGGTTCACGCTTTCAATTGCCACAACATCTTGCAGAGTTGCAAGCACTTCATTGCCGCTTCGGATCCACGATCTACTCATAGGCTTCTCCTTCATTTATTCCCCAAATTCACAACAAAAGCGATGTTCAAAAATCTTTGCTTCAACTGGCGCAGAAGACGAATTCATGAGATTCTCAACAACGCGACTATTTTAGCAAATCCAGACTCACACATCAAGACGAAAGGGACATCAGCATACGCTTATCCCTTTAATTTCTAGTTGCGTGTTTTTCAATGTCGTGGTATTCTTTTTTTAGTCGTACACGGAGTTAGCGCTGGCGCCAGTCGTGAAATATATTGGTACCTTCCGCCCCGCAATGATTATCTGTGTGGCGGTTTCAATGCCGTTTTGAAATCTGGTCAACATGTTCATTCACGATATCTTCCGGGCAAAATTTGATGAACAACCATGCACCTGGAACCAAAATCAAGAAAATTCCAATGAGCAGATCGTCGCCTCTTCCAATGGGAAGGAAATCAGGAATCGCGTCAAAGGGAAGATAAAAGTAAGCCACTGACAGAACGATTGCGAGCATGCAAAAAATCACGAGAATTGCCTTACGATGAACCGGTACACGCGGGTCCCAAAACAAACGCCAGGTCAGTTTAACGAAATTCGGAAGGTGATAAAGGAAGCGTAGAAATTGGAACGTCCTAGGAGTTTTTCCGCCGAAAAAAGGCGATCGCATAGTTGCACCATACCGTGACTGCATAAGTTAAAACAGACGAATTATACCAAAATTCCTATGCGTTATCAACATAATTCAGGATATTGACCGAGTATGAAACTCATTAGACGTTACTATTTCAAGACGTATTTTAATCGGATTTTATTGCATAAACGGTAAAAACGTGCACGGGCGTACCCGCGATAGAGAAGTTTAATTTTGCCTGCAGAGACATCGCTGCGTGTTCCAATACACCGCACTAGTCGATTTAACGATCTGGAACATACACGTTTCTGGATTATCCACCGCCGCCGATGCCGCATTCAACCGATATAAGGAACTCAACTCGCTAATGGTGATTCCGATAACCAGTTTCTGGCGCCCTCAAAGCGATTCACGGGGTTCAGTTTCTGCAGAACAGATGTATTTCACCCAGTCCCAAGTCTCGTACGGACAAGCACGGAGGCAAAAGAATAGTAAATCTTGGAATACACCGGCACGCCGTCAATTAGCCCCAAAATTGTTGGCGCAGATCCGTGCAGAAGGATTTGGTCGTTCCTACGTGCAAAAGCAGATTCGAAAGAAGACACTCATGGTTTTTGCACGGTACGGCGAAACGCTTGTAGGTGTTATCATTCGCCGGATGACTTACGCTTTCGATGTTTTATCCGACGGGAAGATGCGGCGTATTGAAAAAATAAGCATCAAATACATGTATAAGCGAAATCAAGCATTTCAAATTTTGCCGCGCATTGCTTTCGATGAAGCATTGAAACGCCGGAAGCTAGACGCCATCGTCCCAAAATCCGATCGATTCCACGTTGAGGACAGCATCCTCAATAAATGCTGCAAAGATAGAATTTTGGTGACGGCGACGCTCCATGGAGGCGAAATTATAACAGGGTTTGTTGCTTGGTTCAGTCGATATGAGATAAAAATCAATATAACTAACATGAACGGGGTTGTAATATTCCGTCACGGTCTGCATGATTTTCGGGTCATTGGTTAATGCATCCTTAGAATTAGTTTCCACCGGTTATTTGCCTATATTCACAATATTCACCGAGAATCCAACCCATGCGGATAAACACAATTTACATTCATCCCAACATTCAATGTTGGTTTTGTACGACAGCAACAGACTCAATTGACACAAGGAGGGGCATATGAACTTAAGCGGAAAGGTTGCTATTGTAACTGGCGCAGGAAAAGGGATTGGGCGGGCGATCTCACTTCGTTTCGCACAAGCTGGAGCGGATGTAGTCCCGGTAGATATTGATTTGGCGAGCTTAAAAGAGGTAGCTCGAGAGATTGAAGAATTGCAGTGCCGTGCGCTGCCCATCCAGGCAGATGTCTCAAAACGAGATGAGATTCAAGAAATGGTCCACCGGACATTGAACACGTTGAATCAGATTGATATTCTGATAAACAACGCAGGCATCGCTGGCAAAACTGCGCTGCTGACGGAATTGGATGAATCCGATTGGGATAGGGTCATTGATTTGAATTTAAAAGGTGTTTTCCTCTGTTGCAAAGCCGTCATCAATCATATGATTCAACGAAAATACGGCAAGATTGTGAATGTTGCCTCAATCGCGGGCAAGGAAGGAAATCCAACGCTTATTCCTTACTCTGCTTCCAAGGCAGGTGTCATTTGCCTGACTAAAGCACTTGCCAAAGAGGTCACGGCGCACAATTTATGCGTTAATTGTGTCTCGCCAGCCGTTATTGATACAAGCATCCTCGAACAAGTAAGCCAGTCTACGATTGATTATATGGTCAGCAAGATTCCGTTAGGCCGAGTGGGAAAGCCCGAGGAAGTTGCCGCTGTCGTTCATTTCTTGGCTTCGGACGACGCTAGTTTCGTTACCGGGCAGTGTTACGATGTGAGTGGCGGCAGAGCAACGTATTGAGTTTTTCTAGAAATGGAAATCCTTCGATTCACCGTCAATACCCAATTACCCCAAAACACTCAGCCTATGTTAGCTGAAACGCGGGTTAAATTCACTGAGTTAGTAAATCTTGAATACATGGTTAATCTCTTGCAACCCCGTTGCTAGATGGACGCGTAGTCGCCACTCCGAATCCATTGAAAAATATCTTAACTATCAAATGGAATGCTAAATGACACCAGATGATACAAAAATCGCCATTATCGGCGGCGACGTTTATGCTCCCGCATATCAGTCGGAAAGCAACATCTTCATTCGAGGTAACAAGATTGATTCGATTGGTACTGAATCGTTCGACGCATCCGAATACCAATCGGCAACTGTTGTCAACGCGGCGGATTGCATCGTGATTCCTGGCTTAATCGATACGCTGGTTCACGGGGGTGGCGGTGCCGACACACTTTTCAGCAATGCTAAGGATTTAGAAAAAACAGCTCGAGCGCACGCCGCGCAAGGCGTCACTTCAATCGTATTAACAATCTCATCAGCTAGCATGGAACAAATCAATCACGCGCTAGACGCGGTGGGATACCTCGTAAACAATCCCGTTGAAGGCGGTGCGCGAATTCTGGGATCCTACGTGGAAGGGAAATTCGGGAGCCGTGAAAAGCGGGGTGCTCAAAATTTAGAGTACATTTGTTCCCCGAATTTTGAAGATTTCCACGCCATGTGGGCGGCTTCAGATGGCACCATTAAAATAATATCAATTGCGCCGGAAGATGATGACGGGCTAAAATTCACGAAACACCTTGCTACTTACAGTGAAGAAACCTACAATAACATCACCGTTGCGATGGGACACACCAACGCAACGTATGACCAAGCCATGGCGGCAATAGATGCTGGGATTACACGAGCGACTCACACATTTAATGGCATGAGCGGCATGCACCACCGAAATCTCGGCGCAGTCGAAGCAATCTTTAAGCATCCCAAGATACATGCGGAAATCATCGTCGATGGAATACATGTCAATCCAATTTGGGCGAAAACGCTAATTATGTGGAAAGGGATTGACGGCGTAGGACTTGTTACGGATAGTACCGCCTCGGCGGGTATTTCAAAAGAGGAGTGGATACAACATTCCGTGTATGAGCCTGATCTCGACGCTTACCGGCTAGATTGGGAAAAATTATCCGCCGGCTCCAATCTTAACTATTTCATCAAAAACCGAGCCGTCTGGATAAACCTGGGGGAACGCGACGCGAGACTCTATGGTGGGATGATTACGCTGATGGAGGGATTGCGAAACGTCGTCAGTTGGGGATATTCCTTAGAGGAAGCCGTGGCTATGGCGACCCTCACGCCCGCGAAAAGTCTCAAATTGGATAATCAGAAGGGGTCTATTGCACCCGGAAAAGACGCGGATCTTGTCATTCTAGACGCCGAATTGAACCCCAAAGCAGTTATGATTGAAGGCAAGTTCGTCAAAAATGAATTGGCTTCGCAATGGTAGGAAGTGAAACTGGTGTAAGCTGTCTGTAGGAAGAAATACCGGTAAACTGCAAAAGTAAATTCAATCTCGGTGGAGCTAATATATACGCGCCGAATTACCCAAGCGGATCTATCCCCCGATAAGAACAATCAAGAAGTTCAATCGGGTGCATTACTTTCATCGGCAAGTTGTGTTTTTGAATGCCTAGTTGCAGTTGCAATACACAACCCGGATTGCCCGTAGCGACGACTTCTGCGTCAACTTCCGCAATGTGTTCCATCTTACGCTTCAGTATCCGCGCCGACATCTCTGGTTGCGTAATGTTATAAATCCCCGCACTGCCGCAACACCATTCTGATTCATGCAATTCGATAAAATCCAGTCCCGGAATAGACTGCAGCACACTGCGAGGCTGGAGTCGACTTCCCTGCCCATGTACGAGATGGCACGGTTCGTCGTACGTCACGCGGCGATTAATCACGCCTTCAGGCGGCTTCATGCCAATCTCGGTAAGGAACTCGCTGATGTCCCTTATCTTCGCACTAAACGCCTTCGATTTTTCGGCATACATGGGATCGCGTTCCAACAAACTCCCGTATTCTTTGAGCGTGGCGCCGCATCCTGCTGCGTTTATAATTATCGCGTCTAGGTCTTCCGTATTGAACGTATCAATATTCTGTCGCGCAAGGTCCAAGCCAACATCACGCACACCATTGTGGACATGCAATGCGCCGCAGCAAGTTTGCCCAGCCGGCGTGATGACATCGCAGCCGTTCTCGATTAGTACGCGGACAGTTGCCAAGTTCGTCTCTGCAAATACCTGATTCATGACACATCCGGAAATTAACCCAACCCGATATCGAGCTTTTCCTTTTGACGGTGTGAATTCCTGAAGTTTGGATTTTAGGTACGGATTGGAAACCGTGGGCATGAGCGGCTCCACTTCTCCTAGTTTCCCCATTAACCTAAGCAAACCCGACTTTTGGGCAAACCAACGAATTCCCAGCCGTTGATACAGCCACAGCGCACCGAAGATAAAATCCAACCGCTTCTTGTGCGGGAGAATCTCCTTGAACGCAAATCGCCTCCAAAACTTTTCTTCTGCAGGACGGTTCGTATTCAGTTCGTAAATCGCGCGCGCTTCCTCCATTATCTCTCCAAAATGCACCCCGGAAGGACACGCTGTTTCGCATGCACGGCAATCCAAGCAGCGGTACATATACTTCGCCCAGTTCTCATTGAGAGGAACGGGATCTCCAGCCCTAAATGCAGCACCCATAAGATATAGTCTGCCGCGCGGGGAATCGGTTTCCAGGCCCAGCTCGCGGTACGTAGGACAAGTCGGCAGGCACAAACCGCAGTGGGTACACGCATCCCATTTGGTCCAATTGAATATCTCGGCGCCAATCATCGGTTCTGCTGGTCGAACGGATTCCGTTTGTTGTTGCAGCACTGTTTTTTCCCAGTTAATTTTTTTTGCAGCATTGACGACCACCTGCTGCTATGTCGAAATTTGCAGACCCTCGTTTAAACTTCCCGGCCTATACCCCTGTAAATCCAGGGTGACGAACTGATAACCCAGAGACGTAAACTCTTCATAGATTTGGGCACGAATCTGTTTGCCGGCCATGTGTTCAATCTCTTCTGGATTAATTTCAATCCTTGCGAGGTTTTCATGATGACGCACGCGGAATTGACGAATTCCCAAATCATACAAAATCTGCTCCGCCGCATCAATGCGCCGCAGGTTTTGGCGAGTAATTCTCGTCCCGTAAGGAAATCGAGATGACAAACAAGCGAACGCGGGTTTATCCCATATCGGGAAGCCCCAATCTCTTAATAGTTCCCGAATTTCTGCTTTTGTCAAACCTACATCAATGAGAGGCGCTTGAACGCCCATGGCTTTGGCTGCCTCCATGCCGGGCCGAAAATCCCCGATGTCATCTGGGATTGCGCCGTAAACAACTGTGCCAATTTGATATTTCTCAGCGATGGGGCGGAGTTTATCAAATAGTTCAGTCTTGCAAAAGTAACAACGGTTTGAGGGATTGCTTGTATATCCTTCAATCTCAAGTTCTTCCGTATGTATCGTTTCAAGTCGAATGCCTATCAATTCGGCAATTTCCAGTGCCGCTTTCATCTCGCGTTCGGGGTAAGAATCCGAGATCGCTGTCACGGCAAGGGCGTCCTTCCCGATCGCACGGTGGGCACATTCAGCTAAGAACGTGCTATCAACCCCACCTGAAAAAGCCACAATTACACTTCGGTAGGACTTTAATCGCTCAAGAAGCAAACTTAACTTCTGATTGGTATTGAAAGATTCAACTTTCTTTGTCATAGACAACACTTGCGTGGCATCACAGCCATTCTTGGTAAAATGACTTGACCTCAAATTTAAAATATTCAAGTGGGAATTCTGAACTCACGTGACTGTCCCGTCTTTGTATCAATCCGTTGTGCCGTGTTAACACTTTACTGGCGTAGCGTGTTATTTTTGAGTTTCCGTAATTTCTTTCGCAAGACCTGGCGCCTAAAACCCTTAACGCGATCGATAAATAGGACGCCGTCAAGATGGTCGATTTCATGCTGCAAAACGCGCGCGAGCAAGCCTTCAGTCTCGACGGAGACTGTCTCTTCATTCAAGTCCAACGCAGAAACTACCGCCTCGTTGGCGCGTTTGACTTCCGCCGTAATATTAGGTATGCTTAAGCAGCCTTCATCTTCAATTGATTCGCCGTCAAGACGCTGTGTTTCAGGATTAATCAACACTAACGGTTTGCTAGATACATCATCTCGATTCAGGTCAATTACAATCAATCGCTTCAAAACGCCCACTTGTGGTGCTGCTAGCCCAACGCCGTTTGGAGCGGCATACATTGTCGCCAACATGTCTTTAGCAAGTTTCTGCTCAACGTCGGTTATTTTCCGAATGGGCAGCGCTTTTTGGCGCAATACGGGATCTCCATAGAGTCGAATGGGGAGAGGCCCTGTACTGTTGTAGTTCGATACGTCATCCTCCGGCGTTCGGGAAAACCTCGGCCTTGGGGGCGAGGCTGTCCTTTTGTTTCGTCCGCGCTTTGCCATCGCTAGGAAAACACCCTGCCTTAGTTCATGAAATTTCCCTTGAAATAGACACTAATCATATCACTTGGAGGTAGGTCGGTCAAGCAAAAAACATAAAGCAGCAAGTACACTGCATGTGCCGTCTACTATACGAATTCGTGGTCAACTGACTCAACGCCGCAACAGTGACAATATGAACTCGAACGAGAACTTGGCTTGCTTGGTGAAGTACACGTAAAATAAACACAAATTAATCGGTAGAATCATAAAACCGACGATTTGTTTCAGTCGATTTAAGTGCATAAAGATGCTCCGTTAGTTTAGTGAGTTCCCCATTGCGAATCGCATTTCGAATGTGCGAATTTTTATACCATTTTCCACCAGCGTAAGCTGCACCTGCAACGAACTGTGTCGGACCAACTGTCTCGGCTTTGACCCATGCCATCAACGTCAAATTTTGCGCAATTCGGAGTTCTGGTGCGTTGCCGCAATCCACAACCATGCCCGGACGACCCAAAAACCGGACACATCCATTGCCATTTGGAATGGGTGCTCCATCATCTGGAACTAACTCCACAACGCCGGCAATTTTTCCATCGTGGCTATTCCCGGACACGTCTATAGTGCCTTGATCAAATCGATAGTAAGCTACCAGACCATCAAAGTTCGCTGAATTCACGGCTGATGTGTTATCGATACGTACAGCTGGAAAAACTCCGCGGTTCATTACCGCCTCAATTTCCTGTTGACGTAACGCACGATTGAACAGTGTGACTTCATCGACCAAACCCTTGAAAGGCTCGCCCGGCACGGCGTTAGACCGGTCTCCGATAACAAAATGTGGATTTTCCCTAAATTCAATTTTTCCTCGCCGGTCTGTATGTTTTGCTGCAGCTTCGCCATTCACGTAAGATGCGGTCTCTCGCCCATTGAAGGTAAATGCCAGGTGTGTCCATTCGTCGGCGCGAATAGTTCCGGAATCGTACTCGCGGTTGACCGACTGAACGTTGAACCATGTTGCCATTCTGCCGTTCCGAATGCCAATTTGATGACCGACATAAGGATCTGCCCACGCGCCACGTTCTCCCGTTTCGGGGGCGTACAGGTAGTGGATTCCCTCAGATATCATATAATCTCTGACGTTTTCGATGGAATTGGGAATGTAGTGGAGACGGCGGGATAGGTCGCTGTCATATAGAGGATAGATAACGTGGTTTTTTCCAACGTTATAGCCGATAACTTCGTCCTTTGGAACTCGGTTATGTACCCTTTGATATGCGCCGCCAGCAGACCAGCGTATACTTCGGTGCGAAGCAGAGCGCTCTAGCGGAGGCGTGTTCATAAGATGTTTCATGCTTCCTTTATCAAATACACCGACATTGAGCACCGCAACGAAGTTGCAAAGGCTGCAGATAGCCGCAAACACCGATAACGGCGCCCAAACCCAGCGAATTCGCAGATGCATCAGCATTGCACCAAATGCAATCGCAAAGATGGGCGGGAAAAAATGAAGGAACCGCCCGTGCCAATCATCAACGAATATCCAACCCAGCATCGACAACAAGGAAAGAAAAAAACAGAAGATGAGAGCGCGTACCTCTTTTTCAAACACTGCACCGTAAATTACGGACGAAATTCCACACGCAAAACAAAACCAGCCCCAGCCGGTAATGCGATGTAAATCTGCGTAATATCGGAGTTGATCGAAAATCTTGAAAGACACGAGGTGCCGTGTGTTCTGCCACATGGAGTGCAAGCTAAAGGAAGATTGGGCAGATATGGCGGGGTTGGGCGGATTTCCCGATCCAAAAATAAGATGCCCAAAGAGCCGAAAATCGGCCGGATAGAACGGATTATCAAAGACCAGGTAGTTGCGCACATACCAGTAGCACGCCAAAATCCCGCTGCTTAAGAGAAGGCTAGCATAAAGCAAGAGTAGCCGTTTTGATGGCAAATTCCTGGGATGCAGCACACTGATGCTGGCTCTTAACAACCGATGTTTGCACAACGCAAGAATTACCAAGAGAATTAGACCCGGCGCAATAAAAACCGTATATGCCTTAGTGCCCACACCGAAAGTAAACGCCATCGCCAATAGCAGCAACCGGCGATTCAAAGGAAAATTGGCATTGTCTCCGTTTCGCCAAAGGTCCACCAATACTGCCATCGAAAACAGGTAAAAGGCCGCTGCAGCGAGGTCGTTTTTGCAAGAGGTCGCGTGAATCGCCACCGATGGTGTATAGGCAAAGAGCAACGCGACTCCAGCTGCAAGATGCGTTCCCATGCCTAACGCTCGGCCTATGGCGTATACCGATGCAACTGCAAGCAGGTAGCAAACGGCGCTGCCGAGTTGAATTAGAAGATCGTGATGTAGGAAAACGACGAACCAGGTCTCAAACACCTCAAACGCCGCGGGCCAGTTACTTCGAATGACTGGCGTTGAGATGGCGTGGATTCTAGCGTTTTGCACCCATTCGGCGACATTGGGAAGATGGTAGGTTAGCGTGTCGTGGACATAAGGCGGTATATACCAAACATGAAATGCAATGCGCCCCAGTTGAAGGACTGCCGCCGCGGCGAGAAACCACCCGACGACGCTGAGTTTTGTGCCCATTACCCGATTGAAGAACGCAGTCCGTGTGGCAGCGGAGAGTAGCCTTTGCCGGTAGACATGCACCGCCATCACACACAAGCCGATGAGGCTAACAAGCGTCATAAAGGCCGGTTTCAAGGCACCAACGACGCCGAAGAGAAATGTGAAAAACGTTGCATTGAAAATCCATAAGAAACCAAAAATTGGGAGGTCAAGATGAAAGGTTTTAGTTCGGAGGCATCTGAAAATGTAACCCGTTAGTCCGAGAATAAACAGATTACAGACACCCATCATTGTCAGCTTTAGAATCATCAAATTCTTCCCATGTGTGAATTGTATCGAATATTTTAGCGGTAAGCGGGTGTTGACGTCAAGGTGTGAATAGCAATGCGGCGTTCTCAGACATCAGCGCAATGGGCTGGCAGAAATCTTAAATATTGACATTCCCACGAGAATCGGCTATGGTTAGGGGTATTGAACCCGATAGGCTCATCTTGCTTGTTTGAGGAATTAGTTATTGACGCAGGTTAATATGCTGGGATTGGCACGATTGTCTCCAAATTGGACCAGTTGGTGTAGACATTGGACTTAGATTTTGTTTTCCCTTCAAAAAAACGTGTTCCGCTGTTATTTGAATCACACCCATCTGCGAATCATCGCGCATTGTCTCCGACGATTACGCGCACATTATAGTGGGTTTGAAGACAACAAACATTATGACACGAAAGAAACTATACTTTTTATTGACCTTCTTCCTTGCGGCTACCGTTCCTTGGGTCTTCACAAAATCCCATTCGGTTCAGATTTTCGGGTTCCCGCCTTGGGCATTCTATAGTTTTTGCACGACCATTCTGTACGCCGTTATCGTCGCGGTCTGCCTCCACCGCTACTGGTCGGTATCCTCCAACAAGGACGACAACGACGCTCAATCATAAAGCCTCCGCAAAAACTGACACAACTTCACGTTTTCATCTGTTATGGCAACCGTCAATTATCATACCAAGTTAAGCAGCTCAAACCTCCGGAAATGCACTAGATGAATTCGACAGCACTGCTCGGGCCTGGCGGCGTAATCTTTATGGGAATCTATTTGACATCCCTGATTGTAGTAGGACTTGCTGGACGATTTGCACGCCGTGAAAACTCAATGTCCGACTTTTTCCTCGGCAACCGGGGACTCGGACTGATGGTCTTATTCCTTACCCTGTATGCAACGCAATACAGCGGCCTCACGCTAGTCGGGTTTGTGGGAAATGTATATCGAACAGGGTATTTTTTTCTGGTTAGCGTCACGTTTGTGATGTCAATCGTCGGCGCTTACCTGGTATATGCTCCCAAAATGCATCGACTCTCCCGCCAATACGGTTATATCACAATCGGCGACTATATCCAGCAGCGATTCAAATCTACCCCGCTGACGTCGCTCTCGACCGTAATTTTCATAATCACACTCGGGAATTACATCCTGAGCAACCTTAAAGCAATCGGTTACATCGTTGAGGCATCGACTGGAGGGTACGTGACATTTGTTCAAGGCATAGTTGTTTTATCGCTAATTATGCTGGTTTATGAAACGCTTGGTGGGCTTCGAAGTGTCGCCTGGACAGATGCTATCCAAGGAATTCTTCTGGCGGCGGGGTGCATTTTTATCTTTGGCGTCATTAGTTACCAATACGGCGGATTGTCCGCCGCCGCGGAGAAACTCATGACGGCCCAACCCGCCTTTTGGCGTCCGCCATCGCTGCAGCAAAAGTTCACTTGGCTGAGCACATTGATCATCGTATTTTTTGGCCCGTCAATCTACCCGCACGCCGTCCAGCGCATCTACGCCGCTAAGGACGAACTGACGCTGCGGCGATCTTTCCAAATTATGGTCTTCATGCCAATCTTCACTACCTTTTTTATGTTTGTTGTCGGTCTCGTCGGCGCGGCACAGTTTCCGGGCTTAGATAAACAAGGCAGTGAGCAGGTTACTCTGTTCTTGCTCAATGACATTGCGGAACGGCTTCCCAGCGTGCGATTTCTGCTCATCCTCTTTCTTTCAGCCGCTGTGGCTGCCATTATGTCTACCGTTGACTCCGCGCTCCTCGCGATCTCCTCCGTATTCACGCAGGACCTGTATATGCGGATTCGTCCAAAGTCTTCTCAGCATCGCCTGACCGTCACGGGTAAAGTTTTCTCGTGGGGGCTTATGGCAATACTCGTGATTCTGGCAATTCAACTCCCACAAACACTCTGGCGGTTAACAGAGATTAAACTCGAACTGTTGTGTCAAGCCGCGCCCGCGATCTTTCTCGGCGTACATTTGAAATCGCTGCGTTCCGATGCGGTTTTGTCGGGGCTCGTGATCGGAACCTGCGTTGCACTGGCAATCATGTTCGCCAACCTTGCTGGGCTGGGAATCGCAACGAAACCCATGGGTATCCACGCCGGGGTTTGGGGGCTAGCCGCCAATTTCCTGACAGTTGGACTCGTCTCAAGAGGTTCCGGCGCTCGGCGTTCACGGTAGGATATCCAGCCCACTTAATCACTTTGCGTTGGAGGCGGACTGAAGTTCAACAGGCAAGACTATCGCCTTACCTAGCATTAAATGTTGTTACTCTTTACGGGTTACGCATTGTGCATTATTGAATAAAACTTTCAGTCCGATTTTCCTCGCGGTAGAGGTTGTTACTGTCATGGGAAAATATGACAGGTACGCTGGAATGAAAAGCCGTCAGTCCGCTATTCACGCGGTAAAAGCTGTTGCTGTCACGCGAAAATATGACATCTACGCTGGAATGAAAAAGCTACCAATTCGATTTTCATCGCGGTAGAGATTGATACTGCCGCGCGAAATTATGACATCTGCGCTGGAATGAAAAAGCCTTCAGTCCATTTTCCATCGTGGTAGAGGTTTTTACTCGAGGCAAAGAGTTGAGATTGAATAGGGATACCGTTTCATGGGGTAGCCCACATATGTTTGACATTTGTATGTACACATTGTAGACTATTTGTAGGTCGGCCTCATCATTTCAACAAGTGGAGCGAATTGCCGTGAAAGAAGAACGTACCTTGAGAGTTTCTCTCAAAAACCTCCCGAAAAACACGCAAACCGATTGGGAGAGGGTCAAAAATATGACCGAGGCCGAAATTAACGCGGCAGCGGTATCGGACCCCGACGCTCAGCCGAAAGATGAGGATCAACTGAGCGAATAGCGAAGGCGATAGGATTTTCCGCGCGATAATAATCCCTGACAGCGATGTGCTCAAGTGATTCAAATCTCAGGGAAAAGGTTACCAGCCCCGCATGAACGCCGTGTTGCGGGCGTATATGGAAGCACATCAATAGGAAGCGCTCAGCCGTTTTTGAAACATCAAACGTGCCGCTTTAGCGCAATTTTAACGCTTCCACAATCACACAATGACCAGCAGTGAAACGGAGTTTTTTCTTCAAAACTCGGTTTCTTTCAAAACGTATTAGATTTCGGATATAATTTAAACATGGTTAAAGTATCGTTGCATCTAAAAAAGCGAAGTAACGTTTCAATATGACTATGCGAATTGTAAACAAAGGAGAATCTTCAAATGTCGGAAACAAACGATAAAAAAGAAACTAGAATTGAGTTAGAGTGCATCACACCCATTTTATATGTTAAGGACGTCGCTGTGAGCGTTGACTATTATATTAACCGCCTCGGCTTTAAAAAAGAATGGGACTGGGGCGATCCGCCCAACTTCGCAAGTGTGTCTCGCGATGATTTTCCCATCTTGCTATGCGAAGGGGGACAAGGCCAGCCCGGCACCTGGCTCTGGATTGGCGTTTCGGATACAGACGCAATTTATGAGGAATTCAAAGCCAAGGGCGCGGCGTTTCGAGAAACGCCGACAAACTATCCGTGGGCATACGAGCTAAGAGTCGAGGACCCAGACGGTCACATCCTACGATTCGGGTCTTAACCGAATCCTGATGAACCTACAGTGATAATGATTTAAGTTTGCTGTTCGCCGCATACGGCTTGGTATCCCTCATGCCCATAATCTGCTAGCGGGCACCCCCATCTAACGCGCTGAAATCAGGGTCAAAATCTCCTCCTGTATCAATCCAATATGCTGCAAATCCCAAATCAGCCGAAATTTCCGACAATGCGAAATGTTGTGACATTTATTGGCGTTTAAAGGTAACCAACAATCCTAAAAAACGCCGTGAATATCGGAATTTGGTAGTTTTTATGTGGACGGGTTTGCGTCTTAAAGGCGACTCAAAAAAACGGCATGGTGTGATTTAAACCCAAAATGTTTTCAAACATAAACATACAATAAACCTGCATTACAAGCGGATCTGCCGCCTTTTCGAATCACGAAGTTCACATGTTACAGGGCACGTAACGTAATGTGACAAAACTTGACAAAATGTTAAGATTTGTGACATCGAGTTCAATACCGATCTTTTTTTTTTGGTTACCTTGAATTTCGAAGGTACGTCAATTCCCAGCATACCAGTTCTTGAAGCCATCTTCCTGGTTCGTTTTCGCCGCTCCATTAACCAGACGCCTCAAAAACGTTGGGTTTCGCTACGCCATTAACACTTGCCATCGACCTCAAAATTCTCACCATTTGTAAATCTCGGGGTCATCTCAATCATTCCCGCTCTACCCAATCTACGAAATCTTGCACAAATTTACCCCCTTTTTTGTAGACTGTAAAAACTGTGTTTTATGTGTGCCAGCTGCCCAAATTCGCCGCGCACAAAACCCCCTGTCGCTCCCCTTTAGTAAATGGTGAGGAAAAGGAACGTCTTTTTTCTTTTTGCGGAAACTGCGAACATTTTGTGACACCATTTGTCAAAAGGGACAGTGACACGGGTTGTATCACAACGAATCAACAGAATTCACTAAACTACGGAGGAAAAGAAGATGTCTATTTTGTCGCACAAACCTAAGTTGTCTAAGTTGGCATTTAATCGTTCAATTGCGCTTTTGGTAACGATTGCCTTTGTTCTCGCCGGGAGCTGCTTCTTCCTCGCGCATGCGGAAGCTGAAACAGAAGATTCTGAATCCGAGAAGTGGGAGCAGGAAAAGGCTGAGAAAATGGAGATGGCGAAGCTAAAGGCTGCGAAACGTATCGAATGGAAAACGAAGAAAGTCCTTGCGAAGCTGAATCTCTCGGACGAAGACGCAAAAAGCCTAGCGCCGAAGATTGAAGCTGTGCTACAGCATCGAATGATGCGCGCCAAGGCGTTAGGGCCGATGTTAAAAGACCTCAAGAAAACCATGGTCGCGGGCGATGACGCGACGGTCGCGTCTACACTTGATGAATTCAAAAATAAGCGGTCCGCGCTAGAGACAGAATTAAAGGCGTTGGAGGCCTCTCTTCTTGAAGGGTTAACCCCGCGGCAGGAAGCGTTACTGACGCTTTCCGGCGTCGCCGGCAAACGCGGCGGTTTCGAGATGTTTAAAGACTGGCGTGGACACGGCAAGAAAAAATTTAAGGATCGTGATCATCGGCGGGACCGGCGGCATCGCCGCCAAGGACATGGCAGGTCGAAACACTATGATGACCATGGCAAGTCGAAGCGCGATTGTGGACACGGCAAGTCGAAACACGACTATGGTTATGGCAAGTGGAAACATGACCATGAACATGGGAAACCAAAACACGACTATGACAAGTCGAAACATGATCATGACAAGTCCGACCAAGATTATTAGGTTGGAAATTTAGGTGCGGAGTTCAGCCCGAACGGGAAGTAAGATACCGTCCGTCCGGGTTGGCTCCGCATTTTTTTTGCTTGATTGAGGATTCTCAATCCAGAAGTGCCGCTAGTTCTGCAAACCCTTGAATCCTAAATTTCAAAGTTCAGACAATGACCACCACGCATCTCACATTACGCGGGAGAACCTATGCAGGCAGGATGCGAGGTCTAGTTAGCGCCGCACTCACGCAATGTCGCCTCAATCATATCGTGCCCCCGCCGCTGCGCCCATGCCAGCGGTTTAGCCCAGTTTGCGCCAGCGCCGTTTGGGTCTGCTCCGTTCTCCAGTAGCAGTTTGACGAGCGCCGCATTCCCTTCACGCACCGCGATGCCAAGCGGGGTTGACAAATCTTCTTCGTCAATCGCGTTGACATCGGCGCCGTGTTGGATAAACATCTGCACCAACTGCGCTGAATCCGCGACGTGCCGCAATCCGGCGCACAGGTCGTGCAGCGGCGTGCGCCGCTGCCAGTCGTGCAAGTTGGGGTCGAGTCCGTTCTCCAGCAGCTGCCGCGTCATGTGCGGCACATGGTACAGGTAACTCTTGCACTCGGTTAGCACCTTGGGCATGGGAAACTGGCGTTGCAAGAAAATGCGCAGCATGGCTTCGCAGCCAGCAGTAGACTCTCCCCTATCGAGGCGGCGTCCGCAGCCGCTCACTATGGCAGTGTAAGGCGTCGAAAGAAATTCACTCTCCGTAATCCTGAAAGGATCGTCGCAGTAACTCAAAATCACAGCTAAGGTTTCAAGGTCACCGCGTTGAGCGACGCCCCAGGCGGCTTCGGGGCGCCCGCCGTATTCGTACATTAGCCCACGCATTTCATCTGACGATGCGCGAGTCGCAGGCGTTCCCGACGAGTCGATTCCGTGGTTGGGGTTGGCGCCAGCGTCCAACAGCCATCGGGCAATCTCTACATAATCGTTTACCGATGCCGTCATGAGTGCGGAACCGTGCGGGCAGAGCCGGCTCTCCGACAGTGTCGGATCGGCGCCGCGGTCAAGCAGGTAACGCACGATTTCGCGGTGGCCGCGCTCCACCGCTGCAGATAGGGGCCGTTTCTGGAGCGACTCACCGTCATTTACAGCCGCCGCATTCGCCTCGACGAATGCACGGACAGAGTTTAGGTCTCCGCGGGCTGCCGCGAGCGTAACACTGTCGGCGGTGCCAGTGTCGAGCAGGGCATTTAGGAGGGCGGCGCCGCCTTTAACGCATGCCCAGTATTGGTTTTTCCAGCAGGTGTAGTGAACTGGCCGAAAGCCGAAGTGATCGACGGAGTCAATCTCCACACCGGCGGCTAATAGAGAACGCGCAGCGTGCAGGTTGTCGGAGATGACCGCCAGGTGGAGCGCGGTTCTGCCTTTTGAATCGCGGTGTTCGGCGGTTTCCCGATGAGTTCTTAACAGCCGTCCCACGGCGCCGTAATTTCGGGTCTGAACGACCTTGTGAAGGCGGAAATCCGCGTCGGCAAATCCATTTCGGATTGAACCGCGCAAAAACTCCGCTACCACGGCATGGCCGCGGTCGTCCGCCATGGCGATGAGCTTGGTCACGTCTTCGTAGGCATAGGTATTCCATAACAGCCGCGTTGCCTCCAAATTCCCCTCGCGTACTGCAAAATGAATCGGCGGCGTATACCAGAACTCAAGGCGTGCGCAGTCTGGGTTTCTCTCCAGATGTTCAGCGAGCGTCTTTTCATCGTTGCGAATTGCCGCACAGATTAGGTCCCAGTAAAGCCTGCCGTCGTCTGTGTCAATGCACCACTTCGGGCGGTGGATGGCGTCAATTTTTTCCTTCGGTGTGCGATTGTCAGTGCCGGATTTTGGCGGCGGCATTTTTGAACACATGTCACTTAATCTCCTATGGCTTTGAATCGAATGGAACCGAGAGGTTTTACACAGTATCAGAACACGGTGTGCGATTGGGGATTTATTGTATCACATGAAAGCAATATTATGCAGCCGCTCGTATGCGTGCGGAGAGTTTTTGCTTGAATTCAGAGTAACGCACAACTATAATGTTTCAGTTGGGCATCAAGGTTCGCTGACTAGGAACGCATGAGTGTCGTTAATTTTCACGCAACGCCTTCAAAAGTGCATCCGAACTTGTGTAAAAGAGGGTAGTGTTCATCCGGAGGAGGAAAACGGAGATGGCGTATCTATTTCAGATTTTGGGGACAGATTTTCTTGAGGCGTACGGAATCTGTTTTGCGGTACTTTCGATCATTGTGCATGTTTGCTTTGCCGTAGCGGTGTTTTGCGACGCAAAGCGACTGCCTGAAAAACCGGTTCTCGTTTGGCCCATTATTTGGTCTTTTGCGATACTCGCAGGCGGCGTGTTAGTAGTGTTTTTCTATTGGGTCATTCACCACTCGCGTCTGCCACAGTGGATTGGTGCAAACTCGCCGGAAGACTCGAATAACTCGGAAGATGCAGAGTAAAGAGTAATGCGTAAAGAGTAATGCGTAATGGGTAACGAGTAGGGCGCGATTTTGACGAGGTTGGCCGGCGGAGAAGGCCGAAGCGTTTTGGCATTTGAAATGAGTCATGGTTGCAAGCAGCATGTGAATGCAGCTGGGTAGTCGTTCCATTAAGAACTATCGCGCTCGATATTCGTACGCTTAATTTATTCACTCGATCGAACGCTGTTCGCGTAACTCAACCAATTGAAACACTATGGGTAGGAAAGGAGGAACAGAATGACCACCTTGAAAGGGGCGGTAATTCACACTGACTTTACTAATCTAACGCGGTGGTGCCTTGTCCTCCGAGTTTACCGTTAAGGGATTTTATCTCTGAGTTGGTATTGAATACGGCATAGGCACCCTGCCGCAATGCGGGTAACTTGCGGTTACTAAAGGAGAAGTGATCTATGCCAAAATTCAATCCGGACTTTTGGGAAGTTCCGGTTCCACCAGAGTATTTTGAGCAGTTCAGCACAGAAGATTATCTTCGGTATCAACCATTCGTCGATGCACATACAAACGAATATCGCGCCAAACAGCAGCAGGTCTTACAGCAGATTCGCCAGATTATCGGCAACGAATTGACCGCCCAACAGGCGCGGTGTGTCCAACTCTACTTTTATGAGGGTAAGACGCAGGAGGAGATTGGCAATATCCTTGGGATTCGGCGGCGAGTTGTGAGTCAACATCTTTTCGGCGTTACACGAAACGGGAAACAGGTCGGAGGCGCAATCAAAAAGATTCGCAAGCGGTGTCGAAGACTTGGGATTCAGTTATGAACCCCCGCTCACCGGCCCTAGCTCTTGTAGGTTGGGTTAAGCGGGAAATTCCAAACGCAGTACTCCGTCGAGTTTCATCCCGATTATTGAACGACGTGGCGTGCGAAACGTGCGGAGCGTAACCCGACGCTATTCACATGCTGCAACCACTGGTCAGCAATACACTTCGCATTTAACAAAAAACGTTGGGTTACGCTTCATCAGGTCAAATTTTGAACGCAATCAGAACTTGTAACGCACCGGGCATACATGCGTTGGTTCGTTTACACCGCTCAACCCAACCTACAGTCTCACCCGAACGCTCGACTGAACATAGTGGCACTCCACCCAACCTACAATAAACAGTCTGGTGCAAAGTCAACTGGGAGATTTCGGTTACTCGTTCAATAACGCGTTCACTTTCTCGTCGAGGGTACCTCCGATGAGAAAAAGTGTTCTGACTTTGCCCGCCCTGTCGACGAATAGGATTGTTGGAAGGGACCGTACGAGGTAGTCGTTAAACGTTGCGCCGAATTGACTCGGCCAGTCATTCACGTCAACATTAGCGTTAGCTCCTGCCGAATCAATAGCAATCGGGTATTTTATCCGCCACTGGATAACCGATTTCTCAATTTCTTGAATGTCAGGGTGTCCCTCCAATTGATGCACGGACGTATGTACACCGATTACAATTACTCCCTTATCGCTATATTTCTCATGGATGCGATTTAGCGTTGGAAGCCAAGGGTCGCAACTTTCTTGGTTGACATAGGTCGACCAAAAATTTAAGACAGCAATTTTGCCGCGCAGTGAACTCAGCGCAATGGGTTCGGAGTTCAACCAACTGTGCCGGCTATAGATTTTCAGTTCGGGTGCCTGCTTACCTTCAAGTGGGTACGGAAAAGGGTCGAATCGGATACTATTGCCTGCAACATCACTAATCATGGGTTTATTCGGTGCCAATATAACGCGCACATCCTCCCGATTTGCATCAAATTCGGCATCTGTGTCAGAACAGTCGGGACCTTGATGAAATGCATACACTTTAATTCGACTATCAGCAATATTACTCAGACTAAATCTCCCTTCGTGGTCAGAGACGCCGTTTACTGCTGTGCGACTGCCTTCTGCGAAAACGGTTGCGCCACTGACAGGCTGACCCTTCCAGTCCGCAACTTGCCCGGCAATGAAGTGTTCTGCTCTATGCAAAACAAGCGCCGGAATTGTGTGTTCGCCTTCTTGCAGAGTAAACCATTCTGAAGAAGTTCTTCCATACTCCGCCGCCGTGGCATGAATCTGATATTTTCCACCGACTTCCAACCACGATTTACCGAACGAGAATGTTGGACCGACAGTGAAATTACCCTCTGGGCTTGTCACTACAACTGGTGAATTGGGTGAAGTAGTGGCTGTGCCTGCGAAGCCCTCCTCCCAACTCAACCCAATTCCGGCATGGGAAATTGGACTTCCTTGCACGTCAATTACTTGACCGACAATGGTAGCGGTAGGTCGGGGTACGAGCGTAATTTCGACGGCACTAACTTGTTCCTTGGACCAGCTCGCTCTGCCGCGGAGATTATCATGTTCTGCAATGATTACTAACTGTTCAGTTTCTTCGTTTACTGGTATTCCTTTCAATGTGAATCTTCCTTGTGCATCTGTCGCAGCGTGATTCGGCAATTCGACTAAACCCTTGATTGGAATGATATTTGCCCGGACGGACGCGCCCGCGATCGGCTGCTCGTCCGCTGTAACCACCGTGCCGTGTATGCTATAGCCACGTAGACATTCAAAGTCGATATCAGAAAGCGTTTCACTCTCTGCGACTTCCCCGTAAAATTCACCGCCAGGGAATGGTATGTAATACGGTGCGTCGTTGTTGGTTGTGTTGGCTACAACAAGGACTCTTCCGGGCGTTACACGAAAACGATAACGCCCTTGGTTGTCGGTGTTAAGCCGATGCCCCACGCCTTGACTGTTTGGGTGTGCGGCATCATAAACCTGGATCTGTACGCCCGCGACAGGTTCGCCTGTGTCGCCGTCGGTTATCTTGCCTTCAACGAATCCTCCCGGCGTTAATGAAAAATCAACACCCGTCGAGATGCTGTCTGGTTCGACATGGATGCCTTCATTAGCCGGCGCCCGCCAATCAAAGGTTTCATGCCATTCCCAGGTGTCGCCGATCATGACAACGTATGGTCCAACGGGAACATTCTCCAAAACATACGTTCCATCTGCACCCGTGTGCGCGTGCGCATCTCCGATACCCGGCTGGATTCCTGCAGCACGAATGGGTACGTCAGCGGCAGGTTTCCCAGTACCGGCGTAAATGACGTGCCCAGAAATGCTACCTCGCAGTTTATCTACCTGTTTCGTATCGCCGCCGGCTGCGAAAGCCATAACAGGATTGCCATCTCCATCATAGTGATTGGCAAATGACGGTTTCGGCAAAGGTGTCTCAACTATTGGTGCCTCTGTCAATTCGATTAATTTTACTGATGTAGATGGATTGAGCGAATAGGGCTGCTGGAATTCAGATGTGAATAACTTGCCAGCCACAACAAAAAGTGCCGCCACGCCAAGCGTTACCGCAGTGATCCATGGCGCCTGCGGTTTGCTGACCGGTGCTGGAGCTGGATTGAGACGGTAGATTTTTTCAGCCAACTGCTGCGTGAAAGTTGGTGGAAGTTGGAGAGTCCCCCAAGTCTGATGTATCATTTTAATTAGCTCCTCCTTCAGATGGTGTCGTGCCCGATAGAGACGGTTCTTGACGGCGCCGGTTGAAGCACCGATGAAACGGCTTACCTCTTCGTAGGTCATCCCGCCAAGGTAGTGCAGCGTCAGAACGGTTCGGTCGCTTTCAGGTAGGTTTTCCAGCGCTTCCTGCAGTTGCTTACGCACCCGATCGGCCGAATACTCCCGTTCTGCGGATGCTTCGACCTGTGCCGCACCTACCTGCTCAAGAGATTGCATTGGGTGCTGATTTTCTCGAAGCCAGGAGATGCAGCACCGCGCCGCAATCACATATAACCATCCCGAAAAGTTTTCGTGACGCTTCAGCGTAGAAAGTTTCTGGAATGCCTTGAGGAAAGTGTCTTGCGTAATGTCTTCAGCAATGTGAAAGTCACCGATTTTTCGGTAAGCGAGGGCGTGCACGGCGCCCTTGTATTTGTCCACCAAAAAGCCGAATGCGTTATCATCGCCGTCCAACGTACGCCTTATAAGTTCGGCATCACTTTGCGCCACTGAAATCTCCCGGTGTTAAGCGTTAGATTGCCGGTTGTCTGGAAATACACATTTGATTATTAAGACGCGAATTCTCAACGGATGTTCCCATTAAGACTATTTTTTTTGCCGGAAGAACACCATAATGGTTTAGAATTGGTAAGCGAGAGAAGGGTAAATAACAAGCGGTGGTGAACGAAGTGGGACGGTTGGGGTATACCACATGGCCGCGCTTAATAGGCGTGCTGGAGCTGGACTCCGTTGCGGGGTGCTCGTCGCAGACGGTCAAACCCTTCCAGGTTTGCGGCTTGGATTTCCTGATTCTTGCGATCAAGATGCTGACGATAGTCCGTTGCTGCCCTTGGGCTGGGGAGCGATTCTGATTCAGACGGTGGGGAACCAAGCCACAAATTGCCGCGATGGAACGCATAACGGTTCGTGCCTTGGCGGGCGATGACAGTAGTCGTGCCGTGTAAACCGTCGGCGATGAAAATGCCGCGGAAATCTGTTTCGCCTGAGATAAATCGCCCGCCTGCAGAACCTACCGCTTTGACATGGACGCTCGATTGATATTTGCCTGAAAGCGCGTCCCGCACAACGACGCGTACACGGCCGCTCACGGCGCCCTCCTGTACCTCAATCTCCAACGGCGTAATCAAAATCAAACCGCTCGCGGACAGATTGCCGCCGCGGCAGATGACGAGGTATGCCCCATCTTCTGCAATTGGTAGAGAGATGTCGCGGGTTGCCTCTTTGTAATTTTTCCCGTCACTCAACTCAACGGTTTGGCTGACCTCCGGTTCTATGCCCGCTAAATGTACTTGAGTTACACGGCTGAGATTTTTCTCGCGCAGATAGAGATTCATCAGATCAATACGGTACACCTGAATTTCTGCCGACTTGATGTTTCGATGATTTATCGCTACAATCACATCAGTATTCGGGCGCTTAATTGTGACTTCGGGGATGGTAATCTGCTGCGCTTCAAAATGAGCGATGGATTCATCCGCATCGGGGTAGATTTGCCTGACACGGCTGTACCAGTCAATCGCTTGTGCCGGTTTGCCCTGCGCATGGTAAATTTGCCCGACGATGTACCGCGCAAAATCACGGTCTTCGCTTTCACTTGATGCCACAAGCGTCGCTGCTTTAATGGCTTTTACATATTCGTTCAGTGCAAAGAGCCCTAGCGCTTCCATATATTGAAAACTGCTCAACAGCACGCTGTCCGGGCGGTACGCCTGATTCAAGCGGCAATGTTGCACTACATTCTGAAAATCCTCCAGGTCCATATATGCGTTCGCGAGCGAAAACGCGGCGTCGTCGGCTAGCGGATTCGTCGGGTACAGCGTCAAGAATTGAGACAGAATCTCCACCGTTCGATTAAGGGTTTGAATTTTGGGCGCTGGTTTTGCTCTACCATCCGCGGCATCTTTACTCGCATAGAGAGACTGTGCGATTGCGAAGTAGGCGGGAATGGTCGTAGGAGTATCGGGGTATTCACGCCACAAATCTTCAATGAATTCGATCGAACGCAAGAATTCACCTTGGTCCTGAAGAGCCGCGCTAACATTCGCGTCCCGAGCAAAGCTGGATTCGATTGCGGAGCGATGAACCATGGTTGCGCGTTCAAATTCTCCAATATCACGGTATGCCGAGCTGACTACCTGAATCCTGTCAAAAAGAATTTCGAGATCTGGATAGTGGTCGCGAGAACCCTCAAATGCTTGGACGACATGCCTCGCACCGTAGTGTTCTTCTGTCGTGTAAATCCACAAAAGCATCCTCACGGTCTCTTTTGCGTTGAAATTTGGACTGTCTTTGGATAGTGTTTCGAGCAATGGACGTGCATCGCCATACTTCTCGTCGTCGAAATAGGCTTTCCCTAGTGCAAAGTTTTCTGCGTTATTCATCTCATAAGTGTCTTTGGATTTTTCGCCTGGTCCTAGCACGGTAAGCGAAGCCGCCGGTCCCAGCCGCATATTATCGCGGCTTTGAACGCCGCGCATTACAGTTGGGGGGACGCGGTAATCGCCGGGCGCATAGCTGACTAGCTGATAGCTGTAGTCCCTAAAGGTAGCGCGGGGCCCATAGTAGAAACGGATTACACCGTCTCCGACATCGTAGTGTTGAAAATCGCCATTAACTGTACCGTCAACGACCGTTGTCCCAGCGGGGAAAAATTCATCTACAACAACGTACCTGCCCTTAGAATGGTGGTCGGGCGTGAGTGCGCCAATGCCATACACGATGTTGACAGAGACTTCCATCTTTGCGCCGGCTTCCAATTGAGTAATCCCTGTCGTACTCCGCGCGCCGATGGGTTTGCCCCGATATTCAAGCGGTGGGTGAAGGTAGCGGCGGTTAATTCGTGTGTTTTTCAAACTGCCGTTAGTCTCTGGTTCACCGCCGACCCAGTTCGGCACGTCTGGAGAAAACCCGCTGATTGTAACAAGGTACGTATAAGTCCCCTGCCCTTCGATTTGCATCTCGACGCGGTTCTGTCCGTCGAGAATTTGCGCGGTTGGCACGTGAATTAGACGGTTAACGGAATCCCTCTGAACTGCAATTGTTTCGAGCGGTTCGCCGTTCACGAGCAAGATGAGTCTGTAGTCATCTGCCGCATGTTGCGCCGCCTGATAGTAGGTTGCTAGTGCGGCGACGACAACACCTTTAGCGGCGTACGGCGAATAGCCGTAGTAACGGCGCTGACCAACTAGGAATTCGATAGCGGCCTTAACCAAAAGCGAATTTGGGCGGACTGCTTGCATCCCTAGCAACGCCAACGCGACAGTCTCCACTTGACCGTGGTCTGTGTGCGAGCTGACAATCGTCGAGTTTCTCTCTTCATCGGGCAACAGGCCGCGGCGTTCCAATATTTCAAGTATCTCGCCCGCAATCTCCAAACGGCTGAGATTAACAAAGACCAGCGCAGCGTACGCCAACGAAGCATTACTCAACTGATTCCGGCGCCGATACAGGCGGTATGCGTGTGCGAAATCCACGTCACCTAGCGTAGAGAGGGCATGGAGAATGGACGCCTTTGTGTCTTCGCCGTTTTTATCGGTCTGGGCGAAAGCTGTTTTGAGGAAATGTACAGCGTTGGCAATCGTTTGGTCGTCAACTGCCACGCCGCTGCCGCGTGTCGTTGTCAACGCCCAAAGGTTGCGGGCAGTTACACGGTCGTTGCTCCCTGCCGCGCCTTGAACCAGACTCCACCCGCCATCTTCGTTTTGTGTCGTTACGAGTCGGTTGACGAGCGTCATCGACCGAGTCAGCAACCTGTGGCTGTCAATAGGATTGCCGCCCACCTTTTTTTGATAGTCGAGTGCGGACGCCACCGCAAGTAGGTCGCTGCCAGAATCACTGGGAATGATGAGTGGTCGTCTTACGGACCCAATCTGGTATGGTCGGGGATAGTGGTCGAGTGCGAGTTCATAAATTAGCCGCGAGACACTCGGACTAATATTGACCCTAAGTCCCTTCCGCGTGTAGCGCAAATCGGACGGGAGTTGCACGTAAACAGTTCTGTTGCCAGCTGCCGTTCCGCTCTGCGTATCGGTGTATTCCAGACCCCACGGTCGAACCGGGATTGTGCGCCGAATTCCATCGCTCAATGCGCCCGCAGTTGCCGTTGCCTCAATGGTGAGTTGGCTTGGATGTGCACCGGTGTGCAGTTTTCCCGAGGGGATAGTGAACCTGTCGAAGATTATCTCTGCCGAGTCTTTGGCAGTAATCGTAGTTCTTTTGTGGTCACGGTACACCGGCTGCGATTCGTCAACTGACATCGTGATTTGAACGTCGGCGTCTCCTTTGAAATCGGTTGTGTTATGAAGTCGGACGCCTAATCGTAGCTCATCGCGTTCTGTAACAAATGAGGGTGTTCGCACGTCGAGGAATAAATCTTTCCGCGTCACGGCGTTCACACTGACTTGTCCAACGAGTGTATCAACGGTGGATCCACGCGCAGTCAGCCGCCATTTCGTCGTCTTTTCCGGCATCGGGACGGTTACCGTTGCCAAACCCGCATCGTCTGTGATGACGGTTCCAATCCAAAAACCGGCATAGGTAGATTCTTCTCGTATCTTCGGTTCATCATACGTAGGCACTCTGGGGCGCATTTCGCGAATTACCGGCTTACGGACAGATGGTTGCACACGCCGCTTCCTTGAAAATACCCTTTTTGCCGTTTTCCCAGAATCGATGTCCTCAAGACTAAGCGCCTCTGCTTCAATTAAGAGCCGTCGTTCCTCAGCCAATACCTCCTGAACTACAGGCCGTGTAGTTGGCATGTATTTGAAGGCACAGCTTGAAGCAGTGCGCATGGCTGCATGGCGTCGCAGCCCTTTCTGGAAGAAATCGTTAATATTCATCACGCCATCCTTGTATATGGCGAACAGGGCTTCGTCCACGAGCGCTAGTGAAAATTCAGCCTTGACCGGCTGACCAAGTTGATTGTTAGCGCTGACTTGGATTTTCGCGGCCGCACCGGGCATGTAGCCGGGAAGCGTCTGGTTGGAGCCGTGAATCGGGTTGCTATCCATCCAAGTCACGGATAAATTTAGTTGCCTTTCGACGGTAAAGCGTTTCCTTGCGGTGTGTAGGCTTCGATCTTCAATTGCCGCAACCCCTATGTAAAAATCCGGGAAGTGTTGGTGCCCGATTGTGAACTGAAGCCGGTTATTTCCCGGTTTCAGCAAGCGTACTTCATATCCAATAATGACTTCACCTTCGTACGTGATAAGCGTGTGAACGGGTTTCAATCGGGAGTGAATGCGCAGCTTTTCAGAGTCACCTACCTTTGTTTTTGTGCGTTCGGCGAAAATGCGGAGTTTCATTTTATCGCCGTCGTCGGAGATGGTGACACGACTTGAGCCTACAACAGCCTGACCGAACCGATCGGTACCACTGGCGCGGACTTTAAAAACACCGCCTGTGTCTAAGGTCAACTGAATTGTACCGGCGCCAGTCTGGGAATCTGTACGCAGGCTGTGTTCTTGGATGATAATCTCGGCGGAACGGAACACGCCGTCCTTATTAATCCAAGGAACCTGCGACAGTACCGGCGAAATGGGACCGCTGCTCTGCTTTTTCACTACCTTGACGGTTAATTTCTCGCCGACCGGACGCCCATCAGCTCCTTTTGTGTGAAATGTTACGTGGAAAGGTTCACCAGAGAGCACAAGTTTAGCGTCAGGTTGCACCGAAATTGAATATCCGAGATGTGCAAGCGCCACGGAGGTTTTAACGCTAACATTCTCACCCGGAACCGTCCCGCTGAAATGAAGCGGTTTACCAGGTTGCATAGATGCCGTATCGAAATTGACCTTCAGTATTCCCCGATTATCAGCAGTTTCAGTATAGCTCCGGCCATCGGGAAGTTTGTATTGAATTTTTGCGTTCTTCACCGGCTGGCCGTAATAGTATCGTGCCGTAAAGGTAGCATCCACCTGTTCACCGCGAAAGTAGACGCGGCGCGGAAAATCGAGCAGCAACTGTACCTTTTCGAGTTGGAATCGCTGAACTTGGAAGTTTCCTGTGAATATGTGGCTTGGGATATCTAGCTTTGTATCTGGGTCGAATTGTACCACACGGATGCGGTATTCGCCGACAGAGGCGGCATTGTCAAGCTGCAACTGCGTATCAAACCCGCCAAACTGTGAAAGTTTGACCGCCTCTTTATGAATTTGGCGTCCCCGAGCATCGATCACCGAGACGTTAAATGGTGCGCCGTCCGGTACCACGTAGGCGCCATCGCTAACATCGCGGATTATGCCGCGCAATGAAACGCTTTCTCCCGGTCGGTATGCGGGCCGGTCGGTGTAGATATAGCCGCGCGGCGTCAAGCCTTTGCTGAAGCCAAGCCCTGAAATGTCTAACCCGTCTGCGGCGGCGTGTCCACCCTTGACGACGAATGCCGCCACCCGACTCGCATCCTTAAGTTGGTTCTCTACTGACGCGTAATCCAAAATGCCGCGTTCAGTTGCATGGAGTACACCGTCCGCTCCAGTGCGTCCTTCGAAAATTACGCTTGAGCCGTCGCTTACAAGCACCTTAGCATCGGCGACCACTTCTCCGTTCAGCATATTTTGCACGAATACAAGTACCTCGCGGCGGGATGTCTTGGTGATAGTCTCGATATCGCTGCGAATGAGGAGCGTGGTTGATTCGAGCGACTCATCGCCGAGTTGTACCGCGTAAACGCCGGGTCCGGCAAACGGGATGTTGATTTCGCACTCAAAGCTTTTGTGCTTCTCGTATTCAGGCACATTGTATTGCCAAGTTTTGTTCGGCTCAATCAACCCAAGATCGAGATCCTCCACGCCTTTCACTTCGTGCATCTTGCGCCAGTAGGCTTCAAGATTGAGCTTGTAAAGATTCACCGTGAGGGATTCAATATTGCGAAGCGACACGTGTACATAAGGCGGTTCATTCGTGCGGAAGGTGCGCGGTGTGACAAGTTGGAGATGCTTTTCCGTCATCTGGCGAATTACCTCTTGCGCATGAGGGTGCCAGCTTCCCCAGGTTAGCCTTCGGTAAGATTCTAGCGCATTTTCCAGATCTCCCAATTTAATTTCGTAGGTCTGCCCGATGCGAAAGAGCGCTAGCGATGATTCTTCAGTGTTCGGGAATTTTCTCACGAGCTTTTCCCACTCGGCAATTGCAAGCTGATGCTCGGATTTGTGAGCGTGAATTTGGCCATAAATAAACATTATCTGCCGCACTCGTTCATCCAGCGGGTGTTTTGCTTGGAAGGCATCGAACGCATTCACGGCTTCTTCGTGTTTTTCCGCGGCGAGGAGCGTTACACCAATTTGGAATTCGGCGTTAACAATTCCCTGTTGGGCGTCGGTCCATTGAGGTCCGTTGGGAAATTCTCGAATGTATCTATTCCACGCTTCAATTGCATTGTTATATTTTCGCTGTTCGAACAGAATGTTCCCGATTTGAAATGCGGCGGAAGTACGGAGGTAATGGTAATCTTGGTTGTTGAGATTTGAAATTTGCCGCTTCTTTTGGGTTACTTTGAAGCTCTTTTTGTCGATAACATCTTGGTAGGCGGCGAGCGCTTCCTCGCTTCGATGCCGCGCCCGATATGCTTCAGCGATTTCGTGCGCTAGCGTCATTGAGCGCAAGTCACGAGGAAACTGCTCCTGAAACCTTCTGGCGGATTGTACGCCTAATTCCAACTCCTCGTTGGAGTTGGGCGCCGGGAAACGGTAGGTCCGGGTCAACAGGAAGCGAGCGTCTTTGGCGAGAGGTAATAGTGCCTTGCTTCCAACATCAGCCAATATTAACATGTCCTCAAGCGTCAATCGCGCCTGTAGGTGCTGATTCAACGCTATCTGGCATTCCGCAAGATGGTAACGGGCATGAAAGCGTCGGCCTTCGAGCGTTTTGCTCTTTTTTGAAAGCATTGGCAAAGCGGCCGGGCGCTGAAAATTGGGATCAAATTGTGTAAGGTAGGCTTCGTAGTCAACAACGGCTTGTGCGTAATTCTCCTGCAACTGCATCATGCGTCCGAGTTGGAAGGCGGCCGTTTCGCGTAGGTTAGCGTCAATCTCTAGCGTCAATACCTTTTGATACAGTTCGTACGCTTTCTGGTAGTTCGGCTGGGGGGCATCGAGATCTGCGTCATTGGGTTTTTGCGCGAAGGTTTCGGCAAGCTGAATGTAAATTTGGGCTATTTCCGATTTGCGTCTGGACGAGAGAAGCCGACTAACCTCTTTGCTGTAGATTGCTTCAGCCTGCTTAAATTCCTTCAGTTTGAGATGACTCTTGGCTTGAAGAAACGCCGCTTTCCTCAACCAAGTGGAATCAGGGTAATCCTGTATGACCTGGCCGCACGTCCCAATTGCGTTCCGGTAATCCCCATTATGGAACAGCGCAAGCCCCTTAAGATAGAGCAGATAGTCAGGTTGATTCTCTGATGCCGTCAATGCGGTATCAATGAGGTGTACCGCATCATTGAAACGCTTTGACTGTAGCGCAGATTGTATGGGCTCGTGCGAGGCGTGGTCAGTGGTACTTCGCGTAGTGTTGACTTGTGAAAGGATGAGGGTGGCGAGTGCAATCAGGACAAATTTTTTCAAGGGCTGTTTCCTTTTGCAATTGAATTTTCACGGGGCTTTGACACTTCCGCGTTGACAGTGCCATGGCGCGAGGCGGGCGGGCGCTAGGCGTGCAAGTCACCAATAAGATGAGACGGAATCCGACTGGCGTCAGTTGAAGGCAACGCCATTTTTGGGAGGAGCAGCGTCCTACAAAAAATTTATGAGAAACCGAGTTTATTCACGATAAAGTTCTCGTAGCTTAAGGATTGAAATAAACTCGGTTTCTGTGCTTGGATTGAAGGTAAAATTCGGCTGCGACAAGATTTTGGGAAATCCCCATGCTAATCTAACAACAGGAAAATTGGAGCAAATTCTTGGCAAACTGAAGGAAAATGTAATAACGAATTTGCCAATACTAACCCAGTCAATCCAAAATCTCGACTCAGTTATGCCTATTGTTAAAATGTCTGTGTCAAGCGCAACATTGACAGACGGCCAATGTACGGGGCACCGACAAATTGCTGGTGCATTTTGTCCAGAAGGTTTTGTACGGTTAGCGACAGGCGCGGTTTGGGGCCGAACGGTAAATCGTAACCCGCACTAACATCAATGGTGTAATACGACTCAACGTCACCGATATAGACACCGGAGTTCATCGGGAATCCAGCGACATAGC
The DNA here is from genome assembly GCA_028819845.1 of Candidatus Poribacteria bacterium. Taxonomy (GTDB): domain Bacteria; phylum Poribacteria; class WGA-4E; order WGA-4E; family PCPOR2b; genus JAPPKS01. The sequence goes on along the minus strand of JAPPKS010000012.1, from coordinate 49,093 downwards.
GCATCGCGACGCCAGCGCCAAGACCTAAATTGGGGTTGAGGTATTGGACGTTCGCGCCGAACTTATTCTTTGGCGCGTTTAGGGCGATGTTGCGAATATCGGTCTCAAAAAGGTCCTTGCTGACGAACGAGTAATTCCCGGTCACGCTCAGACTATGGTTGAGATAGTAAGTCAGGCTTAGGTCGGCTCCGTTAAGCGAGATGTCGCCGTAGTTACGATAGGTAAGCATCACTGCGTTCGGATCACCCGCCTGATCGGGGGACACGGTGCCAAAGGGAATGAACGCGGCGCCGTTGTTATCGGTGCCGGCGACGAACAACTTCGTCAACTCATCGACGGCTGAACCATCCCCATTTCCACCTTGCGCCGGCGAGTCGAATGCGAGCAGCGCCTGGTTGAGCAATGCGTTCTTCGGATCGCTCAATGTTTCGGTGAGTTGTTGGGCAATGGAAGCGCCTAAAGTATTTGCGTCCAAGAAGACGTTGGGCGTTTCAACCACCAAGGGACCGATGAAATCGTTAATTCTTGTGTGATACACGTCCGCGGAGAACGCGATTTTATCCATGAGAATCCCTTTGTAACCCATTTCATATGTTTGTGTAATCGTTGGAGTAATGGGGTCAACGTCGTTTACGTCCGCAATCGGCTCAAATTCCTCTGTTTCCGGATTTAGCGCAAGCAGGGAGTTTTTCACGCCTGAAACCTGTGCCGGTACGGCGTTCGCAAAACCGGCTGACAGGTCGGCGATGAGAGAAGCAGTGAGTCCTTCAACCACTGGGGCGGGTAGAGATCCGAGAATTTGTGGAATTAGCGGTTGAAGTATTTCGGGCGGCAGCGCCGCAATGGCGCCCGGCTGTTGAAATGCTGGCGGTAAAAGCTGCGTCACTTCTGCCGGCAGCGTTGACACGATGCCCTCAATCTGCGCCGGCGACTGGCTTTGCAGTAATTGCGGCAGTGCTTCAGGAGTAAACGCTTGCTTTAAGCCGGCTTCAAACTGCGGCTGCGCTTCACTCAAGATAGCGGATCTGCCGACATTCCACATAACGTTGGTAAAGACTGGGTCGTCAAGCGGAATGTATTGGTCGGCAGGAAGATTTGCAACCGCTGAGAACGGTGAACGGAATTCTGGCCGACCATCCGCGCTTCTCTTGAAGGTAAATCCGGTTTCGCTGCTCACCCCCTGTGCACGAATATCGATTGCTGGATTGAATCCCAATGCGGGCTGGAACGCCGCGCCAATACCGAACGCGTCAGGAATCGAAACGACATCAAGGAACAGGTTCGAGGAAGACGGTGTGCTGAAGGCGCGGTTGTAAGTGAGTCTGATGTTGTGGTTATCGTTTGGCTGAAGGGCGAGTGCTGCACGCGGCGAAAGCACTAGGTCATTGAGGTGGTTGTGGTCATCAACCCTCGCGGCGGCGATGAACTTTAACTCGGGAAGAATTTTTGTTTCCGACTGCAAGTAAGCGCCAACCTCGTTGACGTTGTCATTGTCCTCGTTGCGTCCGTTGATTGAGCCTTCAGTATCTGGGCGGGTCAGCAATAAATCCAAGCCATACGTGAACCGTTGATTCTCACTCAAGCTGTATCCGTGTTGTATCTGCCCAACATACAAATCGGAATTGTCGATAATTGGGTCACCTGCCCGCAGCGTGTAGGTATCCCCGGCGTCGCTGCGGTTCCAAAAGGCCTGCGCGAAAAGGTCTTTGTAGATTAGGCGGCCCTGGACATAGCCGTAAGTCCAGTTCTTGGCTTGCCCGGCGCCGATGCCGGTCATTTCCAATCCCGTTGTTTGTGTGAATCCACTTGCAACTATCGTCGTTAGGTCGCTAGTCGGGCGGTAGTCAACGCGAAAGTCACCGCCAGCTCTGTAAGTATCAAACTCGGGCGGTTTTACGCCGTTTAAATCAGCTTCTGCGCGTCCCTCTTCCCAGTCATCACCGCGGAATGTGTTGGCAGAAAACTTGTACCCGATATTTTCATTGATTACGCCGGCGTGCCGAAGCGATCCCAGGAGCACGCTCCGCTCGCCGCCGCCGATGCTGACGGTGGTTCCTTGCGAGGTGAAAGGAGATTTCGTGAGGATGTGCATGACGCCGTTGGCGCTGTTAGGGCCGTAGAGCGCAGCGCCAGGACCCGATACGACTTCAATCTGTTCAATATCCTCGTTCGATGTCGGGATGAGCGTGTAAGCGTTCAAACGCAGCGAAGGAACGCGGGCAATCCGGTTGTCAACGAGCGACAGCAGCGTCCCTGAGAAGACGTTATTGAAGCCGCGCACAACGACATGCGACGCTCCCAATCCTGTCTTAGCAAGGTCTACGCCGCGCACGGACTTTACGTGCTCGGACAGGGTTGACGTGACTCGGTCTTTGATTTGGGTAGACCCCACCACGGCAACTGACGCCGGCGCTTCAAGCACCTTTTCCCTGCGCCGGGACGCTGTGACGGATACCTGTTCCAGTTCAATGATTTCAGAGGACTGATCGGTCATGTCCTCCATGGCATCGCCCGTATCGGACGCGGCATCCATGTCCGAATCGTCGAATTCGCCACTGGATTGAGTATCTGAATCGGTCATGGTCTGGGAGGCGGATTGTACCGGCGCCATCAGCCCAGCTACCGTCAAAATCACGACTAATAACACAATATTTATTGACTTGGATTGTTGCATTTTGCAATCTCCTTATGCACTAAGAAAGGTTGTTGATGGCTGCGCTCGTAAGCAGCAACTCGGAATCAGACTTTACGGAAGATTTATCAATCGAAAAATTGCTTTGCGAGGAATCGGCGTCATGGATCGTGTTTCACCGCTCAAATCCGGAGGGATCAACGGATATTATATAATGAGTCCGCACGTTAGGTCAAGCGTGAATCAATACAATTTATGCAGTTTATTCGGTTGGTCTATGTCAAGATGTTGTTTCGACTAGTCCGCATATTGATTGTGCTAGTTTTCGGTAGTGTTCAGTGGCTATGCCGTGTTTAGCACCTCAGCGGCAACCAGCGTTTCTAATCTCCAATCGCTGAGGATGTGCTCTGCGATAACCGTTGCCATTACAATTCCAGCGCGTTTCGCGGCGAGATTCCAGTTCTCCTGATGGTGTGCGAATGCGGCGCGGTACCGCTTTTCAGCAACCGCGTCCAAGAATATTTCTTGCACATCACCGGTCTCTGAATCAACAAGTCGAATGTTGCCGCGTTCAATGGGATTAACGTCTACCTCCGATAAGACTTGGACCAGAATTACGGCGGCTGCGCGTTCAGCGAATCGAGACAGCGCCGCGGTCGGGTCGCTCGGCCAGAGCAGGTCGCTAAGTAACACGCGCATCCCATAGGGACGCCACGAGGGCGGGAGTTTGGCGAAAGACGTGGAAGGGTCGCCCCGATATTCAAAGTCAATCCCCTGCCAAATTGAGGGTCGGTCTGCGCCGTTTCCCACCCTGCGATATCCATCCCCCGCCATCCAGGTGGAGTGGGAGTAACCGGCATTCGCAGCCGCCGTTGCAAAAACTGCCGCTAACCCAAGCGTAGCTTGCGCTTTGGGGCAGTTTTCAAGTGCCATGGAGCGCGATCCATCAATGACAAGGTCTAGATGCGGGTTGACTTCGTCACGGTACAACTTTACCGTCAATTTGTCGCTTCGAGCGAAGCCGCCCCAATCAATTCTTCGCAGGTCGTCGCCCGGTTGGTATTCCCGGTGGTCAATAAACTCCAGTGAACTCCCCGGACGCTTCCCTGTTAGATTTCCGGCTAACCCAAAGGGCACATTGCGCGGTGCAGTCAGTGCGTACTGCATTCCTGCGCGTTCGCCGTCAATGAGAAATTGGCGGAAATTCTCGTCCATCAGACACGTTGTGAACAGGAAATTAAAATGTTTAGAATGATGAGGAAAGCGCGATGCCCGGCCTTTGCGATTGATCGATACTTATGTACATTAGACTTAAGCTGAACTCTTTAAAGTAGTAGTTCAACATCAGGTGAGGTAGAACTCCGTCGTACATGCCGCGCACAGTGAAGCCATTACCGAGATCAATGCTAGCACCGAAAGGGAAATTGAACCCGTTGTCCCATTCGGAGTAGTTGATGGTTGCATAGGCCGAGATTGGCACGCTGGGCAGACGCTTGGCGATTGTCAAAAAGTATGCCTGTTCTTTTGGCGGCGACCCGACACGGTCTGAACTTGTTCCTATAACAGCCGCGGGTCGGACGTTGGTTTCAGTGAAGAGAAACAAGTTGGCGAGCGGTGCGAACTCACGTGCAGCGGGATTGAATTCGACGCCGAGTTGAAGTCTATTTGCCACCGCGTAATTCAGTGTTGTCCGCCAGCGAGGCCGGTCCAACTCTGTACGGATATAACGCCACGAAATTGCCCAATTTTTTTGAATCCCGCTTCCCCGAAGCGGTGCACCTTCGCCCGGTCAGGCACTTCAGGCGGGCGTTATGGAGGTCGGACGGTTGGCTTGCTGCTGTGTGGATATTGATTCATCCACATCCGCCCATCCGTACATAGCTGCTACCAGTAGCGGTAAGTAAAATAGATATCGAATTAACATAATGGCTTCTCCGTTATGGATGTTAATTCTAGCACATCTACATCAGAAATTCAAGGAATTGGAACTGTTCTAAGTTCAGCGTCAACGCCCTGTCCGTCCGCTGGCACGCCTTCGAGCTTGGGTTAAGGCGTCTAGCATTCCACCCCGCTCCACGCTAGCCTCCGGTTCTGGAGTAGTGTGCGGCGATTCAGCGTGCTCGGGCTCCGTGGGCGGCGATGTTTTTACGGACGATGAAAGCGTCCGAGATGTGCGGCGCGCCTTCCGGGGTATTCGTTGCGTAACTGCTGCTGCAACTCTGTACGCCCGTTTCATGGAAAACAACCCTGTACGGCGTTCGAGTGTTTCGAGCAGCAGAAGGATGAGCGCCGCGATTAGTAACCACGGTGCGAGACCTATTAGACGGGGATTGCGCGGCAAATCGTCCCAAATGCCACCGAGGCTAACTCTCGATTTTCCCCCGGACGTTTTGGAAAGCCGTTCCATTGTCGCTAGCCCGGATTCGTCCGGCGCGGGCTTAAACTCCGGTGAATACGGCAGGCAGATCGGCGGCAGCGATACAGTTCCAGCCCCCGGTACCTCCACGGATGCTAGCGCTGTTTCACCGCCGTGTATGGGCACATCAGCAGTGAGCGAGTCGGCGGATGTCCATGACAACTTGGTTTTGCTCACGGTCGGCGCTTCCCCAACTACGCCGCGCAGTATCGTCACGCTGGGTAGAGCCCTGAACATTTCACCCTCTCGTTCCGGGTCGAGATGAAGTTGTATTTTGCCGACGCCGTTCCTGACCTTTTGTGTGAGCAACATCCCATCGGGGAGGTTGGCAGAATCTCCAGCAGTCCAGCGTGCTAAGCTCGTGAACAGGTTTCCAATACCATTCCAATTGGCAATTGCGCCGGTGTGTGCCCCGTCCGCTTCTCCTGTATAGCAGAGCACGCGTCCAGTACCTGCCTGCCACGCCGCTACCACAGGCGCGTTGTATTCGTCCAAGGTCACGGCAGCGAGGTTTGCATCGGGACGAATGTAACATAAGTTGTACCCGCCGATTGAAGACGGAATCTGATATTGAGTGCCGGTCAACGCGGCCATCCCGCCTGTGGTTTTAATCGGCGTAGGTTCGTCAACAAACGTGCTGCGCGCCACTACAAACGTGTCCTGAGCGAACAGACGCGGCAACTCTTGGGCATCTTCGGTGAAAAAACAACGCCCCTCGCCGCGCCGGGCGATGTCACGCAGCAGTTTAGCGTCGACATCGGACGGTGTTCCGAGTCCTACGACGCTGACAGTAATGTTAGCCTTTCGACATTCATCCAGCAACTCTATATAGCGTCCGGGTTGCTCGGAATCGGCGGCGTCCGCAAACAGAATGATGTGCCGCGTGCCGGCTTGAGCGCGGAGTAACATTGAAGAGGCGGCGCTAAGCGCTTCGTAGACGAAGATTCCGCCGCCCTGCGAGGCAATCCGAAGGATTCTGCTCCGGGTTCCGCCGAGTTTGTCAACAGGAGCAAGGTTGGCAATAATGTGCGGGGCGCTGTCAACCGCAATTACGCCAAACTCATCCGTCGGTGACAACATGTCAAAAACTTCCGCTGTCGCGAGATTTGCGAGATCTATTTTCGTCCTACCGCCGCCTACCGGCATTGACATGCTGCCCGACCGGTCCATCGCCACCACTATCGCGAGCGACAGCTTCCGATGTTCGCGTCTCAACTCCATGGAGAGCGGCATAATTGGCTCGAGCGGAGATTTGAAATAGCCGCCCGGTCCATAGGCGTGTTTACCGCCGGTCATCATGAACCCCGACCCAGTCTCTCTGACCCAAGCGGCTAGATTATCCATGCCGTGGAAGCCAATTTCACCTGCCAACACATTCTCTATCAACACTGCCGAAAATCCTGATAGTTCATCAATCGACCAAATGTATGCGGACGGCGGAGCGGTTTCTACGTCCAAACCGCCCGCTTTCAGCAGATTCGACAGCCCAGAATTGGAAGTGGATGTGATATGAAGAATGGGGCGAGACCCTTGAATGCCGACCAAGACCTTTGCCGTATTGTTCTCTGGCACCGGGTCGGATTCGCTTCCCCCAATTCGCACAGCGTATTGATGAGTACCCGGCTGCGCGGCTTTGTCCCGGAAAATCAGACGGCTCAGCCCGGACGGAACGCTCCGCTTGCCAGCCGTTAGGCGTTGATTATTACGCAACAACTCGTATGAAATTTCTCCTGAAATCGGCGCGTGTATCCATGCGGCAATCATAAACGATTCACCGGGTGTTGCAACATCGGGGGCATCTACATGGGAGATGGCAACATCGTTTACGGAGTCCCGGCGCATGGCGCGGTAATCAATGGGGATACCTCGCGCTGCGGCGTGGGCAGCTGTGCCCATCGGGTCGTTACCAGTCCATCTGCCGTCCGACAGAAGAATCACTCTGCCGGGCGAATCTCGCGGTATGAGTGCTATTGCTTGCGCAACTGCGGCGTTTAGATCCGACGCATCGCCGTTCACTTCGTTGACAAAACCCGCGAACTTTCCACTTTGTGGTGACTGTTCGACCGCGGACACTCGTCCAAAGGAGACGACGCCAAGGCGGGAATCGCTCGGCATCTCGCTCTGTATTAAATCAATAGCCTCTTTCTGCCTAGCTTCGCTGCCGGGCGGCATCGACAAGCTACGGTCCGCGATAACGACAATGGTGCCGGCACGTCTCGGCAATTCCACGGCAAGCCCGCACATCGCTAACAGGACAAGACTTAATATTACGACTCGGAAAATCCAGAGTAACCTCGAACTCGGTTTCCAGACCCACAGCGATACGCCAAGCGGTATACATAGTAATAACCAGATTGGTTGGAGGAGTGTCATGATGGACCAGGACGTCAACTGATTAAGCAAATTCACAAGGTAACGATGTTGAATTTGGGGCTGTCGTCAATAGGGATGCATCGTCGTTCTGCGTTGGTTAGAAAGATACTGTGATGGCATACTAGTTTCGGCTAATATTCGCGACCAGATACTACCCGTCCGTCAATTCCTCGTCAATAAGTATCGTCAGAGGTTTATCCAACTTCATCAATGCTCTCATCAGAACAGGAATATCCAATATGAAGTCAAATCGATTTTGTATTGTTGTACGCTGGTTAGCAAACCAACATAACACTTGCCATATATCGCAAGCATTTCGCACCGGTGTGAATTTTCCTGAAACCTTCACGCTAGACTGAACTTGACGTTCATGAGGCTTTACATTTCCTTCAAATCGATTGTCAATCTCCCCATCATATCCTGTTCTGGCAATGTGATACACTCGTGCGGCTGCATGAACTCCCCATCTGTTCGCGACAATCTCATCTATCCATAATTCAATTTGACCGCGACGTGGGCTATTCATCAACAACTGTTGATTCCACGCTCTGATTTGACGTAGGTCCCCGGAAGCCTGTCGAATCTGGTTCTCCAAAAATTCTTTTATGCCCTTTGATTTCCGCGATTTAAGGTGAATTTTTTTCAATCTAGCGTTTCGGCGGACCAACAAGCTGGTTTTAGAGTCAAGACTATACCATGTTACATTAATTTCGAGCGGCGTGGACTTGTCTACCGAGTTCAAGGCATTGATTCGTAGGACATACGAACTGTTGTCCAAATTGAAATCGATGAGAGAATCCCTAGGCAAGATAAAACTTGCCCACATACGTTCCCCGTACACTGTCATCGTCAATGTCGCATCGAGGGTTTCTGCGTCTAGGCCAACCTGGGCGATAGCATATTCTAATTCCTCAACTATATGGTTATGTTGTACGAGTTCATACCGTTTTGACACCTTTGCAACAGGTATCCGTAATTCGTCCTGTGTGTCACTGGCTAGGAGAAATCCAGAATCTTCCGTGAGTGCCTCACGTACAACTAGATTCAGATATTCATTAACGCCTCTACCCTCAACGTTAAACGGAACTATCGAGAAGTCTGGTATATTTTGTTTAAGGTCGCCGATGTGACCCGTCCCTTCTAATACTGGTCTACCATGCCACTTTACGTTTTTTTTTCAGTTCTAGCGTCATGCATAGTTCCTTCCTATAGTATGTCTGATTGATTAGTGACAACAAATTTCATCAAATTCAACGTAAACGGACGGATTTGATAAGGTGACGTGATTCAATTTCCATTTGTGGTTGAGTAGTGTGGAAACGTACAGGACCATCAATTTTCGTTATTCAATATTTCTGATAATTTTCCCGAACAGGTGCCCGCCGTGCTTTTCGCTGCTCCAGGTGCCGGCGTATTTGCCGCGATACATTAAGACTCTTGCCGTGTAGGTTCCTAGCTGAGGCAGTTCCATATCGGTGAGTGTAATTATGGGTGTATCATCCGCCCATTTGACTTCGAGCGGGAGCGGTACGGTTACGTCTCTCCCGGCGTATTGGACTCTTGCAACGAATAACCAGCGGTCGCCACCCAATTTTGAGACTCTTTCGATAGTGTATTTTTCTTCATGTAGTGCACGCTGATCTTCACCTCCGGCGACTGTGAAGTTGCCAACCAAAGTTACGTTCGAAAGCATCTCTTGAAATTTCTTTTCATTGGCGGAAAGTAATCCATCTTGTTCGGATTCCCACGGAAGTGATTCGGAGGAATGGAGTTCGTTGACAATCTGGGTCACTAACGCCGCCGAGTTGCGAGCAGCGATTTTGTAGTATTTCTTGAAGTCGTCAGTAGCGTCCGAACCCGCGTAATCGCTGAGGCTGCGTATGACCAAGCAAGGTATATTGTGCTGCCAGCAGATCTGTGCGACCGATGCGCCCTCCATCTCTACAGCGTCCCCTCCGAGATTTTCATGCAAGGTTGTCCTTTTGGCATCAAATGCGACAAAAATATCGCCGGTCACGACGGTGCCCGTGACGATTCGCGGGTGACGCTTGCCGTCGGGCGTGTCTAATGGACTCAGTTCAACCCGTTCTTGAGCGGTCTGAGCGGCTTGCAAAAGCCGCGGATCGGCTGGAAAGAAAACAGGATTTCGTTTCCCGGTAATCGGGTTCCGCACGCCAAAATTTTCGATTTCTACGGACGCCAATTTACCCAAATCGTGTTGGGCTGTCCGCTCCGCAATAACAATATCTCCTAAATTCAAATCTGGGTTGAGTCCGCCAGCTACCCCTGTAAAGATAACTTGTTTTGGGCGAAAATGCTCAATGGCAAGAGTCGCAGTCATTGCTGCATTGACCTTGCCGATGCCAGTGGTCGCGATTACCACATTTTGTTCGTTGAGTAAACCTGTCATGAATTGCAGTTTCTCGATTATGTGAATCGTTGAATTTGCAAGCTGACCTTCAAGGAGTCTGATTTCTTCATCGAATGCACCGAGTATTGCGACGGTTGATGAAGATTCTGCCTCAATTTCGAGCACCAGGAAAACGAAAAGCAAACTCAAAATGAGTGAGATGTTGATGACATGTTTCACAGTGTTTCCTCCAGAGTTTTAGAGAGTTAGTGCAGAGATAATTAAGGCCATCGGCTACTTCCGCCAAGATTCAGTCTCAATTCCGCTTTTTGCGCAAAATAGTATCTCAGGCGGTTTACAAGCGCGTAGATGATTATTGGGCGTGTAATGTACAGTGCTGGTGTAAACTGAACTAGGTTGAATCTACGCAAATTACCGGCGGGGAAATTACGCCGCGATTATTGCGCCGCCAAGCGAGAATTGAGATATAGAGTTAACTAGACTCATTCGTCCGGAATTGAGGCGCGGTGTTTTTATTTGGCGGATGAAAATCACGAATTTGCCTGAAAAACCACGGAATACTTAAGGCACAGACTAGCAATGCACCAACGGCCGCTATTCCCAAACTGCTGTAGGCAAGGTGATATTCACCGTCCGGGACGGCGAGGATGGGACCAATAGGACTGCCAATCAACCAGTCTTTTTGCCAAGTTCCGGTTATGAAAAACAGAATGAGCGGTACAATCATGGTCGTAACGCCCAACAATATGATGGCTATCACGCACGTGTAACCTCCAGCGATGCGATTCCCGAAGAAGCGTCTTCGTATGATTGAGGCACCTAGAGCATAGGCGAGCGCGTGAAGTGGCATGACGATATTTATTGTCAGAAAATCGTTATAAAACTGTCCGGTCCACATAAGCGGGTAACGCTCTACTAATACGACAATAGTTATTAGAGTGAGAACAATCATTAGCGATGACCACAATACGCCACCGGCTGCACCGCTGAATAAGAGAAATGCGAGCGGACGGCGCCAACGTCTACGCGGAATGCTGTGGCGAATGCGCAGCCCTAAATGCTCTCTCTCGCTCACTGCAATTAATAGACCGATGGAATGTAGAAGAACGTGCGCGGCTGCGCACACTCCGACTGGAGTGAGGTTATGTGATGCAATGCTCCAAATCACGGTGCCTATGCCGGTTAAGAACCAAACTCCGGTGACAAAAAGCCGCACCGGCAGTGCTCGATTACTCGACAGCGGGCTAATTAGTGCGATTGACAATAGACCAAGTAGACTTATCAGTGCCATCCCGCCAGCCAACACGCTCAGTGCGATACGCCAGAATCGCCATGTTCCTATGAGGCCGCCTATGCCGGAGTTAAGGAGTCCACCAGGAGCATACATCATGATACTCAATGTCGGAATGCTGGAAGCTACAGCGACAAGCCACCCAACGCCGAGTATTACTCTGAAGAACCGATTGGCAGGAATGCAACCGAGAAAGATGCCGCACTGGATGGCAACCCCCGCTATAATAAAAGTGAACGCCATGAGGACAAATATGGACGGCAGGTCAACGCCCCGCAACAGATAAGTAAAGGTCATAAACGGCAGGCACGCGCTGTAAAGCAAGACGGTAAGCACAAGGGCGGCGAGGAATTTGCCCCATATTATGGAACGCGGCAGCAGCGTCGTTATGAACAGCAAGTCGACATTAGCGTCTGACCGTTCGGCTCCCAACCGGATGCCCGTATATGCCGGTACGAACAGTAAGCATGTGCCTAGTAAAATACTGATCAATACTCCAAAAAGGTTACGCCCCGCATTGAAAGACGATTCCATGGTTTCACTTGATAAGAATAATCCCATAGTAAGCAGCAGCAATCCGAGAAAAACCATCAATATCACGCTAAAGAGTCTGCCTTGCACCGCTTGCCGCAATTCTTTGACTACGATGGGATTAAGCGAGTCGGTAAATTTTTCAAGAAGAACCGAAACGTAGTTCATTGCACTACCCCTGTTGTTACGCTCATGAACACCGATTCCAAATCGCTGCCACGTTGTTTGAACTCAATGATTCGATATCCACTCTTTATCAGGATTTCGAGCAGTTCGCTGCAGGTGTCTTCCGATCCGGAGACTTTCACCTCTATCTCGCCGCCCAACTGATTTACCGCCGCCACGTTCGGCATTATAAGCATCGCCTTATACATTTCGTCTTGCCGGTTCAGAGACCGAATCACAACCGTGCACTGCTCTGTACCCTGGCCAGCGATTTCTTGTAGGTTTCCAGATGCGACAATCTTGCCCTGTTCAATTATGACGGCGCCGCCGCAGATTTCCGAGAGTTCAGTTAGGATGTGTGAGCTAATTAGGATGGCTTTTCCATCACCGGAAAGAATCCTCAAGAGTTCTCTCAGTTCAACCCGTGCCCGCGGATCGAGCCCGGCGGCTGGTTCATCCATCACCAATACCGGCGGGTCGTGTACGAGCGCGCGTGCAAGACTAACCCGCTGTTTCATACCCTTTGATAGTGCATAAAGAGTTTTTTCTCGAATACCGGTAAGGTTAGTAAAACCTTCTATACTTTCGACCACTTGTTTACGCTTGACGCCGTCTAGTCCGTAAGCGCGGGCGAAAAAGTCTAAATAGTCATGTACCGAGATATCCCGGTGCGCCGGAAGGGCGTCCGGCACATACCCAATCAGCCGACGGGCATTTTCCGGGGCTTCGACAATTGAGACACCGTCAATCGTGGCGTCACCGCTTGTCGGCTCATCAAGTGTCGCCAAGATTCTCATCATCGTAGTTTTGCCGGCGCCATTGGGACCGACAAATCCGACAACGTCTCCCGATGAAAACGAGAATGAAATATTGTCAACGGCGCGAGTTCGGCCGAAATATTTCTTGACGTGATCGACATTGATTTGCATCGGAAAATTCCCTTGGGGTTAAAACGGTTTGCACCGCTATTCATGGCACTATACGCGGCATGGACGCAGCACACAAAAACCAATCGGTCTTGATTTGTAGGTCTAAATCTTCGTTATTAAGTTTTCTTCCCAAAGTGATAAATTGAGACAAGTGTCTTGTTGCGCTGCGTACAATCTCCAACAAAAGTTAAGTTTATTCCCACCCAAATTGTAATGTAATTCGATACTCATTCCACATCCAAAATGCCATAAACGACCGAGCTATATCTTTTTTCTGTCGTGTTTCGAAGACCATCCTCAATAAATGGAGCAGACGATAATTCTGCGATATAACAGTTGGGGCGGAGATAGTTTACCGGAGCTTCCTTGAGATAATTGATGTTGTGAATCCAATCATCGGAGGCAAATATACCCCGCAAAATAGGCGCAGCGTTACTATGAATTCGGAGTGGGCCGTCGATAATGTCCGCCTTAATGGTGTAAGTCCGATTCAAGAGGCGATCCGTTATTACCCACTCATAACCGTGCTTTGAAACGGCAATGGAAACATCATCGGAGAGCGGCTCGCCTCGCCATTTCATCTCGTCCCTTAGCAATGGGGAAATTTCCCCGGAATCCAGGTCAATATTGACGGATGAATCCCATAGTTCAAATTGAAATGTCCCATCAACTCCACCCGGGTTGCCTAGACGCAATTGCGTACGCGCACTCAATTGCGCTTCCGCGCCCGCGGGAATGTCCTTTCCAAAATAGATTGCACCATCGTAATCCGCCAACCAGAACTGTTTTATGACAGCGCCTAGACCGTTAACAATGCTTAGGCGTTTATCAGTTCCCCGTCTAACCGTGACACGCTCACGCCTCACTTCGCTCTTGCGCAGCATGAAATGCGCCGGTACTCGCGCGGTCATCCAACCACTTTCTAGGTGTTGGCCGTGCGTCCAGTCGACCGAGCGAGGCGTTCCTGCCATCTGAGTAGAGACAATTTGGGGCGTCAACTCAGTATCATAGCCGAAGTGCAAACCGTCCGATGGCGTGAGCGCTGAATAGAACGCGGTCCAACCAATCGTTGTGGCGCGGTGAGTCTTTTCGTTGAGTAGTGTCAGTGCTTCGATTCGGGCGTGTCGTTCCCACCCTTCGGCGAACGTCGCGTACACGAAGACAGCGAGACATGTAATAAGCGAGATTGCCGGCACTGTCCAAAGCATCCAGATGCCCCGTTTTTTTCGCGACAGTACTATGAGGTTCACCGGTCCAATCAATACGGCGAAAAGAAGCATCAATAGGTACATACTGCGCACAGGAACCCCTAAACCTTCCACCACCGGAAACATCGCGTTAGCACCCTCAACCGTCCGGCTGGTTCTCCGCGGATTTTCAGTCTTCAACCACGAAGACACAATCTCAGACCACTGCTCCGGCGTTAAGTGAACTGTATTCACGTCAGCCGTCACGATACACTGACCGAAACCGGCATAATAGTTAACAAATTCGGAGGTATCGGCGGCGGCCTTCAACCCCCAAATATTTGGAAGTTCCCGTCCTCCCAATACAAGTAGAGCGCCGCCGCATTCCACGTAGCGCCACAACGCGGATTGAACATCCGCCGGCATCATTTTCACGTCATCGCCTGTGACAATGACGCTGTCGTATCGAGAATAACCGAGCCAATTGCTGCTCCACGCTGAAACCGGGAATCCGAGGTCGATGGTTTCATAGCCGGTTCCCGATCTTGGCGGCGCAAATGGGTGAGGTACACCTCCAGATGGTGAGAAACCGCCTGTTGACCTCGAAGTGTTGAGTTGGTTTCCAACGTGGGAATGCAAATCAGCCGTGTCCACATTGCGGCTTATCAAAATTCGAATCTCAGGATTGCTGCTACGTATCGTGTGCGGCATTCCCGCCGGGTGGTGAGGCATGAAAACGCTGTCGTGGCGGCCGTGATTGCCGATAGACAGTGGAACCGCGTCATCTTGCACTTTACCGTCTATGGTGACTTCTAGACCGTGTCCATCTAGCCTTACTGAAGGCTGAAACAAGGCGACCCGGGCAGTAGCGGAGGGGCCGACAATTACTGAACGGGTGATTTTTCGGATTTGATTGCCAAACATTCCGTAATTGGTCTTCGGCAACGCCAATGTTACGAGATGCGCTTTGTCAGGCGAGCGATTGGATACATTAATTCTGTATTCCGCATATCCGTGGAAACTACTGCCGCTAGGGGTGAGTTCCGGTGTAATTATAATATCGCCAAACTCTTTCAGTGCGTACGTGCTAGAATTGGTAAGACACAGCCATACGGCGGTAAGAATGAGGATGGAATAAGGCGTAGAATACTTCACTGGTAGATTCCTCAGATTATGTCAGTTTTGGCAAAAGTGATTCGCTGTCTTGTATCAATTGGTATGAAATGAGGGTTGATTTTCAGCCATTGCCAAATTCTAGTTAGGATGGTTCACGATCCAAACTCACTCTGACTCGAATCGAATCTCAACGTCATCGGGCAGATTCAAGTTAGTTTCGTCAAGGGAGTCAAGAAGACTACTTACTACTGCGAAGGTATCCACACTATCGAAGCGGGCCTGATAGTTCAAAATTACGCGATGATTCAGCACGGACGAAGCGACCGATTTCACATCTTCAAATCCAACCGTTGGGCGGCCCGAAATCAAAGCAGAGGCTCGCGCCGCCTCCGCCATCGCTATCGCGGCTCGCGGCGATGCGGCGTAGGTAACGTATCTTCGAACATCATCGGTAGACTCAGGAAAATTTGGATGGGTAGATGCGGTCAAACGTGAAATGTACCGCGAAACGGGCTTGGGCAAAAATATTTTATCCATCACATCGAATAGCTGATGCAGTTCCTCGGCGTCCATTGACCATACGGGTACAGGCGGTTCGCCGCGCCGGCGGGTTGAGATAATGTCGTCGAGCACCGCCACGTCGGCGCTTGGGACGATTAGTTTGAACAGGAATCGATCCAACTGTGCTTCGGGGAGCGGGTACGTTCCCTCCAATTCGATTGGGTTTTGGGAGGCGAGGACGAAAAAAGGATTCGGCAACGGGCGAGTATTCCCAAGCAGCGTGACGCAACGCTCCTGCATTGCCTCAAGCAATGCGGATTGGGTTTTCGGAGAAGCGCGATTAATCTCATCGGCGAGCAGGATGTTCGTGAAAACTGGTCCCGCTTGGAACGTCATTTCCCGACTCCCCTCCGGGGATTGCTGCAGGATATGTGTACCGACAATGTCGCCCGGCATCAAGTCTGGCGTGAACTGTACGCGGTTGAATTCGAGGTTAAGTAGCTGACCCAACGCCTTGACAAGCGCAGTTTTACCAACACCGGGCACACCCTCAAGCAGAATGTGTCCATGACTCAGAATTCCGATGAGTACCATGCGATGCAAATCGGAACGACCGAGCAGGATTCGGTCGAGTTCCGCAAGTGCTCTCGCCGCAAGATCGACAGCGGGCCTCAGTTCTTCAGGTTGAAGAAGGCTTTCGGATTTCTCGTTATCTGGCATTATATCTTCGGTGCGGAGTGAGAGGGTGAATAAGCTGTCCGGAAAATCCAAAATTTTTGCGAAGAACTTTACCGGTCAAGAGATATTACTTGCGCGTTGCGCTTCAATCGAGGATTCCGCCCTTAGTCAAAAGCGGATCAACTGGCTAATAAAGGAGGGTGATAGTTTTAACCTACAGTAAAGCCTATCGCACTCGCCACTGGATTGCCGGATAGTGCCAATTCCGACGGCTGATGTGAATTAGAGTATCTATATCAAGAAAGCTAACCATGAGTATCTATCATCATCGAAATTGAAATAGCCTTTTGAAACAATTTGGCTTCTTTACGCGGCATACCACCGGCAATACAACACCTAGCGCCCCGTGTTTTGTTAGTGACATTAGTAGGAGATATGATGGCTGGCATCATCGCGTTTCGGTAGGTTCAAAAATTACCGTGTAAATTTAATTGCGAGTCAATAAAACTATGCTTACGTCAACGACGCATTACGGTCTGTCAAAATATCGTTTAACCGACGCTTTGTGGCGGGGCAGGACGGTTTGCGTAACGGATGAACCGCCGCCAACCGCCGCACCATTGAGTGCTGCCGATTGCTTTATCGGATTGGATGCCTCTATTGACGGTGCAGCCGCGCTAACCCCAAAGATTTCACTATCCTCTAGAGACGCTATGTTCGATAGTGGAAGAGTTTCTTCCTTGAACTCCGCACCTTCCTCCGTGGAGCCGTCGGTCCAGGTCATGGGGGCATGGCCAGGTCCGCGTCCGATACCGCCTCGACACCAACCGCCAACGCAATCGGATACCGACATGAGTCCGGAGTTTTCGGCGAGGAAAGCGGCAAGGCCATCGCTGTTGCACTCCCCAAGCTTCTCACATGCATTCAGCGTTTCCAAATCAATTAGGTTTACTTCATAAAGCTTCGCTAGGCGATCCATGATTTCTCGTTTAGAAAGACGCAACGCCGCGGAGATTTCTTTAAGCTGCTCGGACGTAAACTCAGCCGCATCGGCATCCAAATTTGAAAGCTGTTCGGCGAGCAGCTCATTCTCTTCACCCGCCTTCTGAAGCAAACCGGACAACGCCGTCATTGCCTCCGCTAACAGACGGGATTCCATCTCTGATGCATCGCTCATTAACGCATCAGCCAGAGTTTCTGCCTCCGTCAAGCTTTCGGTTTCGTTCAGGGCGTCCTCCGCAGCGGCCGTGGATTCTTGCGAGATGACGTCCGTGAGATGATCCAACGCTTCCCATGTCTTGGCTGGATCTTCACCTGCAGCCTCCGTTTGCAGCTGATCCAGTTTTTTTTCGAGCGCTTCCGCCTGCGTTAATTGCATAATCTCTTCTTCTTTGAGCACATCAAGTCCATCCGCCAATTGGTTGACCTCTTCGCTGATATCAAGAGGGTGTGCTTTAGAGATTTCGACAAACCGTTGCGGAATCAAGAAGCTAATAAATACGAATACGGCAGCCCCTGCAAAGCGGATTAAAGAAATCCCGCCGCGCCAACGGAAACGCGGCTGGTGGATCCGCGGCATTTGTTCAGACCATTTTCCAAGTGCTTCAGTTTCTGCCGCCATCACAAGCCCACCAGACCCGCTGTATTTGTCTAGGCTAGCTCTTACGGCAATCCGATTCGGAATTTTACGCAACGCGAGTATAATAGCGACGATTACGGCAATTGATAGACCGATAACGCCGACCAGCAGCGTGAAACGCGGCATCCCGATAGTTGCGCGGAGCACGATAATCGCGGTGCCCCAAAGCAACCCCCAAATCGTTGCGGCCGCGAGCATCTTTTTTAGCACCATTAACATCGCCAATTTAATTCTGAACCAACGAATTGCTTTTTCGCCGCTGTTCATAAAATTCCTCCTGTTTAAATGTACAAAAACGTCCAGGATGAGTTGAGACGGGCTCGGTCAACGCTAATTCAAAAATACTGCGACGGTTCGGTGGACTCCGCTTAGCGGACAGCGGTTAAATCAACGTTAGAATCGGTTGATTCATGCACTAATTTTCAGTCCTACCCGATACGAGATATGATGTATATTATAGCGCGTTGTTAATAAATTAACAAGTCTAATCTGCTTGATGTACTCCGCCGTACTAAGGGATACAACCAAGCCTGCGTTGCCTGGGTTGAGAATTTCAAATCATTGTTAAATTAGCATGAATCGACTCGATTGTTTTGTTTGCGGCGCGATTGGATGGTGCATTTTTTGATTGACAATTATCAACACAAGATGGTAAAAAGATTAAACCGATGAGCTTACTCCAAAACTTCCGACTTGCGCGTTACCATGTGATTCTAACGGCGCGATCGACAATTATGATGCCGACTTACACCGGCTCTACCCTCCAGGCCGGATTCGGACCGGCATTCCGAAAGTTGGTCTGCACGCAAGGATCCATTGACTGCCGAGATTGCACCCTCAATACCGTCTGTTCCTACCCTTACAACTTCGAAACCGCCCCCTTCGAGGGCGCGGATCAGTTCCCAGCTTACGACGATGTGCCCAGACCGTTCGTAATTGATCCGTTGGGGACGCAAGGCGAATACCGCCGCGGCGAATCCTTCGCATTTCAACTAACACTCATTGGCCGCGCTATTGATCACCTCCCTTATTTTTTAGTCAGTTTCCGCGACTTGGGCGAGAGCGGCATTGGCAAGAAGCGTGGACGCTTTCAGTTAACCCAAGTCCTGACTGACAGCAGAGAATCGGTCTATGATAGCGACACGCAGATGGTGCACAATTTTGATAACGCGCTCAGATTCGCCGAGATTCAGAGGGAAGCCTTATCATTGCTCGCTGCGCGTTTTGACTCATTGAATACCTTGACGCTCCATCTACTGGCACCAACACGGATTGCGCATGACGGAAAGTTAGCGGATAAGCTGCCGTTCCACATCTTCTGGAAGCATTTGATTGAACGCATCTCGGCGCTGGCGTATTTCCATTGCGGCGAATCGCTAGAAATCGACTTTAAAGAACTAATTGAAAAGGCGAAGACAGTTGAGACGACCGAAACCTCACTTGAGTGGAAAGATGTGACACAACATACCTCGCGGCAGGATAAGAAGGCGCAGTTCGACGGACTGGTTGGTAATGTGACGTATGAAGGTGAATTAGCGATGTTTATGCCGTTTGTTGTGCTAGGCGAACTTCTGCACGTCGGCAAAAATGCCATGTTCGGGTTGGGAAAATATCGGATTGGTTAAAAACTCAATGTAGTAGTGTATGAACAAAACACGATGCGAATCTATCCTCGGAATTTTACATACCGTAATAGAAACTTCTCAGCGTCGTCCCGAATGAAATTGCGCGGTTGGTTACGTGATACTAACTACAAAAATCCAAATGGTGACACCTGCCAAAAATGACATAAATAGGCGTCTCGCATTAGACGGTGGTGGATCGGAAGCGGCTGTCGGTGGTGGTGGCGGGGGTTGCTGGAATAGTACACCATCTTCGACGTTTCCTCCGTGAAACATGATTGTAATTGTGTCGGTTGCAAAAGGGTAATATGTTACCCAGACTGTTGATACCTCCGCCGGTAGTACAGTAGGTGTGAATCGCTTGTAATACAAATCGTAGGGCAAGGCTTCCTTGCGGTGGAATTCAGTAATAATTGCCCCGCGTTCATATTCCCGATACGCATTTATTACCCCAAGAAGGACGTTTTCCAAGATTGAATTCCCGTAAGCGGCTAACGGCTTACTGGACTCAGCGAGGCGTTCAATCTGTGCATCTTCACGCAACCCGCCCCCGTAAAACTTATACATCACTTGGTTCAGCGAGAGCGGCTGTATCAGTATTTTTGACGCATCAACAACCTGAATTGGATTTAACGGCAAAGACATTGGCTCCCTAGCGTCATTGCGGCATGAGACACCAATGCCGATGATACGGTTATTTAGATTACCGACCTGCCGGAATTCTGTACATATTATTCCAAAATCTAAATCTTCCGCTTTGAACTGGCCGAATTCAGGTGTTGCGCCATCGGTTTCGTTTGGCACTTGCCAAAGTTGTGACTCCCACTGCCGCACATACGGTGTGGCGCAGCCCGCAGTCATAGGTGCGATCAGTAATAAAGCGATAATGCCATATTTCGGCATTCCAATCTCCCGTTATGTGGTTACCCATTTTCGACATCTCAGGCACACATCGACTCGCCAAATCCATGTCGACCGCTATTTCTGCGATGATTTAGTTCGGTTACATAGCCAACAAAAAATTGAAATTTGCTAATCGTTTCGATAACGTCTGCAGAAACCGCGCGGCAGGCGCGCCATCAACCACTTGGTGGTTTATTGTCAAAGATAATGCAATGTGCGGAACAAACTGCACGTCGCCTTGAATTTCCATGGGTTTTAGGTTTACGTTTCCTATTCCAAGAATTCCTGCCTGAGGCGGATTGAGAATGGGTGTAAAGTTCTCGATCCCTAATCCCCCGAGGTTCGTCACTGTAAAGGTTCCGCCGGTCAATACGTCGGGCGATACATTTCCTTTTATACATGCGTCAGCGAGCCTTTTCGATTCTTGGGAAATGCCTTTCAAATTCAACGTGTTGGCATTCTGAATTACCGGCACTATTAAACCGCGAGGCGTATCCACCGCAAACCCTAAGTGTACATCCCGATATTGGAAAATTGTGTCTTCCGTAAAATGTGCATTTAAATCAGGGTATTCGGCCAATGTCCTTGACACGGCGAATAGCATTAAATCGTTGACGGTGATGCCTCGTAAGTCGAGCGATTCCTCGCTTTGCTTCAAACACTCACGGTACGCGAGTAACGCGCTTGCATTCGCCGATGCATTGAGTGTGAGTTGAGCGGTGGATTGCATGGAACTTAACATGCGCTCGGCGACAATCTTTCTTATGCCTTTAAGCGGAATCTCGTGAATTTCACTCTCCGGTGAAGGTGTAATCGCAATAGCACGCAAATCTCCAGCGGTCACTCGCCCGCCAATTCCTGAACCATGGGTTGGTGCAATGAGGTGGTCCTGTGCCGCCGCAGTCTTCGCACGAGGTGTCAACGGCTGTCTGTCGGCGAGGGACGTTTGTATATCTCGTTCGATTATGCGGCCGCTAGGGCCTGTTCCACGTATATGTGCAATATTTACGCTGTGCTTTGCTGCCAAATGCGCGGCACGAGGCGATATCCTAGTAGAATTTAAACTTGTTCGTGTCGGAGTCGCTTGGATGATAGGAGTCTGCGACGTGGTATTCTGTTCGTTTGGAGCCGGCTCAACTGCGGCACCGGTATTACGATAAGTGCCTTCGCCCGCGGGGGTCTCTGCCACCGAGTCGGTCCGCCAGCTATTCACATCTTCTCCAGGTTCCCCAATGACGGCGATATTGGACTGAACCTGGACCTCATCGCCTTCGCTGAAAAATAGTTCCAATATCGTCCCAGTAGCGGTGCTTTCCAGTTCCAGCGTTGCCTTATCGGTTTCTATTTCGCAGAGCAAATCGCCTTCAGCGATAGAATCCCCTTTTTCTTTTTTCCAACTGACGATAATGCAACTTTCTACAGACTGCCCTAGCTTGGGCATCACAACAGGGGTTGCCATTTTCATCCTTAAAATGGTGTGCCGGTTAGCGGTGTTTCGGTTAAAGCCAAACTCACTGAACCAACTTCGAGCTATTTTAGCTACTCTGAGCGTAGTTGGGCATTTCTCGATTTTCGGCAAGCGCCTTCAGGTTGATTTCATAGGGCGGGCGGGCGATTCCCTTGTCCGTGATAATTGCATCAATTAGGCGGGCTGGTGTAACATCGAAGGCAGGACTGTAAACTTTGACGCCTTCCGGAGCAGTCTGTCTCCCAAACCCCTCTGTTATTTCTTCAGCGCGGCGCTGTTCAATGGGGATTTGCGCTCCGGTGTCTATGGAGAAATCAAGTGTTGATGTTGGGGCAGCGACATAGAATGGGATTTCATGTGCTTCAGCTAGTACAGCGACGCCGTAGGTTCCAATTTTATTTGCTGCGTCTCCATTTGCTGCGATACGGTCCGCGCCCACAATAACGCACTGAATTTTACCCTCTTTCATCACTTGTGCTGCCATGTTGTCGCAGATAAGCGTCACATCTATACCCGCTTGCATCAGCTCCCAAGTCGTCAAGCGGGATCCCTGGAGCAGCGGCCGCGTCTCATCGGCGTAGACTCGAATATTCTTACCGGACTCATGAGCTTTGAACATCACTGCTAGAGCCGTCCCATAGTCAGCAGTCGCTAATCCTCCGGCATTACAATGTGTCAAAATTGTATCGTTGTTTTTGATGAGACTCAGACCGTGTTCTCCGATCGCGCGGCACATCGCGCGGTCTTCATCGATGATTTTCAGTGCTTCATCCAGCAACACCTGCTTGATCTCGGCAATCTCTAGATGTTTGTGCTTTGCTGCTGTCATCTTCATGCGGTCAAGCGCCCAAAACAGGTTCACGGCCGTTGGACGAGAGGACGCAAGATAGTCTGTCACCCCATGAAGTTCATCGACAAATTCAGCGAATCTTGTTTCTTTTGAGTTCCAGATGCCTAACACTGTGCCCAAGGCACCCGCTATTCCAATCGCGGGTGCACCGCGAACCCTAAGCGACTTTATCGCTTCCCAAACGCATTCTACATCATCACAATCTATCTGTTTGAGTTCATTCGGCAGCAACGTTTGATCAATCAAACGTACGCCGCCATCAACCCACTCAATTGTTGGGGTGGGCATCCTCTTCCTCCGCCGGATAAGGTGCATCAACTCGCTCACGGTCATCGCCAAAGTCGGCTTGCGGCGTGCGGCTATTGATTGAACTACTTAGAGCCGGTTTGTTTCTGCGCCCTCTTGCTGTGTGCGGCCGTCTGCGCCTAGTCCGGTATTTCCCGTGTGCGGATTTAATCGCCTCTATTGCTTCAATTCTGGTCAACCACCCGGACAACTCAAAGTAAGGTTCAAAAAAGGCGACAATCTTCCGTATCCAATTGATATTCAGGTCGGCAATATCCTGAATAGAAGCGTACTCTTCGTCGCCCAGCAAAACACAAATTATGTGATGATCGTTGTCTTTCCGTTTCAGCATGCCAATCGGGCGCGCCTCACAGATATAACCCGGGTGAGTCGGCTCACGACCAATCACCATGGCATTGAGGAAGTGTCCATCCTCCGCTATGGTTTCTGGTATCCAACCGTATTCTGTTGGAACCGGCACGCTGAACTTATACGCCAGTTTAAATCTGCCGCTCTTGGCGTGGAAGTGATATTTCTCCTGACTGTTCTTCGATGCTTCAATGACGACATTGACTATCGAAGGTGCATGACGTCCAAGGGAGATTTCCTGCAGATTCATCTTTATTACCTTCTATTGTAGCTAACAGTTAGTTTTGGTATTCTCGGCCTATGAGATCTGAAAAATTCAAGAAAAAATATCAACCGTTCTTCAGTTGAAATATAGCAGCATTTCTTAACGAGAATTCCGGTTCCTACACGTTAATTGGACTAAAAATAATTGCCTTTTTGCCACACCTCCTATTATGAAATAGCGTATCGGGATTAAGACTGTAAATTAATTTTCATTTTATCACATTATAGCATACCTGAATGGCGCCTGCAACGAAAATTTGTGACATGTAACCGTCCAAAAACTTCTCTCACAAGGCTTTAAAATTCTACGTGCGTCCGTCATTATTGGATCTGTTCAAGCCATTAGGCATCAGACACTTCTCATCGAAAAGGCGGTTGGCATGTGCCGTATGCCGTAACCCGCGTTCCAAAATTTGGATGTCAATCTGCGTATGTCCAACGCTCAATATTTTTCTTGGATTTTTTTTTGAAAATTAGTATAATAGTAGATTCACAGATGACACTGAAAATTCTGAAAACATTAAAATTAGACTAGGAGAATTTGAATGAGAAATTTGAGTTTAACGCTTGCACTTGCAGCGTTGTTGGCGGCGGGTTTTACCTCTATTGGAGTCGCCCAAGATTTAGTGCTGTATTTCAACTTTGAAGAGGGTTCCGGTGATACGGCTATGGATGGTAGCGGCAACGGGAATCATGGTACTCTGATGAACGGCGTTGCTAGGACATCGGGCCCGATGGGCGGCGCTGTTCAGTTTGATGGTGCAGACGACTTCATTGACGCCGGGAATTCCGACATGTTCCAAATTGCAAATAACGTCACACTTGAAGCATGGGTCAATTCCGAAGATGCGGGTCCTACTCAATTCGCTTGTGGAACGCCTTTTGATGATGGCGCTGAATGGGACGATCCCTGGGTCGGTCAGCAAATTGGCGTTCGTGGCGGCGCAATGGCAACATGGGTGAGCATCGCTGGCGTAGATCGCGAATACGACTCGGGATCAATTGAATCCGGTGTGTGGACGCACATAGCCTTTACATTTGATGGGGACACAGCCATTTCTTACGTCAATGGTGTGGAGGTTGCCAACAATGGTGACCGCGATGGAGAGACCACTTACGGGGGTTCACCGAGTTTCGTGGTCGGCGTTCGATCGAAAGAAGCTATGGGCGAATTTTTCAAGGGTGCTATTGACGAAGTTGCACTGTGGAATGGCGTAAGAACCCCAGAACAAATTCAAGCAGACATGGGCGGAATAGAGCCTGGCGGCGCTGTTGAACCGGAAAGTAAATTAGCCACTACCTGGGGTAACCTGAAGCGGGACCGTTAACCCTGCCGTGTTCCTATTTCGTAAAATAAATTCAACCTTCGACACGGGCAAATAAAACCACCGAAGGTTGAGTGCGTAACACACATATCTTAGGATAGGAGGAATCAGCAAAAATGAAATTTTTTGTAGTTACATTAGCCATCTTGAGTCTATCGATGGCAATGCCAGTCGTGGGGATTTCGCAGGTTGACGATCTCGTAGCGTACTGGAAATTTGACGGCGATCCGAAAGACGCAACCGGAAACGGGCATGACGGCCAGATGAAAGGCGTCGCCGCACTCGTAAAAAATGACGGCGCGCCGATTGAGGGCCCCAAGGGCGCCGTCAAGTTTTTGAAAAAAGATGGGAATGCCGTACAGATTGCAAACTCGGCCGATTTACGCATTTCTCAGAACTTGACACTGATGGCATGGGCAAATCCGGATGACTCGGGACCGACTCAATATGTCGCAGGTGTTCCGCACGACGATCAAGCACAATGGGACGACCCTTGGGTCGGGCATCAAATCGGAGTTCGAGGCGGTGCTATGGCGACGTGGCTCAATCTGGTGGAAGGCGGTGTGGCGAAGGACCGTGAGTACGACTCCGGACAGGTTGCCTCGAAAGAATGGACTCATCTCGCATTTGTGTTTACCGGCGACGAGGCAATCTCGTACGTGAACGGTGAAGAAGTTGCAAATCACAAAGATCGCAAAGGAGAAATACAATTCGTTGGAGACCCGCTATTTATGATTGGCGAACGGTCACATATTGCTATCGGGGAGCCGTTTGGCGGATTGATTGATGAAGTCGCTCTCTTTAAGGTGGCACTATCAGAAGACGACATCAATGAATTCATGAGTGGCATCCCATTGAGTGTTCAACCCGGTGGCAAGTTACCCACGAGTTGGGGCTATGTCAAGTCGCGGCGAGATTAGGACATGTGAGTATGTAATTGCAACGATGGCTCGCCGTATTCAGGTATCAGACCTGTAAGGGGACGGCGTAACAGTTAACCTATCGAAAAATCAATAGCGTCGAAACTGTCAGAATTTTGCGGCATTCAGTTCCTCCAAATTCTGGCAGCTTCGGCTACTCACCAATTATCATGGATTTTATCTGGCGCGAACACTTTGCAAGTCGGTACACCGGAATGGCATTTGAGAATTGTAATAGCATATCACGAAAGGGCTGTTGAGGATGTTACCGCATGGAAAAGTCGGATACCGATGGCCTTGCAGCATGTTCTTAATTGTTATGCTCATTTTCGGGGGTGGTGTATTTGCGGATCCACCCAATGTAGCTAAAATAGCCTTTGAATCAAATCGAGATGGCAACAGCGAAATTTACATTATGGATGCGAATGGAGGAAATCCGGTTCGGTTGACAAAGGACAAAAAGGAAGACACAGAACCGGCTTGGTCTCCAGATGGGGAATGGATTGCTTTCATGTCCAATCGTGCGGCGCACTTTGAAGATGTGTTTATAATGTCCAACGCAGGTAAAGACATGCGTAGGTTGACCGAAAATGGCGCACAGGACAAGGGGCCGAGGTGGTCGCCGGACGGCGCTTCCATTCTTATCGGATCTCCTAGGGCCGCGGAATGGAACTACGAAATCTATCTCGTAGATGTTGAGCACGGAGATATAGGCGTCGATCCGTTGCAGTTGACACAGCACGGGGACACGGACATTGAGCCTGATTGGTCGCCAGACGGCAAGAAGATTGTTTGGTCAACAAATCGGAATGGCAACTTTGAGATTTATGTGATGGATGCCGGCGGCGCGAATGAAAAAAGGCTTACAAACGACCCTGGAGACGATAAATCGCCGGCATGGCAGCCGAAAATCGGGCGGAAGATTGCCTTTTCGTCGACTCGCGACTTCAACAATGAAGTCTACGTTATGGATGTCGATGGAGGCAACCAAACAAATTTGACGAATGACTTTAATTGGGACGATTTTCCAGAGTGGTCACCGAACGGCAGTAAGATTGCCTTTGCGACGCTGAGGGATGGCAACGGCGAAATCTATGTGATGGATGCGGATGGCGGAAATCCGACCAACTTGACTAACACTGAAGAAGCGTTCAACGCCAATCCAGCTTGGTTTGACCCAGTTGTTGCATTCTCGGTGTCTCCAGCCGACAAGGCTACGACTACTTGGGGCAAAGTCAAGTGGGTAACAAGCAAGCTATAGGCGGTAAAGAACCCATGTAGCGGCGGGAGTGGTCATTTGAATACATTGAGCAGATGCAAAGGGGGATCACATGCACCACCGTAACATGCTACTGTACATCGGGCTTTATATTACAATTGCGATGGCGGTGTTTCTTTCGCCGACGCGCGGCGCTGCGCAAGATCCGCCCGATAGAGCCGTAATCGTTTTCGAATCCGACAGAAGCAAGAACGAAGAGATTTGGATAATGGACGTCGACGGGCAGAATCCGAAAAAATTAACGAAGGACAGCGCTCGGGACCTATCGCCTTCGTGGTCGCCCGATGGAACGCGAATCGTGTTCGCCTCAAATCGAGGGGGGCACTGGGAGCATATTCACATTATGGATTCTGGTGGGAAGGAGAGCCGCAAACTGACTGCTGGCGTGCGAGACCTGACACCGTCCTGGTCGCCTGACGGTGAGTGGATAGCATTCGTCCACGCAAATGTTAATGAAGGCTGGAATTTCGACCTCTGGGTTGTCAGAGCGCTGGACGGTGATTTCGCTCCTTGGGAAATTGCTGACTTTGGTGATCAGGAAAACACTTTTCGAGTTACTAAACATAAAGATCAGGATATGGAACCTACTTGGTCGCCCGACGGGAAAAAGATTGCTTGGGCTAGCAGTAGGGATGGAAATTTTGAAATCTATTCCATGGATGCGAATGGTGAAAATCAAAAGCGTCTGACGGACGATCCCAACGATGACAGAAATCCTGCCTGGCAGACGCGAACCGGCCTGAAGATTGCTTTTTCGGCGACCCGGGACTTTAACAATGAAATATACATAATCGACGCCGCTGACGGCGGGAATCCCACGAACCTGACCAATGAATTCAGTTGGGACGATTATCCTGCATGGTCACCGGACGGCAGGCGAATAGCATTTTCCTCTCTGCGTGATGGAGACGTAGAAATTTACGTGATGGACGCTGATGGGGGCAACCCAACCAACCTAACGAATAATGCATCAAATGACCTGTATCCCGCATGGTTCGATCCACGGATTGCGTTTTCAGTTTCACCGGCTGCCAAGCTAACCGCAATATGGGGAAAGATGAAACTGGCCGGAAAACATGAGCGTTAGGGGAACGAAAAATTGCATGGTAGACCGTGGCTTAGCGGCAAATTGCCACAATTCAATTTGAGTGGTGTACTGAACAAATCGGAATAAGGAGGTGAATCATAGGTCACTTGCGTGATAAAATGGCATTCCGCCTCAACAGCTTGCGGATTCTGGGAAAAAGCTTGTACGGTTAACGCGAAACCGGAGACTGCAGGGAAGCAACATCCAAGTTGATTTTAATACTGGTGCAATCATTAACGGTTTGCACGAAATTGTGTTGAATCCAAAGTCGAGCGCAATTAATGATTTTCGACACGTGAATTTGAGAGAATTCACTATAGTTTAGTATGTACACTTCCAAATAAGGAGATTAATAATGTTACGTTTGTATACTCGAATCTTTGTGATTTTGCTATTTTGCGTTGTGACTAGCGTCGCTTCGGCTGCCTTGACGGACGGCTTAATTTCTGCGTGGACATTTGAGGGCGACAAC
Organism: Candidatus Poribacteria bacterium; assembly: GCA_028819845.1. Lineage (GTDB taxonomy): Bacteria > Poribacteria > WGA-4E > WGA-4E > PCPOR2b > JAPPKS01. Next base: position 20,420 of record JAPPKS010000012.1, on the reverse strand, counting down.
GTAAATGATCTGATGGGAAACGCTAACGGCAAACTAGTGGGCGGCGCCGGTTATTCCGACGGTATACACGGACGCGCCCTTGATGTCAACGGCGTCGATGCCTACGCTGAAATACCGCACCATCCTTCTATGGATGCGATGGAAAACGCATTCACGCACTCTGTGCGGGCGTTCATTAGAGCCTTCGGCGATCACGGTGGCATCATGTTTAAGGGTGAAAAAGTCGGCTGGGGGCCGCATTTTCACATCCGATTGATTACCTCTAGCGCCACTGGTCTGTCGTACGGTTCCAACAATATCAAAGGTGCTGTAAATGAAGAGGCTGAGCCTGATGCAAAGAGTCCAGAAGGATGGTTAAATGTTGATGAATCATACGAGCTGGGGACATGGATTCACATGGCACAAGTTGCCAACGGACAGACGCTGCAAGCATTCCTTAACGGAGCTCCGGCTAACGTTACTTGGGGGTTTTACCATCGAACTGGCACGGAGCCCGTTACATTGACTGCACCTTACGCCGTTTTCCCTGATTCCCCAATTTATTTGGGGACATCACGAGGACACGGTGGCGATGTCGACAATTACAAATTTATTGACGGCATGATTGATGATGTGGCGCTTTTTGACCGCGCACTTTCTGCTGATGAAATTGCCGAACTTGCTAACACAAACTTGGCATCACTCACTTCTGTAGAGGCGAAGTCTAAACTCGTCACCACCTGGGCTCGACTCAAAAACCAGTAATCCTTCCGACTCAAAACACGCGGAATCTTTCAAGGTTACCATTTTGGCGGCGGCAGTGAATCCGGAAACATCTAAATTGCCGCGTTTCCATGAGTTAAGTCTTAGTTAGGACCAAATCAAATAGGTCGGCCCGCATGGTAGGGCTGTGCGTGTGCCGACCTTTTTCTTCTCACTTACTGTCCGTTGCATTCAATTCTGGACTCGGTTTCAATTACCATTCAACCAAGTTTAAAATTCCCGCCTTTCACCTCTGGAATCGCAATTCGCCATGGACATTTGCGATTTTAACAATTCTTACATGACTTGGGTTGTTGAACCCAATACCAATGACCAGCGAACACCGGGACACATGCACATTCGCAACAGTGCGCGAATTCAACTGGATGCCCGCTGCGAAATTATAAATGAAGAGGACGGGACTTCGGAGGAGTTCTTTCTAATTACCCCCTGCCGTACCGAATGGATGTACCGCTCAGACACACTCTTTCAGTTTCCAAGCGGCGAATACTGCGCCATTTGGTCAGAATCTGAATTCCTCAATGTCGGGTATGGCATTACCGATAATAGAGTAAAGCACACCGCATTCCTCATCCAGGATTGGTTTACGGACTTTAACCTTACAATACGGACGCACCCGGTAATCCAAGCTCTCGTGAATTCAGAGCAGATAATCCAATCGACCCAAGCGAATGAAGCGCTGATAGGACGGACCACGATTTTGAACGATGTGAAGAGCATTCGGGCGATAATTGAATACCCAATTAAGACGATGAATATTAACCAGGAGCATGAACTGTTCCAGGTAGATTCAGGTCCGCTTCCCTTCCCGGACTTAACTTGTTCCTCCGAGCGTTCAATCGAACGGTTTTCTGTGGCTTTTGTGTGCTACAATGCCTTCGATATAGCGGAATTTATACTGCGCAAACCGACGCCGGTTATGGATGACGGCCGAGAACTCTGCAAGGTTGTCACCTATTCCGACATTCGCCGGGTACCCGCCCAAAACAGCATCTATAGCACGGCTGCAGCGGCTCACAATCTTTAACGACCAAAGCCAATAGATTTTGAAGGACATAAAAATATGACGAACAGCGTCAAACAGATGTCACTATTTCCTACAGATTTGCCCGGGCCGGAATGGGTGGAATTCGAGGCAAACGGGTACTCCCGGCCGGTCACCGGTGTAATCGTCCGCGACGGTAAGGTTGATCCGGGCGTTCCGCTTGGCGGCTTAGGGACTGGGGCAATTGCTCTCGGTACAGATGGAACGCTCAACTACTACAGTACGATTTTTAACGCATTCCTTGAGCGTGACCGTCTTGCGTCTGCCCGAGGCGGAACCGACGGACTCGTTATTTTTACTCGCCACAGATCTGATATCCCCAGTTTAAAATTGCCGTTCCTAGGTTTGTCGGTAAGAAACAAAACTTACGTTCTTTCATTGAAGCAGATAAAGGGGATTGAGTCGGCTAGCCAAATCCATTATTGGGGGCATTATCCTGTCGCGGACTTGGAGTATGAGATTGATGCACCTATCGGCGTCAATCTGCGGGCATGGGCGCCGTTTTTTCCAAGAGATGGAGTGAGTTGTAACGTTCCCGGAGCGGTATTTCAAGTCTGCCTGCATAATACCAGCGGCGATTTACAAGAGGGCAGTCTTGGTTTCAGTTTTCATGGTCCCCGCCGAGAAGAGATGGCGTTTAACGCGCACGGCCTCAGACAGCCCGTTGTCCGTCAAGTCGAATACGATCGCCAAGACGTCGAGGGAGTGTTCACAGGTGTCACAGTGGACACCAACTGGGAAGACATGCCGTACAGTTATGCGCTTGGCGCGGCGGGGGAAAATGACGTACGACTTGGCGGTGAACTGGAGGGGAGCGGCTGGGACGCTCTCGGCGGAATCCTTCCAACGCCCGAATCAACTGATGCGGGCGCTAGCGTCGCGATCGATTTTGCGCTGCAACCGGGGCAATACCGGACTGTAAACTTTGTGCTGAGTTGGTATGCCCCTTATTGGCGTGCAATGGGCAGAAAGGAAGAAGTAACCCTCAACGAATACCAGCACATGTACGCTGCCAGATTTCAAGGTGCGCAGGACGTTGCGGAACATTTAGCGGCGCAACACGACGCTATATTGGGACGCATATTGGCTTGGCAAGAAATAATTTACGCAGACGAAAGGCTGCCAATCTGGTTGAGAGATGCGTTGATTAACGTGTTTGCCGTGCTACCTCAGGAGAGTTTCTGGCTTAAGAGCCTCGATCCGAATCACTGGTGGGGTGAGGACGGACTTTTCTGCGTGAATGAGAGCCTTCTCTCCTGTCCTCAGCAGTCTTGTATCGCCAACGACGAGTTTGGGGAATGGCCGCTGAACATATTCTTTCCCGATTTGGCACGCAATAAGCTGCGGCAATTTAAACACTACCAACGCCGGAACGGGCAAGTACCTTCCACCCTTGGTTCGGGTACAGAGCCGGATCAGCCTTGGTATGACCAGCAGCTGCCGATGGACGGGATGATTTATATTCATATGGTCGATCGATATTGGCAGGTTACCGGTGAGGACGATTTCCTAGAAGAGTATTATGATTCGGTCAAGGCGCAGTTGAACTTCATGAAGACAGTGGATCAGGACGACGACGGCCTAATTGACGTGGCAGGGAGCAATCAGTATTACGACAACTGGCCTACAATGGCGGGTGCAGCCGTTCATGTTTCCGGATATTGGCTGGCTACTTTGCGAATTGTTGAGCGAATGGCAACACATCGGGGCGATAACGCATTTGCCGAGGATTGCCGCGCGTGGATCTCAAAGGGAAGCCGCTCTATGGAGGAGAAACTCTGGAACCAAGCATCCGAGTCCTATTTGCTATTTCACCAACCGGAAACCGGAAAACGCTCGGAATCCGTGTTGTCCGATCAACTGATTGGACAGTGGTTTACGCACCTTCATGGGTTAGATGGCGTTTTTCCGGTAAACCGAGTAAAGTCGGTCCTCGAAACAGTATGGCGCCATAATATTACGCCGCATGGTGTGAGAATCGCGATTCGGCCTGACGGCGGTGAGGATACGGAAGGCTTCTATTCAACCGGGCTTCACCCTTCCTATTCCACACATGTACCGTCAATGGTAGCAATCTATGAAGGCAATCGCGCGCAAGGCTTGGAACTAATGCACCGCGTCTGGCATCGACTCGTAATTGATTTGCAGATGGCTTGGGATATGCCTGGCGGGTTGACTCCAAGCGGCTTTCACCGGTGGGGTCTTGAATATTACCATAACACTATGTTGTGCAGTTTCCCGGTTGCAGTACTTGGGCACACCCTTGAATCGTTCTGCGCCCCCGGTGAGTTAGTTGACCGGGTGGCACGTGCAGCAAAGGCGTGAAAACCGTTGACCACGCTCAAAAACATAGCCAAATATTATGCCTCAGAATCCGGCGGAAACGTTTGACAATACTGATAATATTTTAGTGAGACTTCTTATTTTCTATCGGCAGCGCATTCAAATAACGCGGTGACAAATGGATTCAACTCCTGATCTAGTTTGCGTCGGTCATGTGATTTCGGAGATGATATACTTCCCCGATGGCGTCAAAGGACCTTTTCTGGGGAGTCCGCCAGCCTATTGCTCCGTCGCAGCAAGCCGCCAGGGCACGGCAACAGGAATATCGACCAAAATCGGTCCTGACATGCCGCAAGATTTGCTGCAACTCATAATTGACGCAGGGGTCGATACCGCCGGGGTGCAAAACCGCGATCGAACGACGACAACCGAGTTAAATTATGACGAAAATGGAAACAAAGAAATCCGCTATCCGAGCAAAGCGTCGCCCATTGACGCAGCGGATTTACCTGAGTCCTACCACGGATGCCGTCTAATCTATCTTTGTCCGATGGATAACGATGTACCTCTAGAAGATATCGCCGATGTCGTTAAGCTAGGAGAAACCAGCGCGGTGGACCTTGGCGGATATGGCGGCGTGCATATGAGCAAGGTCAATAGGGATGCGGTCGCTTCGCTTTCGGATTTGGCATGCGGGGTTTCTGAACACTTTGACATTGTCAAAGCCTCGGATGAAGACGCGGCGACGATATTCGGATGGGACAACCCGGTTGAAGCGGCGATGCGGTTGTTGGATTCCGGACCGAGCGTCGTCGTAATTACTATGGGCGCAAAGGGTGCTTTAGTACATAGCGCTGGTAAACAATGGCATGTTCCACCACTGCGCGGTAAAGTGATGGATACAACCGGCGGCGGCGATACGTTTATGGCGGGATTTCTTTCCGAATATCTCCGAAGTGCCGATCCTTTGAAGGCTGCGCAATGGGGCTGCGCTACGGCAATCTCTGTGATTGAGCAAACCGGAGGCGTACGGTTAGACCGCATGCCAACCCGCTCGCGGGTTCAAGCACGAGCAGATGAGGGATATTAATTCTACGAGTTTGGAATGGAAAATTTTTGAGTAAGGGAATGTTAAATGGCTGACATTAAAATGGGGATTATCGGGTGCGGAAGCATTGCAGAGATTGCCCACTTTCCGTCAATCGACCAGCGGAAGGAAGCGAGACTACTTTCAGTCTGTGATGTAGACGAAGAACAGGCGCAGTCATCTGCCGCCAAATGGGGGGCAGAAGCGTGGTTCACGGACTACCGGATTATGTTTGACAAGGTTAACCTTGACGCGGTGGTGATTGCTGCTCCGAACAATGTTCACCGAAACATCGCTGTTGCCGCTGCGAACGCCGGCGTGAATGTCGTGGTGGAAAAACCGCTCGCCGTAACTAATTCGGAAGCGTGGGAAATCGTTGACGCATGCAATGATGCTGGCGTGAAACTCATGGTTGGTTGCGACCGGCGTTTTTGGACGCACAATCAATGGGCAAAAGAATTGGTTGAAGGCGGTGCGATTGGCAATTTGTTAATGAGCCGGGCTTCGCTGCACGAACATTGGCACAACTACCAAAACCACGTAGCTAAAACTGGGTTTCGCCTGGACTGCGAGGTTGCGGGAGGCGCGGCACTGAACGATACGGGGGCGCACGCCATCGATCTATTGACATGGCTGAACGACAGCAAAGTCAAGAGGACGGTCGGCGTAGCCAAACGGTTAGCAATGCCGGAAAGTTACACCCTGTGCGATGACACCGCTCTAGTCATAGTTGAGTTCGAGAATGGTGCGTTTGGCACGATAAGCTGCAATCGATTTTCACCGGCAGTGAACCAAGCGACGGAATTATGCGGTACGGAGGGAACAATTTTTACCGCGACAGATGCCACAAACCCTTTTCAGAGTTGGCCTATGGCAGTTTTTACAAACAAGGACTTTACAGTCGATACGCTGCCCCAGATTTTGAAGGATTACCGTTGGCCAGAGCTCTTCTGGGTTGAGGACATTATTGATGAACATGTCCGCAAGCGATGGGTACCCATCTGCCCTCCCCGGCGGCCGAATAACTATGAGCGCATGACCGAACATTTCTTGGACTGCATAATCAACGATAAACCGCCGCTAGTAAGCGGCGAGGATGGTGCCCGCGCTGTCGAGGTGATGTGCGCAATTTGGAAGAGTATGGAGACCGGTGGGTGGGTCGATCTGCCGTTAACGGAAGAGGTAATTCCTCCGTATTACATCCCGCCGCCAAAGGAGGCTTGAAGATAATGCAAAATGTACTGGTAACGGGTGTGACCGGATACGTCGGCCGTGAAGTCGTTCATCAGTTGTTGGCAAATGGGAAGTCAGTCACCGCCCTCGGGCGTTCACAGCCGAGCGAAAATATTTCCTTTATCCAAGCGGACTTGACCAAAGCTGACGAACTGAACCTGGCGTTGAAAGATAAATCGTTCGATTGTATCATGCATCTCGCTTCACTGCCGGGTGACACTGGCGATCCGCTTCAGATGGTGGATGTCAATGTCAACGGCTTGCAAAACCTCCTTGAAAATGCACGCATGATGGAAGTAAATCGCTTCGTACTGGCTAGTAGCATATCCGCGTATGAATGGTATCCTGCAACAAAGTTTAACCCTCCCGATTACATGCCTGTCGATGAGAACCATCCCTGCCGTCCACAGGACATGTATTCGACGACAAAGCGAATGCAGGAAGAGTTAGCGCTGACCTACTACCATCAATTCAATCTTCCGGCGACCGTGTTGCGGTTGACCGCCGTTATCGGTCCGTTTGGGCGGGGGGGCGGCCGCGGTTGGCGGAAATTTGCAGAGCAATTGGAAGAAGGGGTGCGAGTTGAAATCCCGCACTTTTCCGCCGAAGAACTTTGCCACTATGTGGATTACCGGGATGTGGCGCGCATGCATATCGCCGCTGCGGAGCATTCAGCCGCCGCTGGCCAAGTCTTTAACTGTTGCGGTCCCAACCCAACGCGGGGTTCAGAATTTGTTGAGATTATCAAACGTCTTTCGCCAAACATAGAGGTAGATGTTGGGTTCCCGTGGAGTATGGCGCAGGGAGGTGAAATCTCCTTCGATATGTCGAGAGCCAAAGCGCGCATGGGTTTCGAGCCGATTTACTCGGTAGCGGATAGCATTCGGAGCATCAAAGACTGGGTAGATGCCGGTGGATTGGTGGAAGATAGGACAGCAGGTGATACATCATACGGCGGAGGGGTGGAAGGATAGGACAATTAGCCGAATACACAGCAAGACAATAGTATAGGCGTGGTTAGTCGTCTTTACATAGCCGATTTGTACTTGTTTTTATTTTGATAATCCTTTATAATGGATTTGTTTGGACCATGACCCATTTGTTGACAAAGGCGGTCTTATGAAGACCTTAGTTGCGGCAACATATGTAGCGACGGTATTTGGTTTTGGCTTTGCGGACACGGTGAATGGGTCGCTCATCGTTTCGGCATCGGGCAAGGCAGCCACGACGTGTAAATTGATTAAAACGAGGAAATTTGGATACAACGAGATTTGAATATAGGACGTTAACAATGAAGTTAAATACTGTAGTTTGTGGACTTGTCTTGTTGCTAGCAGGGTTTGTTGGGACTGGAGTAGCCGAGCTACTCCTCTATCTTCCTTTTGAGGAAGGCAGCGGAAATTCCACCCAAGACAAGAGTGGGAGCGGGTACGTAGGGACACTGAATGACGGTGCGGTTTGGGTCAAAGGTCAACTCGGTTCGGCTATAGACTTCGATGGTGAAACCGGTATGATTACATTTGATGATCATCCCAATTTGCGATTACCGAAGGACATAACGCTGGAAGCGTGGGTGACTGTCCGTAATCCATCGCCCATTCAGTTTGCGGCCGGAATACCCTACCGAGACACAAGAGTCTGGAACAACCCGTGGGTTGGGCACCAGATCGGCATCGAAAAGAAACAGTTCCTGAGTTGGCTGAATATTGAAGGCACGAATCGACAATTCCCGCCTTTCAGCGAGTTCAAAGCCGAAAACGAAATCCAACCTGATAACTGGTATCATATCGCCATGACGTTCGACGGCATGGCGCGAAAGTCATATTTAAACGGTGAATTAATATACAACGACAATTCGATTATAGGAAACACCACGTTCGAGGGATCGCCTCATTTTGTGGTCGGCAGCCACTCAGTCCACGCACCGGGTGAGTTCTTCGGCGGCGCTGTGAATGAGGTCGCACTTTACAACCACGTGCTTACGCAGGACGAGATTAGAAGCGATATGGACGGCAGGCTTTTTGTGGCTGTGTCACCTTCGGGTAGGCTCGCAACCACGTGGGCAAACCTGAAAGGAAAATGGTGAAAACGGGCAGGGGAAAAGATTCGCTGGTGCGCTGATTTTCTTGACCCGATATTCAATTTGAAACTGAACAACTAGACAATTGGAGGAAATTTTATGCAACGTGTGTTGGTTTTGAGTTTTTTGTCAGCCCTTGTTGTCTTGACGTGGGGATTTGTTTCGCCGGTATCCGCTGACCTTGAGGCGGGGCTCCTCGCGCACTTCGGCTTTGAGGGCGATGGGGATGTTCTGATGGATGTCACTGGAAATGGAAATGACGGCGAGATTGGCAGCGCCGAGCGTTCTGACGACGGCTATCAAGGCGGAAAATGTTTGCGATTTGCGGATCCAGACAGAAGAGCGTCAATCGCTGGTGGCGGCCTTTTGGTTACAAATGCATTCACGGTTGCCGTTTGGGTCAATCTGGAAACCTTTGACGCCAATGGTGAAAATCGACTCATATACAAAGACGGTCAATACAATTTCGATCTTCTAAATGGAGGCGGCCGCCTTGAAATTCGAGCGGAAGGCGGGTGGCATGGTACCGCTCCCGCACCGCCGTTAAGTTTAGACGAGTGGCATCTCGTCGTAGCTACGCTAGACGGACAAGTGTCGACCCACTACATTGATGGCGAAGTCGTCGGCGGAAACAGCGGAATTCCTGGACCAATCCAGCAGACCGAATCCTCTATTTTGCTGGGGAACATCGGACCAAAATCGTTTGTGGGTTGCATGGACAATTTGCGTATCTACAATCGTGCGCTAAGCGCAGACGAAGTATCGACGTTGCTTTTAGGCAGCGACGGCGAGGCTGTTTCGCCTGAAGGGTCACTTGTGACCACATGGGCAACAATTAAACAGGGCCGCTAGTAGAGTATTCAGGACATGGTTGGCAAGCTTGATGATGTACAGTATTGCGGCCGTGCTTTTAGTGCCGATGATGTCCTGATGTTGTTTGAATACCCTCATCGGTTTCGCCGGAAGGTTCTCTGGTGGTTACGTGGGCTAGTCTGAAGGACGCCCGCGAATGAGCGATTTCGTCTCAACCAAGAGCGTCAAATCAGTAGCTCGTTAAGGACGAGTGCTGATTGAGCAAAAGATTGTATTGAGACCAAGCGGATACGGCTACGCTTGGTCTCAACACAATGATTCAAAACCTTGCCGCCTGATAAAGTGTTAGTAAGTCCGCAATTACTCAGGTTTCTATCCAACTTCCGCTTGTGTCCTTCCCTCAAAGCAATATTAGACTTAGCTAAACAAACCCGTGTTTACTATCTGTCACTCCCCATAACTTAGTCTGCAGATTTGAACATAGAAGCCATAGTTTTCCGCGACACGGGATGCTATCCACGATTTGTCCACACCATCCTCAAAATCCAACTCAATACACATTATAGATTCACGTTAAGCATTCATTACGAATTGGAAAGGAAGATTTGGTGAAAACTCAATGGTCATATGGATTTGCCTTTTGGCTTTTTGTACTTTTAGGATGGTCTGGTCCAGTGATGTCTGTCGAATTCGATGAAGGTCTTGTTGTTTATTATCCTTTTGAGGGAAGAGATGATACAATCAGGGACGCCGGCGGCGGCGAAATTGACGGAAATTTACAGACATCCATTCGAGAGAATAGAGGAAAATTTGGAAGAGGATTGCGTTTTCCAAATAAGAACGCCCAAGCCCGTATCCCGGCAAATCTAGCTTTAACCGTGCAAAAGGATTTAACTGCTGCTGCATGGGTTTTTCCTACTAATCTAGATTTTGGTGGGGAAAATCGAGTCATCTTCACGGATCAATACAATCTGGACTTACTGCGCGGCGGCGGTCGGCTTGACCTGTTTTCGGGCGGCGGATGGCAGGGGACGCGAGCGGGGCCAGAGTTGGAATTGGAAACTTGGCATCATATCGCAGGAACTTTTGAGTCGAAAAATCTGAGCGGCGCCTACTATGCCAATGGCTAGCTCATCGGTCAAGTGGCAACCAATAATGCCACTCTCGATCAAAGCGTATCGCCGCTTCCCTTGGGATTCTGCTGTGGACTTGCCGGTTTTGTGGGTATTCTTGATGAGGTGCGGATTTATAGCCGATCGCTAAATGAAAATGAGATTGCTGGCTTGTTTGAATTCAATCCCGGCGCGTTTTCTGTTTCTCTCCGCGATTCATTGGCTACCACCTGGGCAAACGCCAAAACCAGCCGTTGATTGCGGATTTGGAAATTCATTGTCAACCTACTAAAACGGTTTGAAGTGTGCAATGATGCAGGAACACATAGAGACGAGGTTTATTTGAAAAAGCGAATTCAAAAGAGCGAATGGCGAAAATTTGCAGTGTCGCAGAAAACACGACATGAAAACCTACGGGTGCATGGTAATCCGACCTACCCTTACAAGTCAAAGCGCATGCCGATTAGATTGAGTGTTTTGGCTTCACCCTGCCTGAAGGAATTAACCTAATTTCCCTGTGGGGCGACGTTGTGGTTCAAGACCTTGCGCTTGGTGTCGAAGCTAACGAGACCCTTCAAGGCTTCTTGGCAAAAAAACATAGTTGGCATTGACACGTTGAACTGTATTGAACAATCGCTGCGAACGCTTAGCGTTGATGGAAACCTTGTCGTCCCAGATCTCGTCGTTCGGGATTATCCATTAATTCTTAATGCCAGAAATCGTTAATAGCGATTTCTTCCTACCTCAAAGCGAGATTGTGACAAAGGACTGCGGATCTAGTAACTTTGTTGTCATGCCCCATACCTGTCTCCATTTTCCACAGCCACAATTTATTCCTGCGAATACTCCAAATCAAGATGATAGTATGGGGCAGATCTTGCGCACGCTTCACTCATGAAATTGCAGTTCTTGGTCATATCACGTCAAGGTCAATAATTAACGCGTAACCTGACGACCAGCCCGCCGCGCATAAAAAAAGCTCCTTGTACCAGGAAAACTTTTTGCTTCAGTGGAATTTTGATTGGAGAATTAGCAATTGAGTGGTTGCGTTGTTAGTGCGCACCACACCTTCCCATTTTGATGTACACAATGCGGGGATGTATGTGATATAATGAGTTTTTGAGCGGCGGAATCCGATAACGAATGTAAACTCCTGAATAATTGGAGATGGTGTATAGGGAAAAGAATTGTGCGAAACATTAAACCGGTTGTGCGGCTAATTTTCCTCTTTGCGGGTGCCATTGGCTTGATATACGAAGTAATCTGGATACGCCAACTCACTCTGATCTTTGGCAGCACGACACTGCCGGTGAGCACGGTGCTGATAGCACTGATGTCGGGATTAGCAGTAGGGGCATTGTACTTTGGCCGGGCCGCGGATCGTGAAGACCGTCCATTACGGTTATATGCTATTCTTGAATTAGGTATCGGTGTATTTGCCCTTGTCTCCCCATTGCTATTGAATGTGCTAAACGCCGCGCACGTTCTAGCCTTTCGCGCGCTTAATGGGGAGTTCTATTCGCTTTTGTTCATCCGGTTTGCTTTATCCATGCTCTTTCTGCTTGTCCCGTCGATTCTGATGGGAGGCACATTACCTGTGTTGTGCAGGGTTTTCGTGCGGAGTGCGGACGGTCTTGGATTCCACGTCGGCGTTCTCAACGGTATCAAGATGCTTGGCGGCGCCATCGGATGCCTCGCGGTGGGATATTTCCTATTACAAACTTTAGGGGTTCAGCCGTCTCTTTATATATGCGCGGGCATTAATTTGGTTGCCGCAGCCGTAGCCTTTGGGCTGCATCGGCAGTCGGTAAGTGGTATTTCGAGTGTTAAGGACGAGGGGCATATAACCGCAACGCACGCGGAGTCTCGCCCAGATTCAACCGAGGCGCCTGCGCAGATTCGGCTTGCTTTCTGGGTATTTGCTGTCTCCGGCTTTTGCACGATGATTTATGCAATGCTCTGGAGGCGTGCCTTGGTGCACTCGCTCGATTTTGCGGCGACAACATTTTTCTTGGCAGTCTTACTGTTTGGCATCGCTATCGGGAGTATGTTATTCGCACGAGTAACTGACCGCGTTAAGTCTCTTTTTAGTTTGTTCGGATTGATGCAGATTGCCATCGGGATTTTTGGCGTAGCGTCGATACCGATTCTGAGCGGACTACTTCCAATCGGCGGCGGGATTGCGTCGCTTTTTGGGTGTACGGTCGTGATAGTTGTTCCAGCAGTGTTGATTGGCGGGTGTTTTCCGATGGCAGTGCGGATTTTCTCACACGACGGCGCGGGACTAGGGCGCAGTATTGGCATCGTCAGCGCGATTCACATCGTTGGTGCAATCGCGGGAATTTTCTGCGCGGGGTTCATCATTGTGCCGTTTATTGGCGTTCGTCCGGGCATTGTCCTGACATCGGCCCTGAGCGCGATTATAGGTTGCGCCACGGTTTTCTCAGCACAAGCTAACGCCGTACGCACCAGGCAAATCCTTAATGGCACAGCGGCCGGTGGAGTAATCCTTACCGTTGGGTTCGGACTGATTGTGTTATACACAGGAGATAACCCTCTGTTCATCAGCAATTCGGGCTACCTCACACGAGGCGTGGGCAGCACAATCATTTCCCAAAAACATGGCGTTGATGCTGATGTGTCGGTGCTAAAGGATGATAAGGGAGCCCATCAGCTGTATATAGGTGCGCGTAAGATTGCTGATACTTCCCGCTGGGACTCTCCTTCACATCGTCTAATCGCCCACCTCCCGGTACTCTTACATCCTGAGCCGAAACGTGCACTTGTAGTTGGGTTCGGCATGGGCTTAACAGCCTACTCAATGACGAAACATGGCGTTTATGTGGATACGGTCGAATCTTCAAAAGATGTCGTCGAAGAAACGCGCGCACATTTCGCTAATGTAAATCACCATATTCTCAGCAATCCCCAATTCAAGTTGACGATTGATGGCGAGCGGAACCATCTGCTAGTTACGGGCGAAAAGTACGACATCATCTCAGTGAGGTCCTTCACATCCTCTCCCGCGGCATGGTATTCGCAAACCAACACGACAGAATTCTACCGACTCTGCAAACGGGCTTTGAACGAAGATGGTATTTTATGCCAGTGGCTACCGCTCCGGTTAAACTCCGACGTGCATTTCAAAATGGCTTTGAGGACAATGCTTGAAGTTTTTCCTCACACAACACTATGGTACAAATACTCGCCTGACTTCGCCGTCTTGATTGGCACATCTGAACGACTCAAGATTGATTATGTAGACTTTATGGGCAGAACACAAATTGCAAACATCAGCGATGCGCTCGCAGGGGATGACCTTGACGGTATGTCGTTGCTGGATTCGTTTATGATGAGTGAGGATGCTCTCCGAAACTATGCCGGATACGGCGCTGTTTATTCGGATAGCCGTCCGAATTTGGGGTTAATCCGTACAAACCAGTCTGTAGGAGCCAGTAGGAGAATTATTTCAGCACTGGCGAAACACCGCGAACGCGTCAACCCGTACCTGAAGAATTATGGTAAATCGATGGCGGAGAAAACCGAAGTGAGAAAACGGGCGGCCCTTTACTTCGACGCCACTCAGAATCTCATTCAAGGCCAACTTGCCCATGTCGCGGGAGAATATGAGGACGCATTTGGCCATTTTAACCGTGGATTGGCAATTAATCCCGGCGACGAGGTGATTCGATACCATCTTGGTGTTGCAGCCGGATTGGTTCGTAAGGAGGAGCAAAACGAGCTCAAGCGACTTGAACAGGTCGTGAAACAGGCCTTGCGAACTAATCCTCGCGATACGGAAGGCTACGTTCAACTCGCGGTCATCAACGAAGGCCAAGGGAAATTAAACGAGGCCGCTAAAGCCATTGAGACTGCGATTGAACTTGAACCAAATCGTCTAGACTTTTACCTCCTACTCGGACCTATTTATGAACGCCAAGAACGCAATGATGAAGCGCTGCGGACTTACCAACGCCTTGAGGCGTTAGATTCAAATCTTCCCGCTGAAATATTCGCGGCTATGGCATCTATCTACCGTCTTAAAAACATGATGCCGGAAGCGCGCCAGTATGCAGAGAAGACTTTGGAAGTTAACCCAAATTTGTGGCGTGGGCATTATATTTTAGGCAATATATATGCGGGCGAGAAGGCAATTAGCGAAGCAATTGATTCGTACAAGCGTGCAATTCGCATTGCACCGGACGAGCCGCTGTTACACAAAGATTTGGCGGATTTTTACTTGTCACAGAAGCGATATGGCGATGCATTGAAAGCTAATGCCGAAGCGCTTCGCCTTGCCCCCAGTGTTGCGGAACTTCAAGAGCAACGGCGCAAGATTCAGGCAGCGATGCAACCGAAATCGTAAATTTCAGATGAACACCGTCTCCCTACTCATTTCTGTCGGCAACCGAAGGGTTGACGATATTTTACGCGGCGTAATTGGAATATTTGAATCGGTTTTTCCCAATCGAATTCGAGGTTACTACTTGACAGGAAGTTATACGGATGGCACTGCGGTTCCGGCAAGCGACATTGACGTTGACATCCTGTTCATTGACAATTTCATCAGTTTAGAAGAAAATGAAAAAGCACAGCAGACGAGCCAAAATTGTTCGTTGATGAGTCCAATTCCATTGGAACTCAATCTTTATAGTGAAGGACAGGCGTTACGCCTCGGATTTCCAACGCTTAAGTTTGCCAGTATCTTGCTATATGGGGAAGATGTACGCGATGAAATAAGGTTAATACCTCTTGATTGGTATAGACGCGCCGCGATGCATGTCCCGTATCGTTTCTATTCACGAATCCGCGGGAAACCAGAATGTCTCGTGTTCCCACTGAATTATCCTGACCCTGAAGGGCAGTTTTATGGTTACGACAAACGAAAAGCGCGCGACGCGGTTGGAACGTTACGCCCAGGCACCAAGGAGATAATCAACTGTGTAGGCAAATCCGCATTGGCGATTATAGCGTTCAAAGCCAATATATATGTCAATGATAAAAACGATTGTCTGAAACAATATCGAACACGCATCAACGATGAATGGACAGACCTTATCCAAGACGTTTATGCCAAATGCCGTAGAACATGGGAGTATTGCGTCCCTGAAGATACAGATGACAGGAAACAACTCAAAAACATCTGTGAGCGGACTTTAGCATTTGAAAACTATTTCTTAAGTCTCTACAAAGAATTTTTGCTCGGCGAATTGGAAAATGTGAAGGTTAACAGCTTGTGGCTTTCGGTGACGGAAGCAGTAGGGCACATTGGGTTTTGCGAACAACGGTTGCGCCAGAAAATTGAAAATGGAGAAATCCAATCCGCCATTGCGCACGGCGAGCAGCTAGTCTTACTTGAGAAGGCTGATAGGATTTGGGCAGCAAAAGCATTAGGAAAGGTCATCTATTGCGACAGTGAAGTCGTTGCCGCCTTACAAGCGCTTGAAAATGACGAAAATGAGGAATTGCGGCATGCGGCAACGGAATCGTTAAGGAAGATTCAGCGGGTTACGAGGAGTAATCAGTAAGACATGCAATTGCAAGCACCAAAGGGCACCAGAGATATCCTTCCTTCACAGACTCAAACATGGCAGTGGGTGGAGAGTGTCGCGAGATCTGTGTTTTCGACATACGGGTATCAGGAAATCCGCACCCCAATTTTTGAAAACACCGATCTATTTGTCCGAGGCGTAGGGGATACTACTGACATCGTTGAAAAGGAGATGTACACTTTCAACGATAAAGCCAACCGAAGCGTCACGCTGCGGCCAGAAGGGACAGCACCCGTTGTTCGCGCTGTCATTCAAAATCGGCTGCTCGAAGGTGCGAGCGTCTTGAAACTTTATTACAATGGGCGAATGTACCGGTACGAACGACCGCAGGCAGGACGTTATCGTGAGCATTGGCAGGTTGGAGTGGAAGTGTTCGGCGCGGCTGAAGCTGCGGTTGATGCGGAAGTCATCGCGTTAGCCCATAAATTTTATTCGCGTCTTGGTTTCAAAGATTTGACGTTGCACCTCAATACCATTGGTGATCGAGCTTGCCGGCCAAAATTTGTGTCGGATCTCAAGGCTTTTACAAAAGCGCGTCTTAATCAGTTTTGCCAAGAATGCCAAGGCCGCTATGAACGCAACCCATTGCGTCTTTTTGATTGCAAAATCGGGTGCCGCGAAATTCTATCTGAGGGACCTAAACTGCTGGAATATCTGTGCGATTCGTGCCGCGAACATTTCGACGCTGTAAAACGTTACCTCAAGTTATTGGGAATTGAGTTTACCGAGAATCCGAATCTCGTTAGGGGAATGGATTACTACTCTCGCACGACGTTTGAATTTACGGCAGGCGGACTCGGTGCACAAGACGCTATCGGAGGGGGTGGACGGTACGATTACCTGGTCGAAGAACTGGGCAACAAACCGACTCCCGGGATTGGCTTTGGGCTTGGCGTAGATCGCATAATACTTGCCTTGGAAGCGCAAAAATTCGAGATTTCGCCGCAGCCGCCAATTGACGTTTACATCGCCGTACTCGGCGATGAAGCAATGCCAATCGCCTTCCAATTGGCGGAAAAATTCCGCGATAGCCAAATCAGAACTGACCTTGAATACAACGGACGCAGTTTGAAGGCACAGATGAAAACAGCGCACAAGTTCGGAGTGAAATATGTCGTGATTATTGGGGAAGATGAGATTAAGAATGGGGCGGCCACGGTTCGAGATATGGAAAGTGGAAATCAGCGGGCGGTTGAATTTGATGGGTTGGGGAAGGCACTGAAAATATCATCGCAGTGAGGTAGTCTTAACTGAAATATGGAACAGGTCAAAGTAACAGAATTTTCACGATGTTCAAAGTTTGTCAAGGATAAATATATCACAAATATAAGGAAGAAGACATATACACAATGCCTGACATGAAGAGGACGCACTATTGTGGAGAGTTGCGGCTCGCCGATGCCGGTAAATCGGCGCAGTTAACTGGATGGGTTGCTCGCCGTCGAGACCATGGCGGCGTGATTTTCGCAGACTTACGGGATCGGACGGGAATTACGCAAGTCGTATTCGATCCCAAGATTGATGCTGAAGCCCATAAAGTTGCAAACCAAATTCGCGGTGAGTTTGTGTTGGTCGTGAGCGGCACAGTTCGAGAGCGGATAGAGGGCGACCTATTATTCAACCTCGGATTTGAACATGAAACCGATTTGGCGGCGCTGCATTTTTCAGAGGAATTACGAGGTGCGTTCAAGGCAAACGGGCACCCGCTTGCCCAGAATGTTGAGATGTTGAACCGAGGCGAAGTAGACAAGTGGCTGATGACTGACAGGACAAGTAAACGAACCTACGTTATAAAGATGACTGCAACCGAAGTCAGCGTTTACTTGGGCACAATAAACCTCAACCTCCCAACGGGCGAGATTGAGGTCGCAACACAAAAATTGGATATTTTAAACGTTGCCAAAACGCCGCCGTTTCTGGTTGAGGACGACATCGACACCGACGAAGAGATTCGCATGACATACCGGTACATCGATCTCCGTCGCCCCAAGATGCAGAAATCTTTAGCCATCCGGCACAAGGCTATGCTTGCTGCCCGGAAGTACATGGACGAACAGGGATTTCTTGAAATCGAAACTCCAATCCTGATGAATAGTACACCTGAAGGTGCGCGGGATGTGCTAGTGCCAAGCCGTCTTAACGCGGGCAACTTCTATGCACTTCCACAATCGCCGCAACAGTTCAAGCAGATTCTCATGATGAGCGGCGTAGATCGCTACTTCCAGATTCCCCGCTGCTTCCGGGATGAAGACACCCGCGCTGATCGCCAGCTTGAGTTCACGCAACTCGATTTTGAGATGTCCTTCGCGACCGTTGACGATGTCCTTGAAGTCACTGAAGGCTTGATGAAGCGGATTTTTGAGGAAGCTTCGGGCATATCCGTGAAAATTCCGTTTCCGCGCCTCGCTTACGACGACGCAATGGCGCGGTTCGGCACCGATAAACCGGATACTCGCTTCGGGATGGAACTCGCCGACGTTTCCGACCTGGTCGCCGACTGTGACTTCAAGGTGTTTAAGGGCGCCTTGGAACGAAATGGACAGGTAAAAGGCATCGCCGTTTCCGGTGGAGCCGCGTTTTCTAGGAAAGAGATTGAAGACTTAACCGATTTCGCCGCAATCTATAAAGCGAGAGGATTGGCGTGGATAAAGGTAACCGAGAACGGATTCGAGTCCAGCATCGTAAAGTTTTTCAGCGAACACACCCTCACGGCGGTAGCGGAGCGGATGGGAGCGAAGCCGGGAGACATAATGATGTTCGTCGCTGACCAACCAAGGGTAGTTGCAGACGCGCTATCAAACCTTCGTCTTCTTCTAGGCAAGCGGCTCGGCCTCATTGATGAGGGGCGTTTCAACTTCCTCTGGATTGTCGATTATCCGCTGTTCGAATGGAACGACGACGAACGGCGATACGAACCCTTCCACCATCTCTTCACAGCGCCCGCTGACGAGAGTGTTCCTCTTTTGGATACCGATCCTAGTGCTGCCCGGTCCCAACACTACGATCTCGTCATCAACGGCATTGAGATTTGCAGCGGCAGTGTCCGAATTCATCGTTGGGACATTCAACAGAAGGTGTTGGATCTTTTGAGCGTTAGTCCCGAAGAAGTTGAAAGGCGATTCGGTTATTTCATAAAAGCCCTGCAACACGGCACACCGCCGCACGCTGGAATTGCACCCGGGCTGGACCGCATAATAATGCTAATGACCGGCGAGGAGAATATTCGCGAAGTCATCGCGTTTCCAAAAACGCAAAAAGGGTTATGCTTACTCACCGGAGCGCCTTCCGGAGTCTCTGACGAACAGTTGGAGGAGTTGTCAATAAAGGTCGATGCAGAATAGGAACGACTGGTAGGATGCCCTCTCGCATCAACAAATCGAAAATGGAATCTTTAAAAGCCGTTTTAAAATCATTTGATTCGATTTTGCATCAAGTAAATGGAAGCGATGTATACCATAGTCTCAGCAGTGTTAGAGTATCGTTCATAATCCAAAGTCAATCGCCGAAATCAACCAAGCCAAGAAAATGTGCGTTCAACAATTCATCGTAACGGGATAACTTCAAACCTCTGCTGTCCTAGCTTACATGTAATCTCAGTTGACATTGATGAGCAAAATATAACCAGTCTTCCAATTCTTCGCGATAGGCAGCATCGGCACACACCAACTGAATGGTTAGTACGGGTTAAACACTTCTGTTAGTAACTCGATGCCTATCTGATTATCACGGACATTGGCGTCAGTGACTTTGACCATCAATTCCTTGAATCGCCGCCGGTTCAGTTGTCAAAATGGATTGGCTGTTGTAGAAACTTGATCGAATTAATCTACTATTTTCAATCGAATGTCACGGGAGAAGTTTTTCTGGCACAATAAAAATCGATATGCTATAGTAGTAGATTGTTTTCATATCCGAGAACGATTTAGGTGAAAACGAGAAAGGAATACTGTAACAATCTTGTTGAGAAGGGCAAAGCCCCTTGTTGCCATAGTTATCTTTGTGTGCGCATTCTTTGGTGTTGTGTTGCATTAGAGCGTAACAAACAATCTTAAAAAGGAGCAGAAGGAGAAACTTTGAGTTATTAGCAATGATAATAGACCTTAAATCAAGGTGTTTCAGCTAAACGACCTCTACAATAGGGGGCATACCGAAAAGGAGGGGATTTTTGTGCGTAAATTTTTGTCTAACGTTTCTACACTGGTTTTAGCGATTACACTGGTAGTTCCAGGACTCGCTCAAGGTGAGGAGAGTATTCTTGACAGAGTTAAAAAGAGAAACAAACTGATATGCGGAGTCCACGGAGGATTATCCGGCTTCAGTTTCTTAAGTGAAGATGGAAAATGGAGCGGTTTCGATGCAGACTACGGTAGGGCAATCGCTGCCGCTGTCCTCGGCGATCCGGACAAAGTTGAATTCGTCCCCTTGAAAGCACCCGAACGTTTCCCGGCACTAC
>JAPPKS010000034.1:50216-289581 GCA_028819845.1 Candidatus Poribacteria bacterium | reverse complement strand
CTGAGAAGTATTGTCAGCAATTGAGAGCGATAGCGTGCCGCATTTCCATGACGGACCGTGGCAAACCGTGGCAGAATCCATACGTTGAGAGTACGATTGGCAGAATCAAAGACGAGTATATCGTTGACTCCGAGTATCAGAATTTTCACGATGCCTACAACCAACTTAGTCTAGTATTAGATGTCGTGTATAATCAGAAAAGGCCTCATTCAGCGCTAGGCTATCGGACACCTGCTGAATTCGAGGCCGCGTATAATGCGCACTAGAACACCAATCGATATTTCATCTTGAATTAACAACGCAGCACTAACACAGTTGTATGTGAGTCCGAAACTTCAAAATACCTTCTTAACATCGGCAATTTCGTGTCCAAACAATTGGGGTCACTGCCAATTGACCTCTAGAATAATTGACTCAGAGGAATGAGGGTGGTATAATACCGCTTAGGGTCAGTAAGGAAAAATGGCGGTAACAGATTTAGCATTGATCGGTATCGTCCGGGAAAGTCCTTTTGTCTGATGGTCGTGAAGGCTTGCTTATAGGCTTCTAAGGGAATTGAACATTAAGGAGAAATTACATTGGTTCGAAACTTACCTGATGTCGCGGGGCATTTTGGTGAATTTGGCGGCAGGTTTGTCCCGGAAACATTGATGTCAGCATTGTTGGAACTTGAAGACGCCTACGCAAATTTAAAAGAAAATGAGGATTTTCAGAAGGAGTTTGAATATCATCTCCGCGAATATGTCGGCCGGCCAAACCCTCTCTATTACGCTGAGCGTTTGACGGAAGAACTAGGCGGCGCCAAAATCTATCTTAAGCGTGAAGATCTCAATCACACCGGTGCACACAAAATCAACAACACCGTTGGGCAAATTTTGCTTGCCCGGCGGATGGGCAAGAAACGGATTATCGCTGAGACGGGGGCTGGACAACATGGCGTTGCAACGGCGACAGTTACAGCCAAGTTCAAGATTGAATGCGAAATTTTTATGGGCGAAGAGGACATCGAACGGCAAGCCCTGAATGTTTTTCGCATGCAGCTTTTGGGGGCAACCGTTACGCCTGTTTCTTCCGGTTCGCGCACCCTCAAAGATGCCATCAACGCCGCATTCAGAGATTGGGTGACCAATGTCAGAACAACCCATCTTCTGATAGGTTCTGTAGTGGGTGCGCATCCATACCCAATGATAGTTCGAGATTTTCAATCTGTGATTGGCAATGAAACCAGATCCCAAATTCTTGAGAAAGAGGGGCGGCTGCCAGATTGTATAGTCGCTTGTGTCGGCGGCGGGAGTAACTCAATTGGCATGTTTCATCCGTTTTACGCAGATTCCTCCGTAAACCTAGTCGGTGTTGAAGCCGCAGGTGAAAGCATCCTCAGCGGAAAGCACGCCGCTCCGCTCTGCGCGGGCAGCATAGGCGTGTTTCATGGCGCCAAATGCTATCTGTTACAGGAAGATGACGGTCAGATTACACCCGCACACTCAATTTCAGCTGGACTAGATTATCCGGGTGTTGGTCCCGAACATAGCTACTACCGAGCTACCGGACGCGCCCAATATGTCTCCATTTCGGATGAGGAGGCAGTGGAAGGCTTTAAACTGCTATCGGAATCGGAAGGCATCATTCCCGCGCTTGAAGCCGCCCACGCCATCGCTTACTTGCGCAAACTTGCGCCAACAATGGATCGAGATGAAATTATCGTTTTGTGCCTTTCAGGACGTGGTGATAAAGATGTATACACCATTAATTCTAACCCATTGTAGGCGTGGTATCTTGCGCTTTCTGCCCAAAGTAGGTTACTATCACCCACAAGTCTCAGGAGGCAGACGCCGTCTGTGTTGGGGCTAGGAACCATTGATCATTTCGGTATGGTGTAAACTGTGGGAGGGACATCCCTGTCCCGATAATCAGGGCTAGGAAGCCCTTCCCACAGGTGCTTAACAACATGGTTACGTCAACAATGAGGTGAGAACATCCGTACCCCATCCGGCTTTGCGAACTTGTTGGTAATATTAAACCATTGTAGGCGTGGCATCTTGCCCCGCATTCGCTATGAAACGTCAATAAAAAAATTACGTCGTTCAACTGTGTACGTCTTATCACGTTAAAGGAAAATCAAATTTTGAATCGAATTAAGGCGAAGTTTGAGGAATTACGCCAGCTTGGCAAAAGTGCCTTCATGCCTTATATTTGTGCCGGGGATCCAACTCCTGAATTAAGTCGTAAGCTCTTCAAAGCGCTTGAAGAAGCAGGAGCCGATCTCATCGAGTTTGGCGTGCCGTTTTCTGATCCTATCGCCGACGGACCGACAATCCAGAAGGCAAGCGAACGTGCTTTAACCCACCGAATCTCGCTTCGGCAAATCCTTGACCTCATACGTGAACTCCGTGCGGAATCTCAAATCCCAATCGCACTCATGACTTACTACAACCCAATCTTTCGGATGGGAGAGGGTAAATTTTGTGCTGCAGCCGAGGAGGCAGGGATAGACGGAGTCATAATTCCGGATCTTCCGCTGGAAGAGGCGGAATCCCTATTGGAATTGGCGCCAAAACACAATCTCGCCACAATTCTCCTTGTGACACCGACTAGTCCGCCGGAACGAATTCGCCGCATTGCGTCGGTGAGCACAGGCTTCATCTACTGTGTCTCAGTGACCGGTGTAACCGGTGCACGGGAGGCACTCTCAGAGGAAATTCGACCCGTTTTGACGAAACTGCGAAAACACACCGACAAACCCATTTGCGTCGGATTTGGCATTTCGACGAATGAACAAGCGCATACAGTTGCGCAGATGGCGGATGGTGTTATCGTTGCTAGCGCTATCATTAACGTCATTGAGAGCCATCTGGGCCATGAGGCGAATATCGTGTCGAACGCGCGGAAATTTGCGGAAGAATTAGCAAAAGGGGTGAAAGGAGAAATTTGAAGCAAAAAATGGTTTTTCCAGACATATTGATGAGAGACGGTTTTTAAACCCTTTAAAATCTAAAGGTTGTGCGCAAAAACATGGCTCAACGCGCCAAAATCAAGAGGAAATTATACAATGAAAATCGAAAAACGCCTTGAAGAACTTGGCATTACATTGCCTCCGCCTGCAACACCCGTGGCAAATTACATCATGGCTACGCAGACGGGAAACATAATGTTTACCTCAGGGCACGGTCCCGGCGAAGGTGAAGGCAAAATTTATAAAGGTCAACTTGGAACCGACTTGACGGTTGAGTTTGGATATCAATCTGCAAGGCAAGTCGGGCTAGGCATCATCAGCACACTCAAACACACGCTCGGAGATCTGGATCGGGTTAAACAAATTTTGAAAGTCCTAGGATTTGTCAATTCAGCAAGCACGTTTACCGATCAGCCCGCGGTCATCAACGGCGCATCAGATCTGTTCGTAGAGGTATTTGCCGATAAGGGAAAACATGCCCGTTCAGCGGTCGGAATGGTACAGTTGCCTGGCGGCATCCCCGTTGAAATCGAGATGGTTGTGGAGATTGAAGGATAGGAATTCATTGGACGCGTATCCGTGGCCGCTGCGATTTTTATGCCCGAATGATCGCGAGTACGTCGTCTCGCTTCTGCTCCATTAACGTCTTTGTTTTGGCTTCTAGGTTAAGGCGTAACAGTGGTTCAGTGTTGGATGGGCGCACGTTACAGTGCCAGTCGTCAAAGGTAATTGAAACGCCGTCCAACCATTCGACTTTTCCGCCATTCCCAAATACCCGAACAATCTCCTTTAATTTCTCATTTGCATCGCTTGAAATGCCAGAGCTGATTTCGCCAGAGATGAAATAGGTTGATTCTAGGGGATTGAGTAGTTTGGAGAGTTTCGTCCCCTTTTTCGAGAGCATCTCTAAAATTACGAGAGAGGGTAAAATGCCGGAATCGGCGCAAAAGAAATCTCTAAAGTAATAATGGCCCGTCACCTCTCCGCCAAAGATGGCATTTTCTTTTGCCATTCGGTTTTTCATGAATGCGTGTCCTACGCGCTCCATTAAGGGGGTCCCCCCAGCTGCAGTGATGAGGTCGGGTACTGCCCATGAAGAGCGGACATCATAAAGAATTTTGCCTCTCGGGTATTTGTCCAGAAGGTATTGACCCATTAGTGCAGTTATGAAGTCACCGGGTACAAACGCGCCACGTTCATCAATAGCGAAAAATCGGTCACCGTCTCCATCAAAGGCAAAACCCGCATCAGCACCCTCCGCAACAACACGCTGTTGCAATTCCGCCCGATTTTCGGGTTGGAGCGGATCGAGCCCATGATTCGGCAAACTGCCGTCAGGTTCCAGATACATCCCAATTAAGTTGATTGAAGGAAGACATCGGTAAATCTGCTTGAGCATCGGTCCCACAACACCGTTGCCGGTATCAGCGATGATCTTGAGCCGTGAGATTGCATCCACATCAATTAAACTCAGAACCTTTTCCACAAATTCTTCTCTCAAGTCCACGTAAGTCATTCTGCCTCGGTGAGTCGGTTTAGGAAACTGCTCCGCTGCAATAATTCGCCGTATTTCTTGAATCCCTTCATCGCCGCTTAGAACTTGGGGCATCTTTTTCACCATTTTGAAACCGCTATACTGGGCGGGGTTATGAGATGCTGTTACCACGATGCCTGGGAGTCCTAGTGTTGCGCAGGCATGGTAATATTCGTCTGTGCTGACCATGCCAATGTTTATAACATCAGCCCCCTGATCCATCAAACCGCTTGCTAATGCTTCAGACATTTGCGGGCTTGAAAGACGCATATCCCGCCCAACGATAACTTTGCCAACTTTGAGGTAACTCACAAAGGCGCGGCCAATCGAATAGGCGATGTCTTCATTTAGGTCAACAGGGTAAATTCCCCGGATATCATACGCTTTGAAAATGTCAGGATTCGCTCCCATTTTAACGGCTTTTACGTTCTTGTTGGTATGGGGCAAAATACCTCCTTCGAACTGCTATGGCGCATCTGCAATACGATTACCAGTGAATTTTTGCTCCGTCAAATCTCACGCAAATTAGAGAGGAAATCAATGACAATTCAGGTTGTTAAACCCCGAATTCGAGGTTTTATTGGCACCAACGCACACCCTATCGGGTGCAGAAAAAATGTACAGAATCAAATTGACTATATCAAAGAAAGCGTTTCGCCAAAACAATTGGATCTCAACGTGCTCATTGTCGGCGCGACGGGTGGATACGGTTTAGCCTCCCGCATTGCATTAACGTGGAGCTATGGCGCAAAAACGGTTGGTGTTTTCTTTGAACGTCCACCTGATGAGAAGCGGACTGCGACCGCGGGTTACTATGACTCGGCTGCCTTCCATCAACTGGCACGGGAGAACGGCATCTTCGCCGAAAGCATCAATGGCGATGCATTTTCAAATGACATCAAACGAGACACAATACATCGCATTAAGCGCAATATGGGCAAAGTTGATTTGCTGGTTTATAGCATCGCGGCGCCGAGGCGTATCCACCCGAGCACAGGTATCGAACATCGGTCAGTCCTAAAACCAATCGGTCGCTCTTACGTGGGGAAAACTATAGATTTGCAGCGTGAAACCGTCACCCAAGTCACCGTGGAACCCGCAAATGAGCAGGAGATTTCAGATACCACGGCTGTAATGGGCGGCGCGGATTTGGAGTTATGGGTTGAGGCGCTTCTCACCGAGAATCTTCTTGCATCGGAATCTACAGTTGTGGCTTATTCCTACATTGGCCCCGAACTCACATGGCCAATCTATCGCAGTGGAACAATTGGTAGGGCAAAAGAGGATCTCGCCAACTCCATCAATAATCTGAATCGCCAACTCAGCAACAAACTGGGCGGCCATGCCTACATATCGGTCAATAAAGCCGTAGTTACCCAAGCGTCAGCGGCTATTCCAGTGGTGCCGCTGTACATCAGTGTGCTCTACGATATCATGAATGCAAAGGGAATAAACGAAGCCCCGGTTGCTCAGATGGATCGGCTTTTCAACCAACACCTAGGTCCTAATCAGACTCCGACGCTCGACGCCGAGCGACTAATCCGACTCGATGATCGGGAACTGCGTCCGGACGTAACCGAAGAGGTAATGCGTCGATGGGAGATGATAAACACAGACAATTTCCGAAATCTCTCTGACTACGGCGGCTTTAAGCGCGGCTTACGCAACCTGTTCGGTTTTGATGTCGAAGGTGTAAAATACGATGAAGCCGTGGAAACTGACGTTAAGTTATAACATAAGCCAAACAGGCTTCAGAATCACAATGCATTAATTCCTAACGAGCACAGTCCGTATCCACTGCATAGGCTCAGTTGCAACAGAAATGCGAAGGAGTGGGGTTTCACTCGACTGCAAGTAGGCCGAGGCGGGGAATTGGTTAGCAGGGTTAAATCTGAAATCTTATAGACTGTCTTTAATTGTGAAGGAGTTAGCAACAAAGACTATTGCCTCGCCGCATGTTCCGGCCGCTTCGTTCATTCTATAAATGCGGTACGGTCATGCTCAAGGCATTTAGCCCTTAATGTCAATAACAATCCGCGCATCCGCACCGCCGCTTCTCATAAATTCAAGTGCTTCATTCGCTTCGTCAAGCGGAAAGGTTCTCGTAATAGGTGGTTCGATGATACCTTCTGCAAGCATCTCTATGGAGTCGGCGATGTCTTGTTTAGATCCGTTACGGCTTCCAATAATCTCTAATTCTCGCTGCGCAATTTGAATCGTGTCAATCGCAGGAAATTCAGGCTCTTCTCCAATGACGATAATTTGTCCCTGCCGCATGAGGTAGTCCGCACTCTGTTTCATGGTTGAAGCAGTGCCAACACAATCGAAAACGCACTGGGCGCCAGTGCCGCCCGCGAACTCCCGAATTTTGTCCGTTGTGTCGGGTGCGTTAGCATTGAGGGCAAGTTGAGCGCCAAGTTGCATCGCGAGGTCGAGTTTCCCTTGAGAACGGCTCGTCGCGACTGTCTTCACTCCTGCCTTGACAAGGATCGGGATTAAACTCTGCGCAACCCCTCCCGCGCCTATCACTACAGCGGTGTCATTGGGTCCCAATCGTGCACGCCGAAATCCGTGCACCGCCGTAATGACAGCGCAACTGATTAAGCCGCCTGTCTCGAAAGGCACATTATCGGGCAGCGTGAACAGGTTTTCTGCGGGCACCACAAAATACTCCGCAAAGGCGCCGTTCACAAGCACACCTACTAGCCCTTGCAAGTCCGCGCACTGGGCGTCCTGACCAATCCGGCAATAATAGCATTCCCCGCAGGTGATAAAAAGGTGAGGTACGACGCGTTGCCCCACCTCCAACCCGGTTACGTTTTCACCCATTGCTGCCACAGTCCCTGCGGGTTCATGGCCCGGTATGTGCGGGAGTTCAGGGATGTATGCCAATCCGTCATAGACGTGTAGGTCTGTGCGGCAAATCCCGCAGGATTTGGTTTCCACCAATACTTCGTCCGGACCAATCTCCGGTGTTGGAACTTCTTCGATTCGCAATGGTTTTCCAATTTCGTGTAATACTGCCGCTTTCATGTAGTCTCCATTCAATAATCAAATGACCCTTCTCGCCGAATTGAGAAAGGGAACGAATAGAATTGTGTGGGTAACTGATTTGGATGTGGTCCTACCTGTCGAGAACCATTGCAGAGTGCAACTATCCGGTTTGCTTGGATTGTGAGACAAAAGTGGTGGGGATGAAATTACGACCAGCAGAGGAATCGGTAGGAGCATCGGTACACGAGGTTTTTACGGCAAATGGCTGTGAAAAATGCTGGTATACTTCTCGGACGAAGGAAAGGACCCGCCGCCTAACTCATAGTTCTGCACACCATTGAATTTCGTAACTTGCAATTAAGGGGGCACGATGTACAGGCGCCCCCTTAATTACAAAAATGGTGAAACAACTTAGAGCTGCAACCTATTTCAAAGCCTTAAGGTGCGCCCAAGTTGTAGCCGCTTTACCTGATGATTCGACAGCAGTAGGTCCGCCGCCGATGTGCGCCATCAGCCCATCGTTCATCAGCGCCATAATTTCATCGTCGCCGAGGACAGTGTTGAAGATTGCGAAATCATCAATGGCACCGGCGAAAGAGCTGCCTGGCCTGCCGCCAATGTGAAAAGTGCCATCACCGTGTATGAAGGTACCCGACATCTCAGCCATGCCTGATTGTTCGCCGTTTCTCAGTACTCTCATATAGTTTCCGGCGGCGCTGTGGATAAATGCCCAGTGCTCCCATAAGCCGATATGGGAGTCATCAATACCGCCGGCGCCAATCCCGTTCGGTCCAAATTGCCAAATCACCGCTGAACCAGCGTCAACCCAAGGTAAGTGGGCTGTGATACGTCCGCCATTAATCTCAAGCGGATCAAAACTGAAAAGGTCTTGATTTTGAACAACGTCTACTCGCGCCCACACTATAATCGTTATTTCTTCCGTCGGCACATGGTTGGCAAAGTCGGTAATCTGGATTGTATCACCGAGGTTCGAAAAAACCACAGCCATACCGTGCATTCCAGACATCCATTCTCCGCCGCCGGTTAGCTCGCCATCATAGCCGTTCCCCGATGAGTCAGAGGCATCTCCATCCAGCATCCAAGCCGCAACAAGTGAATCAGGGTTCTTTAGGGCATCACTTTGCCCAACCAAAATCAACCCAAAAAGGAAGAAACTAACAACAAATGCAAAGCCAAGTTTTGCTTTGATGTCAAACATTTTCTACAGCCTCCATTACTGTTTTCCGTTCTCTTCAGAACGTCAGTTCTGAAGAGAACGGGCTAACATCAACAATGCGACTTTGTTGATATTAATAAAGGCTACAGACTATTTCAAAGCCTTAAGGTGCCCCCAAGTCGTAGCCGCTTTTCCAGACCGATCGACAGCGGTTGCGCCGCCGATGTGCGCCATGATTCCATCGTTCATCAGCGCGGTAATTTCGTCGGCGCCGAGAACTGCATTGAATATTGCGAACTCATCAACGGCGCCAGCGAACGAGTTGCCAAGTCTGCCGCCAATGTGAAAATTCGCTTCCGCGTTCTCAAAGGCGGCTGAGGTGTCGTTACTGCTCGCTTCCTCACCGTTCCTAAAAATCGCCATTCGGTTTTCAGCAACGCTGTGGGTAAATGCCCAATGTTCCCATGAGCCGACTATCGAGTCGTCGATTCCAGCTGGTGGAGTCCCCGTAAAAGGCGATCCAAATTGCCAATGGACCGCATTATCCCAGGGCATATGCGATGTGACGCGGCCGCGGTTGCCTACTTCAAGCGGCTCAAGACTGAAGTAGTCTTGGTTCACCAGCTCGTCTATACGCGCCCAACCCAAAATCGTTATTTCCTCTGACGGAATAATATTTCCGAATCCGGTAATCTGGACGGTATCACCGAGGCCTGGAAAATCGACAGCCATGCCGTGCTTACCGGCAATCCATTCGGCACCGCCGGATAGTTCGCCGTGGTGGTCATTTCCCGATGCGTCATTGGTGTCTCCATCAAGCAGCCACGCGCCAACTAGCGAATCGGGGTTCTTAAGGGCATCACCGTGCCCAATCAATATCAACCCAAAAACAACCAAACTAATAACACACCCGAAGGTGAGTTTTGTTTTGATGCTATACATTAGGTAAAACCTCCATATCTGTTTTCCATTAACGTCAGAAGGCTAGTTCTGACGATAACAGAATTTCAAATTAAGTTAAAAAACGCTGGAACTTTATTTCTAAACAACAACTATGGCAGCCTACCTCGAGTCAAAACCTATTTCAGAACTTTCAGGTTTGCCCATTTTGTAGCCGCCTTTCCAGACGGTTCAACAGCAATACCGCCATTTCCGCCTGCGATGTGCGCCATGATTCCATCGTTCATTAGCGCGTTAATTTCTTCGCCATCAAGGACCGCACTGAAAATTGCGAAATCGTCAATGGCGCCCGCGAAAGAAATATGTTCATCCGCATGCGTACCTAGTCTGCCGCCGATGTGAAAATTTGCCTCACCCGGTATAAACGCCTTAAAGGCCTGCTGGTTGAGTACCTCCTCGCCGTTTTTATAAACTGCCATGTATTTTCCAGCGACGCTGTGGATGAATGCCCAGTGGTTCCATTCGCCAACAGCAGAATCGTCGATACTTACGTCAGCCGTGGGGAATATACCTGTAAATGGCGTTCCAAATTGCCAATGGACTTTGTTATCCCAGGGCATGTGCGTTGTTACACGGCCTTGGTCGCCAACATGAAGCGGCTCAAAACTGAAAAAGTCTTGATTCCTTATCTTGTCAATTCGCGCCCACGAAATAATCGTTATCTCCTCTGTAGGCATGACGGTTCCAAAACCGGTAATTTGGATTGTATCCCCATCGCCTGGAAGACCGGCAGCCATTCCGAACTTTCCGGCAATCCATTCGGGCGCTCCGGTTAATTCTCCGTGATAATCATTCCCCGATGAATCGTTGGCGTCGCCGTCAAGAAACCAGGCCCCCAAAACAGAATCGGGGTCTTTGAGGGCATCACTTTGCCCTACAAGTATCAATCCGAAAACAACGAAGCTGAAAATACACCCGAAGGTGAATTTTGCTTTGATGTTATACATCTAAACTACCTCCATCATCGTTTTCCGCTCTCATTGGTCAGTCAGTTCTGACCAAAAACGGAAATTACTTTAAGACCAACAATGTTAGAATCTATATTATTCACAATTATTCGCAGCGGCACAGCAAATGCGCCCTACGGAATTTTAGATATACTCATTCGAATTATACAGGAAACAGTATAAATGAAAAAGAAAAAATTGTCAACAGGAATTATTTTCCTTCACTACAAAAATTCTCGTGGTACTCAAGGTGCTTAAATCGAAATCTACTATCAACACTTTATTTTCAGGAATGACGCATCTTCTACAAGTTACTGAATTTACAAATGTCTAATCCACGGTACATTTGCCATTATACCTGTTAAAATCTAACTGTTCGTTCTAGCAATCTACTGAAGACGAATTCCATTTGACGCCGCTTGTAAGATTTAAAATGGAAAAGTAGTCAGTCGCTGTCAAATAAACGTCCGATTCCCATCATCGTTTCGTAGATATTCATTAATCATTACAGAAATGCCCCGAAGTCGATTTTCCAGTCCATCGCCGCCGCCGGGACAATATATAACCGATCGACCGGAAAACGGGTCAGTGTCCGAACCTGCCGGAACAAGCCCGCCGCCAATTTCATTCCACACCTTTATCCGGTCTCTACCATGACGGGGGTTTTGGAGACTGGAATCTGCCGGGAATAGTTGACAAGAGGGGCACCCATACCATCAAAACTGATTTCAATGCGATCGCCGGTTTGGAAGGTCGGCCGATTGGGGAAGGCGAGTTTCATCGTCCCGAAGAAATGAATATGGACATCCCCGGGGTGGCGAAAGTGGGAATACTTGAAATGATGGTCCTCAAGGTTAGCAAGGCTGTGGCTCATATGACTCTCGCCCGTAAGCAATTTACCCGAATGGTAAAGTAACTCTTCACCCCGTGTAATTCGGCAGCTGCCTTCGATGTCATTGAAATCTCTATCCGTGATTAACTCAGGTCCGACAGCGCAG
Organism: Candidatus Poribacteria bacterium; assembly: GCA_028819845.1. Classification (GTDB taxonomy): domain Bacteria; phylum Poribacteria; class WGA-4E; order WGA-4E; family PCPOR2b; genus JAPPKS01. The sequence continues at coordinate 278,018 of JAPPKS010000034.1, read as the reverse complement.
ACGCGCATTTTTGACGGCGCCAACCAAAGGTAATTTTCTCGTTCCATTGGGTGATCCGCCCACTCATTCCCGATTGCAAACCCTATCCGGCAAGGAATGCCGTCGTCGTCAATCACATAGCAGCCGACGATTTCAGGTTCTTCGCCGCCATCCTCAGTAAAGTCCGGGATATCAAGAAAGTCGTTGTGGCCCCGCAGGAAGACGCCGGTCCCCTTATAAAACCATTCCGGCTGAACGCCGCGGACACCCGCATCGGGCTTGCCGCCCTTTAATCCCATCTCGAACATCTTTTCCGAATCGGTCTTATCGGACTCAGTCTCTTCATGGTCAGCGATATGCATCTCGGCGCGTTTTTCCATGCTTCCCATGTGCGTTAAACCCGTCCCCGAAATCAAACAGTGGTTTGGGTCTGGATGGTCAAGCGGTGGTAGTATCCATCCATTTGCGTCCCCTTTACGGGCTTTTAGCAGCTCACTGTATGGCACCACATCAGCGTTGCGCGTAGAGACATCCGCCAGGTACAAACTAATGGTCCTGCGGTGCCGTCGAGCTTCCTGGAAGAGCGTGTGAATGTACCTCCAATTCTTGTTGACGCTGGTCAAGTCAACAATCTTATCATCTTCAATATACCCGATCCGCCTTCCCTTTGCACCTAAGCTAAATTGAATAAGTCTCATGTCAATCTTCCTTTTTGCTAGTTCACTTGACGCGTTTATTTTAGTCTTTCTTTATTTTCTTACCTAAAAACTCCCAAGGCTCTAACTTTAACCAACTGGAGGCGGTGCAATTCTTGGATTTACACCGCCCCTGTATGTCAGAGCGTCAATCCTGCGCAGGAAGGCTGTCAAGCCAAGATTTCCTTGATTGTGTCAATAACAGCGATGATGTCCTCTTCCGTCAATCCGGGATGCATCGGCAAACTGACGACACGCTTGAAGGCTGCCTCGGCGTGGGGAAAATCACCCTTCTGATACCCGTATCTTTGTTGGTAAAATGGAAAAAGATGTAGAGGGATGTAATGGACGCCGCATTCGATTTTAGCCTCGTGCATTGCATCAATGAATTCATCACGGCAAATCTTCAATCTTGATGTACGCAACTGAATTATGTAAAGATGCCAAGCATGGCGGCTTGCTGCCTGTGCCTTGGGTGTAATGATGCTAGGAAGTTCTCGAAGTTCCGAAGTATAAATTTCGGCGTACCGGCTGCGAATTTCACGTTGCTTCTCAATCTTTAGGAGTTGGCACAATCCCATCGCCGCTTGAATATCGGTCATATTATATTTATATCCTTGAGAGACAACTTCGTAATACCAAGTGCGCTGTTCCCGCCGCCGCGCCCACGAATCTTTACTCATTCCGTGATAGAAACTCCGCTTAATGGCTGTCGCGAATCGATCGCTGTTCGTGGTAATCATGCCGCCTTCGCCGGTTGTTAAATTCTTGTTGGCGTAAAAACTAAAGGTTGACACATTACCAATGGATCCGATTCGATGCCCATTATAGTCTGCCGGGATGGCATGCGCGGCGTCGTCAATAAGCACGAGGTCGTGTTTTCGGCAAATTTGCAGAAGCCCGTCCATGTCGCAGGGCAATCCAGCGATATGCACGGGAATAATTGCTTTCGTCTGCCGCGTGATAGACGCCTCAATTGCGCCAACATCAATGTTCAACGTTTCCGGATCAATGTCAACAAAGACGGGTTTCGCACGTGTATAGCCAATTGCTTCTGCCGTCGCGGTAAAGGTGTATGGCGTTGTAATCACTTCATCCCCCTCACCGACTCCTGCTGCAATTAGCGAAAGGTGTAATCCGGCAGTGCAAGAACTCACCGCCAACGCATGCTTTACACCGATGTATTCAGCAAACCGCTGTTCAAACTCCGCGGTTTTTGGTCCCGTGCTGATCCATTTGGAAGCAAGTACTTCGCTCACTGCTTCGATTTCGGTTTCATCAATCCATGGACGGCATAGCGGTATGAATTGGTCCGATGCCATAGCGCTTCCTCTTTGGGAATAGTAAAATATCTGTGATTGCAGGCAATGGAAGGAGAGGAATAAACATCTTCTGGTTAATCTGTTTCACGGTTTACTAATGCACATTTGTAGGCGTTTTTTCAACTTTTCCAACGCCTTTGCCCGGTGGCTAATCCGATTTTTAACATCCACTCCCAACTCGGCGAAGGTTTTGTCAAAACCAGCCGGTACGAAAATGGGGTCATATCCAAATCCTTGCTGTCCGCGCGGAGAATGAATAAGCTTTCCCTCACAAACGCCGACGACAACTTGTGTCTGGCCGGTTGGAGCGGCAATCGCGATTGCACATTTAAAACGCGCAGTTCGTTGACTATCGGGCACATCTTTAAGGGCGTCAAGCAGCTTATTGATTCTTGCTGAATCAGAAGCATGTTCCCCGGCATATCGTGCGGAATGGATGCCGGGTGCGCCGCGGAGAGCGTCAGCCTCCAGCCCCGAATCGTCGGCTAGAGCAAAATACCCCGTATGTTCAGCAAGCGCAGTGGCTTTCTTTACGGCATTTTCGTGATACGTCTCGCCATCCTCAACCACTTCGGGCGCATCAGGAACATCATCAAGCGACAGAACATCAATCACATTCTGATTGTTCGGCCCAGTACAGCCGCCCTGCGCTAACTGAGGTGGTCGTTTCGTCCGATTTACATCTGAATCGAAAATCGACACTGTTCCCGCCGCATCACCGGGAGAATTCATGTCGATAAACATAGCTTGGAGTTCTCTTACTTTGCCGCGATTATGGGTCGCCAAGACTAACTTCATTTAACTTTTCTACCATCAACCGGTTTTGTAACCGGATGAGTTTTTGAATGCCATCCGTGGCAAGATCCAACATCTGATTCGATTCTTCCCTAGAGAAAGGTGTTTCCTCTGCTGTTCCTTGGATTTCAACAAATTTCCCTTTCCCGGTCATGACAATGTTCATATCAACTGCAGCCATTGCGTCCTCGGTATAACGAAGATCCAGCATCGGCGTGCCTTCAATAATTCCAACGCTAATTGCTGCCACATTTTCACGGATTGGAAGTGACTTTATCATTTTTCGATTTACCAGTTTCTGGCAAGCATCCCACAGCGCGATAAATGCGCCGGTAATTGAGGCGGTGCGCGTCCCGCCATCGGCTTGAATCACATCGCAATCAACCCAGATTGTGCGCTCGCCAAGTGCGCGCAAATCTACAACTGCTCGTAAGGAGCGTCCAATCAGCCGTTGAATCTCATGAGTACGCCCGCCAACCGATCCGCGGGTGACCTCACGCTGGGAACGGTCGGACGTCGAACGCGGCAGCATTGCATATTCTGCCGTGACCCAGCCTTTCCCCTGCATCTGCTGTTCGCGCATGAAGCGGGGTTGTCGTTCGTCCACCGACGCCGTGCAAATCACTTTCGTATCTCCAATCGATATTAAGACAGATCCTTCCGGATGTTTAATGTAATCACGATTTATGGTAACAGGACGCATTTGATTGGGGCTGCGCGAATCTACTCTTGTCATTTAAATCCCTCTTTCGAACTGGGAATTTTCAATCAACATTGCACAATTATTGTTGTAAGGGTGTTCGACCTGTTCACACTATTTCCTGTGCTTGCATGACAAAAAGAAAATACGGCGGTAGCAAACAAAGGTGGGATGAAACTGCAGTCGGTTGGCGGCGCGGCATTATGGACTAGTCTGCTTTCAGATTCGGTCAGTGCAGGACAGTTAAAGAACAACTGAATGGCAAAAATTCAATTTGTGTGTTGGCAGACTTTTGATGGTATGCAGGTGCGCGTCAACCCAATCGGCTCAATTTTGAAATCAAAATGATGCTATTTGAGCAAAATCATCCGCCTCAACGCGGTATAATCCCCGGCATCGAGTTGGTATGGATAGACGCCGCTAGTGACTATTTCCCCATTTTCATTGCGGCCGTCCCAATATACCGCCTTTTCTCGACTGTCGTATCTGCCCGATATCTGGTGTCCAATTTCCATCGTACGCACTACACGTCCGCTTTGGTCATAAATGGTTAGCGTGACGAAGGCGTCTTCCAACAACTGGTACGGTATCCATGTTTCAGGGTTGAATGGATTGGGATAATTTTGAAGCAAGGCGGTTTGCTTAATGTCGCCTAGCGTCGTCAGGCGCTGGCCCAATGGTTCAACGGAAACGCCTTCGGGAATAATGGCGGAAGGGAGTTCCCACAGGAATACTGTACCGTCGGAACTCCCACTTGCGAGTGTGTTGCCATCGGGACTGAAAGCGATACTACGCACTGCGCCCGCATGCCCCGTAAGTGTTGCTTTCTGCTCCCCTGTTCTTGCATCCCAAAGCCGCACTGTCGACTCGTCGGTGCTTGCAGTAGCGAGCGTGTTGCCGTCGGGACTGAACGCCACACTATAAACTGAAGTCGTGTGCTTCGAAAGTTTGACTTTCTGATTCCCTGTTCTTGCATCCCAAAGCCGAACCGACTCGTTCCAACTCCCTGTGGCGAGCGTGTTGCCGTCGGGACTGAAGGCAATGCTATAAATTGCGGACGTGTGGTTCGTAAACGTGCGCTTGAATTCGCCAGTTCTTGCATCCCAAAGCCGCACGGTTCGGTCTGTACTCCCCGTAGCGAGCGTGTTGCCGTCGGGACTGAACGCAATGCTATAAACTGAGGCCCTGTGACTCCTAAGTGTAGCTTTATGTTCCTTTGTGTTGACATTCCAAAGCCGCACCGTCGTGTCGGTACCCCCTGTAGCGAGCGTGTTGCCGTCGGGACTGAAGGCGATGCTATTGACCGGGCCGGTATGTTCCGTGAGTGTGGCTATGTCATCCCCTGTTCTTGCATCCCAAAGCTTCACGGTACGGTCTGAACTCCCTGTAGCGAGAATGTTACCATCGGGACTGAACGCAACAATATAAACCGCGTAAGTGTCACCCTTGAATATGGTTTTGTGTTTCCCAGTTCTGACGTCCCACAGCCGCATGGAACGGCCCGAACTCCCGGTGGCGAGCGTGTTACCATCGGGGCTGAATGCAACGCTGTAGATTGGAGCAGTAAACCCCGTGATTGAAACTTTGTGCTGGCCGGTTCTTGCATCCCAAAGCCGCACAGTGCGGTCGGAACTCTCTGTAGCTAGAGTGTTGCCATTTGGATTGAACCTGACTCTATAGAACGGGCTGGTAAACCCCGTGATTGTTGCTATGTGTTGTCCTGTGTTTACATTCCACAGCCGTGCGGTATCGTCGTTACTTTCAGTTGCGAGGGTATTGCCATCCGGACTGAATTCTACGCGGCGGACTGTATGTTCATGTCCTGTCAGAGTCCCTACGTGCTGTCCTGTGTTTACATTCCACAGCCGTGCGGTGTCGTCCTTACTTGCCGTGGCTAGGGTGTTGCTATCGGGGCTGAACGCAACATCAAGGACCGAGTGTGCATGCCCCGTAAGCGTCGCTAAGTGTTGTCCTGTGTTTACATTCCACAGCCGTGCAGTATCGTCGTCACTTCCGGTTGCGAGAGTGTTGCCATCAGGGCTGAATGCCACGCTAAGGACTGGCTGTGCATGCCCCGTGAGCGTTGCTAAGTGTTGACCCGTGTTTACATTCCACAGCCGCACTGCGGGATCGGCACCCCTGGTAGCGACGGTATTGCCATTGCGGTTGAACGCGAAATATGCCCGGCCGGTATGTCCCGCGAGAGTTGCAATGGGTTGTCTTGTGTTTACATTCCATAACCGCACTGTGCGATCTGAACTGCTGGTAACGAGGGAGTTCCCATTGGGACTAAATGCAACAGACACTGCCTGGCTATGCCCTGTGAGAGTTGCAATGTGTTGTCCTGTTTTTGCGTCCCACAGCCGCGCTGTATTATCCCTGCTTCCTGTAGCCAGCGTATTGCCATCAGGGCTGAATGCGGCATTGAAGACCCAACCCGTATGTCCCGCGAGAGTAGCAATGTGTTGCCCTGTGTTGGCATTCCACAACCGGGCTGTTTTGTCCCAACTCGCACTAGCGACAGTGTTGCCATCGGGACTGAACGCTGCACCAAAAACTCTAGATTTATGCCCAGTGAGGAGAGCGGTCTCTTGATACGTTGCCGTATCGTAGAGCCATATTCCATGGCCGCTAACAACCGCAAGCCGGGTTCCATCCGGAGAATACGAGAAATTAGAAATCCACCCTTTTCCGAGGCGTGCTTTGGCACCTTCAGGCAAGTTCAATTGCTGGAAACCTTGGGCGGAGGCATTCGTTGAAAACAGGGTTATAGCAATAAACAACGTCAAGGTGCTTTTCATGGACAGTTCTCCTATTTGGGAAGTCGGCTGCCATCAGTTGCATGTAGACTTTCTGCAGAAAAATCCGCAAAGACAGTTGGAAATGAAAATCCTACCTCGACATAACCTCCCTAATATAACCCTCCAATATTGCGGTGTGTGATGCATTGCAGGATTAAAAACGGGCACTGACTTTGTGATTCAGCGCAAACGGGAATTGCTATGGGCGGCTGTAATCTACCAACCCGCAAAAAAACTTGTCACAAAATTTCAAAGAGTAACGTACAATTCTCCCGTTTCTCGGAGATAACCAATGTAGCAAACCCCCAATTACCGGCTTCTAACCATAACTTGGGAGGCGTGAGTTGCGGAGAGGTATTTTGACAAAACGGAACGCACCTTTACGTCTGTATACGCTAACCCCGGTGCAACTAGTAAACATTTACCAGATGCCCACTTACTTTCGAAATCAGAATAGTCTTCCCGCCTTAGCCTGAGACGCTTTGGATCCGTTGTGCCTGAGGGCGCGTTTGCTATATTTGTCAGTTGAATCTCCTCAACACCATCGTCGTAACCAACAAGTACCCACGGCTGTCGTTCACTTCGTAACAACACCACCGGTGTCCAGTCAGCCGCAACAAAGCCCTTCAAAATATCCAAATCGCAATTGGATACCAGACTCAGATTATCAACTTGCCTTTTTGCCCTTGCAAAGAGATCGTCAATGCGGGAAGTGGCAGGTGGGTTCCTGAATACAGTTTTTAACAACGGCATCCGAACAAGTTCCACTACTGCCGTCCGAGGCAATGATGTACTTGACGCCGTCTGTGAACTTTTTGATGCGGAGGTTTTCGGCGCCGTAGGCGATGCGGTCGGAATATACCGGGCGTCTTTCTGCGGTGCTGGGCCGCACCCGGCTAGCAAGATACTTAACGCAAGAATTGACGTAAGGTAAACAATTTGAATTTTCATGATTCTCTCCCCTCGGTGTTGGATGCCCGGCATCGCCGCGATTGAGAATAATACGCAGCAAGCCGGTGCGTGAACTTTTCAATTTGCACAATTCACTTTCCGATTGGTTTTCCCCGCTGGTGGGGTAAAACCGCCAACTCTTCCCCTATATTCCAATGCTGGATTTGCCGCCAACATGCAGTGGAAAACGTGTACAGAGCAACATGAAACAGACAAAGCGGTTTTGGCGACGTGTCATCTTTTACAATAGATGGCCATGCCGTAAAATCGAAACCAACCTAGTCGCCGTGCTTCACGCTAAAATTTCTATGCTTCATTAGGGTTCTATCAACTTTCGGCTTCCCAAGAATGATGACCCTCCCAATAAATATATCACCCTGTGGATGACGATGTCAACCCAAAACCCGACGCCGATGTGGGTTAGGATCATTTTCTGTGATACCATTGAATATTCGGTGTCCTGAATTGTCGACGCATCCAGTATTCTAAGGATCAAACCCTAACAAATCCTCGGCTGACCGTCATGACAATAGTGGGTCTTTTTCACGAAGATATGCGAATTTAATTGGAACTGTCGAAGTGGATAATACAAAGTTTAAATTCAATCTGGTGGGATGTGTGGTGGATTCATTCAGGGTCTTCGACATAAACACGACGCACGCGGTTGCCAATTCCCGTAAGAATCTCATAAGCAATTGTCCCTGCCCGCACGGCGACTTGGTCGGCGGTTATCTCTTCAGTCCCTTGCATTCCAATCAGAACCGCTTCATCTCCGATAGACACATTACCGGGGGAATCAATTTCAAACACGGTTTCATCCATGCAGATTTCCCCCGCACTTCGTCTGCGGATGCCGCCGATTAGGGCTTCTCCTTGGTTGGACAATGACCGCGTATACCCATCGGCGTATCCAACTCGTAAAGTCGCCAGCCGCATCGGCCGGTTGGTTTTGTAAGTACGTCCATAGCCTACACTTTCACCTGGGCCCGCCTCATGCACGTAGATGACACGCGACTTCCAGCTAAGCGACGGTCTCAGGCGAGTCGCGCACGGCGCACCTGTAGCGCTGTGGTCAGGTATGGGATGAATTCCAAATAAACTCAAACCGACGCGCACAGCGTCAAAATGAGCTTCTGGAAGCGTGAGTGTAGCAGCGCTGTTGGCGGCATGTACCATCGGCGGACGAAGATTGAGCTGAAAGAGTTCGGAAATCACGGACTTAAAGCGCGCCAATTGCAATTGTGCGTAGCTTTTGTCCGTTTCGCCGGCTGTCGCAAAGTGTGTGAAGAGTCCTTCAACCACAATGCCGCATAGTGATGTTAGCCATTGGACAAAACGAGCGGCGTCCGTATATCGTACCCCGCCGCGATTCATGCCCGTGTCCACATCGACATGCACCCTAACGTTCTGGTTCAATGTTCGTGCAACATAAGACAATTTTTTGCAAAGAGTAGATTCACTCACGGAAGGCACAAGTTGATACCGGACAATTTCTTCAGCTTCATCGGCGGCAGCGTTGAAAAGAACGAGAATCGGTATCTCAATGCCGGCATCACGCAACTCAATCGCCTCTTCAACCGTTGCAACGGCAAACATCTCTGTTACGTCCCGTAACGTTTGAGCAACAGGAATTGCACCGTGTCCATATGCATCCGCTTTGAGCACGGCAATTAAGTTTACCGGGCAAAAACTTTCGCCGCTGCGCCGGATGAATTTTTGAATTGCCTGCGCATTCGATTTAATCGCTGTGAGATTTACTTCAGCCCATGTTGTCATTGGCGGGAATTCAAATTCGCAATCAAAGGGTGGAGTGTGGACGATTGTGGTCGCAGTGGCCTCGCTCGCTAATGTGGCGCGCAGTGCAAGTCTATCACGCGCCGACGGAACCGGTCAACCGTTTATTCAATGTGTAACTAGTTTACGCGCCGGACGGCAACTCTCCTAAATGCCGGTTACAGCGGCAACTGTTGATACTCGTAACAGGCCGTCAACTTCACCCGTGTTTCAAATTATAAAACCTGTTTCAATAGGTACGTCAAATCTTTCCCACAATTCCAAGGAATCCCTTTATGGTTTTTCATTGAATCCTCATACAATTTTACATACAATCATAACGAACGAATTTTCTAAGAGAATTTGCAGAAATAGGCTTTAATTTTTAAACTGCGTGGTTTACAGTTCCGGCGCAGTCGTCAATGGTTATCCGCGCCGCGATAAATTACAACTTACCGGCTTCACGGGAATTTCATTATGTCGCTATTTCTAATCTCCGTCTGTATTATTTTCCTCGGTTGCCAGCCCGCTGATGAAGGTACACAGAATATAGAGAAACTGAAGCGTGAGGCGGTACAGATTCAGTTAGGGCTGAAACTTACGCCGGAAGATGTACACGGGCACCTTCAGCTCGGTGCTGTCTATCACAAGATGGGCGAACACGAGAAAGCCATTGAGGAATACCAAAATGCGCTGCGGTTTGACGAGCAGAACGCGCAAGCCCAGAATAATTTAGCCTTGGTTTACATGGACATGTCCTTGACAGAGGCTGCTATCGAAGCGTTTCAGAAAGCTATAGAATTGGAGGGGGATAACCCCGCATTTTACAACAACCTCGGTTACGCTCATGATGCCGACAATCGCTTTGAAATGGCGGTTGAGGCGTATAAAATGGCAATCGAGTTGGATCCGAAATTCCAAGATGCCTATTATAACCTAGCATGGGCTTACCACGCCGAAGCGCAATTTGACGAGGCAATAAGATATTATCAAGGCGCAATCAAGTTGGACACGGGTGATTCGGATGCTCGCTACAATCTCGCTGAAATTTACCACGAAACCGGACAACTGAATTTGGCAATGCGTGAGTATGAGCACGCGTTGTCGTTCATTCCGGATGATCCGGAGATTCTTTATCAAATCGCGGCGGTGTATCAGAAAAAAGGAGACATCCTGAAAATGAAAGAATATTTGAATCTCTTTTTAGAATATACTGTAGGAATGCCGAAATATGAAGAAAAAATCCAGAACGCTAAACAGATGAAAGAAATACTAGAGGCAGATAACACCGAAATACAAGTCAATAAGTAATTCGGAATTTTTCAATCAACGTATCGAATTTTAGAAGGCGGGAGGTTGACAGGAATTCAACCTCGTGATATAATTTTCTTGTCAATTTGGAATTTCCTTCGACGGTTAGCCGATGAAGTCATCTTTCAAATTACGTGAGGTGATATGTCTCAAAAAAAACCTATCTTTCTCACCATAAGCCAAATTGTGTTGGGTAGTGCCATCGGTTTAGCAAGCGGTTGGGTCTGCCGATTCATTGTAGAATCATTAATCTGGGAAGGGCTGATACGCGATGCCGTCCAGCACGGTTTCTGGGTCGGGTTGCTCCTGCTAATCTCCTTTGGGCTTACTTATGGGTGCACTATCGCCGGGGTGACTGAAGGTGTTCGTATAGCCGGCCGCTGGTTTGATGTTCTCATAGATCGCAAAAACGCATATCAAGGGGCGTTTCTCGGGGCGCCTGCAATCGTGGCGTTAATGTTGTTGCTTGATATCCATTGGGATATGTTAATCGCTCCAAATTTCCTTGTCTCCCTCCTTTTCGCTGTGGCAAGGGTACTTGTGTTCATAATATCCCTTCCGATTTACGTATTGCTCGAATGGGTGAAATGTCCCCCGGAACTGCTTTACATCTTGGCGCCGCCAATTGGGGCAATTCTAGGTTACCGTCTCGATTGGAAACGCACATAAACAACGATGTTAATAGCAGAACCAACATAAACTATTCGGTTTGGTTACGATTCGAAATTTGAGTCCCCGTTATGGGGCTGGAGTATGCCAAAGTATGCAACATTTGGACGCCTTTGATGAAGATAAGGCAAGGGATGAGTGTGGCATTTTTGGAATTTTTGGGCATCCTAAAGCGGCCGAATTAACCTATTTGGGATTACGCGCCCTTCAACATCGCGGGCAGGAAAGCTCCGGAATTGTCACTTCAGACGATTACTCGTTCTCTTCTTACCGTAACATGGGGCTCGTTGAGAACGTCTTTGATGCCGAGACGTTGGCGAAGTTGACTGGACACATTGCTGTCGGGCACAACCGCTATTCAACCGCGGGCGCAAGCCATCTTGGAAACACACAACCCCTCACCTGCGAATATAAGCATGGCCCCCTTGCAATTTCACACAATGGCAACCTCGTAAACGCACAGAGGATACGCAAAGAACTGGAAAACCGCGGCGCAATCTTCAGTTCAACTTCCGATACGGAAGTAATTGCTCACCTCATCGCCCGATCGGAACAAAGCACGTTGCAAGACCGCATCCTAGATGCGATTGGAGGGATCGATGGCGCATATTCGCTCGCCTTTATGGGGAAATCCAGCCTCATCGGCGTTCGAGATCCCTACGGCTTTCGCCCGCTGTGGTTGGGGCGCATAGACGATGCGTATATCCTCTCTTCCGAAACTTGCGCCTTTGATGTTATTGAAGCTGAACCAGTCCGTGAGCTTATCCCTGGCGAGATGCTTGTCATCACGGCGACAAATCGGGAACCCCAATCGTTCCATTTTGGACAGGATTTAAATAATCTGTCACAATGTATCTTTGAATACATTTACCTCTCGCGTCCCGACAGTGTCGTATTCGGTGAGCTTGTTAACCGTCCGCGGCGTGAGTTGGGGAGACAACTTGCGCGTGAATGCCCCGCGGAAGCAGACATCGTAATCGGTGTGCCGGATTCAGCGACGCTCGCCGCGCTCGGGTACTCGGAGGAATCGGGAATTCCGTTTGATGTAGGCCTGCATCGAAACTCTTATGTCGGACGCGCGTTTATGAATCCCTCTCAAGATATCCGTGAGCTTATGGTCAAAGTGAAACTCAATCCGATTCGAGATGTACTCCAAGGAAAACGGATTGTGGTGGTTGATGATTCAATCATGCGCGGTACCGAGAGTCGCAAATTTGTCAAACTAATCCGCCAAGGGGGGGCAGCTGAAGTTCACGTTCGTATATCCTCCCCGCCAAATAAATTCCCATGTTTCTACGGCGTCGATACACCTACCCGAGGGGAACTCATCGCAAGCTCACACACCATTGATGATATTCGAAAATATATCCGCGCCGACAGCTTGGGATACCTCAGCATTGAAGGAATGCTCAAGTGTGTGAAGTCTCCTCAAGATTTTTGCACGGCCTGTTTTGATGGTAGCTATCCAGTGGAATTCGGCGAACAACCGACTAAACAGCTGCCCATTGATTTTGCCAGTGTAAAAGCCTCAAATCAACTCAGTCTTGCGCACAAACCAACCGCACAGAATCAGTAGAATCATATGAGGTATTGAGTCTCAACAATCTCGCGAGCAGTGCTTAAAGCCGAGTTCCCGCATGGAAACCCTTGATGCAAGACAGGCGTAGATCGAGAAAAAACCAAGCCGGTTTGTCCCTTCCGCTACACGCGATGTTCGTTAAGAATGTGTCCACTTTCCAGGGAAAGTATACACTCTATGCGGTTGTCATCTGCGCATTCATCGGTATAATCTCGCACAAACCTGTAATTTTCCTAATTCAACATTTCAATCCGCCCGCCGCGCTGTTTAGCTTGAATCTAAAATTTCAAAGTGAATTGAACAATGGCGCGGAGATTAAGAATTTACGGTCGGAATTTAGGAAAAACCGGATTTTGCTGTCCCATAACGCCTCCGCTTCGACAAAGAAGAAAGATAAATCGTGGGTCATCGCCGACCCTCAGAATAAGCGGAAATACATAGTAAGGAAAGCGGAGAAATTGGACATCTACGCTGCCGCGCCCACCCGCGATGTCGCAAACCTGGCAAGCGCCATTTCGTTTGGAGTATGCGCAGTGCTTTTGATTGCCTCGCTGCTAAAAATGCAGTCGATCGCTTCAGTGATTGAAGAACGGCGCCTCGTAGCATTTAATCGGCGATTGAAAAATCGAAAGAAATCGGATATTTCAGATGACTAAACAGCGATTGACCTATGCCGACGCGGGGGTTTCATTTGAGGCAAAAGCAGAAGCGTTCAATCGTCTGAAAACACTTTGCCGTTCAACCTACCGTCCTGAAGTCTTGAGCGAAATTGGGAGTTTTGGAGGGCTTTTCGCGCTCGCCGAATTTGACAAGCCAGTGCTTGTGTCTAGCACTGATAGTGTTGGCACAAAACTCAAAATCGCTTTTATGATGGATGTGCACGATACGGTGGGGTACGATATTGTGGCGCACTGTGCCAACGATATCCTCGTGCAAGGCGCTGAGCCGCTCTTTTTTCTGGACTATATCGGCACCGGCACGCTCCGTCCTGCAGTCGTTGAGCAAGTCGTAAAGGGAATCGCAAAAGGTTGCCGAGAAACCGGCTGCGCGCTAATAGGTGGAGAGACGGCAGAGTTGCCGGATTTCTACGCTGACGGTGAATACGATCTCGTCGGCACAATAGTGGGCGTCGTAGAGCGTTCAAAATTGATTACGGGTAGCGAAATTCAACCGGGCGATTGCTTAATCGGTTTGAAATCACTCGGATTGCACACCAATGGGTTTTCACTGGCTCGCCATATCCTGTTCAATGTTTGCAGGTTTGACCTCGATCAATACATGCCGGAACTCGGTGTGACGCTCGGTGAAGAACTGCTCAAGCATCATAAAAGCTATGTGAAACCGGTGCTGAATCTGCAGAAGAGGTGGAATGTCAAAGGCATTGCGCACATTACCGGCGGCGGGTTATCCGATAACATCACCCGTATTCTACCAACAAACTGTCGCGTTGAAATCCGCAAGGGATCGTGGGAAATCCCGCCAATCTTCTCCTTTCTCCAAGAATGCGGAAAGGTTGAGGAAACTGAGATGTACCACGTTTTCAATATGGGCATCGGATTGGTGTTGGTAATTCCGCTCGAGCAAGTTGATGCGGCGCTCGACGCGCTCAAGGATATGAGTGCGTCGCCGTTTCTTATCGGCAAAATCCTTCATGGAGAAAAGGAGGTACACATTGTCTGAAACACCTATCGAACAAACACTTGTCCAAGAATTAACCGCCCTGCTTGAAAAGACAGACTTGCGGGTAATCCTGCGCGCAGTTGCTGATGAACCCGATCCGGATGTTGCCATTTTCTTGGTGACGCTTCAGCAAGCTTCTCCAACCCTCGCTAACCACGCCTCCCAAATCCTCATCCACCTTCGGGCTGATAAGCAGATTGCTGTCGCTGAGCAGATTACAACCACAGATATTGTTGAGTCGGAACGCGTACGGGAAATCCACACGCGCTTGATTGAAAATATAGTAAGTGCGACGAATCAGACCACGGTTCTTGGGGACGGCAAATCTAATCTGATTAAACTGCTAGGACGGATGAAGACAGACGATCAGAACCGCCTGCTGGATTCACTGGCCGCAAGGCAACCAGACATAGTCAACGACATTCATGAACGGCTCTTCACATTTGCTGATCTCGCAACACTGAATGATTCGGCGATACAGACAATTTTGCAAGTGCTCGATCCCAGCACCATTGCGCTCGCACTCCACAATGCTCCTGAAGAGGTGCGTCAAAGGTTCTTTGAGGGCATGTCCGATGAATTGACCGCCAATGTCGAAGACGAAACAAATCGGTTGACCTTTGAACAGACGCAAATCGCCGACACTGCCCGGCAGTCTATCGTCACCCTCGTCCGAAATTTCGCATCCAAAGGCATGATCTCGACCGATCGAGATTCCGACGAGTAGTTCACACCTGCGAATCCCTGATTCGTTCGGTTCTCCAGAAACTGCTGCTTACCGGGGCATCCAATTAACGTGAATAACCAGAAAACCCTTTCCGTCCGCATTGGTGTGTCTACCTGTCTGTTGGGTGAAAGAGTACGGTTCGATGGTGGACACAAGCGAGATGCATTTCTTGTGGATGTCTTTGGGCGTTATGTGGAATGGGTGCCGGTATGCCCCGAAGTGGAGATGGGGTTAGGAACGCCGCGCGAACCGATTCGACTTATCCAGCAAGAAAAGGACATCCGGTTCCTGATATCCAAGAGCGGCGTTAACCACACCGAAGCCATGCGGAATTATGCTGCAAGGCGGGTCGAAGAATTGGGAAAGGAGAACTTGTCCGGTTATGTGCTCAAATCCAATTCCCCTAGCTGCGGTATGGAGCGGGTGCGGGTGTATCAGCCTTCAGGCAGCGCCAACCGGACCGGTACAGGACTGTTTGCTGGCGTGCTAATGAAATCGTTCCCAAACCTACCCGTAGAAGAAGAGGGGCGGCTGCGGGACGCACGTCTACGAGAAAATTTCATCAGCCGCGTTTTCGCTTACCAGCGGTGGCAGCGCGCGACACAAAACGGGGTCCACCGAGCCGCATTAACACGATTCCACGAACGTCACAAATTTCTGTTGATGGCTCACAACCAGACCGGCACGCGGCGGTTGGGGCGTTTGCTGGGAACGCCAAAGCAATTCTCCGACGACGGCGCACTCGCCGCCGAATACATGCAAGAATTCTCCAACGTCATGCGGCGAACACCCACCATCCGCAATCACACAAACGTACTGCAGCACATGGCGGGATATTTCTCGAAGGATCTCACGACGGATGACCGGCGTGAACTCGCCGACACAATCCTCCGATACAAACAGGAACTCCTGCCGCTGATTGTCCCAATTACGCTCATTCGCCACTATGTGCGGAAGCACAACGTAGCGTACCTCCAAAGTCAGGTTTATCTCGACCCGCACCCGTACGAGCTAATGCTGCTAAACCAACTATAATGGGATTTGCACTGTTCCATTTGTTGCTGTGCAGTTTTTTGCGCGTCTACTACTAGTTCACTGGTTATTGGGCTGCCCAACCTACGGATTTTCGTAGAAACGGGCAATAAAGCAAAATCCCATCGTAACCGCTATGCCCTCCATTCAGCCTTACTACCGACATTTGGGGTCAAATGCGCAAGACCTTTCACAAATGCTCTTGGAATAGACCACCGATAAAACAGGAGGATGGTATTGTGTACAAAACAAAAATGCCCGCTGTTTTTAGAATTTCAGCAGACGGAATGAAATCCCTGATTAAAAGTCGTAAATATTTCCTTCTGTGCATAACCGTTGTTGTGGTTGCGAGTTCTGGTTGCATTCCGTCTTCTTCGCAACTATCACAGACGGAAAAGAAATTGGAAGGCGTCCTCGATTTTGGGGCTGTGGGAACATTGCCAGCATGTTACCTGATTTTTAACGAACCCCATTTTGTCAATCGAATTGTGATACATACGAAATTCCCTGTCAAGGGCATCGGTGTCTATATCTCAACCGGAAAAGACTTGTGGTATCACGTCAAGCAGTTTAAGCGACCTATAAGTGGTGCAACTAACGTCAAAATTGGAAGGAAAACTGATATTATTCGGGTGACAAGGAATATTCCGGCCGCACCCGTAGCTGTGGAGAGCATCGAAGCGTTCGGCAACTAAATCGTCCAGCCGGCGCATTATAGTTGGAGGTGCCTCTCTATTTTTGCCGATAGAGACAAAACATATTCGAATTTTTATGACTAGTAACTCAACCGCCGTTCAAGCGAGACCCACTCGTTACACACTCGATAGAGGAGTACACAACGTCGAGAAGCTGGTCCAGTTCGGATACGGATATTTGCAATGGGGGCATCAACACAATCGTATTGACGATTGGACGAAGCATCACGCCGCGCTTCAATGCCGCTTTGCAAACTTCAATGCCAACCTTTTCTTCAAGCGTGTACGGCTCCTTCGTCTCTCTGTCTCGCACCAACTCTACGCCGGCAGCCAACCCGCAAACGCGGACATCTCCGACATGGTCAAGACTGTAAAATTCCATGAGACGCCTCTGGAAGTGTGCAATAGTCGGCTGAATCTTATCGAGAAGCCCCTCTTTTTCAAAAATCTCTAAGTTCGCGGTCGCTGCCGCGCACCCCAACTGGTTACCCGTGAACGTGTGTCCGTGAAAGAAGGTCTTCAGATTTTTGTACTCTCCCAAGAAGGCATTGTAAATCTCATCGGAAGTGAGCGTCGCCGCCAAGGGGAGATATCCCCCCGACAACCCTTTCGCTGTACACAGAATATCTGGAACGACATCTTCATGCTCGCACGCCCACATCCGCCCCGTGCGTCCAATTCCGGTCATCACTTCATCCAAAATGAGAAGTGTGTTGGAATTCCTCGCTAGCGTTTCCACTCCCTTCAAGAAACCTTCAGGGGCGGTAATCATGCCGCCTGCGCCTTGAATCAACGGCTCAATAATTATCCCGGCAACCTGCCGATTAAACTCCTGTAAGGTTTTCTCCAGTTCACGCAGGCAATAGTCTCTGACAGCTTCAGGCTGGTTTCCGGCGGGGGAACGGTAGACATAAGGCGCCGGAACGTGAACGGTTTCGAAAAGAAGGCCGTCAAACGTGCGGTGGAATACCTCAATACAACCAACACTCATTGCGCCTACGGTGTCGCCATGGTAAGCGCTATCCAAATTCACAAATATCTTGCGCTCGGGCTCGCCCTTGTGCTGCCAGTATTGGTACGCAATCTTTAAGGCAATCTCTACCGACGTCGCGCCGTTGTCCGAATAAAAGACCTTGTCTAATCCTTGCGGCGTAATCTCAACAAGTTTCTTCGCCAATTTAATGGCCGGGACGTTGGAATACCCTAACAACGTCGAGTGTGCAATCTTATCAATTTGCGCCTTGATGGCATCATTAATCTCTTGCCGGTTGTGGCCGTGGACGTTCGTCCACATCGAAGCCACCCCGTCAATGTAGCGGTTGCCCGCCGTGTCAATTAAATAGACCCCCTCTCCCCGTTCAATAATAACCGGCTCTTCCGCGAGCCAATCTTGCATTTGAGTGAAAGGGTGCCAAAGATAGCGCCTGTCCCAATCTATAAGCGTCTGCTTGTCCAACATCACAATTTTAGTTACGGCTGAATGCCAACCGCCTAAAATAAAAATGCGGAATCTAGGGCGCGCCCCGGATTCCGCATTTTGGTTAAACTTGGTTACGAACTACCCCTTTAATTTCGCATAGTGAACTTCATGCTCAGTCGGCAAATCTTCAACTTTGCCGGACTTCGGAACAATAATTTCAAGCAACTTATCACGATACGAATCCCGAAAGTTTTCAGGATTCCCCTCAATATGGAATGTGTTCGTGAACCCGTTGGGGAAAGAACTTGCTCGGCCGAGCACATCGGTGAATCGAGGATCCTCTAGCTTCGCTTCAATAGTCAAAATATTGCCTTCTAGATGAACCTGATACGCATAATCAGGCATCAAATCTGGCAGGTTGTGTTCCTTCTTGTATTCACTATCAGGTACCCACCGCGGGAACTCAACTTCGATAATATAGCGGTCTGCTGTGGTTTTGAATCGGTGCATCATGCCGTAGCGGCGGTAACGTTCTCGCGTGTCCTCGGCGTAAATGTGACCATCCGCAAGAACCGCCCCAGGTAGGCTTGAGCGCGGTGCGTCTGGTTCAACGGCAATTACGGGGCGCAGCCATGATAGCAGCGGAGTCGCAATAAACGACGGCAGCCAACCGTACCACGCGGCGCCGTAACGCGGCTCCTCCTCGCTTTCAGTCGCAACTAGTACATCCTTGAATCGAAACATGCCTTCACCAATTGCGAGAGCCACGCCAAGCAATATGAACAAGTTTCCTCGGCTTGTAAATAGGTCAACACCCCAAACCGCCGCGCCAATCATGAAAAACGCCAGCGGGTAAACCGCCAAGTTAATCAGACTGTTAATTCCCGTCGAAACCGACGCGCTGAACACCTTTGCGTCTGACGCCAATTCCTCTAGGTCGCTCTTGAATCTCGCCGATAACGCTCCCAACCATGGTTGCGAAAACATCACGTGCATGCGGAAAAAACCGCGAATCGAAGATTTTGGCGCTTCGAGCATTTGGACAAATTCTTCGACTTCGGAAGCCCTAAACGCTTCATCTTCTTCTCCTTGCGCTGTTCCGCCTTGTCCAGTCCCTTCACCCGCACCCGGTTTAACAAATGTCTCAAAAAATTTGCTGTTTATTTCATTGTACGAAGTCCACTCTTCCGGCACGTCATCAATCATAAAAATCGCATCTACAGGGCATGCGGGCTCACATGCGGCGCAGTCAATACACTCTGCAGGATTAATATAAAGTTGTTTTTCCCCTTCAGTTGTATGAATACAGTCCACAGGACACACGTCAACACATGCAGTGTCCATCACATCCACACACGGTTCACAGATTACATACGCCATTTTCCATCTCTCCTAAAACGTAACCGATTCCTCCGAAATCTCATCAAAATTATACCACAGTCCAATTCACCTGACAAGAATATTTGAACCCGTGCGCGCTCCGATGACATTACGACAATCCAATTTTTAATTCGGCATTCAAGTCCAAAATGTGTTGCCTATAGGCGTTTACTTCGGCGGAAACCTTAGCCTTGTCCCAATGTCCGCGCTCAACGAGAAACTGAGCGATTTTCGGCGCAGCATCAACGCCCTGTCCCGCCGTCAATCCGATGCGCATCCGGCGCCAGAGTAGGTCGTCGAGCGTCATCGCCATTTCCCCCCAAAAGGCATAAAGCACTTCTGCTTTCAAGAATGTTGACGCTTCCGGCATCGGCTCCGCGAGCGATGGATCTCGGTGTATAAACGTCAAGATAGCGTCCGCTCCCGCGCCGTAGCGTTGGACAATCCGTTCCCAATCGGCATCCGCCAGCGCGTCGTTCTTTCGAGTTGATCCCTCACCATTTAGCAACGGATTCGTGCCGGTCTTGCAGTGACGTGGACGCTGAAGTTCTTCCGCGATGTAGTTGACGGCTTCCTCGGCAATCTGTCGGTGCGTGGTTAATTTTCCACCGTAGATATACATCACCCCGCTGTCACTCTCGGCAATCAAGTGTTCTCGTGAAACAAAACCGCCGTTTTTGGAGGCGATTAAAGGGCGCACACCAGCGTATGCCGAAACAACGTCCCGCCGGTTTGCCGCCGCCGTTGGAAAAATCCGCGCCGTTTCTGCTAAGAGATAGTCCACCTCGTCACTAGACGGGCGCACCGCGTCAAGATCTTCTCCAGGATCGGATTCAGTGGTGCCGACCGCGGACAATTCCGCATCGTATGAAAGCGTAAACACAATTCGAGGTTTCTCCTTCTTTCGCTTTTCCGATCGTGTAAACGCGGCGATACCGTAGCGGTTCGGGTTCAATCGGGGCAATAGAATGTGAATCCCTTTTGCCTTGCGGGTTGTCAACCTCGGCACACCGTTATAGGCAGAGTCCTTTTCCCATAACCGGTCCGTCCATGGCCCCGTTGCCGACACAACTTTCCGAGCGGCAATCTCAAACTGTTCCCCGGATATTGCATCCTCAACTCGTACTGTATACCCGCTGCTAGAACTATTGTACTGAGCGTCGGATTCGAGAAAGCGAACGTAGTTGGTGATAACCGCACCGTGCTGATGTGCATCCTTGAGTGTCAGCAGTGTCAACCGCGCATCATCAACCATGCTATCCCAAACGACGACGCACCCTTTCAACGAATTCGTCTCAATAGGTCCGACCAAACGCTGAATCTGCGCCGCATCACGGTAGGAACATGCCCGCTCAGCGCCATCAGTTTTAGAGAGATGGTTGTAATACCGCGCCGCAATCTGCATGCCGGAGAGCGGATACGGATCGCCCTTATAATTGAGTATGGCAATGGGTAGCGGCTTGACTAGGTTGGGCGCGATACGCAACAGCGTCTCTCGTTCACGCCTCGCTTCCTTTATTAGCGAAAAGTCGCGCTTGATAAGATATCGAAAACCGCCGTGGATCAGTTGGGAAGTTGCGCTGCTTGTACCGTTCGAAAAGTCGCCCTTTTCAATGAGTGCAGCCTTGAAATGCCCGTTTAAGGCTAGGTCGCGAATCAAGCCCGCCCCCACGATGCCGCCGCCGATGACCAAGACATCAAACGGCTCGCTTGTTAAGCGTTTGATATTGTGAGCCCGAGTTCGAGCTGAAAATTCGGTCGACATGTCAAGCCGCATATTGTTTCGCGAGCATTTCGGCATGAAGCGCAACTTTGCGGATGGCGGCGAGCACGCCCGCCGCTGCGTCAGGAATCGGATCTGCCAAAACCGGCAGAAACACCAACCGCGAGCAGGCTGCTTCACTGATGGGCAAATCGCCCGCAGCCGTGCCGCGGTAATCGCCGCCCATTTCGGGCGTGCACAAGGCGCCTCGCCCTTCGGTAAAAATATCCAGCCCTTCCGTAAACAGCGGTAGGTTGTGGAGAAGCGGATACGGGTTGTCGTTGGTCGGCAAGCTGCCCGAGAAGATTGGTACCCCGTCGCCGACTAGAAGCGGGTACGGATTATTGTTCGCAAGAACCCCCTCTTTTCGGAGCGCATCTGCAAAGGCAGGCGCCGGCAATCCGCTAAGCTCAGCCTGAACGTAATGGACGGGGAAACCAAAGAAACCCGCCGGTTCTGTTCCCGAATACATCTCAACAGGACTTATCCCCGGAATTGATTCCAATCCGCCTGACACATCTTGAATGTATGCGCGTCGCTTCGTGTTCAACGCATCAAGTTTCTCCATCTGTACCGATGCGATGCCGATAGCGAGCGGGTGCGCGCGGTATTTTACCCCAAGCCCCATCGGGGGGAGATGCGCGTATTTGGAACTTCCCCCTTCAATTTTAACCGAGCGGTTCACCTGGCCAAGTAAACAGGCGCGTTCAAACACGTCAGGGTCGTTGGTCGCTAGTACCCCGCCTTCACCGGCGCTCACCGGTTTGCTGCCTTGCAGACTCCAGGCGCCGGCGTGTCCGATGCTTCCGCACGGCTTCCCTTTGTAACTTGCGCCGTGCGCGTGAGAGCAATCCTCTATCACCGGTACCCCTGTCTCCTTACTCAACGCCATCAGCGCATCCATGTCGCATACGTTTCCCCACAGGTGCACAGCCACAATCGCTTTCGTCCGGTCGGTGATGCGCCGCCGCACATCTGCCGCGTCAATGAGCAAAGTTCGCGGGTCAATCTCGCAAAAGACCGGTTTCGCCATCAGCATCAACGCCGGCGTAATTGAACAAATCCACGTATACGTCGGGCAGATGACTTCATCGCCGGGACCAACCCCGAGGCCGAACATGGCGCTGTGAATCGCCGCGGTTCCGTTGATAAGGCTTATCGCAAATTCGGTGTGATGCCGTTCACGCCACATCTCCTCAAACTCCTGAACCACTGGGGACGCGCCGGAAAGCTCGTTCCGCAGCGTCATCTCATAGGCAATCTGCGCTTCTGCGTCCGTGATTTGCCGCCACTGCTCAAGTTTTGGATAAGCCGAGTCTGAGTCGGATTCAAAGACCGGCGTTCCGCCCAGAGCGGCAGGCAGGTTTTTAAAATCGGAATTTGGCATGAGATGTAGATTAACCCCTCGTTAATTTCAATCTGTGTCGAACCCCAGATGCGAATTGGCATTTCACCTCAATAGTTAATTCCATTGTATTTTACTCATTACGCCTTACGCATTACGCCTTACGCATTACGCCTTACTCATTACGCTTTACTCATTACGCTTTACTCATTACGCTTTACTCATTACGCTTTACTCATTACTCATTACTCATTACTCATTACTCAATGGGTGCGGTTCCCAAACCCCGCCTACCGCAGCGTAGTTGTGACACCTGCGCTACGCTGTTGTATCACTTCTACAACAGGTTCTCTGAATTCAACCTTGAATATCCTAGCCCGTACTGAAATTTGATTTTGGCATTTAAATTGCAATTTCCTAGGGAAGAATAGCATATTCGAGGACTTTTGTCAATACGGCGCAAGTTCCCGCTAGCAGAGCCTCTTTTTCCTTTAAGTCCGTTTCTTCCCTGTCAATCCTAAGAACTGCCGGGGCAGGTTGTTACGAAAATTGTGTAACTTGTGCTTATAAAAAATGATTAATTTTTCAGGCTTCTCTTTGTCGTATTAGAGAGCACTCTCCAACACTCTTGACAGCAAGTGCGCCTTAGGCTACAATGCAAGAAATAATCGTCCAATAAGAAAGAGATTAATGCGCCAAAAATTTAACCGGTATTTCAATGTATCGGTGCTCATTATGCTAACGTTCGTGACGTCCCTCCTGTTTGCGCAAGGCGCAGGTCGTATCAACGGATATCTACACGACAAAGTTTCCGGATCCCCGTTGCCATACGCTAGAATTATACTGGGTGACACTCAATTTACCGCCGTGTCCGATGTGCACGGTTATTATGTGTTGAGTGGCATACCGCCGGGTAGCTACAAGCTAATCGTTTCAAAGGCGCGGTATGAGCGCGTAGAGAAAGAGATTGAAATTCAGCCGGACGGTGAGCTAAGGCTCGATATTGAGGTCGCGCCGGAAGCCGTTGAACTTGAGGAAGTGACGGTAACAGGGGAATTAACGCGGTTCAAAGAAGATGTAGAAATCAGCCGCACGCACATCAGTTCTGAAGACATAGTAAATACCCCGTCATTTGTTGAAGCCGATGTCTTTCGCACAATTCAACAACTCCCGAGTGTCACTTCACAGAGCGACTTCAGCTCTGCGCTGATCGTCCGCGGCGGAAGGCCCGATGAAAACTTGGTACTGGTTGACGGCGCGGAGATTTATAACCCTTATCATCTTGGCGGGTTGTTCTCCACTTTCAATGCGGACACTATTGCCGATGCTAAATTCTTGGCGGGCGGCTATCCCGCAGAGTACCCCGGTAGACTGTCGTCTATCTTGGACATCACCTCAAGAGAGGGGAAGCAGATTAAAGGAAAAGGAGAAGTCTCGCTCCTCAGCAGCAAAATGATGCTGGAGGGACCGTTCTATAAGGGGGCTTGGATAATCTCCGGTAGAAGAACCTACTTCGATCTCATCGCCGAACGGTTCAACCGCGCACGGGGCGAAGATCAGGACTGGAGATACTATTTCTGGGACGGCCAAATCAAGATCTTTAGCGATCTGAATGCGGAAAACAGGTTGACCTTCTCGACCTTTGATGGACGAGATGTTCTGACGTTTTTCTATACCGGCGAAGATGAGTATTCGGACGATACCACAGATTTCAACTGGAACTGGGGGAATAACGCTCCCAGCTTGAAGTGGCGGTACGTGCCAAACGCGAAGTTCTTCTCGGAACTTGTACTAACGCGCTCCAATTTCGATTTTGACGTGGATCTGGAGGTCACCGAAGTCGATATAGATGCAAGCGAAGACCAAACTGTCGCTATGGCGAACAACCAGATTCAGGACTATTCGATCTCGGAACGGTTAACCTGGTATCTTTCGCCTCAGCATACCCTTAAGATGGGAGCCACGGCAAAAAAATTGAACATGGAATTTATCTTGCATGTGGATAATGTCAATTACTTCGACGTCGCGCAAGACGCCTACATCTTTAACGCCTTCATTCAAGATAAATGGAAACTCAACGACCTGCTCTCGCTTCAGTTCGGATTGCGCGGCACCAAATACGAGTTGCACGATAAAATCTATCTCGATCCACGTTTCGGATTCAAATACCTTTTATCGGAGGACCTGACATTCAAGGGAAGTTGGGGGCGGTTCAATCAATTCCTTTTCACGGTGAACGACGAAGACCAAATCCTGCAGATTGTCGATTTCTGGTTGCCGGTGCCCGAAGAATTTGATGCGATAAAGAATCAGCATTTCATTCTTGGATTCGAAAGATGGTTTAACCCGGGATTTACCGGTTCGGTTGAGGCCTATTATAAACCCTACAGCAACGTCCTCACCAGCAATCTGGGCAATGATCCCGGCCGTGCGTTTGATGAGTTCATCTCCGGTACAGGACGTGTCTGGGGCTTGGAGCTTTTCCTGAAGAAAACCGCCGGGAAATTTACGGGTTGGCTCGGCTATTCATACTCGAACGTGGAAAGGCGGTTCGATTTCAACGAGGATGGAAAGGTCGAAAAAACAGATAACCGAGCGTCGGAAATCTATCCGCCAAAATATTCAAGGCCGCATTCGCTCAACTTCGTTACCAGTTACCAGATGAGCCCGAATAACCGGTTCTCACTCTCCTGGACCGTGTCAAGCGGTCAACCCTATACGCCGGTCGTCGGCAAAGTCTATTATGGCGGTGACTCGCCGGATAACCCCTATAGGGACGTTATCAGCATTGAAGGCAGGAAAAATTCATCGCGGTATCCACCCTACGTACGCGGAGATATTGCCTGGATTAGAGACATCTCACCTTTTGGGGCGAACGGCAAATTCAAGCTGCAGGTCATCAATTTTACAAATCATTACAACTATCTACTCTACATTTGGGATCACGACCGTTCGCCGTCAAAAGTTACGGCAATTAGTATGTTTCCAATTATCCCGACATTCGGAATAGAATTTGAGTTCTA
Source organism: Candidatus Poribacteria bacterium (assembly GCA_028819845.1). Classification (GTDB taxonomy): domain Bacteria; phylum Poribacteria; class WGA-4E; order WGA-4E; family PCPOR2b; genus JAPPKS01. The sequence continues at coordinate 252,379 of JAPPKS010000034.1, read as the reverse complement.
AGAACCTGATTTAACATTCATTTTTTACGGCTCCAGTTGTCTTAAGTCAAAGCCCCAGAGGGGATCTTCGATCATCAAATCGAAGATAGTTTTTTCAGTAAAATAGAAACGCCAATTCACCATGCATCAAAAGCCCCAGCGGGGCGACAGATTATAGCAACTTAAACGCCTAAGAATGGCTCAGTTACCTATAATTCAAACAGACTCTAAGAGGAAAACCGTGCATATTCTGAGAATTTGCCTCGCGGCGCTATTGCTAGTTGCCGCGCTCTCATGCGAGCGGGAACTAGAAGTCGCCGATTTCAGAGATGATTTCGGAAATTACCAACCGGAATTAAAAGTTGAGGGTTTGCTTGACTATGATACTCCGGAAGATTCCATCATTCGGATTATCAGAACCGAGGCGATCGCGGAATCTGATGTGTTCGACGGAATTGACAATGACGGAGACGGCGAAATTGACGAATATGATGAGACGCTCCCGCTTATTCAGGATACAACGGCTACCGTCACAGTGACGAATTTAAATTCGGGCGAGGCATACGAATTTCAGTACGTTACGCTGGCGGAGGAGTTGTTCTATCGGGAATTTCATGAAGATTCCCACGGCGTAGGTCAAACAAGGGTTTTTGGCGATGGGGGCTACAAACCAAAAAGTGCGGACGGTTTTCAGGTCGAACTCTTTGCCCAGTATCGTTTAGAAATCTATTCCGAAGCCTTCGACCAGACGATTACCGGCGTGACGACGGCGTATCCGCCGGTTGAATTCATCGACATTGATACCCTCTCAACCCTCGACGACCGCATAACACTAGATAGAGATGTCGAAAAGACAATCTATTGGCGTTCAGATTTGGAGGTGACTTCATATTTCGTTACAGTTGTTACAGTATTTGAATTAGACAACGAATTTCTTGAAGAAGAGCTATTCCTTGAGGACCCGCAACTCCATGAGGACGAACGATTCGTCGAATCTGCCGATTCTTTCTCATTGTCTAGGGACAATGATTTGACAGAACAGCACGGCGTCTCAATCGGCAAAGAGAGTTTCTTTGTGGGGCGCGAGGCAAATGCCGGCAAAACCTTGTCAATAATCGTCGAAGGTCTCAGCCCGGAATATGGGCGTTACATCTTTTCGGCATTGCCGCTGAACGACGCGCAGCGATCCAACCTTCGCGATCAAGACGGAAAACCCGTCATGGGCGCCTTCGGCGCAACCGCATCAAACAGTATACAAGTAGCAATCGAAGAGTAATGCCTTACAGAGCAAAGTGTGGATTTGGCTTAAGACTTGCCCAGCGAAGCAGCCTTTACACCGTAAGAGCGATCTCCGAATCGCGGTACTCATTTAAAACCGAGTTTTTTCTTCAAAACTCGGTTTCTCCTAGTCTTAGTTTGTGGGCAAGTTCTTGTAGGTTGGGTTGAGCGGATTTCACCAAATGATGTACAATTTCACGTTTTGCTCTAGATGTCTAACGACGTCCAAGATCCGATGAACAGAGCGTAACCCAACGCTTTTCGCACTTCAGGTTGAAGTTGCCCGATCCACAAAGCGCCGACGAGCATTGTCAGCCTCTACCCCATTGTAGGCGGGGCATCTTGCCCCGCAAAGTAGTAGGCACACTCCGTGTGCCGTAATCTGCTGTGAAATCACACTAACCATACTCCGCAACCGCGTAATCAAGCGATCGAATAGGGCGCAATAGACTTCGGCGCCTGCATCCTGTAAGAGCGATCTCCGAATCGCGGTACTCATTTAAAACCGAGTTTTTTCTTCAAAACTCGGTTTCTCCTAGTCTTAGTTTGTGGGCAAGTTCTTGTAGGTTGGGTTGAGCGGATTTCACCAAATGATGTACAATTTCACGTTTTGCTCTAGATGTCTAACGACGTCCAAGATCCGATGAACAGAGCGTAACCCAACGCTTTTCGCACTTCAGGTTGAAGTTGCCCGATCCACAAAGCGCCGACGAGCATTGTCAGCCTCTACCCCATTGTAGGCGGGGCATCTTGCCCCGCAAAGTAGTAGGCACACTCCGTGTGCCGTAATCTGCTGTGAAATCACACAACCCATACACCGCAACCGCGTAATCAAGCGATCGAATAGGGCGCAATAGTCTTCGGCTCCTGTATCCTGTAGGAGCGATCTCCGAATCGCGGTACTCATTTGAAACCGAGTTTTTTTTCTTCAAAACTCGGTTTCTCCTAGTCTTAGTTTGTGGGCAAGTTCTTGTAGGTTGGGTTGAGCGGATTTCACCAAATGATGTACAATTTCACGTTTTGCTCTAGATGTCTAACGACGTCCAAGATCCGATGAACAGAGCGTAACCCAACGCTTTTCGCACTTCAGGTTGAAGTTGCCCGATCCACAAAGCGCCGACGAGCATTGTCAGCCTCTACCCCATTGTAGGCGGGGCATCTTGCCCCGCAAAGTAGTAGGCACACTCCGTGTGCCGTAATCTTCTGCGAAATCACACTACCTATACACCGCAACCGCGCGATCAACCGACCGAATAGGGCGCAATAGTCTTCGGCGCCTGTATCCTGTAGTAGCGATTTCCGAATCGCGGCACTTATTTGAAACCGAGTTTTTTTCTTCAAAACTCGGTTTCTCCTAATCAATGTAGCAACACCGGGGATTTTAATTCCAGTCCAATTCTCGGATATATTAGATTCTAACGTGATTTCAACCTGAACAATGACACAGACGAAATCGTAACCCTTTCGACAGGAGTTGAAATACTATGCCAATCAGAACTTTCCGATTCATGATTGTTCTCTTTGTAACCGTCGCTGTGTTTGGACGAATGTGTATCGCCGGTACCTGGATAGACGATTTCAGTGACCGAAACCTTCCAGATTGGGGGCCTCCTCGGGGGGCGCAACATTTTGGGGGCGGTCGAATAAATGACGGGGTTAACGCAGGTGTTGTTGATGGACACTTCCATTATGAAGGGAAAAAACAACGAACAAGTCATCATTTGAAGAATTGGGGATTAGGGAAAATCCAAGATTTTTCGCTCGAGTTGAAGTTTATGTTTAGAAACATCCGAGACAGCCTGGAGAGTTCTTGGATTATTGAATATTCTTTATTTAACGAAGAAAAGGGTGATTTCGACGGGATTATGAGCTTTTTGTGGTATCCCGATCCCGAAGGCAAACCCAACGCTTCATTTATTACGATTGATCGCTACGCGCTGAGAGTGCCGGAAGATCAGCCAGAATTGGGGCAAGGCTGGATGGCAGATCTCGCTGCAAAAGATAACTTCACATACGAAGAAAAGGTCTGGTACACGTTGAGGATTGCACGCGAAGGAAACCAATACACTTTTTCGATGGGCGATGTTATTCTATTCGCAGAAGATGATACAGTGCCAATTGGTACCATTGAGCTGACATTTAATGGATGGTTTACCATCTGGTTGGATGATTTTACCGTGACGGGCCCCGATGTTCCGAATGGAGGCCCCGGCTTTTTGGGAGTGAATCCATTGGCAGAGGGAGTAACCACGATGTGGGGAAAGCTGAAAGCACAGAACTGACTGAAACCGTTCTCCCGAATATTCTCCCTTTTTCCAAGGGATATTAATCGAGCGGATAGCGAAGGCGAAAGTCTCCTTGTGCAATTTAAAACCGAGTTTTTTCTTCAAAACTCGGTTTCTCCTAATCTTAGTTTGTGGTCAAGTTCTTGTAGGTTGGGTTGAGCGATCAACCGACCGAATAGGGAGGGATCAACTGAGTGAATAGCGAAGGCGATAGTCTTAATCGGCAACCAAGACGCCTACCAAACGAAAAATCCGTCCCATTTACGCGAAAACTCCGCCGTTTTTCATTGTACCAATTATCATCGTATTGACCTTGACCCTCGCCGCACCAAACGTCCCAAAAGCGTTGGGTTCACTAAACCTTAACAATTTCAGCACTTATTAAAATACCGATATCCATTGGGCATTTTTCGCGTCTTTCATTTAATCCGCTTAACCCAACCTACAAAAACTGTATCCTGTAGGAGCGATCTCCGAATCGCGGTACTCATTTAAAACCGAGTTTTTTCTTCAAAACTCGGTTTCTCCTAATCTTAGTTTGTGGACAAGTTCTTGTAGGTTGGGTTGAGCGTATTTCACCAAATGATGTACAATTTCACGTTTTGCTCTAGAAGTCTAACGACGTCCAAGATCTGATGAACAGAGCGTAACCCATCGCTTTTCGCACTTCAGGTTGAAATTCGCCGATCCATAAGCCATCGAATGGCATTGTCAGCCTCTCCACTATTGTAGGCGGGGAATCTTGCCCCGCAAAGTAGTAGGCACACTCCGTGTGCCGTAATCTTCTGTAAAACCACACTAACCATACACCGCAACCGCGCAATCAAGCGATCGAATAGGGCGCAATAGTCTTCGGCGCCCGTATCCTGTAGGAGCGATCTCCGAATCGCGGCACTCATTTGAAACCGAGTTTTTTCTTCAAAACCCGGTTTCTCCTAATCCTAATCGCAGTCCGATTCTCGGATTTATTGGATTCTAACGTGAATTCAACCTGAACTATGACTCAGACGAAATCGTAACCCTTTCGACAGGAGTTGAAATACAATGCCAATCAAACTTTTCCGATTCATGATTGTTCTCTTGGTAACCGTCGTTGTGTTTGGACGAATGTGTATCGCCGGGACGTGGATTGACGATTTCAGTGACCGAACCCTTAGAGATTGGGGGGGCGGTCGAAGAAATCACGAGTTTAGCACAGGTGTTGTTGGTGGACACTTCTATTATAGAGGGATAGTTGAACAAGCATTTTGTCATATGGAGAATAGGGGATTAGGGAAAATCCAAGACTTTTCGCTCCAGTTGAAGTTTATGGTTAGAAACCTCCGAGACCTACGGCAGGGTTTTTTGACTATTGATTATTCTTCATTTAACGAAGAAACGTGGAATACCGACGGGATTATGCAATTTTCGTGGTATCCCCAAGGGGAACCCAAAATTAACATTATGGATGTTACAATTGATTGCTTCGAGCAGGAGGGGGACGCCTTTTTTCCACAGACCGCTGCAATAGACAGCTTTGCATTCGAAGAAAAGGTCTGGTACACGTTGAGGATTGCACGCGAAGGAAACCAATACACTTTTTCGATGGGCGATGTTATATTATTCGCAGAAGATGATTCAGTGTCGATGGGTACGATTGACCTGTTATTTTTTGGAAGGTGTACCGTCTGGTTGGATGATTTTATCGTGACCGGCCCCGATGTGCCGAATGGCGGGCCTGGCTTTTTGGGAGTTAATCCATTGGCAGAGCATGTAACCACGATGTGGGGAAAGCTGAAAGCACAATACTGACAGTTCTTGTAGGTTGGGTAGAGCGATCAACCGACCGAATAGGGAGGGCGATAGTCTTGACCGGCAACCAAAACGACTACCAAACGAAAAATCCGTCCCATTTACGCGAAAACTCCGCCGTTTTTCATGGATTAAATCATCATCGTATTGACGCTATCACTAGCCTATCCAAACGTCCCAAAAGCGTTGGGTTCGCTACACCTTAACAATTTCAGCACAAATTAATATACCGATATCCATTGGGCATTTTTCGCGTCTTTCATTTAATCCGCTTAACCCAACCTACAAAAACTCGGTGTCTCCTAACCAACGTCCGCCTTTCCCGCTCAATTTCCCGCCTAAAGTCCAACCTAGACCTATACCCAATTGTCGGTTCAACGGTTGCCCAAAAAGGCACTTGATAATTGTGTTGCTTTAAGCTACAATATAGGAAATCATGTATACGGTTCGCTATCGAGCAGGCGCAGCAAAGATGCTCCAGCGTATGCCGCGGAACATCGCTAAGACCGTTGTTCGTAAGATTGACCAACTTGCTGAGTCGCCTTATGCGCCGAACAAAAATGTAACGCGTTTAAAGGGTGAACGAGGATACCGGCTCAGAGTAGGTGATTGTCGCGTGTTATATGAGATTCGGGACAATAACCTCGTCATCGAAATTATCAAAATCGGACCAAGAGGAGGCGTGTATCAATGAATGTTGAGACCGTCGAAAGACAAGGAGTGGAATATGTCCTTGTACCGAGAGTACAGTACGATCAGCTCTTAGAAGATGCGGAGATGCTGAGAGACATTAGAGAGTTCCGTGAAGCAAAAGACGCTGGCGAGGAAACCTACCCGAGTGAAGTGATTAACCGGCTGATTCTAAATGAGGAGAGTCCAATACGGGTTTATCGAGACTATCGGGGACTCACGCAGCAGCAACTCGCTGATAAGTGCGGGATTCAGCGCGCATATTTAGCAGAGATTGAAACCGGGCGCAAGACCGGTTCCATTAAAACTTTGAAGACAATCGCTGCAGCGCTTGACGTTGACCTTAATTTGATTTCATGATGCGCAAAGAGCGAAATTTAGGTACAGACTAATTATGATGCCCTGGCAATTTCAATCGCGGAATTACGGTACTTGCCTTTGAATGAGTTGCAATATTAGACCTAGATTTCGTAGCAACGGGGATTTTTGAAAAAAAATGAAAAAAACACCAAGGGATGGAATTTTGGAGGCTTCTGAATCGGTATAGGTACAGAAGCGGCCGTGTCAAAGGGACATGCCAGCATCTAAATTAAACCAGTAACGAGAGGTAAACATAATGAATATGATAGAAGAAATAGTCGAATGTTTTCGGCAGTTTGCAGAAGACGACTCGGCGGGCGAAGGTATTGATAAATACTGGGCAGTTGTTTTACCTGAAATGGGTGGCATCATCGCAAACGAAATCTTTCTTATTCTACACAGTCAGTATATAGACGAATCCATGAAGAGTCGAGCGGCACAAGTCGCGCTAAATCTCCAGCTTCCTGACGTGAGCGATTTAGATGTCGCGGAGCTATACCTTCACTGTTTAGTCAGACGGATATGGTTCGATATGACCAACAATGCTGAGTTCCGTGATTTTGTTAATAACAACGTCAGCACAATCTCTTCCGTGGTGTGTGGAGACATACTCAATCCACACCGCATCGGTTGGGCAAAAACTTCTCGACTTTGGCTTCCGCTCACCAATAAAGATTTCGTTCAGATTGGACGATCGTTGGTGGAACGCTTCAAACAATATCTCTTTGTGGAATGCTGTTGGAATGAACTAAAGCGACGTCAGGCGGAAAAGAAAATCAATAAGCACATGTTTGCTTTGTTAGTTGATTTACCAGAAATTACACAGAAGCACCGAACTGATGCATATCAAAACATCAGGAATATCAGCGAGGAGGTCACCAAAGGACTAGAGGGAATAGATCCTCGTGATCCAATGCATGATTGGTTGGCAAAGCTGGCCGCACTACCGCGGCACACACAATTGACGAAAATTGGCGCAACTCCAAAAGCAATCCATGACCGAGCGAAAGACATACGACGCAAGGGCGGTAAGTTTGAACACGTTTCATTTGATGGAGATAGGGAGTATGCTGATATAATTCCCGATGACTCATTGGAGTCCCCCGACTTAGGAATAATGGACGATGAGTTTGTCCACCTTCTCTCAGCCAACCGGCAGGAGATTGAAGGGATTTTACATCGCCATTCGAAGATTGGAGCGCGCCGATTTAAAATCCTAGAAATGTTGGCGCACACGCCAACTCCGACCTCCGTTGAGATTGCAAAAGCGTTGGGGGCTAGCGAGCAAACAATTGGCAGAGATAGACACGCAATTGGACAATGTTGGCCTGCTATACACGACGTCATTTATTCCCAATGACCATCTAATCAGGCGATTTAGAAAACCAGCCGAGTTGAGAGGCGGAGTGACTTCTATTTGACACTTCTCCCGAATCTTGAATAGTCGTGATTCCTTCGTTCACACTATTAGCAAATAAGGGTTACCTACTATATGTTGGGTTTAAGAAAATATTAAATGGAATGAGTTGACAAACATTGTTGACTAATCGTATAATTTCTGCTGATAGAAAGGAGGTGGCAACAGTGCGCAGACCGAAGAAGCAAAATGTGGCAACCATTAAGGTCGGGCGCGATGCCAAAACGGGACGGTTCATTCCCGTCAAAACTGCGCAGAAGCGAAAAGCCACAGCCATCGTGCAAACGATTAAGCGACCGGCGAAATAGTAAAATGGACGCAGCACGAATGATCAATTATGCGAAAAAAGGCGGTGCCGGCAATAGCTGCCACCGCCAAAAATTTCAGTCTGATGAAATTAAATCAATTAACTTTCACCAGAGTTTGAGAGCCTTCGAATTTATCGAAATCAAAACGGTCATGAACGGTAGGAACACCGCAGTAAGCGTGTGCGCCTTGCACTAAGAGGAAGTTGTGAATTACCATATTATGGTTCAATTTGCGGAGAATCACAATGTAGCCGATCCGGCTGTAAGCCTTGCGTCGGGCATTGCTAGTCAACCAATAGTTATCCACTTGTCGACAGAGAGACATGAGTAAAGACAACAAAAGCGACAAAAAAATTTACGACGACGTGCAAAAGGTATTTGCCCAACATTACGCGAACGAACGAAAAAAGCAGGGAGATAGCTTTCTCGCCGCGCTCTACAATTTACATCTTCCGGTAGCTGCCCTTTCGTCAGAGCAAAAAAAGAGTTTGGCTCACGTAGTATGGCTTTTTTATGAATTTCCCCCAACCAACCTAAGTGAGCCGGTAGGTCATGATAATGACCGACCGCCGGGTTTTAGTTTTCCCGATGGGTTTATTATACACGACGACATGATGGGTTATGGTGTTCAGGACGAAAGTGGAATTTATCAACCAAGTGAGGAAGAATGGTGGAACAGCGACGATTTCGATGCCTTTCAGAATAGCTACCAGCATATATGTGGGCTGGTAGAAAGTGTCACCGAAGGCGACCGCTACAGGGATTTTCGCCGTGACAATCTACTATGGTTGGATTCTAAAATTAGCCAACTAGTCCATTTTAGTATTCAGTTAGCGTTCAAAAATCCTGTGTTCATGGTGCCGAGCCAGGGTGGCACCTTAAAACCCGCAGAAAGCCCTCCTAACTTCCGCCCTCCCATGATACGGCTTAACTCAATTGATAGAACTGAACCCCCGCCCGATGGATGCGTGAGTGTATACCTCGATTTACCCAGAACCGGCGGTGCTTGGTTGTTCAGACAGTCTGAAGATGGAACTATTCCGCTCAACCAGTTCAGCCCAGAAATAGTAAATACGATTGAGCCTAACACCCCACCATCAGACCGAATTCTCTGCCAAGCCTACTTAGAACTCTTGGCGGCTATCAACAATCAATTGAAGTTCAAGCGCTGTCGCGCAGACTCTACAAAGAAACGTTCCGCTTGTCAAAATATCTTCCGTGTAAAATACCAACGTGGTCCCGATAAAATCTGGTGTTCCAACAGATGCAGAAGGCGGCTTTTTGAACACGAAAATAAAGCCAGAATCGAACGCAAAAAGGTAAAATAATCCGTAAATAAAGTCATTGTTTCGATTGACGGTTAATGTTATAGTTTTAGTCGTACAACACAAGAAAAAAGCCCGCTTCGCTTGGCGGCACTCGCGGGCTTTTCCCATAACCAAATAAATTATTGATGGCGCATGCCGAGCGTGCTTTTTTGCATACGGCAATGGCAGAAGCGCAAAGACCATTTGTGTTTCTGCGCTGCTCCATCAGCGCCTGTACACCGAAGGATTGTATCCCTAAGTGACATGCGCTCTTTTCTATTGTAACACAGCAGGTAGAGTTAGTCAATTATTAATAGATTGAAGTTTATTAATGGGACATATTATTAATGGAATACTCAGAAGACGTAATTTTCTTTTCAAAATGCACAGATTACCAAAAGTGCCAAATGTCTAAGACGATTGGAATTCAACCTAAGGCATAAGGAAAATCAAAAATGATCTCTACAAACAATTTAACACGGAGAAAGATTTCAAAAATCGCAGACCAATTTCGGGGAGAATTCGCCGGACGTGACAAGGGATTGTTTTTGCTCGCAGTGTCCACTGGAAGTCGCATGACAGAATTGTTGGTGTTGACTATCAGCGATGTCTATAAGAATGGTAAACCGGCAAATTATCTGCGTTTAAACCGAGACCGTGAAATTCTTCAGGACGTGCCATGCAACAAGGATGACAAAAAAGTCATCCAATCATTAATTGATTGGCATATCGACCGCTACGGGCAAATTGATACACAACGACCGCTATTCCCGTCACGAACCGGTGGGGGCAAAATGGCGGTGACTTCGGAAAGAAGCAATGAGATACTACGTGCGGCGTTTAAAGGGGCCGGACTCATAGACGGAACACGTAATCGGAATGTGTCTGTTCGGAGTCTTATATCTAACCTACTTAAGGTGGCAAATCTGGTAAGATATGTCCTCGAGTGGTTTTCAATCTGAACCACCTCAGATTATATTTCAACTGGAGTCTATAATTGCCGCCGGGTCTCATTTATGCACAAGACAGATCGACCCGTGGGAGCCAGAATGACGAAACTGTCTTCACCAAATAGCATCAAATATCAGACTCATATGATACAAAATTTGTTGACAATAATCACTATTTCAGGGCATACTTATGATGCTTTCAATACTATTATCACCAGGCAAATGCAATGGGGACAAGGGAAAAGATACGGGTAGCATTTACATTTGATGAGCAGAGCCTGGCGGGTTTGGAAGAAATCCAAAAGGATGGGAATTACTCTTGCTTTGCCGAAACTGTGCGCGATTCGCTACAAATCAACCGGGCACTGCAAATACAAGCCAAAAGGGGATACAACGAAATCATTTTGCGGCACTCAAAGACAGGACATGAACGAGTCCTTGTAATTCCTACATTAAATTCAATTCGCCAAAGGGGTAAGTAATTTAAATTTGATGCTGCGCAAAATCAGCTAATGTCACTAAATCTCACATCTCAGGTGAAATTGGTGTGAGATTTTGTTGAATTTTGTGAGGTTTTGTGACATCGGAGTTGTCAAAATCGCCGGTTATCGACATCGTCAAAAAACGCCGGATACTAGACCTAGACTAGCTTCAACCCGTAAGACAATGGAGAAACAACTTCCATCGCTGATGAAAATCGCCGAAAAATGTGATATTTTGTGAGGTTTTGTGACATTGGTCATATTGACACCGTCTAACGAGCGGGTTCGATGGACTGTGGGAGAGGCATCCTTGCCTCGATGGTATCTCTGGACGGTCATTAACTAAATTGACATTTTTCGTAGAAGGACAAACTATTGCCAAAAAACAACACCGCCACCAAAGCACCGCAAAAGACAATCCCGTTTCCTGCCTCGGACCAAAAACAGTTGGACATATCAACGCTTGAAACGTGGCTATGGGATGCGGCGTGCGTGATTCGCGGCGCGACCGACGCCCCGAAATTCAAGGATTTTATCCTTCCCTTAATCTTCTACAAACGGCTCTCCGACGTGTTCGACGACGAATTTGCCAAACAGGCCGAGGAATTAGGGGGTGAAGATGCAGCCCGGGACATCATCGAAGCCGACCATCGGGACGCGCTCAAGAGCGATCGAGACCCGATAGTCCGTTTTTATATCCCGCAGGAATACTGTTGGGCGGCGTTGCGCAGCCACCCCGCAGATGGGAGCCTGGGCGAGTTTCTCACGGAAGCCATGCGTGCGGTCGCACGGTTAAACCCGCGGTTGCAGGGCGTTCTGGATGTCGAGGACTTCAACGAACGCCAAAGCGGACAGCGCACCCTTGACGACGACCGGTTGGAGGCGCTGATTGAGGTCGTAAGTCAGCATCGGCTTGGACTTCAAGACACGGAACCGGATATATTGGGGCGTGCCTACGAATATCTGCTCAGGAAGTTCGCCGAAGGACAGGGACAGAGCGCGGGCGAGTTCTACACGCCGAAAGAGGTCGGTTGGTTAATGGCGCACATCATTAACCCCGAACCGTACACTTCGATTTACGACCCAGCCTGCGGTTCCGGCGGGCTGCTGATTAAACCCCGCCTGTTGTTTGAGAGGACACACCCGGATAAAAAGAGCCAAGCCCCTAAAATCTACGGACAGGAACTGACCGCCACCACCTACGCCATGGCGAAGATGAACGCCTTTCTGCACGACTTTATCGGTGCGGATTTGCGTATCGGCGACACCTTCCGCAAACCGGGCTTTGTTACCGGTGATTCGGCGCTGCAACGCTTCGACTACGTAATCGCCAATCCGATGTGGAATCAGAAGGAATACAACGAGACTTTCTACGCCAACGACCAATGGAAACGGTTTACCTACGGCGTCCCGCCGAGTTCATCGGCGGATTGGGCGTGGGTGCAGCACATGTCGGCATCCTTGAAACCGACCGGACGCGCCGCAATCGTTCTCGACACCGGCGCAGTGTCTCGCGGCTCCGGAAACAAACAGACTAGCCGGGAGCGGGACATTCGGAAGGTGTTTGTCGAGAACGACCTGATTGAAGGCGTCATTCTCTTGCCCGAAAACCTGTTTTACAACACCACTGCACCGGGCATTATTCTGCTCCTGAACCGCCGCAAACCGATCGAGCGCAAGGGACAAATCCTACTCATAAATCTGTCCCAATACTTCGAGAAACAAGCTCCGAAGAACGTATTGACGGACGAAGGGATTGACGCCGTGTCTGAAGTCTATCGGGCGTGGGAATCCCGTGAAAAGTTAAGCCGGGTCATCACGCTGGAGGATGCCCGAAAGACCGATTATAACATGAGCCCGTCCCAGTTTGTAGACGTGGGCGATAAGATAGAGCACCGTCCTGTCGATGAGATTCTCGCCGACCTAACAGAAGCGCGAATCGCACGCGAAAAAGCGGATAGGGCGCTGGAAGAGGTGTTGACACGGCTAGGTCTCAACGGAGAAGGACTGCAATGAGCACTGTAGATTTTCCTAAACATTGGAAAATTGTGAAATTTGGACAAGTAAGTGACTTTCAAGGAGGCACTCAACCTCCTAAAAGCACATTCGTGTCGTCGCCGACGCACAACTACACAAGATTGCTGCAAATTAGGGATTTTGAATCAGATGATTACGTTACTTACGTCAGCACTAAGTACAATCTCAGGCACGTCGGAGAAAGCGATGTTTTAATAGCTCGGTATGGTGCGTCAGTCGGAAAGGTCTTTAGAGGAAAAGAAGGCGCGATAAACGTCGCCCTAATGAAGACGATTCCTAATGAAAAGTTGATTCGCCGGTCTTTTCTTTTCTATTTTCTGCAATCCACAATGGTACAATCGTACCTAAAGGGTTTGGGCGGGAGAAGCGCTCAAGCAGGGTTCAATAGAGCTGAAATAGGACGCATTGATTTTCCCCTTCCCCCTCTCCCCGAACAACGCGCTATTGCCCACGTTTTACAGACAATCCAAGAAGCCAAAGCCGCACGCCAACGCGAAATTGAATTAGAGCGCGAGCGTAAAGTCGCGTTGATGGATTACCTCTTTTCACGCGGCACAAAAGGCGAACCCCGCAAGCAGACGGAGATTGGAGAGATTCCTGAGAGTTGGGAAGTGGTGAGGTTGGGTGACTATTGCCATAAGCCAGATTACGGTTATACAGAGAGCGCAAATAATTCCCCGGTCGGACCAAAATTTTTGCGAATTACAGACATTCAGAATGACAATGTAAACTGGGACGAAGTTCCTTATTGCGTTTGTAGTGGCGATGACAGAGAAAAGTATTCGCTAGAAAATGGCGACATAGTAATCGCGCGGATTGGAGCAACTACTGGAAAAGCGTACATGATTAATGATTACCCTGAGTCGGTTTTCGCGTCCTACTTGATTCGAGTGAGAACGAAGGATGATTTATTGCCTCCATTTTTAAATCAATACTTTCGGACAATTTACTATTGGAGACAAATCAATCAAAGCAAAGGCGGTCGACTCAAGGGCGGTGTGAACATACCTATACTTAGCCGAATTGTGCTTCCATTGCCTCCTTTTTCTGAACAACAAGAAATCGCCGAAATCCTTCATGCCTGTGACACCAAAATTGCCGCCCTTGAACAGGAAGCCGCCCGATTGGACGAACTTTTCCGCGCCATGCTCGAGGAGCTGATGACGGGGCGAAGGTCTGCTGTGCCGCTGATCGATTCGGAACTGCCGTAGATTTTGTAGGTTGGGTAGCAATTACCTAAGCGAATAGATCAAGTGACCGTATAGGGAACGCGATAGTGATTTTAGGCGATAGCTTTTTCGGAACCCAACGATCGACTTCGATATGTTTTTCAGGGATTGTTTTTGTTAAGTAGGGGGGAGGTGTCGTGTCCTTCGTATTCTTTCCGCGGCGGTGCCATGGGAATGGACACGCCGTCCCTTTCGTAACATTCTTTCATCAGTTCCCACGCCGTTTTCAATTCATCCAACGCTTCGGCGTGTGTAGCACCGAAAGCTGAAACATTGGGAAGTTCAGTTAAATGTGCAAGATAATCACCGTCTTCATCAAGGAAAATGGTCACTGAAAATCCGTCAAAGGCATCGCGTGTCTTATCCATCTTTTGTCTCCTGATCATGCCGCCGAAGTTAAAATTGTAACACTGCAATTCTGTGAGTTTAAGGGAAGACTTATGAACACTTTGGGTTCTTGTAGGTTGAGTTACGCTACACGATAACAAGATTCCAACAGAATCAATGATCGGAAGTAATGCAACTATCTGCCAGAGTTGTTCAAGGTCAGAATCATCAATCATATTGAATTGTGATATTGACACTATCGCGCTCCCTATTCGGTCGCTTGATTGCTCTACCCAACCTACTATTCACTTCAATTACCGCCGCTTTTCTCGCCGCGAACTGTGCCCTTTTTTTATGGACTGTAAAAACTGTAATTTTGTGTGTCCAAAAAAGAGGCAGATTGACACCAAATTGCTTCTGACGTATAATTGGTGACTCTACTGGGGGTATATAAACAACACTAGCCAGACCCTTATCATCGGAAGAGGATTATGGAATCTTGTGGCGTCTCAAGCGGCGACCTTGAATCCGCGCTGACGCATCTTTCCGAACACGGATACGCCGTCATCGAAGGCGTACTTAGCGGCGATGAAATCCGGCACTACCGAAATCTCGCGGCGGATCTCTTTGAACGAGAACGGGAGCATCCCTTTGAGCCGGAGGAGGGACCTGAGTTGCCGGGAGATGCCGAGATTGAAGTGTATCTAAAGGAGAGCTACCGAATCAGCGAGGCGGAACGGGCGCGGCTCATGCGGCGAATCCGGCATACACGCGCTCAAAATCGCGGCACGCCGTGGCCCGTCGCCCCTTCAGACGTGGTTAAGAATTTCCTTCACCTGCCGACCCTGTTCGATTATGACCAGTCGCAGCGTATCTGGAACTTAGTTAACAAAGCCCCGGATTTCGGAAAACTGATAGAGCATCCAACCGTGCTTTCATTGGCGCAGGCGGTTCTTGGGGACGATTGCGTACTCGCCGACTGCAGCGCCACCAGTATTGGAGCGCACACCGGCGAAGGCGGGGCATGGCATGTGGATGTGCCGCTCGGTCAATTGCCGGAACCGCTGCCGGACTTTCCGCTGACCATCCAGAACGCTTGGATGCTAGATGCGTTCACAACGCGCAACGGGGCAACCCAGGTTGTTCCCAAAAGCCATCGCACCCGCAGAAAGCCCGATTGGGGCGGACAGCAGGAGGACGGTACGATTCTGACGGGACCTGCCGGCTCGGTGGCTATCTGGCTTTCAAATACATGGCACCGGTCTGGCCCCAACTCGACCGGCAATCCCCGCCGGGCAATCCTCTGCTACTACTCCCGTTCATGGATAAAGCCGTTTACCGATTTTACATCGTGCCTAGACCCGGCAATCGCGAAATCCTTCTCACCGGGTTTGCGGTATCTTCTAGGATTTTCAGCCAACGCCCCCGTGCGAGGATAGACAATTCCTAGCATTCAAACACCAATCGCCAACCCACACGGAGACGATGATGTCCGAACGTTCCGCCGTCCAGAACCCGATGCTCAAATACGCCGCTGAGATTGGCTGGGAGCCTATCTCGGCATCGGATGCGCTGCAGAAGCGCCGCGGCGATACGGGGCTTTGCTTTGCCGGCGTGCTGGAAGCCCAACTGATGCGGCTGAACTGGGGCATACTGGACGAGACGCGCTGCAAGGAGATAGTTAGGCGGTTGAATCTGCTCAACCCGACGCTGGAGGGGAATCAGAGCGCGCTCTCGTGGTTGCGTGGGGAGCAGTCAATTTTTGTTCCGAAAGAGAGCCGCGAGCGGAACGTCACCTTGATAGATTGCGAGGCGCCAGACAATAACCTGTTTCATGTGACCGATGAGTGGTGGCAGCGCGGCACAGTCCACCGAAATCGCGCCGATGTCGTATTCCTGATTAACGGGATTCCGGTAGCCGTGGTGGAGACCAAATCCGCGGGCAAAGCGGACGGATTGGCGGCGGGAGTGGAACAGATTCGGCGCTATCACGAGGAGACGCCGGAGATGTTCACCACCGCACAACTGTTCGGCGTTACGCAACTATTGGACTTCTTCTATGGCGTCACTTGGAACGTCAGCCGGAAAAATCTGTTCACCTGGAAAAGCAGCGTAGCCCCCCTGATAAGGGGGGTTGAGGGGTTGCAACACCAAGACTCGACTGATTCGGAGACCGGCGAATCCGCAAACTACGAGGAGAAGGTCAAGACCTTCTTCGACCCGACGCGCTTTTTGGGAACCTTGCGCGAGTCGATAATTTTCCAGAGCCGCGACGACGCGCTTACCAAAGTCGTGCTGCGCCAGCACCAGACCCGCGCCGTGGAGAAGGTTATCGAGCGGGTTTACGACCCGCACAAACGGCGCGGGCTGATCTGGCACACACAGGGCAGCGGCAAGACCTTGACAATGATTACCATTGCCTCCCGGTTGCTGCGCGGCGGCGGCGAGACGGAAAAGCCGACGGTGTTGATGATAGTCGACCGAAACGAATTGGAAAGCCAACTCTTTAGGAATATCGCCGGCTACGGCATCTCAACACCCAAAGTCGCAGAAAGCAAGCATGACCTGCGGGAGATTTTGGCGTCGGATTACCGCGGCTTGATCGTGTCGATGATCCATAAGTTCGACGATATTCCGGCGAATATCAACACCCGCGAAAGCGTGACCGTGTTGGTCGACGAAGCGCACCGCACCACGGGCGGCGATCTGGGCAATTACCTGATGGCTGCCCTGCCCAATGCGACCTACATCGGTTTCACCGGCACGCCCATTGACAACCTCGCTCAAGGCAAGGGGACGTTCAAGGTGTTCGGCGTGGACGACGAGAAGGGCTATCTGGATAAATACGCAATCGCCGAGTCCATTCAAGACGGTACCACGGTTCCGTTGAATTATGCGCTCGCGCCGTCCGAACTGCGGATTGACAGCGAAACCTTGGAACGGGAATTCTTAAATCTTGCGGACGCTGAGGGTGTCAGCGACTTGGAGGAGTTGAACGCGATTCTCGACCGCGCAGTCCGGTTGAAAGAGATGATGAAAGCACCAGATCGGATCGATTACGTGGCAGTATCTGCGGCGAAACATTTTCAGGAGAACGTTGAACCGATGGGGTTCAAAGCGTTCTTGGTAGCCGTCGACCGCGAGGCGTGCGCGTTGTACAAGACAGTGCTTGACAAATATCTACCCTCAGAATATTCAGAGGTGGTTTATTCCCCTCACAACCAAGATTCCGAACTCATGAAGACGTATCACCGCAGCGACGAGAAAGAGAAGGAGATACGCAAGAATTTCGCTGACAAAACCGCGCACCCGAAAATCTTAATTGTGACCCAAAAGCTGTTGACCGGCTACGACGCGCCGATTCTTTACTGCATCTACCTGGATAAACCGATGCGCGATCATGTGTTGCTGCAAGCGATTGCCCGTGTCAACCGGCCGTACGAGGATGACGACGGGCTAGTAAAACCTTATGGGTTCGTCTTGGATTATGTCGGAATCTTTGAGGATCTGGAAAAAGCCCTCGCCTTTGATTCGGACGTTGTGGAGAGCGTGATTCGGAATCTTGACGTGCTCAAGGATGCCTTCGCCGAACGGATACGTGACAAGGCGCAGGCGTATCTGCCCTTTGCCCGTGGCTGGGATGACAAGGCGAAAGAGCGGGCGATTGAGGGTTTCAGCGATAAGGACGCGCGGGAGGCGTTTTTCAAATTCTTTAGAGAGACCCAGAACCTCTATAACATAATTTCGCCTGATTCTTATTTGCGCCCGTTCATGGACGATTATCAAGCGTTGGCATCGCTCTATAGCCTTATTCGGAACGCCTACACTGACCGCATTTACGTCGATAAGGAGTTGACCGCCAAGACGCGGGAACTGTTGCAGCAACATACGGATAGCGATCGGTTTGAGATGCCGGGCGCGATTCAAGAGTTGAACGCGGAAACATTGAAGAGAGCGCAGGAAAGTCAAGTGTCCGATTCGGTGAAGGTGCTGAACTTGCGCAAGCTTTTGCAGAAGAAGGTCATTGACGAAAGCCGGTCCAAACCGTTTCTGATTTCGATTGGGGAACGCGCCGAGGCAATCACGGAGGCGTATGAAAATCGTCAGATGAACACGCAACAGGTGTTGCTGGAGTTTGGTGAGCTCGCAGAACGATATCAACGGGCCTCTAGTGAACGCGTCCAAATGGATTTGGACGAAAATTCCTACGCGGTTTTTACGATTCTCAAGACCGTCACGGAAAAGATCAACCCAAAGCAGGCGCGCGCTTTGAATGGCGTTTTTGACCAGTTTCCCGATTATCAGTGGGACGAACGCCAAAGGAGCAAATTGCGGAGCATGTTCTACGCAGCGTTGAGACCTATAGTTGGCACAGAAAATCTGATTGATGCGACAAACCAACTGCTGAAACTGGAACGCGTATGAAGGAAGAGAGTATCTGGAACGATTCGGAAGACATGAAGAACGCTGTGCGGCAGTGGGCGGACCGCATCGGTGTGCAGGTTCGGGAAATTCATTTGCGGGACATGCGGCGAAAGTGGGCTTCGATATCGTGGAATGGGCGGTTGACGCTCAACACCGACCTCCTCAATCTGCCGAAGGCGTTGGGCGAGTATGTGATTGTCCACGAGCTTGTGCACCTCCTCGCCCCGAACCACGGTGTGCTGTTCAAGAGTTACATGTCCGCCTACCTCCCCGACTGGCAAGACCGTCAACACGCCCTACAGACCTTGCCCGACTCCCCCAGCAAGCCCTCCCCCTTACCAAGGGGGAGCTAGAGGGGGTTCGGCACAAATCACATATGCTATATCCGACAACCAATTTCGACCATGAATTTATCAATATGTCAATATTTTAGCATATTCTTGTGACTATATCCGTATGCTCACCTCACAGTTCAAGCGTTTCAGAAACCGCATGAGCCGCTCAACGCTATAGTAAGATAGTTTGGTGGTTTTAAGGCGGGCAATTTCGGACTGTTTTACACCAAGCAACTTAGCTGCCTCTACTTGGGTTAGCTGGCGTACCTCCAAAATGCGAAAATTTTCCCCTATATCTCGCAAAGTACAAATTTTCACAGTAAGGTTTCGCGTTCCCTCCGGCACAACCTGCAAAGAGTTCAGTCATAGCCTGAGTTCTCACGCTTTTTTTGTCCGTATCGAAATTGCGTCATTCCTCGGTTTACTGTGAAAACTGTGAAATTCTGTATGAGGCAACAAGATAATTTTACGCGTATTTTCGCTTTCACCGAAAACCCATCCCCCTTGCAAAACTCACCATTTCCCGCATCTCAATGGAAGCGTATCATACCAAAGAAACCGAGTATTTTGGAAAACTCGGTTTCTAGATTTTTCTCACCGTGGTGTAAACTCAGATTGAGATTTTTCGTCATAAGAATGGACTCAAAAGAATAAAGGCATAATACACTGAATGAAGCAATTTTTCATATACCTCCTTTTCATCTTATCCATCCAATCCTACATTGCATTTGGACAGGAAACCGTAACCCCTGCCGGGGAAATTTTCGGCACAATCTATCAAGAAGGCATTAATCAGCCCGTTCCATCAGCGCGAGTTCGCATCGTCGAAACCGGCGCCCGCACAACGTCCGGTCCAACCGGCGAATTTCGATTCCGTAACCTACCCGCCGGAGACTACACACTCGCCGCAACCGCATCCGGTTTTCTTCCCGCCGCCGGCGTAGCCGTCACGGTCAAACTTGATGAAACCACCCAACTTGAGATATATCTTGAGCCGGAGACAGTTCTGCTTGATGAGGTTGAGGTGACGACCGATCGTCCGGCGTCGACCGTCGGTAGAGAGACTCTGGGCGGTTCCGAGATTCAGCGCGTCCCCGGTGCCATTGGCGATTCCCTGCGAGCGCTGCAAGCCCTGCCCAGTGTCGGTGTCGCAAACGACTTCAGCGGCGCCCTTTATATTCGCGGCGGATCCGACGAGGACAACCTCTACTACTTCGACCGTGTACCAATCGGTTATCCCTATCATTTCGGCGGGATTGTCTCCTCACTCAGTTCCGAAATTATTGAGCGAATCGACGTTTACGCCGGCGGTTACGGCGCCGAGTTCGGCGTCGATTCCCAGGCGGTAATTGACATCTTTTCGCGGGACGAAAACACGGATGGGTTTCGGTCAAAGTTCAACGTCAACCTGCTCTATTCCGAAGGGCTGGTGGAGGGGAAACTTGGAGATCAGGGGTTCTGGTATCTTGCCGGACGGCGGAGCTACATCGATTTTTTCTTGAGTTCGGTGTCGTTTGACACTGGACAAATCACCAGCTTCCCGCGGTTCTGGGATTATCAGGTAAAGGCCGGTTATGACCTCTCTGATAAACACCAACTCTCCGCGAACGTGTTTGCTTCAGGCGACAGCTTTGCGCTCAAACTCGATGGTGAAGATGTCGATGAGGACTTTAAAGGCAATCTCAACTTCGGTAGCGGGTTCGAGGGCGCAGGTGTTCATCTGCGTTCCCGCCTTACCGATCGGCTCTCCTCTTTCCTATCATTGACCCGTTCCTATTTCGAATTCGATATCAACATCGGTGCTGGATTATCCCTCAAAATCGATGCCCCGCAATACAACCTCCGCGAAGACCTCACCTACACGTTAACACCAAAGCATCAACTCGAATCCGGCGTGATACTCGGCATTGAGCCCGGTAAAGCCATCGGCACGTTCGCCCGCCCGCCCGACGAAGGTGAAGTTGATTACGACTTTCGGTTTGTTGAGAAAACAACGTTCGACGAATCGGTCGCGAGACGCCGTATGGAAATCTATCTGCAAGACCGCTATAGCGTGCTGCCGTTTTTGACAGTCGTGTTCGGTCTGCGTACCGACTACCTAAGCGGCATAGACGAACTGTCCCTCCAACCGCGGGGAAGCCTCCTGCTAGGCATATCGGACGGATCGCAGCTCCAATTCGCTTACGGCAACTACAATCAGGTGCCAGGCCCGCCGAGACTGACCCGGAGCGTTGGGAACCCCAACCTCAGCACAAGCCAAGCCAGCCACTATGTATTGGAATTCTCACGCCAAGTTTCGCCGGCAACTGAGTTCAAAATCGCCGGTTATTACAAAAACCTTGCTGACCTTGCGACAGTCGACGTTGATGCGAGGTATCTTAACCAAGGTGTTGGGTATGCGCAAGGCACTGAGGTGTTCCTCCGGCATCGCGCAGGAGATCGATTTTTGGGATGGGGCTCGTACGCCTATGGACTTTCCAAACGGCGCGACCGCCCTGATGAACCCTATCGCTACTATTCGTTTGACCAAACGCACGTTGCTACGTTTGCGGCGACGTACAGGCCTGCGTCCACGTGGGAGGTTGGGGCAAAATGGCAATATCGAACCGGAAACCCTTACACACCAATTCTCGACGCGAATCTTGGCACTGATCCGCGCAACGGAGAGCCTATCTATTTCCCGCTCTACGCAGAGATAAATTCGGCGCGATTTCCGCCGTATCACCGATTGGATGTGAAGTTCAGCAAAGCATTTCGGTTTGATAGCTGGGAGATTGGCTTCTTTATCGAACTCCTGAACGTCTATAATCGCAAGAACCTGCTTGACTTCAACTACAGCGAGGATTACTCCGAAAAGGACGAAATCTACCAATTCCCCATTCTGCCGTACTTAGGGGTTACCACCGAGTTCTAACGGAGTTATTCAACTAGCCGCCTGAATCCAGCTATAGTAAGGCCGTGACTATTAATGCACTGCGGCGGGTTCGGTTGCCTAACCAATCCCGTCCGTCCTGTTCTCCTTCTGCCTTACAACTCCGCGACAACCTCCATATTCATGCGGTGTTCAGGCTTCCGCTGTTTTGTCGAGAGCAACCGGTAATTGAATCTTAACAATAGGTCTGTCACCTTGTGAACCTTGTAACTCGCGGTGGCTCTGATTTCGTGGCTGACACCCTCGTAGAAGTTGTATCGCGCGAAAGGGATACCGCCTTCGCTGGTGCCGTGCCCGATTCGGTATTTGAAATCGATCCGGCCCTTGCGGATAAAGGAGTAGACTATCTGATTTTCGATTGAGAGTGTTCGTGTCTGAGCCTCCGGTTCGTTATCAAGGTGCTCCAAATCCGAAGTAATTCCGTGACTGCCAACCACGCCAAACCGCACCGTACGGCTGAGTTCGTAACGGAGTTCCATTGAATTAAGCCGTTCATATTGCATGAGATCGGAGATTTGCTCCGCCGCTTCGCCTTCCAAATTCAATTGGGTGAATTCATCTCGCTCGCGCCGAACCTCCCACCTCGCACGCAATGAGAACTTCGCCGTTGGATTAATCGTCATGTGAATGTCCCAATCTCTCCCGCGGCGTCGGCGTTCGCGGTTGTTGATTCGTTTGTTGAGGAGCTGGTTTGTGTTAAACCCAACATCTAAATTCAACGCCGGTGATGGAGCGAAGTCAAGCCGGTACCGCTGAACCCTCCGCCCAAAGATGGTCTGTTCATTCTGTAGGTTTCGCAATAGGAGGAGTGAAGACGGGTCGGAAATTTCCTGTTCTTCCGCAATGCGCACCTGAAACTCCCCGCGGATAGCATTCGCTAGCCATTCAAACCGATCGCGCATCGTTGTTGGCGGGTTAGGTAAGGTATCGGGTAGAATCGGGTTAATCGGAGAGCCGCCCCCGATTTGCGGCTCAGCAGGCTGCTTCGATAACGTCTCCCCGCTTGCGTTCCGAAATGTATCAAGGATACTAGTAGCGGAGTCGCGCGATCGGCGCCGGCGCGCAAACATCCGGCGCGGCTGAACGCGAACTCGAAACTTTACATCAATCGCAGAAACAGGCTTGTCATCAACGTTCTGGATAAATCTGATATAATTCCCCTCCTCGAAATCCTCCCGGTAATGCAGTTCATCAATTTTCACGTAATGCCCCTCTCCCGGCGGGATTTCTCTGCCCGTCAGCGGATGAATATTTGTGTATATTTCCCGCCGCTCTGTCGCGAGCGTCTTATCGAGTTCATAGACCATCTCGCCGTCCAACGCGCGGTTGAATGGTGTCAGGCGCAGGTTAATATCCGCCAATTGCGTCGTTGAATCAGCGCCTTCCGCTCGCTGTGACTCATACAAACGCCGAGAGAGATTCGCCGCAAAGTTTGTCCATTTTCGCGGCCGCGAGAAGAATCCAATCGTCCACGTTTTCGCGCTCGTCATCTGCTTCCAGTCCGAAAAGGCGAGTGTCTCCTCATCAACCACAATCAGCGGTTCTTTGTCAAATGCTTCCTCAATGGAGTATTCCGTATTGATGGATGCCCACTGGAAGTCCGCAAGATTAATCCGGCCGGTGGCGATGTCTCGCTTCCGGTTCAGGTTCTGCGCGTCAGTTGTATTCAGATCGGTTGACTCCAACTGTTCGATAGAGGCATTCAAATTAAATGGGCGAATCCGCTGGAAGATACTCCACATCGTCCGGTCCTTGCGAAATTGGTCTTGTCCTCTGACCTTTGACGTGCTGCTTCGGTAATCGCTTCTCACGCGGGGAAGGATTGGACGTTTCACTAAACCGCCCTGCGGTTTGAATTCAAATCCGCCGTTGAAATTGTTGCGGATAGTTATGCCGTCGGACGCATTCCCCTCGCGCTCGCCAGGGTCGAGTGCAGTAGAAACTCCGCCATCGTTCAAGCCGTCAATCGCAGGTTGAATCTTAAAATGCTCCTCCGTTCGTCCTATTCCTGAATCAAGATTCAACCAACCAAACGGTCTAAACTGGAGATCGAAATCTAGTGATCTTTCATCAGGCGATTGCGCGCCGCCAGATGCGCTGAGCAAATACAAATCATCAAATCTTTCTTCAGAATACTGCTCCTCGTAGCGGAAGCGTGTACGGTTTGTGCTCGATGCGCCGACCGGCACAAACGCGGCATCAAGCGATCGGACATCTAAATCCAGTTGCAGTTTGTTGCTCGACGAATTTGCCAAAAATTTCCACGCCCGACTAAGTACCTTCGCATCTCGATTGGAAAATGTGTTCTCATCAAGTGCGCTAAAAGCCATCTGTCCCTCTACCGATGTCCAATCTGTCGGGTTGAGGCGCCCCTCAATACCCCACACCGTGTGCCGCTGCGGCGCCGTAAGCGAGTTACCATCGGAGTCCAGCTCATTTTTTTTCAAATCCGCAATATCTTGTTCGTTGAGGATTATGAACGCGTTTTCAGGGTCATTCAGATCCGATTCAACGGCGTATGCGAGGCCAACTGCTGCCCGCCCGTCCGGCAGCAGATTGAATAACCCGCTCGCGCCCTGTAGATTCCGCTGATAAGCAAGGTCTTCCGGGATAAATTCAAAATCAATGCGGATGCTGTCGTTGCTGGTAATCAGATGCTTGCTCGTGAATTCGATGATGGGGTCGCCGTAATCGCGTATAATATAGTCATGGTTTTCACCGCGCCGCATCCGTTCGCCGTTAAGCCAAACAATTTCCGTCCCCGCTTTCACAATGACAAATTCGCCATCCACGTCAATTCGATATTCGCTGCGCCCTTCATCCGCCCGGACGGTCTTGCTCGCGGATTCCCCTTTAGGGATGCTGCTTGGAATAATATGGAATGACCCCCACTTGAAGTTTCCTTCGACCTGGACGCCTTCTAACGCCCTTGGAAAGAAAATGAACTCGGAATTCCCGAGCGATCCCTCAAAATCGCCCAAGGTCGCTGTCACATTCGGGCTTGTAATCCGAATCAGTTTCTGGTCGATGTCTTGGATGTCCTCTGTCGTGCCCTCCGGCTGGATTGGTAGGTCTTGATCCGAAAGCAACGCGATGACGCTCACGTTTTCCGAGACTTTGCCGTCAACGCTAATCCGCAATTCTTGGTTTTGAGACAACGCTCGTCCGCTCCCGACTGAAACCCCAAACGTCTGCGTTCCCGTGACTTGCAGGGGAGGTTGTGCGGATTCTGTGGACGGTCGCCGTGTGAAATCGGGCTGAAGCCCAAATTCGCTTTCTGCGGGCGGTTGCTCGGTTAACGGTTGTTTTTGTCGAAACAGATTGCGTTTGTACCGTTTTTTGATTTCAAAGGGCAGCGCGTGGTATGTGATGTTGACAATAACATCCGGCGGGTAGTCGTTCAGAAGGGCGACAGTTCCAGCGTGATAATCAATTCGGTAGTCCTCGTCTTTCGTGATATTTTCGCCATTGACGGTAACTGTTTCGCTATCCCGGACGATAGGGAGATGCTTTAAGGAAAAGGGATTGGACAGGTCTTTAAACCTCGCCGTCTCCGACTTTTGCAGAAGCGAAATGGTCGGAAGTTGGAGGTCGCCGGTTAAGGGTTTGGTAGGGTTTGCCTCTTCCGCGCCAGAAGCCGTAGCGCTGAAATAACTTGATAGTAGCACGCACATCAACGGCAGAAGGTTTCGGAGAAAATATGCGCAAAATTGTGTGGCTCGAGACGGTAGAAAAGGGATTGGAGTATCTGATTGAGTGGTTATAAAAAACTGATTGTACGCCGCCACATCTCGTTTCCCTTTCTCCAAATTGTAAACCTATTAAGCCAGCCGGTTTTCCGCCTCACTATTTCTCCAGTGGCGCTGCCTCATCATTGTCAGCGGTTTCTAAAGGGCGGTAAACAACCTGAAACACTTGGATGGAGTTTGTCCCAATATCGCTGACAAAAATGCGGCTGTCCCGCGAGATTGCAATTCCCGTGGGTTCGACAAGCTCATCGCTGGTAAACGCCATTACGGGTTGACCATCTCCTTTGAAAATCTGTACCCGCCGATTTCCGCCGTCAGTCACATAAAGGTAGTTCCAGCGGTCAAGTGCAATATGGCTCGGCTCTCGAAATTGGCCGAGTGCATCGCCTTCAATTCCCCACATCTGGACAAGGTTGCCGCTGAAGTCATATTTTTTGATGCGATTATTGCCCGAATCCACAATGTATACATTTCCGCGAGTATCAACAACCAGATCGATAGGGTCACGGAATTGTTCCATTGCCCTGCCAAACTCACCGCGTATCATAGCGGGCAATCCGTCTGTGTCGAACTGGATAAAACGGTGATTTCCAGTGTCGGTTGTATAAACTTCTCCGTTTCGTCCGATGCCAACCCCTTCAGGCAGATCTAATTCGATTGCTCGATTTTCCTCACCCTCCCGTAGGTCATAATCCAAGCGGCTTCCAACAACGATACGGAAAATTCGATCCACTAAGTTGCAATACTGGACGCGGCTATTACCGGTATCCGCAACATAGAGCAGTTCGGTCCGCTGAAAGTTAATAGCCACATCCGTAGGTGTATCAAATTCACCGGTTCGCCAGCCGTGCCTGCCGTATTCCGCAATGAAATTCCCATCTGTGCCAACTACCTGAATGCGGTTGTTGCCTGAATCTGCAACGTAGAGTTGTCCGCGGTGGTCTAAATCTAATCCAACGGGACGCAGAAATTGTCCAGCACCCTGTCCTGGACGTCCAATCGATTCAACATAGTTCACGCCCAAGATGGTTGGTGCGGGGAGATTGTGAATGGAGGAAATAACCTTTGGGGGGGCGGCTTTCAGCGGCGTCTTGTTGTTCTTTGGCTCAACGGTCTCACCGTGCGGTGCGTGTCGAACCGCAGAACAGCCCAAATTGAAGGAGAGCGCAAATACAGTGAGTAGGAAAAGCCAATGCGTGCAGTTTTGCGTCGCTCTAGATGATTGCACCCGGTTGATTCGACCTACAAAGTGCAACATCGCCTAGCCTTTATGCGTTTGGAATTTGAAAACAAACGTCGATTCTGTATCGTCGAACTCGGTTCGCACTTTGGGAACGATGACGCGGAGGTGCGACGATTTGATGCTTCGCTTGCGAAAATACAGAAAGAACTGCGTGCGGCGTTTCGGCATCACCGTTGTTTTCTCAATATCCTCGCGCGGCAAAACGGCGTGATCGCCCTGTATCTGGAGCGCCGGATTCCATCGAAACACATCAGCCCCAAATTCCGGCGGCAGCTTGGGTCTAAAATTCTTGCCGAGGTAAAACGTCTCCTGAGATTTATCAATCGGTCGGGTTTTATCGCCCGCCTGATCTAGCATCCAGCAATCCTTCTTCTTGAACGAGATAAAGTGGTCCGTATTGTTATAGATTAAAACGCCAAAAGCATCAACGGCTTTTACGTCGTTTAGCGGTACTGCCATCGCTGTAATACCGTTCTTTTCATAAATAACTGTCCCTGACTGAGGCAAGATAGTTGCTTCAGGGTCAAATACAGGAATTATCCGGACCGTCTGAAGTGCCGAACAGCTCAGTTGAATATATATTGTCAAGATGAAAATTATCTTAATGCAAATTTGGAGAAATCCGTTCATTTTCATTCATGCTCCTATTCGGTAGTGCGCTAGCAAGTTATAGGTTGATGCATCAGTACACCCGTAGCTTTCATTATCCCTTTGGATTCTCACTCCCGCAAATTTTGACGGGATTGGAAATACATTCGCAAGAAGGTATTATGAATTCGAGTGAATTTCATGGGTCGTTGCTTTTCGTCCAACTGTCTGCTTGTCGGCGAAAAAGGCAAGCAATTTTCCCAATAACGTAGGTAACTCTTGGCGCTGGGTGTTCAAATCTATGAGCACATCTGATTGCGGCGAGTCTGAAAGATTTGGAATTCCGTCGCCCCGATGCACAACTTTCTTCTGCTCCGATACAACCAGATCGCCGAGGGGAAATCGTGTTGAGAATCCACCGGTTACACCTATATCTGTTAAGGCTGTAATCTGTGGGAGACGTGCTTGTGATAAGCCATCCAGCTCGATTTTCAGATGTGTAATTTCAGCGGGTGTCAGTTCGGATTGCTTCGGCTCATCTGACTTCCTCTTTGCGAGGCCGTCGCTCGGATAGACGGTTATAAGCGGGAGATTTTTTTGCAATGACGCGCGGATGCACGTGAGCAGCGTGACAAAGTGGCCGCGTTGAGGAACGGAATATGGATGCACGACCGCTAGAATTGCGGGGTGACCCGAAATTGTACCGTCCCCCGCGGCGATTAACTGCCCCAGCTCGTCCGGAAATGTCGTATGCGATACGAAATCCATGAGTTCAAGCGATTCTAAGAGCGATTCTGGCGCCAACGGAGGGTAGAGATTCATCAGCGGCTCCGTATCAAATAGGTGGAACAGGCGTTCCTCGGCAGGCATAGGTGAATAATGGTCGCAGTGGGGGCACGTGTAGAAATGGCGCTTTAATACCTGATTAAACACCGGTTCATCACAGTGCGAGCACTTCTTCCACAATGCATCGCGTCTTTCTGTGTAATGCGTTATGTCAGTCACAACCGTACTCCGCGAGAGTGTGAAAATTCTAATTCATTGAAAACTAGCCACAGCCTCATCTTCATTGTCGTACCGATCGAAGATTGTCATCAGTTTCGCCATGACAATTAAATTCTTAATGTTCCCGCCAACATTGAGCAGTGCAATTCGTCCGCCATTCCGCTGAATTGATGTATAAGCGGCAACAATCACGCCGAGGCCAAAGCTATCCACAATACGCACGCGTTCGAGATTCAACACAATTTTCGCTATGTTACCCGCGGCAATTTCGATTTGTGCATCAATTGCGCGCTTGAGGTCCAGACTGTCGGATCCGGCGATTCTCCCCGCAACATCCAAAATAGTAACGTCATCTCTCCGACGAACTACAATCTCCATCCAATCCTCCGTGTTGTACTATCTCAGTAAAGGGTATCCGAAAATTTGCGTTCTACGGGCGAAATTTAGGTGGGTGCAACTGTACGGGTTTGCTATACGCCCAAAGCGTAGGTTTGGCCATTGAAACTCGCCGTCGGATTGGCACGTCTTACGCCAAACCGGGGTTAGGTCTACTTCTGTTTGTTGCTCGGCGATTTCTTGTACTTCACCATCCTTACCGTTGTCCCTGGAGCCTCATAGGTAACTGCGTCCATACAGGTTTCCATCAGAAATATTCCTCTACCGCTGCTCTTCAACAAATTTTCCGGATTCAACGGATTCTCTACGCTATTTCGATCGAACCCGGCGCCCCCATCCTGAACCACAACCGTAAGCTTGTCTTGATTGAGGATGAACTCAAAACGAGCGCGTTTGTTTACATCCTCCTTATTCCCATGTTTAATCGCGTTCGTGCCTGCCTCAATCACCGCCAAATTAACCTGTTCCCTCGATTCATCATCGAATCCCATCTCTTTGAGAATTTGAGAGATTACCGAATCCAGAACATATACGAGCTGCATTGAACTCGGTATATCAAGGCTAATGACGTGCCCATCGGGCGTCCGGTCCACTTCCCTACTTCTCCCCGTGCTTGACTTTTATGGCGACAATCGTAAGGTCGTCATTCCGGTGATTCTGCTTTCCACTGAACCTCAAGAGATCTGCCTCGATTGCATCGCAAAGCATTTGAGCGGATAAATGCTTGTTGGTGTCAATACATTCAATGAGCTTTTCTTCACCGTACAGTATACCATCGTCCTCTCGTTCTGTTTCTGTAGCGCCGTCTGTGTATAGAAGCATTCCGTCCCCCGGCGCGAAATGAATTGTCTCAGATTGAAAAGTCGCAAAATCGAAACTGCCGAGTATCATGCCGCCGGCTTTCAGCGAAGTGATTGTGCTGCCTTCATTTTTCAAATATAAGGGGTAACAGTGCCCCGCATTTGAATAGGTGAACGTCATAGATTCCGTATCTAAAATCCCATAAATCATCGTCGCAAATAGGTCCGGATCGGTATCCGCGAAAAGCAAATCGTTAATTCGCTTTAACGCCGCAGACGGCGAAGATTCTTCGCGGCATACCAGCCGCAAAGCAGTTCGAATCATAACCATGAGTAAAGCTGCCGGAATGCCCTTGCCGCGGACATCCGCGATGGCGATGCCCAAGTGATTTTCCGTCAAAGGGATAAAGTCGTAAAAATCACCCGATATTGTCATCGAACTCCGCAGTACGCCAGCGATATCGTATCCCGGCAAATCGGGAGATTTTTGCGGCAGCAACTTTTGCTGGATTATCGCTGCTGTCTTGAGATGGAATGCCAACTGTTCCACGCCGGATTCGCTAAATTGATCACCCATCGCGCCTATTAGAGGATTAATATATTTCGTCGGGCGGGTTCTGCCGAGAACGGCTTCTATTCGCGCCGTGAGTTCATCGAGCTGAAAAGGTTTGGTGATATAATCGTCCGCCCCGGAGCGTAAGCCTTGAATTTTTTCATGGGTTTGTGCCTTTGCAGTGAGCATGATGACAGGGATTGTACGGGTTGCCGCATCCGATTTGAGTCTTTCGATTACCTCAAAGCCGTCCATCTCCGGCATCATGAGATCCAGTAGAATGAGGTCCGGCGCGTGATCTCTTGCGCTTTCCAACGCACCGCGTCCGTTGGACGCAGTTATGACGTCGAACCCGTCGGCTGTCAAGCTTGCCTCGACCAATTCGAGGATGTCTATATCATCATCTACGGCTAAAATCGTCTCAGCCATTACCTGTATGCTCCTGCTCATCGACTTCTGTCAATGTATGCGTGATGGGACTCGACACAGGCAGTACAAACTGAAAATTGCTGCCTCTCCCCTGATCCCCTTCATCAACCCATAGCCTTCCGCCGTGCGCTTCAACAATGGATTTTGTAATGGATAGCCCCAAACCAGACCCGCCTTTCTGGCGTGTGTGAATATCGCTCCGCTGATAAAACTTTTCGAAAATTTTCCGGCGTTCTTCAATTGGAACGCCTGGTCCCGTATCAATAACTTCAACATGAAGGAGGTTGCCGTCGACTTCGATCTTGACGGTGACTTCTCCGTTGTCGGGCGTAAATTTGATAGCATTGCCAATGAGGTTAGTAAATGCCTGCCCCATCCGCGCCTCATCACCTATAATTGCTGGAAGAGTTTCGGGGCTGACAAAATTCAATTGGATAGCCTTCGCATCAGCTTGCGGCCGGATTTCTTCAATCCGATGATTGGCAATCTCAAAGAGCATGATTGGCTCTTGGTTCATCTGGATACGGCCGGATTCAATCCGAGAAACATCAAGCAAGTCGTTAATGAGTGCTGCCAGCCGCTTCGATTGGCGGTGCACGCGAATAAGGCTGTTTTGTTGTTTTTCATTGATAGGCCCCGTTTTACCGTCAAGAATAAAGGATACGAAACCGATGATAGAGGTCAACGGCGTTCGAAGCTCATGGGAGACCAGAGAGATAAAGTCAGATTTCATCTGATCGATTTCCTTTTCTCGCGTAATGTCATCAAAAACATAAACAATGCCAAGCGAGAAACCGTTTTCGTCAAGGAACGGACTGGCAACCACGCGTACAACCCTTTGCTCGCCGTCGTGGCCTACATTGACTTCAGATATAGCCGAGTTGTCTTGCGAAATCTGGGACTGGCTGTCCTTGATTACTTGTGTAAGTTCCACATCCCGGATTATTTGGGTGAAATCTTCACCGATCTGATCCACGCTCACGTTTAGTAGAAATTCAGCAGCGGGATTGATATGAAGTACGCGGTTGTCACCATCTACAAGAATCAGCCCTTCTGCCAGACTGTTCACGATGGCGGACATCTTTTTCTCCTCTTCAGTCAGTTTGCCGACGGCAGTTTCGAGATGCTTTCGCATTGAATTGAATTCCTGCGCTAGAACTCCAACCTCGTTGCTGCCGGTGACAGGTATCTTTTGATTAAAGTCACCCTGCCCCATGGCTCGCGCTGCCCTCGCCACCCGCATAATTGGCGTCACTATACGTTGCGAGACTACCAAAGCGATAATCACAACTACGATGCATGAAACGATTGTGAAGGTCAAGATGCGGCGCGTGAGTTTTGTGATTTCCGGAAAGGCTAGCCGTTCGGGTTGTGAAACCAAAATTGCCAAGTCAATAAAATTTATACTGCCGCTGCCAGATGTGTCTTCCCGTGGGGTGCGAGCCCAAGCATAGACTTTCTTTTCGCCTTGACTGTTCCGTTCTCCCTCCATCTCATAACCATGGTCTTCTGCGCCGGCATTAATGAAATCGAAAACGGCATTGCTAAATTCTATATGATCCGAGAAACCATATCCACTTTCCCGCGCAGCCGCAATTACCCGTCCATGTTTATTTATGATGAACGTTTCGATACCCTCAAAAATTTTATCTGCTTCGGACGATGATTTAACCATTTCTGAAAGTTCAGGAATTGTAATGTTGGCTCGGAGGACACCAATTACTCTTGAACTTGGGCTCTCAGACCTGCGGATAGGCAAAGCCACCGTCAGAATGTGGCGATTTTCGACCTCGTCGAATTGAAGGTCCTCGATGTAATCATAGCCAAGTCCATTATTATAAGCTTTGTGCCACCACTCGTCGTTGATTGGCCGCACAGATGGCTTCTCAGCCGTCGAGATAACTATTTGCCGATGGAGATTCGTAATTGTAATTTCGCTGCCTGGCCCGGCGTGTCCTTCAAGCTGCCTTATACTATTTCGCAACGTGGAATTAACACGGCGTAACGTGGAGAGTTTTGAAGGATTTGACAATTCGTCTCCGTTTGCTTGGGCGACTTTATCGCATATTTCCGGTATGTGGTTTTTGATGTTTTCTAGGCGCCTCTGGATGCTTAAATGCGCATGATTAAGTTTGCCCTTTGCAAATCGTACTAAGCTTTCAGCAATTGTATTCTTTAGCGCAATCTTACCGTCCCGATGCACCAGAAAGGAAAATAATAGTAGAGGTATTAGTGAAACGAGCAGAAAAAGTAGTACAAGCTGTCCACGCAAGCCCGTTTTGAGATAAAGAGATTTCATTGTCATTTGATGAACGCTATCCGTCCGGATCAAACGCGTTTATTGCAGATTCTTCGTCCATGTAAATTTCGAGAATAGTATTTAGCCGTGTAACCTGCAAGACATTCATAACAGCTTTTTGTGGGTTCAGTAAGACAAGCATGCCGCCCTGCTTTTTGAGAAACTGCAAGATGGCTATAATCATTCCAAGCGCGGAGCTATCAAGTAAAGGAACGTTTGTCAGGTCTAGAATCAATCGCCCTTCGCTCTTCTCGATCTGCTTATCCATTTCGCGGCGAAGTGCATGTGCAGCATTTCCAAGGATTTTGCCCTCCACGCGAAGAATGGGAATGTTGTGCTTACTGATGGTTGTCTCAAACATCTAATGAAACTCCTTAATCCTTCGTATAGCGACGTAGGTGCGATTGAGTTCGTCAATTTGGCAGTTTATAATGGATTGGATGCCGCCGTTGAAGAGCTGCAACTTGGATTTGGCGCTCCGAATTTCGGTTTCGACGTTACGCGGCTTATACGCAATCCAAGTCCCGTCTGGTTTTAGTAACGGCAGGCAGTAAGCTAACGAGTCTGCTAGTGAAGCGACATAACGTGTGAGTACCCAATCATAAGCGCTGGCATGCTGGCTCATTTCAGCACATTCTTCCGCACGCTCCCCAATAACACATATATCTTCCCAAGTTGCGGCGTCGTCAGATTGCGCATCCCTGCGGAGTTGAGCAATAAGGTAGTGCAGAAAACTCACCTTCTTCAGTGAAGATTCAACTAGGGCAAGCTGAAGCTCAGGCAGAATAATTTTTATTGGAACGCCTGGGAAGCCCGCACCTGTCCCAACATCAATCACTGAATCACGCGGATTGATAGAAAAATCGTGAAGCACACTCAACGAATCGAGGAAGTGTTTAACAATAATTCCATAATCATCCCGAATTGATGTCAGATTCATTCGCGAATTCCAGCGTTTGAGTTCAGTCCAGTACGTGATATATTGATTAATCTGTAATTCTGTTAGCGGGAAGCCGTGCTGGAGAAAGGTTTGCTTTAGCAGGATTCGGAAATCATCAGTATTCACTGATTTATGAATTATTGAGTATTAGTTAAAACGTATTGGGGGCACTCGTTATGCGATTTTCGCCGTTTGGCTCCGCTGGAATTCCTTTATCCGCACCATCAGGATGGAAATATCCGCCGGTGAAACTCCAGGAATGCGCGACGCCTGCCCGATGGATGCCGGGTGAATCTTAGCAAGTTTTTCTCGTGCCTCGGTTTTTATTCCGTGAATACTTCCGTAATCAATTTCGTCCGGAATCGGAAGATGCTCCAGCTTCTTGAACCGTTCAATCTGAAGCGTTTGACGGCGAATGTAACCATCATATTTTATCTGAATCTCCACCTGTTTCTCTACCGCAGTTGGAAGCGGCCGGATTGGGGGCGAAAGTTGTTTAATCCCTTCATAACTCATCGCAGGGCGCTTCAGCAAATCAGCCAGAGACGTGGGTTTATCTAACCCATCAATTCCGCACTGTTTCAATTCATCCAACGTCCGAAGGGTTGGGTTGAGAACCGTTTGGTTTATGCGTTCTAACTCCTCTTGAATGAGTAGTTTTTTTTGTTGGAATTGATTGTACGTGCTGTCATCAACAAGCCCAATGCGACGTCCGATTTCAGTCAGCCTCAAGTCGGCATTATCCTCACGAAGTGCTAGGCGGTATTCCGCACGGGAGGTGAACATGCGGTACGGTTCACGAATGTCCCTCGTAACGAGGTCATCAATGAGCACACCGATATATGCTTGAGAACGATCGAGGATTAACGGTTCTTGGCCGCGTACTTTTAAGGCGGCATTGATTCCGGACATCAGCCCCTGCGCAGCGGCCTCTTCGTAACCGGTAGTTCCATTCAGTTGTCCGGCAAAGAAAAGATTCTCCACACGCTTCGTTTCGAGGTTCGCATAAATTTGCGTTGCAGGGGCAAAATCGTATTCCACAGCGTAAGCAAAACGCAAAATCTGTGCATTTTCCAGTCCTTTGATGCTGTGCACCATCTCGACCTGAACCGCTTCAGGTAAGCTGGCAGAAATTCCGTTTAAGTAGATTTCGTCAGTATTTCTGCCTTCGGGTTCAACAAAAATCTGATGGCGGTCTTTGTCCGAAAAGCGCACCACTTTATCTTCGATAGAAGGGCAGTATCGCGGTCCGATACCGACTATTCGCCCGCTGTACATCGCAGAACTTTTGATGTTGTCCCGAATGATTTGGTGAGTTTTCTCATTCGTATAGGTCAAATGGCAAGGCATCTGTGCTTGCGAAATTTTTTCAGTTGAGAACGAAAACGGACGCGGTGGTTCGTCGCCCGGCTGAATCGCCATGACATCGAAATTCACCGTATCTTTTTTGACGCGGGGAGGCGTTCCAGTTTTTAGACGACTGATTTCAAAACCGAGTTTCAAGAAACTCTCTGATAATTTTTCTGCGGAGGATTCTCCGGCGCGGCCCGCGCTGTAAGTTACTTCTCCCACGTGGACCAATCCTTTGAGAAATGTGCCTGTGGTCAGCACAACTGTTTTACCCAGAAACGCAGTGTCGGTATGGCTCAGTATACCGATGCACCTTCCGTTTTCAGTCAACAACTCCTCCACCAATACCGGTTCAATATCGAGACGTGCTTGTTTCTCCAACACCCGCCTCATCTCGTGCTGATAAGCCTCCTTGTCAGCCTGGGCGCGGCTTGAACGGACAGCGGGCCCTTTCTTCGTGTTCAACTGCCGAAATTGGATTCCCGTTTTATCAATATTTTTTGCCATCTCGCCGCCAAGCGCGTCAATCTCCTTTACCAGATGCCCTTTGGCAAGTCCGCCAATTGCTGGGTTGCAAGACATTTTGGCGATAGTATCCAAGTTGATGGTGGCAATCAATGTCTCGCAGCCCATTCTTGATGCTGCAAGTGCAGCTTCACAGCCGGCATGACCCGCACCGACAACAATTACGTCGTATTGTTTAGGATAGACGGTCAATTATCTCATACCTCTCCAAATATTTCGTGGCGTTGCTCCGAAGGATTTTGCGCTTGTAATTTGTGCCGAGATATGTTAAGATAAAAATAAATCCGCCGGAGTGGTGAAATCGGTATACGCACTGGACTCAAAATCCAGCGAGCCTCGGCTCATGTCGGTTCGAGTCCGACCTCCGGCATCGTTGATAACACTGCTGCAAAATTCGCCATATAGCAAATAACGCTATATGGCTTTTTTGTTGAACCGAATTACATGATTACGTTTTAACGCTTAGTTCCCGAAGGGCGCCGTCATAACAATTATAAGTGTCATCATCAAACAAAACGAAGCGGACCTCTTCAACACCTTCGTGCTCCTCAACGAATGCCTTTATCGCCTTGAGTGCGGTAACTGCTGCTCTTTCAATCGGATACCCGAAAGTCCCCGTGCCAATCGAAGGGAAGGCAATCGTCTTGATGTGAAAATTTAAGGCTGAAGTTAAACTCGCCCGGTAGCAGCTTGCAAGCGTTTCAGGTTCACCCGAATTCCCGCCGCGCCACTTGGGTCCAACGGTATGAATGACATACTTCGCCGGCAAATATCCCCCCGTTGTGATGACTGCTTGTCCGGGCGGGCAACCTCCCCGGTAAGCGCGAATATCATTGCATTCCTCCGAAATCGCCGGTCCGCCCGCGCGTCTAATTGCGCCATCCAAACCGCCGCCTCCTAACAAACTAGCGTTGGCGGCGTTGACGATAGCATCAACGTCCTGAGTGGTGATATCACCCTGAACCACTGTAAAAAGTGTTCGGTTGATTTTCATTTCCATTGTACATTCTCTTCCTTTGGGTTAGCATAGGTCTCGGTCTGCGTGTATTGCGTACATTGTGAACCGCTTGTCCTTACTATGTTATATAAACGGTAGAAGCACCACCGTAGCCTTCGCGCGGCCGCTTGGCGTTTCGACTTCCACGTCACTGCCGGCATCCGTTAAAGCAGTCCGCACATACCCCATACCGACGGTTTCTCCGAGCGTTGGGGAGTTAACCGCACTCGTGATCCAACCGACCTCCTTTTCACCGTTGAAAATGCGGCTGCCCTGTGCCGGCGGGGTGTCGTGGTCAATCTTGAATCCTCGCAACAGCCGATTCGGGTGGCCGCGATAGTGCATGCGCGCAACAATCTCCTGGCCTATATAACACCCTTTTTCAAAATCGAGAGCATTATTAAGCTCCGCTTCTAGAGGTATGATTGCATCGGTCAATTCCGATCCGTATCGACGGATCCCCGCTTCAATTCGCAGTGAATTCAGGGCGGTCAGTCCCACCGGGTAAACGCCAAACTCACGCCCTTTGGTCAGGGCAGCATCCCATAGCCATTCCATGGATGCAGATGCTGCGTAAAGGTTATACCCAATTTCGCCAGTTTCATTTTGCCGGATACACACCATCCATCTGCCTTCCACGCGATGAGCGGCGGTATGATGTTCATGAAGTTCATCAACGTTTAGTCCATAGGCGTTTCGGAGCAGATCCGCCGATTTTGGGCCGTGTATCCCAATCATGCCCGTCCTAGCCGTGACATTCTCTATAACGACATCGTCCGCGATAAGATACTTGTCTAATTCTTGAGCGAGAATCTGCGTTGTGTCAGCGTTAGTCTCAATGGTGATAGCCTCTTCCAGAACATACACGCTCATGTCCGCTATGAGTTTCCCGCGGTTAGTCAAGATTGTTGCGTAGTTTCCTTCCCCGACACTAAGCCCTTCAACATCATTGGATATAATCCGATGCAAATATTTCGCGCGATCTTCTCCCGTCAATCGGACCCTGCCGCGATGCGAGAAATCAATTATGCCAACCCCGGTTCTAACTGCACGGTGCTCTTCCAGCGGATCGGCATAATAGTCAACCAATTTCCAGCCTTCATGAATCTCTTTGAACACCGCCCCGTGAGCGCGATGAGTTTCATACAGAGGCGTTGTTTTCATACCTTGAAGTTCCCCGCTGTTCCGTCGGTGGTAGTTTTCACAAGTGCTTCGTATACTAGGGCGTGTTGACATTTTGGTGTTACTAATGCAACATACAACTGTTTAATTCGCCAAAAACCCAAGTCGGGGGCGATGTCTGACGTATAAGGGCAACCACATGCGTTGCCCCTAAAAGGATTATGTAAGGGCAGGTCTTATGCCTGCCCAGAAACTCAGGTCATGGAGATGGGTTAAAATTTCCAATTGTCAACAGAACCTAGTACGAATCCTCATTATAGCGCACCGTGAATTGAAAATCAAGTCGGCGGCAGAACTTTTCTGTTTTCTCCATCAATCGTAACCATAAATCGCTAACTCTTCAAATGTAAGAGCGATCTCCGAATCGCGGCTTCTTCGCTCAACCAATATTCAACCCGAAATCCACAGATTTCTCTGCCGCAGTCTCAGTTTTGAAACCGTTTTTGCGGCATAGTAAAACCGATTTCGTGCGAGTATCGGAAAAAATGTTGACCAACGGGTAGCCAATATACTACCATTTAACGAGGTTTTTGCGGACTAATGGAATTCGTCTAAGCAAGTTTAGGCGTGGGGGTAAAAGGATTGAAAATTTTTGTGCCGGGGCGTATTTGTCTATTTGGAGAGCACAGCGATTGGGCAGGCGGCTATCGCCGAACGAATGCCAGTTTGAAGAGAGGCTACACAATAATCACGGGCACTAGCCAAGGACTGTACGCGGAAGTTAAACCGCACCCAACCAAGCTGATTCTTTCAACCTCGTTGAGCGATGGAACGAGCGAAGGCCCCTTTGAATTGCCTATGGAGCGTGGGGCACTTCGAGAAGAGGCGGAAAAAGGCGGTTTTTTCAGTTATGCTGCCGGCGTCGCTTATCAGGTTCTTACGCACTACCGCGTGCGCGGCCTCGAAATCAATAACTATCATACAGATCTGCCGGTGAAGAAAGGGCTTTCGTCCAGCGCTGCGGTCTGCGTGCTAGTCGCCCGCGCCTTCAACCGTATTTATGATTTAAAAATGACGGTTCGCGGCGAAATGGAGTGCGCTTACCTCGGCGAGATTACGACGCCTTCCCGCTGCGG
Organism: Candidatus Poribacteria bacterium; assembly: GCA_028819845.1. Lineage (GTDB taxonomy): Bacteria > Poribacteria > WGA-4E > WGA-4E > PCPOR2b > JAPPKS01. The sequence goes on along the minus strand of JAPPKS010000034.1, from coordinate 213,115 downwards.
ACGCATGGATCAGGGATGCGCTTACGGGAATCGCCCCATTATGATGACCTTCGACGGCGATCAGATTGATGTCCAGCCCCTTAGTATTTCGAAAGATCTGTTCTTTGTAATCGTTGACCTCGGCGCCAGTAAAGACACAAAAGAAATTCTGAACAGATTGAATCACTGTTATCCTTTTGCTGAAGGCGAACTTCAAAAGAATGTTCAAAAATATTTGGGGCGGATTAACGCTCAAATAACCCGCGAAGCGTCTGATGCACTGCGCAAAGGCGATGCGCCGCGAATCGGCAGCCTCATGAACACAGCGCAGGCAGAATTCGACAAACACCTTCAGCCGGCATGTCCGTCGCAATTAACTGCTCCCGTCCTACACAAAGTGTTGAATTACGAACCCGTTCAGCCGTATATACTCGGCGGAAAGGGCGTAGGCTCGCAAGGTGATGGATCTGCGCAATTTATTGTCAAAGATGAAGCGAGCCAGCAGAAGGTCATGGACATCATTGAACGCGATTTTCAGATGTCATGTTTGAAGTTGGCAATTCAGTCCGGGCGGAGAGTAAAAAAGGCAGTTATTCCCGCGGCAGGTTTTGGCACCCGTCTGTTCCCTGCCTCAAAAGCCGTTAAGAAGGAGCTTTTTCCTATCATCGATCGGCAAGGACGAGCCAAGCCCGTGATAATGGCAATTGTCGAGGAAGCAATCAGCGCCGGAATTGAAGAGGTCTGCTTGATTGTGCAAAACAGTGACCGCAGGCTGTTCGAGGAGTTTTTCAGCGCACCGCCGCCGGTGGAAAACTTCAATAAACTATCGCGGGCGGATCAGGAGTATTGCCGGTATCTCCTCGACCTCGGACACCGGATTACTCTGGTGACCCAAGATGTTCAGGAAGGATTTGGACATGCCGTGTTTTGTGCGCGGGAATGGGTTGGGAATGAACCCTTTCTACTCATGTTGGGGGATCACCTGTATGCGTCGAATAGTGAGACCCCGTGCGCGCGGCAACTTTTGGACGTATACGATCGCGCAGGGCACAGCGTGGTTGGATTGAAAACTACACCGGCATCAGAAATCCACAAGTTCGGTTGCGTAAACGGGATTTGGCAAGAGCACGGTTCTCTGCTTTCGGTGACGGCGTTCCACGAAAAGCCTGATATCGATTATGCTCGTGAACATCTGCATGTGGAAGGCCTGGAAACCAATCAATTTCTAACCCTATTCGGACAGTACGTTATCACTCCAAATATCTTCCACTATTTGGAAGAACATATCGCGCATAACGTCCGCGAACGGGGAGAATTTCAGTTGACGTCATGTCTCGACAAGTTGCGGCAAGAGGAGGGATTTTCGGGTTATCTTGTCAAAGGTAAGTGTTTTGACATCGGCGTCCCGGAGGCATACCGAAAATCAATGAACGCCCTGCAGGCGGCTTATCAATAACCCTCGAAAGTGGATTGACAACTTTCAACCTCCCCAATCCCACCATATTCTCAACCCAAAGATGAGTAACCTTCTCCCCTCAGACTCATTTTTTCCCCAGTGCTCCGTACTCAGGATTACGATGTTTTGCGTTGGTCAGGGAACGAAGTCATTTGCCTCGGAATAACAAACTGCTCAATCAACCGTCGAAATCGTGACGCGTAGATGAGTTGATATAAGCCCATCTGGTCGGGTATAAACTTCTCGGCTTGAACTCGTGTTTGGTGAATTAGTTCCACGGCTTCCCACAACGTCAGGTTACCCCATTGCAACTGCTCGCTTGTACAATCGACGCCTGTTTTGAGTTGGGTTAGCAAAGTGTCTTCCGTAGAATTGGCCTGCATAATACACCGTACCATTGAAAGTCACGTGAATCGGTATTTCAACTCAAGGTTCCACCGGGTTTGAGTTCAATGATTTCCACAGCAACGTCCGCGGTCAGTTCACGCAGCGCATCCGGTGTTCCGGTTAGCACTGGAAACGTCCCGTAGTGCATGGGAATGATGGTAGGAACATTAAGCAATCTCGCTGCATACGCCGCCTCCCTCGGTCCCATGGTGAAGTAATCCCCGATCGGAAGGAGTGCGAGATCCGGTTGGTAAATTTCGCTGATGATTCGCATATCACTAAACACGTTTGTGTCACCGGCGTGGTAAATCTTATATCCATTTGGAAATTCGACGATATACCCGGCCGGTTCGCCGCCGTAAACGATTGAACCATCGGCTTCCGTAATACCGTTGCTGTGATTTGCATGAACCATCGTCACGTTAATCCCGTTTACAGTTTGAGTCCCGCCTTTATTCATGGCGCTGATGTTCTCGACGCCTTGCGCTTCAAGCCAACTACCGGTTTCGAGAATCGCCACTACTGTGGGTGTATATTCCTTTGCTAACTCGACAGCGTCTGCGAAGTGATCAGCGTGCGCGTGCGTGATGAGCATAGTGTCAATTTTATCAAATGTTTTGAGGTCGTCCGGGCAAGACGGATTGTTCATCACCCACGAATCAATTAAGGTAGTTTGTCCATCAAATTCAACCTTAAACGTCGCATGTCCCAGCCATGTGAGTTGAATGCCGTTTTTCAGTGCCATGTAGTATCCTCCGTAATGTAAACCATTATGTTCAATTGATGTGCGCTTTGCAAATAGTTTAAATAGATAATCGCTGTCAGTTCGCTGTCGAATTATACATGGGCTGCATGACCCTTTCAACCAGAATTTTGATATTGACGACAGCAAATACAGCCGTTATAATCAACCATCGTAAAGTCTTAACCGCGCTAAGGTTCTTGAACTAATACCCAAAGAGTAGGAGAGCCAATGAAATTAGTAAGTTTTCAGAGTTCTGATGGCACCAAACTGGGTGCACTCATCGACGACCGAATCTTAGATCTCCAGACCACCTACCGAGCTGCCATCGTAGATCCGGCTCTGCCCAAACTCTTAGCCGGCATGGACGCTTTTCTCGAAAGCGGGCAACGTGCATTTGATGCTGCGACTCATTCCATTCGTGTTGCGGAGGCGTCCCCTGAGAAAGCAGTTTGGGTGAAGGCTCCGCTCTTGCCGCCTGTCCCCAACCCAAACAAGATATTGCTGCTTGCCGGAAACTATGCCGCCCATATTGAAGAAGGCGGCGGTAAAGCTTTGAGTAAGGTAGAGACCACGCCGCGTGTATTCATGAAACCGCCAAGCACAACTCTGATAGCAACCGAACAACCCATTGTTATTCCCGCTAACGGTGCATTCATTGACTGGGAAGCTGAGCTCGGCATCGTCATCGGAAAACGCGGAAGATTTATCAGTGCCCACGATGCTCATGACTACGTCGCGGGATATACAATTGTCAACGATGTGTCAGAGCGTAGGTTAAAAGTCAAGGACTCGCGGGTTCCCCGGGACGGAGATGGATGGTTTGATTGGCTCAATGGAAAATGGTTTGACACGTTCGCGCCGATTGGTCCCTGCTTGGTAACCAAGGACGACATTCCAAATCCGGATGATTTGCATCTTACGCTGCGGCTTAACGGCGAGGTCAAGCAGGATGCCAACACCGGGCAGATGATTTTCAACACGGCTGAGTTGGTCGAGTTTATTTCTACGCTGGTCACCCTCGAACCCGGGGATATTATATCAACTGGTACCCCGTCCGGCGTTGGACACCCCGATGAAAAACTTGCTGACGGTGATGTTGTTGAAATCGAGATCGAAAAAATCGGCGTTCTGCGAAATCCGGTTGTTCAGATGACAAACGCGTAGTTTTCTGCTTATCGAATAGAGATAGATAAATCGCGAGGTGACTCATGAAACCGAAATCGGGAATTGAAACTATCCTCCCTTATCAAGGCGGCAAACCGATTGAAGAGGTCCAACGCGAATTAGGAATCACCGATATTATCAAATTGGCGTCAAATGAAAACCCGCTTGGACCCTCCCCCCTAGCGAAAAACGCCATCCAACGGGCGGCCGATCAGGTGCATTTTTATCCTGATGGAGATGCGTATTACCTTAAAACTGAACTGGCAAAACACGTCGGCGTAGCACCCGAGAACCTAATCTTGGGAAACGGCTCTAACGAAATTCTGCAGATAGTCGGGGAGACCTACCTGTCGCCCAATGACGAGGCAATCTATTCCGAAAGCGCATTTGTCGTGTACATGCTTGTATCGAAGACCTGCGGCGCAAAATCAATTGTCACACCGATGCGAAGTTTCACACATGACCTTGAAGCGATGGCGGACGCAATCACCGATCAAACGCGTATAGTTTTCATTGCAAATCCGAACAACCCAACTGGTACAATCGTGACGAGTGATCAGGCGGATCGATTCATGGAGCGTGTGCCGGAAGATGTGCTTGTCGTCTTCGATGAAGCATACTTTGAGTATATTTATAGGCCCGACTATCCCCACACACTGCCATTGATCCAAGAAGGCCGCAACGTCGTAATCACACGGACGTTTTCCAAGATTTACGGGCTAGCCGGTTTGCGAATCGGATACGGCATTGCGAAACCGGAGATTATCCAGATGATGAACCGTGTCCGACAGCCGTTTAACTGCAACTCAATCGCACAAGAGGCGGCAAGGGCAGCGCTAAGGGATGACGCGCATGTCCGCTTTAGCCGGCAGACTAATGCCGCGGGCAAAGCCTATCTGTACGGCGCGTTGAATCGAATAGGAATAGAATACGTCGAGTCCGACGGTAATTTCATTCTGGTTCACCTCAATCGATCCGGCCAGAAAGTCGCAGAAGCGCTCATGCAGAAAGGCGTAATTGTCCGCCCCGTCGCTGGATACGGATTCCCGAATTCAATCCGAGTGACCATCGGTAAGCGTGAAGAGAATGAGCGGTTTGCAGATACCTTGAAAGATGTATTGTAATTCGAGATGCGTCGACCGGCAAAGTCGGTGAGTTGCAAATGAAGTTCAAAAAAGGTAAACCAAAAGGAATGTCCATTGCGTAGGGAAGGTTTTTTCCATTGACAACCACGGTTTAAATCGGGTATCTTTTAGGGCTGTCAAGCCAAATATCTTGACACCTCTAAACGAAGTCAGTGGCTGGGGCATTCCATTTTGGCAATTGAAAAACTAAAGTTTGTCCACTTGTGCGATTTCTATGGAAATCTCCTAACTGAAAAACAGCGTGGATTCCTCAAACTGCATTATGAACAAGATTTGTCGTTCGGAGAGATTGCCGCGCGCTTTGATGTCACACGTCAAGCCGTCTGTGATTCAATTAAGTCAGCCGAAACTGCCCTCGAACGCTATGAGCACGCGCTAGGTCTGCTTTCCGATTTTCACCGTCAGAGAGAAGTGTTTACGGATATATTGACGCGTCTTGAGGGTTTAGAATACGGACTTGATAATAGAGAAAAGATTTGTGCAATTCAATACATTAGAAAATGCGTCTTCGCATTGATGGATTCTTCAGAATCCTAGAGAACATAAAGGCTTCGCATGTTTGAGAGTTTGACTGAAAAATTACAGGGCACCTTCAAGAAGCTTAGCGGGCGCGGAAAATTGACCGAAAAAAATGTTTCCGACGCCCTCAGAGAGGTCCGGTTTGCGTTATTGGAAGCGGATGTAAATTACAAAATCGTCCGAGATTTTATCAATGACGTAAAGGTCAAGGCGCTAGGCCAAGAAGTGCTCGGCAGCCTAACACCCGAGCTTCAAATCGCCAAGATTTTTGGGGATGAACTCACGAAGCTAATGGGAACCGAAGTTGAGAAAGTCAAGATTGCTTCAAGCGGGCCGACAATTATTATGATGGTGGGGCTGCAAGGTTCCGGTAAAACAACCGCGGCTGCTAAAATCGCTCTCCAATACCGCGCAGATGGGCGCCAACCGCTCTTGGTTGCCGCAGACATTTATCGGCCGGCAGCCATTAAGCAACTTCAAATGCTCGGCGAGGAAATTGACGTGCCTGTTTTTTCCATGGGGACGGAGGTTTCGCCGGTCAATATTGTTCAAGCCGCCGTCAAGAGCGCTGTAAGTCTTGCCCAGAATTTTGTCATCGTCGACACTGCTGGACGACTGCATGTAGATGAAGAGTTAATGGAAGAACTGCGGTCGATTAAGTCGGCTGTTAGTCCCACCGAAATCCTACTTGTTGTCGATGCGATGACAGGCCAAGACGCGGTCAATATCGCCGAGAATTTTAACACCGATTTGGACATTGACGGCGTAATTCTGTCCAAGCTCGATGGGGATGCCCGCGGCGGCGCTGCCCTCTCGATACGTGCCGTTATCCAAAAACCCATCAAGTTCGTCGGCGTTGGCGAAAAGGTTAGCCTAACGACGCTCGAAGAGTTCCATCCTGACCGAATGGCTTCGCGCATTTTGGGGCAAGGTGATTTCAGTACGTTACTCGAAAGAGCCGAATCCGTTTTTAGTGAAGATCAAGCGAAAGAACTGGAACGTAAACTGACTGATAAACAGGGTTTGGATTTCGAAGATCTCTTAATCCAAATAGAGCAGATTAAAAAGATGGGGCCATTGGATCAGCTGATTGAGATGATTCCCGGAGCAAATAATTTGCCGATGAAAGGTATCCAAGCTGACGAGTCGCAATTGAAATACGCCAAAGCAATCGTACAATCCATGACACCCCAGGAGCGTAGAAATGCTCGCATTCTCAATCATAGCCGACGCCTTCGGATTGCCAACGGAAGCGGTACTTCAGTTCGCCAAGTGAACCAATTGGTAGAGCAACTGAAACTCATGAACCGCATGGTTAAACAACACACCGGACTTGAAATGCCTCAACTCGCGGCGAGGCAAATCGGGAAAAGACCCAAGGGTATGCAGAAGCGCAAAAAGCGCAAGAGGCGCTGAGTGAATCAGTAAATCGTTAATCTTTACGAATGAGGAGGTAATATTTGCCAGTTAGACTTAGATTGCAACGCCATGGAAGAAAAAAACGCCCTTTTTATCGGCTCGTGGCTGCCGATTCGCGCAGCCAAAGGGATGGACGCTTTCTTGAAAGGCTTGGTTACTATAATCCGTTGACCAATCCAGCGGAAATTGTTGTCAATGAAGAAAAGGCTTTGAAATGGCTGAATCAAGGCGCACGCCCATCGGATACAGCCAAGAGTCTTTTGTCAAAAGCCGGAATCTGGGAGAAGTACATCAACGAAAAATTAGGGATCGTCCAGACGAATAGCGATGGGGATAGTTCTGACCGGCATAACCCGGAAACAGAACCCGCTCCCGATGACCAACCATCGTCGTCGGCCGATGAGCCGAATTCAACTTCCGATGAAGAGGTAGAGGAAAACACATCCTCGGAGACAACTTCGTAAGCACCGGAGGAATCAGACGAAGATGTGGTTCTAAACTCGATTCCATGCGCTGTGCTATTGCTTAATATCCAAAATTCGCCGATTGCTGAGAAGAAACGAACGAGTGAATAACGACGAATCAACCGACAGCAAAAGTTTTCGCCCTCGTTGTTCACTCGGTTGATCGATTTGGATTTTATTGGCTGGCGGTCATTCCGAGAAGCTGAAAAACCGTACGTCATAAGGATGTTTCATGTTGAAGGATTTGATTGAATTCATTGCGCAATCTCTAGTAGACCATCCGGAGCAAGTTAAGGTACGTGAGATTGAGGAGGAAAAGGTAACGGTAGTAGAGTTGAGCGTCGCAGGCGAAGATTTGGGAAAGGTAATTGGAAAGGGCGGACGTACCGCGAAAGCCATGAGAGCTGTATTGCTTACGGCTGGAGTTAAAGCCAACAAAAAAACAGTGCTGGAAATCATCGAATCGCATTAGTTTCTTAATCCGCAAAAGCGCTATCCCCGTGCCAAAAAACTACGTGAGAATAGACAATGGCTGTTATTGTAAAACGACCTGTTATTGTGAAGAATATTGTCACGCAGGCTTTTAAAGAACAACTCACCGCGGAGCTAACGCAAGCAATTCAACAGATTGAGGAGTGGCTCGAACAGGAAGAATTCAAGAGTCGCCGCATGATTTCAGAAGCGCAAAAACACGATGCGCGCCGCGTCAGTCAGTTGCGTGAGCAAGCAAGACAGGAACGGGAAAAACAGGAACAGGTCAGGAACAATCTCAAGCAGAAATTAGAACAAGTCCAGCAACTTGAAATTGACAGCCTTTTCGTCAGCGGGACGTATGATGCGCCTGTCAAAATCGAAGTTGGCGATGACATTCGCACCAAACTGTCGCAGGCGGATATAGTTGTTAAAGACGGAATCGTTGTTCGGATTACTGAATGAATGAGAATTGATGTCATCGCGCTATTCCCAGAAATCATACTTCCTGCGCTGCAAGTCGGTATCTTAAAACGAACGCAAGATGCCGGGAACTTGACAATCAATGTTCACAATCTCCGCGATTTTACCGCGGATCGGCATCAAACCGTCGATGATTATCCGTACGGCGGCGGCGCGGGGATGATTATGAAGCCCGAACCCCTCTTTACTGCCGTCAGAACGTTGAGCCGCGATTCGACAGCGCGAGTTATCTATTTGACGCCGCAAGGCACGCCTTTTACGCAGTCGCTTGCCGAAGCCCTTTCGCTTGAATCGCATCTTCTGCTGATATGTGGGCGTTACAAAGGAATTGATGAACGCGTTCGAATGAAATTGGTCACAAACGAGATATCCATTGGGGATTACGTGCTGAGCGGGGGCGAGATTCCGGCGCTAGTTCTAATTGATGCAGTCGGGCGAGTTCTGCCGCGCGCCTTGGGAGATTATGAGTCCGCGCAGGGAGATTCTTTTAGCCAAGAGTTGCTTGATCACCCGCACTACACCAGGCCGGCCGAGTTTGAGGGTATGACAGTTCCTGAAGCACTCTTGAGTGGGAATCACGAAAAGATTACAGAATGGCGGCATGAACAATCGCTCAAACGGACGGCTGAACAACGTCCAGAACTGCTTGAGAAATATCAGCTCACTGAAGAGGATATCGCGTATTTGGATAGCCAAAAACCTGAACGATAAACCAAGAGCGTGAGGAAGTTTGGCAGGCACAAGTCCTGTCCCAACAACGGATTCATTCTCTTCAGGGGCAACCCTTGTGGTTGCCCTGCTACTAAAAAAAATATTAAGGAAGTGAAATAACCATGAATCTGATACAATCTGTTGAAAGTAAGTATATTAAGGATGATATTCCTAATTTTGGTCCAGGAGATACAGTGAGAGTGAACACCCGAATTCGTGAGGGGAAAAAGGAACGCACCCAAGCGTATGAAGGGACCGTGATTCGGCGTACTAAAGGTGGATTGAGTTCAACTTTTACCGTACGCCGGGTTGCGTATGGCGAGGGAACCGAACGAACGTTTCCGCTGCACTCGCCAAACATTGAGAGTATTGAGGTCGTTCGATTCGGCGCCGTGCGTCGAGCCAAGCTATACTACTTACGTAATCGGACCGGTAAATCAGTGCGCATCCGTGAGAAGAAGCAGTCGAGTGACGCATAAATCTCTAAAACAACGGTGCCATCCTAGATTTTACCACCTTTAGCGTTAGTCATTTAGGAACCCTCATAGAAATTGCCTTCGGAACGGGCGTGTCACGCATTGACTTTTGATTATTGTTATTCTTCCCCACGGCTGGGAGGTCGCATCAATTCCCCTCCTTGCCAAGGAGGGGTTAGGGGAGGTCGTAAGTTGAGATTTACTTTCCTCCATGGCATGGCTTACGATTACCCAATGTTCTCCTACAGTCTTCACTAGTTTTGGAGCCGAAACGTTTTTTTCGGGTTAATTTGTGAAAATTCTGATTTCTACAGCTGTGCAAGGCCTATGAGGAAAACTCAATCAATAACGGACACCTCGCCGGAGCGTGCAAACGGCAAGAATGCAGAAAAACTCCGGTTCTGTGTCGTCGCCGATTGGCACGGTGCGCATGAACCGTTCGGCGAGTTAGCGCATCGTCTCATTGAAGAACGGCCTGAATTTGTCCTAGTTCCCGGCGATCTAGTTAATGCGAAAGGCGGAGATCCTGCCCCTTGGGAACACTTCTTTGCAGGCATACGTCCCTTGATTGAAGCCGGTATCACGTATTATCCTGTACCCGGCAATCACGATTTCGATGGAGACATCGCCGCCGCTCAACACGAGTGGATCGAAAGGTTCGACCTTCCGGACAATAAGTTCTTCTATTCCTTCGATTCCGGCCGCGCTCACTTCACGGGGTTGTGCGTCACGAAAGGGATGTTCATCCATGAATTCGACCTGTCCGAAGGGCGTATATCGCAACGCAAATGGTTCGAGGGCGATTTAGAATCCTCGCGCCATGCGCGCTGGCGCTTCATCTTCCACCACGAGCCGGGCGCAGCGTTTTGCCGACTCAGTACCCCCAATGACGGCTTAGGACTCGCGGAGGTGTCCGAATCGGTCGAACCACTCGCATTCCGCGAAGGCGTGGATCTCATCTTTCGAGGCCATCAACACCTCTACGAGCGAACATACCCCGTCAATCCAATCGAAAAAGTGCGCGACGACCGCCGCGGTGTTGTCCTAATTACCGTCGGCGGCGGCAACATCAATTACCGTCCGATAGACCCTGCGGACGCCGTCCCCAAATGGTTCGACGCAGTAATCAGCGTTCACCAGATGCACTACCTCACGATTCAGTTGACTGGAGACAGACTGGATGCCGAAGCGAAGAATCTTGCCGGGGAGGTGTTCGATCGATTCACCATACAAAAGTTTCCCGACGGATCACGAGAATGGAAAGGCCTCCCGCCGACGCCCGTCTTCCTCGTCGAAAACCAACCGTGCTAACGAAATCGAGCACGGCGAGTAATTATGCAAACTGGAACACGATCCGACACATCCGAACCCGCCGAATACGACGAGGCTGTCCGTCTTAATCCAAACTCTGCCGAAGCCTATTTTAACAGGGGAAAAGCGAGGGCTACCCAAGATCAAGATCCGTCCGCAATTTTGGATTATGATGAGGCACTCCGTCTCAACCCGAATTTCGCCGAAGCCTATTTCCATCGGGGTTGTCTGAAAGACTTCCTAGCACCACGCGAGTCTATTCTCGCGGTTAGCCGTGCGTCATTCCGTTGCGCGATTGCAGATTTTGACGAAGCCATACGACTAGGCCTTGAACTCTCCCTACTCTCTCACGCCTATTACAGACGAGGTCTAGCGAATTACAACTTGGACCAATATGAAGCCGCCATTCTCGATTTTGATGCAGCTCTCAGTCTTGACCCAAGCGATTCCGAAAGTATCGACGGACGCAAGGACGCGGAAGGCACGCTAAATTTCTATGAGGGTGGGATTGCTCGTATGGATGGAAGGATTAAGCAGAATCCTGATGACATCAGAACCCTCAAGATCCGGGGCGAAACACAAGGCTTTTTAGGACGCATGCAGGAAGCGAAATCAGATTTTCAGATCATTCTAAAACTCACTATGGACACAGATGTAATAACAGAGATAGAACGGCACCTTCAAGAACTTGACAATCCCGACTATTGGCAGCAATATAGCTGGCGGACCGAAGGTTAAATATAGATTTTGTGGGGTGGGTAGAGCGATCAACCGAGTGAAAAAACGAGGAGGATAGTCTTTCGAAATCATTGTAGGTTGGGTTAAACGGGCTTGACTAAACAGTGTCGGTATGTCTGGAAGGATTGGTGGTTTGATGGCGATGAAAATTTTATTACCCGCAGCGTAACCCAACGCTTTTTGTTAATTGGGGTGTGTATCGTTTAGCCGTGCCGGTTTCGGTATACGAAAATCTTTTGGCTTATGATTCCCAGACAAAAACTTGTTTCTCGTAGATAATTTCAAACCCGTTGCGCTCCAGATTCCTCAGCGATGTTTTAAGCATGGTGAGGGTTTCACTGCAGGCGATTTGGCATCCGAGTTCAGCGGCTCGATTAAGGCGCGCCTTTATGAGCGCATTTTGCCCGCCCTTTCCTCGGTGCTCTTCAGACGTGGCTGCCCAGCCTAGGTAAGCGGTATTACCATGTATCCCTAGTATCGCAGCGCTTACGGGAGCGTGGTTTTCATAAGCTAGAAAGTGTTCAAACTCAGACAGATTAACGCTATCAAAGAAGAACGAACAGTTCCAAGGATTGTAAATTTGTCTGATTGCATCGGCACGGTTTTCAATCTCTAGCCTAGGGACGCGCTCAACTCTGAGATTGGTGGCGTGCGGCGCTACCTCCTCGACAGGACGAATTAGCGTGGGATACTGCGTACCTTGAAATGGCTTAAACCCTTTGTCTAGTAGCCACGTGACAATTTCATCTCGCTGGGGATTCGGGCTAACCCAGAAAAAGAATCGCTCAATCTGCGATTCTTCCATTGTGTTCAGGATCTTCAAGAAATCGGTCTGGGAAACCTCGGCACCGCACCCGAAAAATTGTACGGCGTTGCCGTTGGCTGAAGGATACGGCGACGACGCTGAAGACGGATCAATCGTAACAATAGCGTTCCCAATATTATGCCGCCGCTGGTTCCCCGGCCTTGAACATTGGATTTCTTTCCGTTTGAAAACCTTGAGTCGCTTGGCAATCTCATAAGTCGTCATTTTGTCTATCAATTGGGCTTTCAAAAGACAACCGGTAACCATCGGGATCTTTGAAATAAAAGACGTCCATGTTATTTCCAACGAAGGGTTCGCCTACTTGAATACCGCGCGCTTTGAATTCTCGGTGAGCCGCCTTGGCATCATCACAAATGAAGTATAGCGTAAACCCACCACTGAGATTCGCGGGCGATTCGCCTTGAAATTTTTCCAGCATCAAAGCGCTATCGTCGCGTTGCAGCCAGCACCACCGCAACTCGCCGTCCTTTACCCACTTGTGCCGCATTTCGAACCCGAGGCCATCAACGTAGAATGCGACCGACTTTGCCATGTCCACAACGGTGAATAAGGGGACCGTCTGTGAAATACTGACCTTTGATGAATGCGTGATCTCTACTCCTAATGTGTTTTAGGTTATTGAACTTCATTTGAATCAGTCGCGAATTGGCGCGCTTTTGCCCGAATCCGTTGCACATGTGACACAGGTAAGACCAAATCAGACTTCAGAGTATGTACTTACTCAAATCCTGATCCTTAACAACTTCCGCTAACTGGTTGCTGACATAATCCGCATCAATTTTAATATCTCTCTCCTCCATGCTTGGGGCGTTGAAAGACAGGTCATCAAACAGCCTTTCCATAATGGTATGTAAACGGCGTGCGCCAATGTCCTCAACCGACTCATTGACCTGAAACGCTAGTGCCGCGATTTCGTCAATCGCGTCTTCAGTGATACAAACCTCAACTTCCTCCGTTTTCAACATTGCGATGTATTGTTTCTCCAGTGCGTTTTTCGGCTCGGTGAGAATCCGTTTAAAGTCGTGCTGATCTAAACTTTTGAGTTCGACCCGAATCGGGAAACGTCCCTGCAGTTCCGGAATCAAATCCGACGGCTTGGATGCGTGAAAGGCACCCGCAGCGATGAATAATACGTGATCAGTGCGCACCATGCCGTACTTTGTCGCTATCGTACTTCCTTCAATTATCGGTAGGATGTCGCGTTGAACCCCTTCGCGTGAAACATCTGGTCCAGATTTCGATTCGCGTCCAGCAATTTTATCAATCTCATCCAGAAAGACAATCCCCGAATTCTCGACTCGTCCGATAGCTTCCCCCACAACCTTATCCATATCAATAAGCTTTTCCGCTTCCTCCTGCATAAGAATGTGGCGCGCTTCATCGACCGTTACGCGGCGTTTCTTCACTTTTTTGGGTAGAAAGCTGCCGAACATATCCTTAAAGTTGATGTCCATTTCTTCGATACCCGATGGAGAAAAAATTTCAATAAAGGGAACAGATTGGTTCTTCACGCTAATCTCTACCGGCTTATCTTCTAGTTTGCCGTCTCGAAGCATCTTTCGAAATTTCTCTCGCGTCCGCAAGTACCTAGTTTTCTCTTGTTCACTGACGGCCTCTTCTTGCTCCGGTTCAATCTCCTCGCTATCACCAAGTTCCAAGTCGAATGTCAACATTTCAGTATCTTCCCCTTCCTCATCAGTTAAATCACCATCTTCTTCAACGGACTTCTGCTTCTTTATCGCACGCGGCGGCGGCAACAGACAATCCAATAGCCGGTCCTCTACCAGTTCCAGCGCCTTCTCTTTGACAGCATCGGTTTGTTCAGCTCTGACCATGTTGATTGCCAAATCCGTTAAGTCCCGAATCATGGACTCGACATCTCGTCCGACGTAGCCGACTTCCGTGTATTTTGAGGCTTCGACCTTAATAAAAGGAGCGTCAACCAAACGCGCCAAGCGTCGGGCAATTTCAGTTTTACCAATTCCGGTGGAACCAATCATGATAATGTTTTTCGGCGCAACTTCATCCCGCATATCTTCTTCAAGCATCTGTCGTCGAGCCCGGTTGCGGAGCGCAATTGCTACCGCGCGTTTCGCTTCGGACTGCCCGATGATATATTTATCTAGCTCTTCTACAATCTGTTTTGGCGTGAGTGCATCTGCTAGTGTTTTCTTGGGTGAAAGTGACGGTGTCTCCAAATGTGAACCTCCAGTTTCTTCTTTAGTTTTGGGGTGCCAGCGCAAATGATGTCGGGGGTTTTCTCGCTGAAACTATGTGAGCGCTTAGTTTGAACTAGGTGAATGGTCGCTAAACGTCAATTGACTCAATATCAATCTGCTTGTTGGTATAAATGCAGATATCGCTTGTAATCTTCATAGCTTCCTCGACAATCCGTGCGGCAGTGAAATCAGAGTGGTTCAATAAGGCTTTAGCGGCTGCGATTGCAATCGACCCGCCCGATCCAATGGCTAACGTTCCATCATCGGGCGAGATTACGTCCCCGCCGCCCGAAAGTAGATATGCCCCATCGGCGTCCACGGCAATCATCAATGCATCTATGCGCCTGAGAACTCGATCGCTTCGCCAATCCCTGGCTAGCTCGACAGCCGCTCTCCGTAGATTTCCGCGATACTGTTCCAACTTATTCTCTAACTTTTCATAAAGCGCAAGCGCATCGGAAGCCGATCCGGCAAATCCCAAAAGGACGCGGTCGTTATATACCTTACGAATTTTTTTGGCGCCGTGTTTAACTGCAATATCGCCCAAGGTGACCTGCCCATCGCCGCCGATTGCCACCTGTTTACCACGGCGTACACTCAAAATGGTCGTTGATTTAATCTTTGGCATAAGTCTTAGAAATAATAAAACAGTACAAAACCGAATAGTTGCAATGCGCCCATACAAAGCCCGCATCGGAGTCCAGCCACTATCAGATTTTGTCCTCGAAAGTAATACGGGGAAAGCAAAAAGGTCAACGAAAATGCCATTGGGACAAAGGCTGGAATGGTGCCAACAAAAGGAAAATTCTCAAGGTAACTCGCGTTCCAATTCCACAGTCGGGCAGACCCGAGTCGATCAAATACAACGCTGCTAAGAAAAACGGCACAAGCTGTAATCACTGCCGCGATATAGGGATATCTCCACTTCAAACTGAGACGGTGATAAAAATAGATAGTTACGCTTAAAGCTATTAACCAAGTCAATAGCAAACTCAACGGAACCGTGGGCACCCGAATATCGTTAAGACTCAAGTAGAAAATCAGATGTTCTTGGTGAACTTTCTGTGAAATATACCAGTCTAACGGCAGGTAGATAATTAAGGAAATCGCACTTGCAATCACGCTGCGCGACAAATTTGACGATTCATCCAACCTCCGGAGCACAAAACCGAACACCCCGGATATTATCAGCACGTTCAAATAGAGCAGCCAAATCGACCCTAGTTTGGCGTTAATCAGAAACGTCAAAAAGGTCGTAGTAGACGCAATAATGACAGTCTTGTCTGTATGAGTAATTGCCATTGTGGCAGAAACGCAATTTTGTGCAGATTGCGAACCGAGATAGTTACATTATACCGTGTAGCCCTCTTTGCCGCAAGTCCAAAAACAAAGAGGGTTCGCCATTTGCCCCACCGCTCCTTGCGGTAAAGTGTGCGGACAACGTGGTTCTCATTCCGTGTCATCCTACCCGGACGGTGTCGGACGGTAGCCGATTGGCAATAAGCTGATTATAGCAAAGATTCGGCATTGCGCGCAAATGAAACTGCAGGTTTAGCCTTAGAAACACGGTTGAATTCCACTTCCAGATTTAGTATAATTATGAAGTGAAATCTCTCAATCTTCGTTCGAAAATCCTAATCCAATCACACTAAAACGGGAACGGTTATGTATCTCGCTTTCGCGGCAGATAAACAGAATTTCGAACCTTACGAAATTTCTCGAACATTACGAGGACAACTTCACTACTTTACTGAAGGTGAGATTCGGGACAGTGAAAAACCCAACGACTATTTTTTCCCGCTCGAGCGCACCGCAGAACTGCTTGATACGGGCGTATTTTATCTCGTTTCGCCGCTCGACGATAGAAATCGCGCGGAGATTGAAATCACAGCGGAGCAAGAAGATTTTTTGGAGTGGCTGGTTGCAAATGAGATTGAACGGATACGCGTTACAGAAGCATAAATGTGCGGATGTGGTGTTCCTGTGTTGCGAGGAATTTTATGGCGTATTATTTGGTCACGGGCGGCTGTGGCTTCATCGCCTCTCATCTGGTTGAGGCATTGGTGAAACGAAATGAACAGGTTCGTGTATTCGATAACTGTACAACCGGCGCCACCGATAACATAGCGGCGGTAAAGGATCAGATTGAGTTTATCAATGGAGATTTGCGGGATTGCGAAGCCGTAGGTAGGGCTGTTGACGGAGTCGATTATATTATGCACCAAGGGGCATTGCCCTCCGTCGCGAGATCTGTCGCAAACCCAATCCGTAGCAACGATGTGAACATCGGTGGAACATTGAATATCCTTGTTGCTGCGAGGGATGCAGGTGTGAAGCGTGTTGTTTATGCAGGATCCTCATCTTCTTATGGAAATTTAGCTTTACTTCCAAGATCTGAAAACCTTCCGTCCCAACCAGCTTCACCTTATGCGCTCACCAAGTACGTTGGAGAGTGTTATTGCCGAATCTTTACCGAAATTTACGGTCTTGAAACTGTTGCATTAAGATATTTCAATATTTTTGGTCCCCGCCAAAATCCAAACTCCCCATATTCCGCTGTTATTCCTCGCTTTATTAGCGCCGGTTTAATCGGCGATCCCCCAACGATTGATGGAGACGGAGAACAATCGAGAGATTTTACTTACGTCGCAAATGCGGTTCATGCGAATCTCCTCGCCTGTCACGCTGAAGGGGCAGTTGGAACCGTCTTTAACATCGGGTGCGGCGAGCAAACATCAATTAACCGGCTTGCTGCTCTCATCGGTGAGTTGATGGAGCATAAAATCAAACCCGTTTATGCACCGGCGCGGGTTGGAGATGTTCGGCATTCACGCGCGGACATCAGCAAAGCGCAGCGCCTGCTAGGCTATCAACCGAAAGTTAGTCTTAAAGCTGGATTGCGAGAAACTATTGATTGGTTTCGGCACAAACCCATGCCTTCATACCCAACGGCAGGATAAGTTGTCTATAGCAAGCTTGGTGCGTTCCCGCCATAAAGTGCCGTCCCCGCTTTTTTAAGGTATTTACCATAAAAAACTTGAAAAAATACGTCTGCTTGTGTTATCATACCTGCGCAAGCTAAAACAAACGATGTCCTCTTGAAATCGCCGCTTTTATAACGATGAATACCCAGTTAATTGACCGTTTCGATAGAATTCATACTAACCTACGCATTTCCGTGACGGACAAGTGTAACCTGCGCTGCATCTACTGTATGCCAGAAGACATGGCGTTCATGGAAAATGAAGGCATTATGAGCTTCGATGAAATAGTCTACTTGACCCGGGTTTTCGTTGAACTAGGAGTTAATAAAATTCGGATTACAGGCGGTGAGCCGCTAGTTCGTCCGGGGGTTCCGAATCTCATTAGGCAACTGAGAGGCATTGAAGGGATAAAAGATATTAGCTTGACAACCAATGGCATCGGTTTAGCCAAGCAAGCAAAGGCGTTATATGATGCCGGACTGCGCCGTATTAACGTCAGTCTTGATACACTGAACGAAGAAAAATTTGAGCAAATGACGCGGCGCAAGATGCTTGCAAAGACGCTTGAGGGACTAAAAGAAGCACAGCGTTGCGGGTTCAATCCCATAAAAGTGAATGCAGTCGCAATGCGGGGATTTACCGATGACGAAATTATTGACCTCGCTCAGTTTGCTCGTGAAAATGCATATCAACTGCGGTTTATTGAATTTATGCCTTTAGATGCGGACGACATTTGGGGGCGCAACATGTTTGTACCGGGCAAAGCGCTAATCGGTAAAATCAATGAAACCTATCCACTAGCACCAGTTTACACGAATGGAGATGGGAATCATGAACCGGCGGCGCGCTACCGTTATTTAGATGGCGGCGGCGAAATTGGGGTCATCGCTTCGGTAAGCGAACCATTTTGCGATCAGTGTAATCGCATACGACTTACTGCCGACGGTAAATTCCGTGCCTGCCTCTTTTCGCTTACAGAAACCGACCTGTTGACGCCGTTACGTGCAGGATTGCCCAAGAAAAACCTCGCCAATCTCATCATTGACGCCGTAAAACAGAAAGAAGCAGGCCATAAAATCAATTCAACAGACTTCGTAAAACCTTCACGAAATATGTCCATGATAGGTGGATAGTGGCACCACGAAAGGAACCAAGTCATTGAACGCTCGGTATCAAAAACAGTGTTCTATGGCGTGTTCGTGCTTTTCACTAGCCACTGGCCACTAACCACTGCTTTAAGGAGTTTAACGGACCTTAATGAGCAACAATTTAGTCATTGATAATTTGCACATCAGCGTGGAAGGACAACCCATTATCAAGGGTCTGAATTTGGCGGTCAAGCAGGGAGAGATTCATGCACTTATGGGACCGAATGGTTCCGGTAAAAGTACGCTCGCAAACGCACTCATGGGGCACCCATTCTACGAAGTAGATTCAGGTGAAGTCACTTTTGATGGTGAAGATATTCTCGGCTTGGAACCGAATGAACGTGCAAGGCTTGGTCTTTTTCTCGCATTTCAATACCCGACCGCCGTGCCCGGTGTGAGTATGGCGAATTTCCTCCGTATGGCCGTCAGCGCGGTGCGTGCTGAAAATTCAAATGGTGGCGAAACGACAGAACTCATTCCAATGCGCGAATTTCGGCGGGAATTGCGCGATAAAATGAAGCGGCTCGGCATAGATGAATCGTTCGCCCGACGCTATCTCAACGACGGGTTTTCAGGCGGAGAGAAGAAACGAGCTGAGGTTTTGCAACTGGCAATGCTCGAACCAAAGATCGCAATTCTTGATGAGACGGATTCTGGATTAGACATTGACGCCGTGCGAATCGTTGGTGAAAGTGTTAGCCAATTGATCGGATCAGAGTTAGGCGTCTTGATCATTACCCACTATCCACGTCTCCTCAACTATATCCGTCCGGAATTCGTACACATTCTCCTCGATGGCAAAATTGTGGAATCCGGCGGATGGGAACTCGCCCAACTTTTGGAGGATGAAGGATACGACCCAATACGGGAGAAATACGGAATCGCACCGCTATAATCCATAACCAATAATATGCAACAAATTTAATTACGCTTTACTCATTACGCCTTACTCCTTATCTCAACGACGGGTTTTCAGGCGGAGAGAAGAAACGAGCTGAGGTTTTGCAACTGGCAATGCTCGAACCAAAGATCGCAATTCTTGATGAGACGGATTCTGGATTAGACATTGACGCCGTGCGAATCGTTGGTGAAAGTGTTAGCCAATTGATCGGATCAGAGTTAGGCGTCTTGATCATTACCCACTATCCACGTCTCCTCAACTATATCCGTCCGGAATTCGTACACATTCTCCTCGATGGCAAAATTGTGGAATCCGGCGGATGGGAACTCGCCCAACTTTTGGAGGATGAAGGATACGACCCAATACGGGAGAAATACGGAATCGCACCGCTATAATCCATAACCAATAATATGCAACAAATTTAATTACGCTTTACTCATTACGCCTTACTCCTTACCCCAACGAAAGGACACAACATGGCTTCACCCAATATGCAAATTCAAGAAAATCTTAACGTGGACAGCGAGTATAAGTACGGGTTTCATGATGATATTAAACCTGTCTTCAAATCTCGCAAGGGCATCGATGCTGAAATCATTAACCAGATGTGCGATGTCAAAGGTGAACCTGACTGGATGCGCCAATATCGGCTGAAAGCTTATGAAATCTTTAAACAAAAGCCGATGATTAAGTGGGGCGGCGATCTCTCTCAACTCAACTTCGATGACATTTATTATTACGTCAAGGCTTCTGATCGGAGTGAGCGCAGTTGGGATGACGTTCCCGATGACATCAAAAAAACCTTCGATCGGCTCGGTATCCCCGAAGCCGAACGGAAGTTCCTCGCTGGCGTCGGTGCGCAATATGATTCGGAAGTTGTCTATCACAACATTGAGGAAGAACTGGATAAGATTGGTGTGGTCTTCGTCGATACTGACACCGCCGTTCGCGAATATCCCGATCTTGTTAAAGAATATTTCGGGACAGTTATCCCGTCAGCGGATAACCAGTTTGCCGCACTCAACAGCGCTGTCTGGAGTGGCGGCAGCTTCATCTATGTTCCGCCCGGCGTTAAGGTCGATTATCCACTGCAAGCGTACTTCCGAATCAACACCGAAAATATGGGGCAGTTTGAACGGACGCTGATTATTGCAGACGAAGGTGCTCAAGTTCACTACGTAGAAGGTTGCACAGCCCCCACATACTCCAGCGAGTCGCTGCACAGCGCCGTTGTCGAGATTATCTGCAAGAAAGGGTCGCGCGTCCGCTACACCACAATCCAGAACTGGGCAAATAACGTGTATAATCTTGTTACTAAGCGAGCCGTCGCCTACGAAGATGCCCATATGGAATGGATCGATGGTAACTTAGGATCCAAGCTGACTATGAAGTACCCCAGCGTTTATATGAAGGGCAAAGGCGCACATGGTGAGATTCTCTCGATCGCTTTTGCGAGCAAAGGTCAGCATCAGGATGCAGGGGGGAAAGTCATTCATTGCGCGCCGAACACGACTTCGCGCATCACCTCCAAGTCCATTAGCAAGGACGGTGGACGTTCTAGTTATCGTGGTGAGCTCAAAGTCCTTAAGGGCGCAAACCAGTGTAAATCTAACGTTGTCTGTGATGCCCTCATCCTTGATGAAGAGTCTCAATCTGACACCTATCCGGTCATCGAAATTGGTGAAAATGACGTAAATATTGGACATGAAGCGCGTGTCAGCAAGATTGGAGAGGAACAGTTATTCTATCTCATGAGCCGCGGACTTTCCGAAGAGGAGGCCTCGACGATGATTGTTAATGGGTTTATCGAACCGCTCGTTAAGGAACTTCCAATGGAATATGCGGTGGAGATGAACCGGCTAATCCAACTTCAGATGGAAGGGTCGGTTGGATAGAAGCAGTCAAAACTAGGGCGTGTTGACATTTTGGTGGTACTAATGCGACATACAACCTTTTAATTCGCCAAAAACCCAAGTCGGGGGCGATGTCTGACGTATAAAGGCAACCACATGCGTTGCCCCTAAAAGGATTATGTAGGGGCAGGTCTTGTGCCTGCCCAAAAACTTAGGGCATGGAGATGGGTTCAAATTTCCAATTGTCAACAGAAACTAGTCACGCGCCGCTGCTTTAAATAGGAGACGGATTTGGAGGCGGAGTTTATCAAGAATCCCCTGTGTGCATATGAAGTTCACAAGGGGAATTTCTCACGGGAATTTGTCGAAAAAATATCCAGCGAGCAGGACGAGCCGCAATGGATGCGTTCGCTTCGATTGGATGCTTATAAACGCTACCAAAGCCTGCCAATGCCTCATATCACGCCCGATGATGTGTGGCGCCGGACAGCCGCTATGTGCACCCAAGATTATTGGCGTCGGACAGCGAGAAATATGCGGGGATTGAAGCTAGAGAAGTATCAACCCGTTGCACTCACCCCAAACGGGAAATTGATGCAATCGGATCCCGTTTTGCCCAACACCAGCGCCGCGCAGGTTCAATCGAACGAGGCATCAGGCGTAATAGCCGTACAAGATGGCCGCGTTGTAGAACATGCGCTATCGAAAGAACTTGTACGCAAAGGGGTGTACTTTGCAGACATTAATACCGCTTTGCAGGAACGATCGGATTTCGTCCGCTCATATTTCATGACCAAAGCCGTGAGGATTGATTGGAATAGCTTCGACGCGCTGCACGGAGCCTTCTGGCAAGGAGGATTCCTGCTGCATGTTCCCAAAGGCGTTGTCGTCGAAATTCCGATGCATGTTTTTATCGCGTTGTCTGAGGCAAATCGCGCCGATCTCGCGCATTCAATAATTGTCGCTGACGATTCAAGTCAGATTACCATTGTGGAAGAGCAGCTATCGGCTGACGTTGCGGCGCCCGGATTGCATTGCGGGGCAGTTGAGATTTTTGTCGGACGAAACGCACAAGTGAATTACGCACAAATTCAGCGCTGGAATCACCAAGTTTGGAACTTTTCAAGTCAACGCGCAATTGTCGATAGAGATGCTGAATTCCGTTGGATTACAGGCGCTTTAGGCAGCCGCCTTAGCAAGTTGAACCAAGTTTCCGTTCTTGAGGGTGCGGGTTGCCGTGTTGATATGCTCGGGCTCACGTTCACCCATGCGCGCCAACACATTGATATTCATACATATCAAGAGCATAAAGCCAACCATACAACCAGCGACTTGCTCTACAAATCTGTGCTCAAGAATCAATCACAATCAGTGTGGAGCGGCATGATTTACGTTCACCCGGAAGGACAGCATACCGACGCGTATCAAAAAAATGATAATTTGGTTTTGAATAAACGCGCACATGCCGATACACTTCCCGGTTTAGAGATTAACGCAAACGAGGTGCGTTGCACCCACGGTGCAACGGCTGGTTCCATTGATAAAGAACAGGTGTTCTACCTCATGAGCCGTGGGTTATCGTATGATCAGGCCGAAAAGATGATTGTCGCTGGCTTTTTTGAGCCGGCAATGGGAAGAATCCCGTTGGTATCTGTTCGGAAGCAATTGCAGCAATCTGTGACGGACAAACTCGCAATTTAGAGATTAGGCATTGGGTATTTGACCCGCTGCCAAATACAATTAACTAATTTTTAATAAAGAAAGGAAACAAAAAATGAGTCAACCTAAGATTACCGCCTATATGAAACCCGTCTGTGGTTGGAGCAATGGCGTTCGCGCGATTTTCCAAAAATACGGTTTAGAATACGAAGACAGAGACATTATCAACAACACCGACAACTATCGGGAAATGGTGGAAAAGAGCGGGCAGCCCCTTCAGCCAACCATTGAGATTGATGGTGCAATCATCGCCGATGTGAGCGGCGATGAAGTCGAAGCGTATCTCCTCGAAAAAGGATTCGTACAACCGAGCGACGCTGACGTTGGTGTACCAACGGATCAAGCATGCGCCGATCACGGTGACGTCGCGGTAAACATCGATCAGCCGCAAAGTAGACTGTCTAAGTGGGCGAGCAACTTTCTGTCAAAGTCTTGATGTCGCCACCTATCGTAGGGGGGCGTCTTCCCCGCATGGGTGATAACGCATCGAATTGCAATTCCTCGTCGTCAACTGCGTAGGTTCTAACACGCATTAAAATTCGAAAAATTGATGTCCTACTCGTGGCTCACATCATCGACTATACGCTGCACGATAGTTGATACTTGTAGGTTGGGTTGTGACTGCTCGCAAAACCCGACTTTTTTCTTAATCACGGGGAATGTCCCAAAAACGAAATCCCCGATTTTAGGGCACAAAAGGGCACAAAAGGGCACAAAAGGACACTTTAAGACACACTGCGGTCGACTCGTTGCGAAAAACACAAAACATGCCGCCGACCTAGTGTTTGACGTGATTCTGAAGCCATCGGAGATTCTAAAATTAAGCGAAATCTTGCCGCTGGGAAAAAGTGTCCCCAAAAACCTAGTCGCTCGGTAGGGACACTTTTGGAAACTGCGAAAAGCGACGTACTTAGGTATAGGTTGGATTGTGCGTAATCCATATACACAATCGGACAACGGCAATTGGTTGTCGTAATTGGAGGTGTGCATGAATGGTGCGTTTCGTCCGCTGGATGTGGAAGCTATCCGCGGCGACTTTCCCATTCTAAAACAAGAAATCAATCCGCCGTTAATTTATCTGGATAGTGCTGCTTCTTCTCAGAAGCCGAATCGTGTTATTGACGTATTGAGTGATTATTATCGCACCTATAACGCAAATATCCATCGTGGCATCTATCGAATTTCTGAGAAAGCGACCGAACAGTACGAAGAGGCGCGGAAGAAGATTGCTCGTTTTATCAACTCACCGCGCGCTTGCCAGATTATCTTTACACGGAACACAACGGAATCGATAAATCTTGTCGCCAATAGCTGGGGAAACGCTAACCTGCGAGCCGGGGATGAAATTCTAATCTCTGTAATGGAACATCATAGCAACCTTGTTCCATGGCAACTGCTTGCTCAACGGACAGGAGCAAAGCTTCGGTACATTGAAGTTACCGATGAAGGGCTTTTGCATTTAGAGGAATTGGATCGGTTGTTGACCGAACGCACCAAACTTGTTGCGGTAACTCACGTGTCTAATGTTCTCGGCACGGTCAATCCTGTTCAATCAATCACTGCCGCGGCACATGCGGTTGGTGCAAAAGTCATCATTGATGCAGCGCAAAGCGCTCCGCATTTGCCAGTCGATGTGCAAGCTATCGATTGCGATTTCTTCGCTTTCTCAGGGCATAAAATGTGCGGCCCCACCGGAATTGGTGTACTCTTTGGCAAATTGGACCTGCTAGAAGAGATGCCGCCGTTTTTGGGCGGCGGTTCGATGATTCGCACCGTCCAACGTGAACACTCAACTTACGCTGATTTGCCGCAAAAATTTGAAGCGGGCACACCGAGCATTGCTCAAACCATTGGACTTGGCGCCGCCGTAGACTATCTCAACGACGTTGGACTTGATGCAATACACCCGCACGAGCAAGAACTTCTTGAGTATGCACACCAGAAATTGAGCGAAATTGAAGGTATAACTATCTATGGTCCTAAACCACGGCATAAAGTTGGTGCGGTCACCTTTAATTTGGATCGCATCCATGCACACGATGTAGCCGGTATATTAGATCAGGACGGCGTTGCAATTCGAGCCGGCCATCACTGTACTCAACCCCTAATGCAAAAATTCGGTGTCATCGCTACGGCTCGCGCAAGTTTTTATCTCTATAATAAACTTGAGGAGGTTGATAGCCTCTATGAAGGACTTTTAAAAGCCCAAAAGATACTGATACGGAGACGAGGATGAATATCTACGAAGAAGATATTCTGGATCACTACGAGAATCCAAGCAACTACGGAACTCTTGAGAATCCCGATATCTCTTACGAAGAAGACAACCCGTTATGCGGGGACAAGATTCAGATGGATTTGACCGTCAAGGACGGTGTTATCGTGGATGTTGGATGGCGGGGGCATGGTTGTACGATTAGCCAAGCGGCAGCTTCGATGCTAACCGAACGAATCAAAGGACAATGTTTGGAAGACATAAAAAAGTTGAGCAAAGACGACCAGTTGGATATGCTTGGCATTCCTTTAGGGCCCGTCCGTCTGAAATGTGGACTTTTAGCGTTGAAGGTGCTAAAAGCAGGCGCTTATGGACTGAAAGGATGGCCGGGTGAGGAGGACGAGAGGTAGGGAGGACATGGGTTAATGAACCAGTTTTTCAAGGTGGCCGAGGTCAGTGAACTGCCGCCCGGTGGAAAGAAGTTAGTTGAAGTAGATGGACTTCCAGTTGCGATTTTCAATGTGGATGGTGATGTTTATGCTATTGAGGACGTTTGTACCCACGATGGAGGTCCGCTCGCTGAGGGTGAGCTGAAAGGCGATGAGGTGGAATGTCCAAGGCACGGAGCGCGTTTTAGCGTTCGGACGGGAGAAGCCCTCTGTATGCCGGCAGTTGAACCGATAGAGTGTTTTAAAGTCAAAATAGAAGGAGACAATATCCTTGTGTGCGTCGATTAAAAAGACAGTGACCGGTGACTTGTTGATGGTGTCACTTGATTCACTGACCGCCTGCCACTGCTTTTTGCTCTCCACTGCCTTCGAAAGGAGATTCGGATGGTCACAGAAGAAACGGTTTTTGACACCTTAAAGGAAATCATTGACCCGGAGATTGGCATTAACATAGTGGATATGGGCTTGATATACGGTGTTGACATTCAAGACAATACCGCTAATATCACCATGACCTTAACGAGTCCCGGTTGTCCGGCCGGTGGTCAAATTATCAATGGGGCGCAGCATCTTGTTGAGCAGCTGGATGGGATTGACGATACCAACATCAACGTCGTCTGGACGCCTCGCTGGACACCTGAGATGATGAGCGAAGAAGCGAAGGATGAGCTAGGGATTTTTTAGGACGATGCAAACAATCAGGGAGGATTGACTTAGCGGATAGCGAAGCGGTAGTCTTAAAGGGTTAAACCGTAATGTGTAATTCCCGTTCATCTGCCGAACTAAAGCAACCCAAAACGCTTAGAAAACTCAGTGATACAACTTTCCTGATTGTATGGAAAGATGGACACGAAAGCAAATATCCCATCCTTTATCTCAGGCGTTTATGCCCTTGTGCAGGTTGCGCAATGGAACGGCATGGCGGGCAGGACGTTCACTCCATATTTGGTCCAAGCGGATTCGGCGATACCTCTCGACTAGTCGTACCACATGATATTCGTGCAGTCGACATTCAGCTTGTTGGTCGGTACGCAATCCAATTCACGTGGAGCGACGGTCATTCGACCGGCATTTATTCCTTTGAGACCCTGCGAGAAATATGTCCGTGTGCAAAATGTGCTGCATTATGGAATACCGAATAAAATCTCCCGATAATTGACCAAAATTCAGGCTGGCTATAGGATAGGAATGAAGGGTGGAGATATTCTCATCGAATGTCTGAAAGCGCAGGGAGTACGCTGCATTTTCGGCATGCCAGGCACCCAAAACATAAAGATTTATGATTCCCTTCTGCGTCGTGGTACAGGCATTGAACACTTTCTCGTACGCCACGAATATTCTGCAACCCATATGGCGGATGGTTTTGCCCGCTCCACCGGCGAAATTGGAGTTGCTTTGACAGTACCCGGTCCAGGCGCGAGCAACGCCTCGACCGGCATTTTGGAAGCATTTACCGATTGCGTTCCTGTGCTGCTAATCACCGGCCAAAGCGATTCGAAATTTTACACTAAACATCCAAGCAAGATGTTCCACGGCTTGGATCAGATGCAATTCTTCAAACCTATAACGAAGTATTGTGCAATCCCCAAGACGGTCGAAGAGGTTCCCGTTGTCGTCGAAAATGCTTTCCGGGCAATGCGGTCCGGTCGTCCTGGTCCCGCTGTGCTAGAATTTCCCATGGACATCATCACCGGAGCAGGGAATGTGACTGTCCCACCGAGAGTCTATCCAACCCCGGTTCCCCCGCCAGACGACGCCGACATAAAATTCGCAGCTAAAACACTCAATCGCGCAAAGATGCCCATTTTATTTGTTGGGGCCGCTCTTATTCACGCCGATGCGCGCGAGGAATTGCGGCAGCTCGCTGAGAAACTCAATGCGCCTGTAATCGTCACGCGATGTGCAAAAGGTGCACTGCACGAAGATCACCCGCTGGCACTAAGGAATAGTAACGGTTATCTCGCGCGTCAAGGCATGCAAATCGCAGATTGTACCCTCGCAATTGGACCGCGCTTTACCTCGATTGATACAAGGGACTGGAGTTTCGAACCGTCGCGTCCGCTAATTCAGATTGATGCGGATGATACGGAAATAGGGCGAGAGTATCCTTGCGACGTTAACGTCGTCGGAGATCTCAAACTAACATTGCAATCGTTGCTCGAAGAAGTTGAGGTTGGCAGCGGACATTGGAATAAGCCGTTACATCGGCTTAGAGAAAAATTTACGGCTCAACCGCCAATGCCCCTGCTGCCGGAAATCCGCGGCGTACTTCCGAACGATGCAATCCTTTCAGTTGATGTCCATTCGATTGGATACGCTTCATTTGCGGAGTATCCCATCTACCAGCCCCATAAATTCCTATATCCCTGTATCGGCATCGCTTTGGGTTACGCTTTTCCTGCGGCGATTGGGGCTAAAATCGCGCATCCGGATAAATCGGTCGTGTGCTTTAGTGGAGATGGCGGATTCATGATGGGCGCTGGTGAGTTGGCAACAGCAATGATGTACGGAATCAACGTTGTAACGATTGTTGTGAACGATAATGCCTTGACGGCAATTAAGGGTTCGCAGCGGCAGAGCTGCAACGGACGAACAATTGATACAGACTTGTTGAATCCTGATTTTGTCGAGTTTGCTAGGTCATTCGGCGCATATGCCGTTAGGGTGAATAATCCAGCTGATTTCAAAAGTGTTCTACAAGACGTGCTCGCAATGAATACGCCTGCCTTAATCGAAGTTCCTATGGAAGATAAGCAAGAAGAACTCATCAGCACAATTGGTTGGATGCAGCCGCAACCGTTGTTGAGGGAATAGACGAATCAGGAATGGTAATACTTCGAAGAACCGAAATCAATGTCAAAAATTCGCGCCGTGCTGTTTGATTTTGGAGGCACACTTGACGGAAATGGAATTCACTGGCGTGAGCGAACCTATCGATTCATCCGTTGTGGCCATCCCGAAATCAACCGAAAGGAATTTGATCGCGCCGACCACGCCGCCGTTGAACAATTCATCGCCGACGGGAAAGCGCCAACGCTGAATCTCCGCGAATCTGCAGATGCGATTGCCACAGGAATTTATGAACGGCTCGGATTAAATCTGGCGGAGAAAAATCGATATATCGACCATTTCTGTCGCGGTGTAGCGGAGAGCCTCAATCTAAACCGGCGATGGCTCACAACGCTTGGAAGCAGATATCAACTCGGCGTTATCAGCAACAACTTTGGAAATGCGCATGGTTGGTGTAATGAATTTGGACTTTCCCCACTGCTTGATGTCGTAATAGATTCAACAGTTGTTGGAGTTTGGAAACCGGAACCAGAAATTTTCCGCGCCGCATTGTTTGCGCTGGGGATTTCGCCCCACGAGACAATCTATGTTGGAGATTCGTATTCGCATGATGTCTGTGGCGCTAAGGGAGTAGGGATGTGGACAGCGTGGTTAGTTGGTGGGGAAGAGAAGGTATGTCCTGACCCTTCAATTGTCGATGTGCAACTGGCTAATATTCAAGACCTGGAAAGGTTTCTCTCGCAACGATGAAATCTGGCGTATGGAATGCTTTGAGAGTTAGATGAAGTATTTCCTTTTGTGTTTTGGACGGGGTTAGAATTCTAACGTCACATGGTTGCCGATTTAGCGGTCACAATGTCCAACCACCTACGTGCCCACCCGCGATATGCTTGCTATTTTTTTTAAACGTCGATAGAGTTTGATTTAGCGGAGGCAGGCCTTTACCAGATCTTTTACACCTGCCTTCGCTGTCCCCGGCCATTATCTCTTATGCCTAAACTTCAGCAGCAATATTAGCAAACCTCCCCAAAAGAATAGGCGAAGCTTTCTTCTATTCCCCCGGTATTGGGAACCACAACCCGCCTGTCTTGTTTACTAAGTATTTTTGCCATTTATCATTGACGCCAATGACGTCCATCGTAATCTGCGCCGCACGGCAGTGATTCAATACATCAGAGATTGTGTAAGATCCTTTACACGGTTCATCTGTAATGAGAATGAATCGTCGTTCAGCTTCCTTACGGAATTTTACCCTTGAAATTGATTTGACAATGGCATTGTAAGCTCGCTCATCGCCGCCGCATTTGACATTCTCGAGTAAGCGTTCATACTTCCGATAATCCCGTGTCTGGGGAAATATCAGGGAATCATATTTAAATTTGACGATTCCCATTGTGAAATCAATGTGTTTTTCCCGAAAAATCTTAACCATGCTGACAAGATGATTTCCCACGGCTCGGATGTTCTCTTCCATGCTGCCGCTCGAATCCAACAAAAACACAATATCCGAAATTGAAGAACTTGTGCCGCTTGCAATATTTCTAGCAATCGTCTGCAGCGCACTTCCAATTTGAGCGTCGCGGTTAATGTGTTTTATGGGATGGTGCTCACCATCCGTTGCCGATTGAGCGTCTCTGTTTTGAGTCAAACTGTTCTCATTCTCCAAGGTGTGTGACGTTGGCTGTCGTGCCAAGACATTGGCAGGGTTGACAATCAGTTCTCGTAAATATGATTCCTCTTGCGGTTGATTCGTGAGAATAGTATCTGAATTTGGCAATGCCACTATCGTACTAATTGGTAGTGCCGCTGCCAGATATGCTTGTTCTGCCCTATTAGTCTGTTCTCTTCTAACCCGTGAATTCGATTGAGGCATAGAGGGAACCCGCATTGCTAAGTTTGGGGTGTTTGTGTTCGTAGTTGAGATGCGGCTTTTCAGGCGTGGCGCATAAGAAGGCTGAAGGATTTCAACCACAGTTGGCTCAGCAACAATAGGTTCCGGAATCGTAGGCGCGGATGGATACCATTTCGGCAAATTTAAGTTCATCATCAACGTAACAATGATGTGCAAAAATATAGATATTACGAATGAGTTATGCACTCGTTGTTTGGCTGGCGCTCGGTTATACATACCTGATTCCATGGACGTAAAAACGATGCGTGAAAGATAACGCCAAAAAGAGATAATGGGTTCGGCATTAACTGACCAATTTCTGTCTGATATCCGATTTACCTTTTCATATCATAGGGTGTTTAGAAACCTTTAAAGTTTCCGTTTCAAGGGAAAAACGCAAATTATTCGCGGAAGGTCTATCCATCTTCAAATTCCGGCTTCGTTACAATGGGAATTTATCATAAATATTCCTGTATGTCAAAGGTGTTTTTCACACGCTGGCATTGCTCGGAAAAGATAATTCTCCTGCTGATATAGTCCGTTGAAATCGAGTCATTTAAAGAACCAACGGCTAGTATTTTGATTGCGGTTTAAGATACACTTGCGAGTAAAGATACAAGTGTGTTACAATAACACCAATCAAGGGTAGGTTGAGAAGGTTCGGTTTTTATAAGAGGATTCGCTTATGAAAACACCGGTACTCGTGTTAAACGCAAGCTACGAGGCGATTAATATTTGTAACTTAAAACGTGCGATGAAGATGATTATCAAAGGGGTAGCGTGTATGGAAGAAGTCTCAGATCAGGTTATCCGATCGCCAAGCACCGCAATGAAAATTCCTTTGGTGATTCGTCTCGTGAATTACGTCCATATCCCTCGCTGTGTTGTAAAATTCTCACGAAGAAACGTATTTGTCCGGGATGCATACGTTTGCCAGTATTGCCATGAGAAATTTCCTCATTCAATGTTAACGCTTGACCATGTTGTCCCAAGATCGCGCGGAGGTGCAACGGTATGGGAAAACGTCGCGACAGCGTGTAAAAAGTGCAACATCAAAAAAGGTAATTGCACACCTCGTGAAGCTCGTATGTTTCCCAAGCGCTCCCCTAAAGTTCCCTCAATTATCTCATATTTGCATCTTAGCCGCCATTTGCGTTATGACGAGTCCTGGAACAAGTATCTGTATATTTAAATTAATGCGCTTTTCTATCATCAGAACGCACTTTTTTATTTTGAGTTTCCCTCTTATATGGTTCGCTTGTGCAATTCAAGCGCCCGAAGATTATTATTATCAATTCTCCTTGATGGAAGAGTGGGGGAAATATAATCGACGAGAAACCGGACGCTCGCCTGGTGAATCCGTTATCCATCCAGAAAATGCGCAACCGCTGGTTGTTGCATTTGAAGTTGGTAATCCCGCTTCGGGATGGCTAGGTTTTGTACCTTATAAGGTAGTGGGGGACCAGCCTACTAGCAAACCCTCTTCTGAAACTACCAAGCCCAAAGTGCCCATATCGCTCCAGCAAGAAGTGCTGCGTCGGATGTTTCAAGAGCAGAAAATCCAAACAGTTCACTGGCGTCTAAACGATGGTCGTCTTGATGGCGGGCACAATATATTTCAAATTCACTTTATTCCACAGGCTTTGTCGGATATAGCAATAAAAAAAGAATTCCTGATGATATGCGCAATTGTGCACGGAACTCAAACGCAAGAGGATACAGTTGATGTCATAAAGGGTATTGTTGAAGGTGAAGACGGCACACCGAAAATGATCGTGGAAACTCAAGTTACAGATTATGTTGACTACCTTCGTGGACAAATCGACAATGCGGAGTGGGAGACTCAAGTAACACTCAAAAAATTTTGACATGGAGATAAAAGCTCATCCAGAGCGATTGACACGAAGATGGGAATTTCAGCGAGGGTATAAGAAGGGGAAGAAATATTGGAATCGGAATTTTGTTGTATATGTGTCTCGGAATTCTTTAAGTGTGGTACGTCTCGGCATTACCACCAGTAAAAAGTTAGGGAACAGTGTCAAACGGAATCGAGTCAAAAGGTTAATCAGAGAATCTTTCAGATTATCTAAACACCGAATTTGTCCAAATTACGACCTTATCGTTGTTGGACGAACGGCCGCGCTTGATATGAAATGCCAGCAAGCCAAATCTTCATTCTTACAGCTTTTGCGTCAAGCCAAGATTCTCAAAACATGACTGTTTTTGTCTATGAGAATAATTCTGATTTATCTGATACGCCTCTATCGTAAATTTATTTCCCCGCTCTTTCCGCCAACTTGCCGTTTCTACCCTACGTGCTCCCAATACTCTTTAGAAGCAATAATGAAGCATAATCTTTTGAAAGCGTGTTGGCTAACTTTCAAACGATTATCGAAGTGCCAACCTTTTCACCCCGGTGGCTATGATCCGCTCAAATAAAATTCCAAAAGAATTATGTGGCTGAATAGGGTCAAGCATATAATACCGGAAATCTGTAGTAGCGTTAACCGGAGCTCGTAATTCCTAATCTCCATATTCAATCTGTCGCTCTGCCGGCATAATGCGTTGCTGCCTAGAGTCTATAAAAGCGTGTGCATTGCTTACGGCGTGTAAATGAAAACACAACTCTTTAGAATCATAATTGTTCATCTATGAGGAGATTTTTGAATGGAGAGGCGTTACATCCTAGCGATTGCGCTCATGATTATTGTAATGGTTAGCTGGACCATCTTCTTTAGTCCACCGCCGCCTGAGCAAACCCCCGACCGGCAGCGGGAGGATTTGCCGGCCTCCCCGTCTGAATCAACGATTGAAACACCAACACAAAGGGATGAGTCATCGCTTTATTTGAGTAGGGTTCAAGAAGGTCCAAGAACTCTTGTGCAAACCGACAACTATGAAATTTCCTTTATTGACGAGCGCGCAATTGTCGGTGAATGGAGACTTAGAAAATATCCAGATCGATCTACCAACGACGAATCAATCAACTTGATTCCAAAAAGTGCCCAAAGTTGCCTCCGAGTTGATATTCCTGATTTGAAGAATGACACAATGTCGGCTGTCTGGAAGGCGGACAAACAACAAGTGATTCTCACCGATCAGTCTCGAGACAGGTTGACCTTCAAAACTCAGATTGGAGATAAACTCAAGGTATCCAAAGAATTTACTTTTTATAATGATCGCTATTTTGTGGACGTAGCGCTGACTTTCGAAAACATATCAAATCAACCGTTAGAGAATTACAAACTGTATTGGGGACCGGGGATTAATGCAGACCTTCTTCTCCATGAGCGCAAGCACAGCGGCAAAGGGAGGAGGGCTTCTAAAAATGAGGGGGCGGTAGCATATTTAGGACACGGCAAGCCAAGACAAGATTTTAGCGATTCAGAGAAAAACGCCCCCGTCCTATGGGCGGGGATGAATAGCAAGTATTTTGCCGCGCTTATGATTCCAGATCCATCGCTCAATGCTTTGTATGAACGTGAAGAACTTATAGATAATGGAGAAATTCCATCGGCTGAGATTGCTGCCTGGAAAGACGCGGCAAGCCTTGTCATTTCCGGTATTTCCGTCAATGAACGGCGTACCGATGTATTTCGAGTCTATGTTGGACCCAAGGAAGATAGTATCCTGAATAGGGTGACACATCCCAACGCACCCGATGATCCGCTTAGAATGAACAAGATTATTGACCTTGGCTTTTTGTGGCCAGTTGCTTGGGCGATGCTCTGGTTGCTTCGTGGACTCAATAGTATAATTGGAAATTATGGAATTTCAATCATTCTATTGACCTTATTTACGAAACTGGCTGCCTACCCGCTAATCCGAAAAAGCTATAAGTCAATGAAGGAAATGCAGGAACTCCAGCCCTTACTTGCAGAATTAAAGGAGAAATACAGAGACGATCCGCAAAAGTTAAATCGTGCCACAATGCGGCTATACAAAGAACACGGTGTCAATCCACTAGGCGGCTGTATTCCTTGGATACCGCAGTTGCCTATCCTATTTGCGTTATTCACGGTCTTTGGAAACGCGGTTGAGCTTCGTGCCGCCCCTTTCTGCTTATGGATGGACGATTTGTCTGGCCCTGATACCTTGTTCCCGTTACCCTTTACGATTCCCCTGCTTTTGATTGATGCAGTTCGGTTTTTGCCCATCATCTACGGTGCTACAACCTTGTTACAACAAAAAATGAATGCAGGGGTGACGCCTATCGCAGACAATACTCAGGCAAAGATTATGCAGTTTATTCCCTTTATCTTTGTGTTTATTCTTTACAATTGGTCATCGGGGTTAATTCTTTATTGGACATGTAGTAACGTTTTTGAAATTGGACGGCACCTTTTAACTCAATTCCGGAAATCAGAGGAGACCGAGCCTGTTAAAACCTTAACATCAGGAAAACAACCTAAGCTAACAAAAAGGAGATCTCAACTCCAAAATCGAAGATCTTAATTAAATCTACCATCAATTTTGGGTCTCATTTTGGGGTATCGGGAATACAAGGTACCGTGCAACAATATGTTGAAACGGAAGGCAAAACTACAGAAGAAGCTTTAGAACACGCACTTGAAAAACTCGACGTTAGCCGAGAACAAGTCAGTGTAAAAGTTATCCATGAAGCCACAAAGGGAATCTTGGGATTAGGCACGAAATTAGCCAAAATCCGCGCTACCGTAAAGGGAGATATTTCCCCAACCCCGGAATCTGTGCTGCATGACCTGTTGACCCATATGGGAGTCGAAGCCGAGATTGAAACGCGTAGCATTGACGATAACGTTCATCTCATTGTTAGTGCTGATACTCCTGGCTTGTTAATTGGTAGACATGGACAGACACTTAATGCAATTGAATACTTGGTCAACTGTATTTTGAACAAGTCATCCTTAGTTAAGAAGAGAGTTTTCGTTGATACAGAGGGGTACCGTGAACGTCGTGAAACTCTACTTGTTGATTTGGCTAATCGAACAGCTGCCAAAGTGAAGGAATCAAACTTGGAGGTTGTCCTAAATCCGATGACACCTCAGGACCGTCGGATTGTACACCTCGCATTACAGTCGGACAATGGTGTTGCGACTTATAGCCGTGGAGAGGGCATGCTGCGGTGCGTCGTCGTCACGCCACACGAAAACCACGACCCATGACATGGGGTTATGAGTCTATCTGATACGATTGCTGCAATTGCAACGCCTCGGGGCGAAGGTGGCATCGGGATTGTAAGGGTTAGTGGTGCCCTTGCTGTACCTATCGCTTGTAAGATTTTCCGGTCACCACGACATATCTCGCCAGCTCAATTTTCGACCCATACCCTCAACTATGGGCGGGTTGTCAATCCCGTTTCAAATGCTGTAATTGATGAAGTCATGCTGGGAATTATGTTGGCGCCCAAATCTTATACGGCGGAGGACGTCGTTGAGTTTAACTGTCACGGAGGCGTCATCCCATTACAGCAAGTCCTCGAATTGACGCTGCGTGCGGGAGCGCGTCTTGCAGAACCCGGAGAATTCACCAAACGCGCCTTTCTCAATGATAGATTGGATCTTGCCCAAGCAGAGGCAGTTGTTGATTTGATTCAATCTCAAACAGAACTCAATTTCCGCGTTGCTATGGATCTGCTTAGCGGAAAGCTATCCCAAGAAGTAAACGCGCTCAGTGACCGGCTTGCAGACCTGCTCGCAGAAGTTGAAGCGTCAATTGACTTTCCGGATGAAGACCTTGATTTCATTGATTTAGCGGCGGCGCGAAAATCCGCTGAAGCCATCCTCAACGGGTTAAACCGCTTGATGGCGACCGCGCCGGACGGTAAAATTTTGCGAGAAGGCGCCCGTGTCGCTATTCTCGGCAAGCCAAATGTTGGGAAATCAAGCTTACTTAATGCTTTGTTGCAACAAGAACGGGCGATTGTCACGGAAATCCCCGGCACGACTCGGGATACAATCGAAGAACCGCTGAACCTACGTGGCATTCCGCTTAAGTTAATTGATACCGCAGGTATACATCAGACTGAAGATGTTGTTGAACGCCAAGGCATAGTGCGCAGCAAATCCTATTTAGACGGTGCAGATTTACTTCTAGTGATGTTTGATGCTTCCCAACCGCTAACCGAAGCAGACAGGCAATTGTTAGACGCTGTCAACCGTAGTAATGCAATTTTCATATTAAACAAAGTAGATTTGCCCGTAGTAACGACGATTGCAACTCTTCAGACTTATGCTCCCCAGAATTCGGTAGTTAAAACGTCCGTTTTGTATGGAGACGGTATTGAAGATTTGAAAACGGCGGTACTAAAGGAAATTCTCAAGGGACGAGAAACAATTAGCGAAGGGGTGATTGTCACAAATATTCGTCACTACGAGGCATTGCGCCGAGCAAAAATTGCACTTGAACAGGCGCGTGATAGCTTATTTCAAGCACAGTCACATGACCTAATCGCGGTAGACTTGCGGACTAGTTTAGATTGTCTTGGTGAGATTGTTGGCAAAATAACAGCCGAAGACATTCTAGACCGCATTTTCTCGCAATTCTGCATCGGAAAATAGCACGGAGGGTGTATAAATGTTGGGACCGCAGCAGTTGTGGTGTCCTCGCTGCAAGCGGTACGTGGACACGAAACAAAAGCAAAATAAAGCGGGAAGACATGCCAAATTAGTAAAAATTGTCACGACTTGTGGAAGATGTCGGACAACTTTGAGCAGTAAGACTACAAGCATTCAGGTGGTTGAACAGATTCAAGCCAAAGCGGTTACAGAGCAAATGCCAAGTGATTCAGAACGGGAGGAAACTGAGAAAAACGGGAATGAGTCTTGACCAATTGACCACAGGCAATTGGAATTCCAAACGTGATTATGAGGTATCAGAGGAGGTTTAAGGGTTTATTCAATCCGTACCCAGATCCCAGATTAGCCTCCAGCAATTAGCCAATTTTGCACCTAAGTAGAATGCAGACTAAACCCAATAGTTTTCAAATCTCGTCGTGTCGAATTTGCGATAAATTCAATATGGAACTAGTTTCTCGTACCGACGCCAAACTTGGAAATTTGCTCACATCGTGTGGACTAGGTAAATAATGATACGTTTAATTCTATAAGTACCAATTCCAATATCAAAGGAGAATACAGATGTTCAATCGTACTTGGAAGCGGAATCAGCTATCGGTGTTGGTTATCCTGATGTTTACTGCCGCTGCCTATCCGCTGGCCTTTGCATCAACCGAGATTAAGTGGGAGAAGTCAATTGAGAAGGGAATGATGGAAGCCCAAGAAACAGGTAAACCCATTATGATGGACTTTTACACAGAATGGTGAGGTTCCTGTAAGCGGCTGGATGCCACTACGTTTAGTGATTCAAAAGTTGTTGAACTATCAAAAAAATTCGTTACCTTGAAGTTAAATCCGGAGTCAAGCGATGAGCACGCTGAAGCTTACAGGACATACGGAGATGGATCAGGCGCAGTCCCAACAATTGCATTCGTTGACACTGAAGGGAATCCAATCAGTGTTATTGTTGGTTACAGAGATGCAAAGGAATTTGCCGTGCTTATGGAGGGGACTCTCAAGGAGGAAGAACGGTTTCAGCAACTAAAAATTGAAATCAAAGAAAATCCAGATGCCCCGATGATTAATGCTGAAATTGCAATCATCTATGTCAAGCGGGGGGACATTGAGAATGGCAAACCTATCGCCGATAAAGTTCTTAAACTAGATCCAATGAACAAAACCGGTTTGTTGCCGGATATCCACCTCAACCTAGGATTACATTACGCAACGCATGCTGATGAAGACAACGCGGAAGATTTTTATCGAAAGGCGGAGACGCACTTTCAAACGGTCATCGAAAAGTACGCACAAAGCACAGTTTATGAGCAGGCTAAGTATCACCTGAGCTTAACCTATGCACTTCAAAAAAAGTATCAACAGGCAATCGAACTTCTTGAGACATTGAGCGATTCTAAGAACGAAGAAATTAAGGCAAACGCTGGTGTTTTGCTAGATCGCATCAAAACGTTCATTGACGATTAGCCTGCACTAACGTCACAATCCTAAGTCCCCTGATGATCCCGTGTAGGTTGTGATGCGGGATTAATGTCGTTCTGCAGCGACTGAACTTCAGCTGGCGTTAGCATTCGGTACTCTCCAAGTGCGAGTCGCCCGAGTTTGAGGCTTCCTATCTGCACCCGTTTCAGTTCAATCACGTTATGCCCCACAGCTTTAAACATTCGGCGAATTTGCCGTTTTTTTCCTTCATGAATAACAAGTTTGAATTGTGCTAATTCTCCTTTGCGCCCAATTTGAACTACAATCGCAGGTGCAGTGCAACCCCCTACAATTTCAATCCCATCTCGTAATTGCTGAATTGCTTGTTGGCTTGGTTGGCGCTCAACTTGTGCGATATACGTTTTCTTCACCTCATGGCTAGGATGAGTCAACCTATATGCGAACGCGCCGTCATTGGTCATGAGTAGGAGGCCTGATGTATCTAAGTCCAACCGTCCCACCGGATATATGTCTTGCGAACTGCCGCGCACAAGTTCCATGACAATTGGACGGCCCCGTTCATCGCTGCGGGTTGTTAGGTACCCCGTGGGTTTATTAAGCATCAAGTAAACCCTTTGTGGGTTTCCCTCTACCCGGCTGCCATCAAACTTAATCGTGTCCCGATCCGCAACTATATGTCTACCCGGAACTCGGACACACTCATCGTTGACCGTTACCCGCCCCGCTTGAATGTACTTTTTCGAGCTGCGTCGAGAAGCTA
Organism: Candidatus Poribacteria bacterium; assembly: GCA_028819845.1. Lineage (GTDB taxonomy): Bacteria > Poribacteria > WGA-4E > WGA-4E > PCPOR2b > JAPPKS01. Next base: position 173,898 of record JAPPKS010000034.1, on the reverse strand, counting down.
TGCCGCATTCAGCAAGGAATTTTTCAAGACGCATGGACATGCACAAATGCCATTGAATGGATTGAGGGATTGGAGATGTTGCCTAACGAGTAAAGCCTAATTTATCGTGAAACTGTTCAATTCGCCAGCCATTAGCAGCAGCAATTCGGCGCAATTTCCCATCGGGATTGACGGCGACTGGATGACCGACCAGGTGAAGTTTGTGTGCGTCGGAGTAGTGGTTCCCGTACGCATAGGATTGGCTCAAGTCGAATCCGTGCTCCGTCGCAATCTGTTGAACCAAAATCGCCTTGTTTTCGCCATAACAATTCCTCCCGATTCGACGGCCAGTGACAGTCCCGTTTACAACCTCCAACACATTCCCAATCATCATATCCGTCTTTAAGTGATTATGAAACAATCTGATTAAAATCTCTAGCGATCCGGATAAGATAATTACCGTTCGTCCCTCCGCCCTATGAAATTCAATGTGCTCAAAAACTCGGGGAGAGATGCTATTGATGAGACGTTCAGCAACGCAAAGCTGCGCCATTGCACAAATGTGTTCGTATTCCAGTCCTCGCAAATAGACTTTGTTGGCTTTCGATTCGCGTAAATTTCTCGACTTGATGAAATAGGCAGTCCAACGCAACAAATTACCCAGCGGAATTTCTCCATTAGACAACAGGTAATTAAGGAAAACCCTCTCAGAAGAGCGATTGATGATAGTCCCGTCTAAATCGAAAATGGCACAAGTACGCATGGAAATAACTCGCAAAATAGACGCTGGGCGTTATATGATTGTGTATATGTAAATTTCAAATGATGATGATGTGTCAGCGTTGCACCCATCAGTCTAAAGTGCATGAGGCTTCTAACTGCCCCAATGCTGCTCGGTAGTCTTTAACTGCTTGTTGGATGCCGACGTAAAGGGCATGAGAGACTAGATGGTGACCGATAGAAACCTCTAACAAGCCCGGTAATTTCCGCATCCGTGGCAGATTGTCTAAATTGAGATCGTGGCCGGCATTAATACCTAGCCCCAAACTAGCTGCCTTTTCCGCAGATTTAGCCAACAGGTTAAACTCAGCTTCAATCTCCTGCTCAGACGCTGCCGATGCGTAAGGTGCAGTGTACAACTCGATTCGGTCAGCGCCGACTTCCTTCGCTAAATCAATCTGCTTCAGATTTGTACCGCTGAATAAACTTACGCGAATCCCTACACCTTTCAGGCGTCGGATTACCGGTCTGAGTTGCTCTCCATCTTTCGCCAAATCCCAGACATTATGGCTTGTAATTTCTCCCGGTACGACAGGTACGAGTGTGAACTGATCGGGACGAAGTTCCATGGCCATATCAAGCAAATCTGGTCTTGGGTCACCTTCAATATTGTATTCAACCGTGACCGTCTCAGCAATCTCGCAAACATCATGCGGTGTTATATGCCGCTTGTCGGCTCTTGGGTGAACCGTGATTCCTTGCGCACCAGCCCTAATGCAGGTTTGGACGGCTTCAATCAAATTTGGGATATCCCCGCCTCTAGCATTTCTTAATGTCGCAAATTTATTTACATTTACACTCAAGTTAATCATCCGCTATTGCCTCCATCATCTCTAAACCAGCCTCCGTGAATGTGGTCGTAATTTCCATCCTCCCCAGAAAATTTGCCGCATCACCGCAGGTACATCAGTTTGTCAATTGCCTTCAAGCCGGTGCCTGTGAGAATTGATACAGTTAGGTCTCTTTCGCTGATAATTCCGCTTTCCACAAATTTTTTGAAGGCCGCGACGACGACAGCTGAAGTAGGTTCAACAAGGATGCCTTCTGCGGCAAGGACTTTAATCCCGTCAATTATTTCTTCATCGTCGACAATCGTAAATGCGCCATTTGTCTCACTGATTGCCTTCAAAATCCTTTGTATTCGAATTGGTAACTCTGATGTAATGCCTTCGGCGAGTGTCTCTTGTGTCTGCGGAAACCTTTCAATTTGATCTTTATTTTCAACGTAAGCCTTGTAAATCGGATGGCAGGCAGCAGATTGTACGCCGAGCAAACTTGGTAATCTGGAAATGATTTTCTGATCGTATAGCTCACGGAAACCAATGTACAAGCCCAAGTAAATGCTTCCAAATCCCACCGGACAAATGACCTGGTTGGGCGCTTTCCAACCAAGTTGTTCGACAATCTCAAAGGCAACTGTCTTTGTCCCTTCTAGGAAGAAGGGATTCCAGTTATGCGAAGCATAGAAAGTTGTCCTTGCCGCTTGAAGCGCAGCTTTCGTTGTTGCCAGTCGGTTTCCCTCAATCAGTTTCAACTTTGCACCGTACAGTGCAATTTGTGATAGCTTTCCTATTGATGTCGACGCGGGACAGTGGATGGTACAGTCGATTCCGGCGCGCGCGCTATAGGCGGCTATCGCCGCACCGGCGTTACCCGAAGAATCCTCCACGATTTTTCCTACACCGAGTTCTCTGATTTTAGACAATAGGACCGATGCTCCCCTATCTTTGTACGAACCCGTCGGAAATACGAAGTCCAATTTTAGGTAATGATTATAGGGCGATTGATTTAACGCTACAAGCGGCGTCATTCCTTCACCGAACGAGACGACCGACGTATCACAATCAATTGGAATTGCCTCACGATAACGCCAGAGCGTGTTATCACGCTGGGAAATTTTGTTGATCGGGAATGAAACTCCACTATTTCTTAATTCAAGTGGTTGCCCGCAATCGCATCTGTACAGAATAGCGTCAATTGGATATGTTTTGCCGCATCGGTTGCAGAGGTATTCCATCGCAGGTTCAAATTTAGACAATTGCCTGTCGGCGTTGTGCGCTCGTAGCTACGGTGCATTAAGCATCACGCTTCTCGTCCTGAATTTGTTGTGCAGCCTCTAACAACGCGGCCGCTAAAAACTGAGGATTAACCTCAGCCTTTCCGCGAAATGTCCTTACTTTCTCGCCGCGAATCTTAAGTACTGCGAGTTCTTTGCCGCCTAAGTGAATTCCAGCTTCTGCATTACGCGTCTCTCCGGGGCCATTGACTTCACATCCCATGACGGCAACCGGAATCTTTATGCCGTGAGTTTCCAATAACGCCTCAGCGGCAGCGACTATCCCTTCATAATCTGCGAGTGGATCACCCCTTCCACAAAACGGGCACGAGACTACATCCAATATATTATCCGCTAAACCCAATGTGCGAAGTAATTCCTTCGCCGTTAGAATTTCCTCGACGGGGTCGCCCGTTATCGAAATTCGAATAGTATCGCCAATACCATCCAATAACAGCGTGCCGATGCCGAGCGTGGATTTGACATGTGCGCGGCGAGGCGTTCCAGCTTCCGTCACACCGAGATGCAGTGGATACTCCACTTTTGCGGAGAGCAGCCGGTTCGCCTTTATCATTCTCCGTGGATCACTCGATTTAACAGAGATAGCGATATTCGTAAATCCGTGGTCTTCGCAAATTTTAACGTGACGCATCGCGCTTTCTACAAGCGCTTCCGCCGTAGGCGAGGGATATTTGTCAAGCAAGTCTTTTTCCAACGATCCCTCGTTGACCCCAATGCGGATTGGGATTCGCGCAGCGTTCGCTGCTGAGAGCACTTGGGCGATTCGCGGTTCATTTCCGATGTTCCCAGGGTTGATTCGAACTTTGGCGACGTTCGCGTCAATAGCCGCGAGGGCGTACCGATAGTTAAAGTGAATATCTGCGACAATCGGTACAGAAGCGCGCTTGACGATTGTGGAGAGAGCCCTCGCATCTCTTTCTTCAGGAACTGCTACTCGCACGATTTGTGCTCCGGCTTCCACGCACCGTTCGACTTGGCGTAAGGTAGCGTCTCTATCATACGTCAGGGTAGTCGTCATCGTTTGTATCGTAATCGGGTTTCCGTTACCGATTAACACATTCCCAACATGTATTTGCCGCGTGGGTTTTCGATTGCCGATTGGTGATAAATATTCCATAGGTCTTTTGCCTTTTCAAAACCGTTGAGACTGAGAGATTATGTCTCTTACAAAACATCCCTTACCGCTAAATGTAATATAGGCTAATTCCCTGTTGTTTCGAATCAGGTGAAATTCCAGTACACCTTAAAGGCTCAATTCACCCTAGGATTATGCGTTTATACGGAAATTGGAATACCTTCTTGTGCCGACTGGTTTGCAGCCAGCGAAATGGCAAGGCTTTTGACCGCGTCACTATATGAGCTGAGAATTTGAGATTCATCGCATCGGAAAACCGCATCAACAAACACTTCATCAATACTTGGCCCAGGTGCTTGTTTGGAGACCTTTTGCCCATTTTCCTTCACCTGCACGCGGTCAGCTTCCCAATGGATAAACCGGTCGTCATACAGAATGTCCAGAACGTTAGCATGTGACCAATCGTTCGGATCATACGACCAAGATGCCGTCAGTGATCCAATAGCGCCATTCTTGAATTTTAACGTCACGCAGTTGTTGTCAGGGCAATCTATATCCTTCAGAATACGATTTGTTTGCACGGCATAGACCTCCTCTACTTCACCAACGAGATAGCGCATCATATCAATTGTGTGCGTGGTCTGCTCTACCAACTGTCCACCCGACCGACTCATCTGATGAAGCCAACTGCCTGGAGTGCCGCGTCCCGTGCCGCTCCAGTATTTTCCAACGGCCATATTTACGATTTCGCCATCAAGAATTTGACGCGCAAGCTGTGTCGATCCCAGGTACCGCAGTTGGTAACCAACGCAGGAAATTACCCCGGCAGCAACTACTGCCTCCTCAATCTGTTTCGCTGTCTCCATGTTTATTGCAACTGGTTTTTCGACAAAAAACGGAAGTTTGCGTTCGATGATATCTAGCTCTGGCTGTCCATGGGCGAACACGGGAAGACTGACATAAACAGCATCAAGAAATTCTCTATCTAGCATTGTTTTGTGGTCGGTATAAGGATTCGCGTTATAGCTCGCAGCGGAACTGGTAGCACGAACTCCATCAATGTCACAGGTGGCAACAATCCGGACGTTTTCCATGTTGGACAACTGTTGCAGGTGTCCACTGGCATTTCCGCCGCAACCGATAAAGCCAAGTTTAACTTCTTCCACTGATTTCCCCTTTGAACCGGTGTTAACCCATGGTCGCTCGGATTCGCCTATGCCTGCGCAATCAAACCTACACCACATCGGAAATTGTATCAAATTGTAACGCTGACCGTCAATGTGTTTATCCCAACGGCCCATCAGCAGATAATTTGGAATGGGGCAATAAACTAAATTCCAAACTGCAATCCATCCGACGAACTTAAACATGGTTGCGCCGATTGTCCTTATTTAGGCAATAGACTAAAAACCGTGAATTCCCCGGATTTGCAGAAGGCGATGTGTCCCGAAAGAGGCATTTTTCAACAACCATCGCCTGTGATTGAAAATGATGAGGATTTATCCATGCGCTCGAGAAATCTAGCGCCGACTACGAGATTAACTTTGATAAAATTCTGTCGGCTTTTGTTCTGTAGATGTTGGTCAAAGAAAGCCTTAATGCATTTAATCGCAGGGATGATTCTTCATTTGCAACTCCATTTGCTGCTGTGGTACACTTTGTACGAGGGGGATGTTCACATTTTAGAGGAAAAATCGGTAGAAAAGGAAAAAAATGTGGTTAGACAATCCATTATATTATCAGCCGCCGTGTTAATTTTACTGGTTAGTAATGTGTCAGCTTCGGAGAAAATCGGCGCGCCTAATGCGGGCAAAAGATTCTCAGAAGACCACATCATCACAGTATTGCCCTTCGATGCAATCCCCGCAATCAAGGATCCGCGGTTTGTCTCTGCCCGCGAGGCAAAATTGCGAGACGATTCACCGATGATTGGAGTCAGTTTCAACGGTGAAAGCCATGCCTACTCTATCTATCTGCTTAATGGGCACGAAATTGTCAACGATGTTGTTGGCGGCGTGGAAGTAGCGATTACCTGGTGACCACTCTGTCGAACGGCAATCGTGTATAGCCGCGAACTCGAAGGAAAAACGTATACCTTTGGAGTCTCAGGCAAACTGCTTTACGATGCACTTCTGATGTATGACCATCAAACGCGTTCCCTTTGGTCACATATCACGGGGAAAGCAGTAACAGGGCAACTCAAAGGAAAACAGTTGTCAATGATGGCTGCAATGCCGCAAATCACTTGGAAAGAGTGGCGATTAAACTACCCGAACACAAAAGTGCTCTCTGTTCAGTTCGATTCCCGTCATCCGAATCTGAAAATCGAAGAGCCGAAGTTCGATAGTTATGCAAGATATCGAGCTGGACCCAATGCAGGAATAAGTTCTACACAATATAACGATAACCGTTTACCGAATAAATCAGTCGTTATCGGTGTGCGAGTCAATGCCCGTTTCAGTGCCTATCCTCTTACAGCGTTTGACAGGACATCCGTTATAAACGATGTCATTGACGGTGTGCCGGTCTTAGCGTTTCACGACAATGTGTCCGGCGCGGCCGCTGTGTTTATGCGTGCACTGGAAGGGAAGATTCTCACTTTTGAGCCGTGCGGCGGAAATGTTGCCATAGATACCACGACTGGCACGCGCTGGAATTTGGTCGCTGGCAAGGCTACCGAAGGAAAACTCAAAGGTAAGACTCTTGACCGAATTCCGGCGATGAATATCTATTGGTTTGCATGGGGACGTTACCATCCTGAAACAACCGTCTATCAATTGCCGGATTAGTGTACGCCGCCAGTAATCAAGAGACCAAAATCTTTGGATGGATTTACAAACGCCGCCGAAATGATGCACCAAACCATCAGTGGAAATTCAAAAATCTCAAGGGAATTAGTTGAAAATGTTGAAACGAGGAAGCGAAGTTAGACTTTTCTGGCGTAAGCTGCGTCAAGGCAAGAAAACGAGAAAACAGAAACTCGCCATCCCGCTATCTCGTATGCTTTTTCTCCTGAATATCTGTTGCATGCCCATCGCGGAAACCTCTGATGCGGATAATTTTCTGACACGGGTGGATCGAGAAATATTTGATGCAATCTACGACACCCCGCCCCGGCGCGAACCCATCGGTACAGTTATGGAGAGAATTACCGACCTCGGCGATGCGAGAACGATGATGGGACTATCGATTGTTCTCATGGCTTACGGCGATGAATTACATCGCGAGACCGGTAGGTTGATGTCATCAGCATTCATTGGCACTGGCGTGGTTGTTTTTGGCGTGAAGGAAATTGTTCGCCGTAAACGCCCACTAGATAATCGACTTGGAAATCCTGCCTTTCCATCGGGGCATACGGCTTATGCATTTGCCGCCGCAACTGTTCTAAGCAATCGATATCCCAAACTCCGAATTCCATTCTACATCGGTGCTGGATTGGTAGGCCTTTCTCGCATTTATTTGGGGAGACATTATGCATCGGATGTGTTTGGCGGTGCTGCCGTTGGGACAGTTGCGGGCGTGCTAATCATGCATCATCGCGCGACTTTGTTAAAGTGGGAGTTCTAACCCAAAGCAGGTTAATTGCCTTTCGATTGACAACTGGCAGCAATTGTGCTAGATTGACGCTACAAAGATGAGAAGCTTCATTTTAATAAACAGTACAAAAAAATCGTAAACCTCCCCAAGTTGTAACTCGTTTAGAGAAAATGTCCTGTTCCCAATTGCTTTCCTAACGGTATTTTCATTTTTTGGCAAATTAATTAACGCCTTATGGACACAATGGTTGAAGATGAAATATTGGTTGCACACTTTCAAGCTGGTGGGCAAGATGCATTCGATGAACTAATGAAGCGGTACAAGCACAAAATCTTCTCCTATTTGCTCAGGTCTGTCAAGAATTTTGAAGATGCTGAAGAATTGACCATAGAGGTGTTTGTCAAGGTTTACCGTGCGCTTGAAGACTGGCGTCCTCAAGCGCGTTTTTCGACTTGGCTTTATCGAATCGCCTATAACCTGTCAATCGATCACCACCGCTCAAAATCGCGGCGAATGACATACTCACTTGATGACGAAGAACTTCCGCTTGACGAACCAATGGCGAACGATTTGAGAAGCAACCCCGAATGGCAAGTTGAAGAAAAAGATCGGCATCGAATTATTCGTGACGCAGTAGATCGGCTTTCGCCAAACCAGAAAGCGGTCTTTATGTTGAATCGATATGACGGTTTGCAACTCAATGAAATTGCTGAAGTGCTTGGTATAGCGGAAGGCACGGTAAAAATTCACCTCCATCGGGCAATGAAAAAGCTAAAAACAACACTAGAACCGTTGTGGGAAAAGAATGAAATTTAATCTAAGGAGCTTGTTTCATGAAAACGTGTAAACAACTGAAGGAATTACACACCGAATATATTTGTGACCTCCTCGACGATGAACGAATGAATCTCATGGAGGAACATCTACAACATTGCCCTTCATGCGTACACGCGGTTGGCGCATTGAAAAATGTTCTGTGTCTGACTGGCGAAGCAGGTACGATATCAATTCCGGAGCCTATCCTTAATAATCTTGAGGTAAAGGTATACAAACGCCTTGTGATAGAATCATCGCAATCCGCACCGGTATCTTTCTTGTCTCGGATCTTCGGCGTAATTCGTTCTACAGGGAATTGGCGAATCGCGGCTGCTTGCTGTATACTGATTTTAAGTGTCCCTGTCGCTAGTATTGTCTATTACCAAAGTCGGTCGGTGGTTGCACCCCTAAGTTCGAATGACATTCAATCCCCGCATGAACGGGTCGAACAATATAAACGACAACAGTATCAAGCTGACTTGGATAATGCGTTGGAGACCGTGTATCTGAGAGACGATGATTGGGCTTCGGTTGGAGCGTTTCAAAAAATGAAAGAACAGGGGAAGGGTCATCTTTGGGAATCGTTCCCGGACGAACGGCTTCATCCTAGAGGCCTAGCCCCAAACGGCGGAATTTAGTACCTAGATCTGGTGCCGCTGACCTCTTTTGACAGTGCGTAGATTGGCGTCAGAATTTCTGCATCTTCGCCTGTGCCCCTATCGAATGTAATAAAACTACTGGGCAGTATCAATGATTTTCTCAACCAAAATGGAATCGAACGGAATAGTTGGCACCGCAAATAAAGTAGGCCGCCGCGCTTTGAATTTCACGCAGTACGCCTTACGCCTGAAGTTGCTGGTTTGCGCCGTTTTGGCGAGCGTTATAGTCCTGAAGACGACTCAATTACACGCCAATACAATCGTTTCACTTATTGAAGCGAAGGAATACGAAGAAGCCGCTGAAGCGCTTCAAAATCTCGCCGAATCCACGAAAAACGTGGAAAAACTTGGCGACATTTTCTATCGGTTGGGTGAGATTTATTACACTTATACTCATGAATATTTGAAAGCACTAGGGGCTTACGACAAGGTTGTTCAGCTCAGTGAAAAAGGGCTGGATGATCAGTTTCTTAGCTACATTAAGAAAGGAGATGTGTATTGTCGCTTGGGTGAATACGGGGACGCAATTTCGACATATCAGATTGTTGTCAATCAATCAATGCCGAACAATTTTGCCCATCAAACAGCTTTACAGAAGATAAGAAACATTCGGTCGGCGCGTGAGGACTTACAAAATCAACGTCGCGTAATCAGCGTTTATGAGGGAACACCTCTGGCTGTCGAAGCTCGGTTTCAAATCGCGGAACTGTATCGCAACCTATATCAACTGAACCAGCCAGAAAAAGCGATTTCCGAGTATAAAACCATGCTTAAGCGACATGGGGACACAAAACTTTCCCCTGAGGCACAGTGGCGTATCGGAAAATTGCTGAATGATGTACTGAATCAACCGGAAAAAGCAATTGAGGCGTATAATAAAGTGGTTGAAAACTACCCATCAAGCAACTTTGCGGCGGATGCTCTCTTTCGAACCGCGTTAATCCATAATGAACAAAAGCAGTATGAACACGCCGTGCAGGTTTTTGGACAACTTGAGAAGAGGTATCTCGATTATTGGAATATGCATGCCGTCTACTATTGGATGGGGGTTGGTTATGAAAATTTACAAAATTACCATCGTTCAATTCATGCCTATAGAACCTTTCTGCTTGCTTACTTGCCGAATTTGGATTCTGCCCACTTTGGAGCTATTGGCAAATACAATCAAAACGCCTCGAAAATCGAAGCAGAATTGAAAGCGAAGATCCGGCAACTTGAATCCGATCTACCCAAAATCGAGTGGGCCAAGATTGAGAAGTATCTTGCGGAAGAGAATTACATATCCGCACTGCGCTTAGTACGACAACTAATCGCCGATGCACCCGATGCGGCATACTTACAACGTGCACAGTCGAAACTGCGGTCGATTCAAAAACAAGCAGCCATCCAGCAATTACGGATGCAGATGCGGAAGAATCTTGGCTCAGCTACAGTTGCTCAGACTCTATTTCGGATTGGCAAAATCCACGAACGTGGACTACAAGACTACGAAAAGGCAATCATCGCATATCGTCAGTTAATTGATGAACATCCAGACTCGCCTTGGGCTGCTGAAGCGATGTATCGAAGCGGTTTAATTTATGCCAACCAGCTTGACGACCTCCAGAATGCAATCGGGCACTACACAACCCTGATTCGACAATACCAGACTTCGACACATACGATTATGGCAAATTTTCAGCTTGGAAAAATCTATCATTCGCTCAACCAATACGATAAGGCTTTGAAAGCTTACCAGACAACCATCGCTTTCCCCGAGCAAGACCGGTACCTTGCCAATGGCTATAAAGATAGTTTTGCTGATAGTGCTCAGTTTCGAATTGGACGAGTGCATTACGAAGATGGACGTTATGATGACGCTGTCTCAGCTTTCAACGAATTTATTGCGAGCCGCTTGCAGTCCCCCCGTCGTGCGGCTGCATACGTTTATCTCGCGCGTATCAGTGAAGATCGTGGATTGCCTGGCGAGGCCGTTGAAACTTATAAACAGGCGAGGAGCCTGATAATCGAGAATTCAATCCAGGCGAAAATGGTAATTGACGAAGCCAATAATCTTGGATTTCAGGGAACGGATACAAAGGCTGTCATCAAACGCCTTGACAATCTCAGTAATCGGTTGGGTAGAAAATAGGCGAGTAAAAAAAATTATTGTGATTTTAGTTCTTACGAGGAGGTACGATGCCATTAACAGTTATTCGAACAGCACGCCCAAGTCCTGTTTGGCAGGAAACTTATGTTAATGTAGAAAAAGGACAGCGTTTAGTCATTGATGCCGAAGGCGCATGGTCGCCAGATTTACGGGATCGCATCGGCTGGTGTGGTGCTGATGGGGTTGCAAATACCATCGCAGGAGAAGACTATCTTTGTCCAGGCACCAACGTTGGCGCATTGATTGCAAAGATTGGTGACGTTGTTTTTACCGTTGGTTCGCGCTACGACAATGACGCTCCGGCTGAAGGAGTAATTTTTCTGGCGATGAACGAGAGTCCGTCGCATAACAACCAAGCAGGTACGCTGCTAGCACAACTTGTCGTTTTTGACGAGTAAAAACAATCTGCATCCAAGATTCGTTGGCAACTCTTAATCATGTCGCAAGCGAAAAGTTCGATAAAATTATGTCTTTCTAACATTCTTAGATTTGATGACCGTAAAACGTTCAGTATCTGATGTAGATTAGAGAAGCCGCCGATGCCTTTTTTTAATAACGATGGGCTGAATTTTCATTACCGTGACATAGGAGAAGGGGTACCCTTCTTTTTCCAGCATGGACTCGGTGGTGATGTCAACCAACCTACTGGACTTTTCAAACCCCGTACAGGATTCCGATTGCTGTCTTTCGACTGTCGCGGACACGGAGAAACGCGTCCACTAGGCAATGTGGAGAAAATCAGAATTGCTGTTTTTGCTGATGATTTAGCTGCACTCATGGATAGTCTGAGCATATCTCGTGCTGTAATTGGCGGCATCTCAATGGGAGCTGCCGTCGCGCTCAACTTCACGCTTCGGTATTCGAAGCGTGTGCTTGGCTTAATCCTATCTCGTCCGGCCTGGCTGATTGGTCCCATGCTGCGAAATGCAGAAATCTATTTGCATATCGCACAATTGATTCGCCAACACGGCCAGGAGCGTGGTTTGGAACTTTTCAAGCAATCTGAATACTACATTGAAACACTGCGCCAATCTCCAGCCGCCGCTAATTCGCTGATAGGGCAGTTTGAAACATTACGCGCGTCGGAAACTGTGGCGAGGCTTGAAGGCATTTCAAGCGACGCACCGGTTTATGACCTACGGGAATTGGCAGCAATCGCGGTTCCTACGCTGGTGCTCGCCAACCGACGGGATCCTATCCATCCCTTCGACTATGGTGAGGTTTTGGCGCGAGAGATTCCGAAAGCTGAGTTCAAGGAATTAACGTCGAAATCTGTAAGCCAGGAACGACACGAAGCAGAAATCCAGAAATTTATTGAGTCGTTTTTGTGCGGCCACTTTTGCCGCGCAAGGAGCGCAACATGCTAAAATGTTCTACATCTCTCTGGTCGGCCGATTTGGCAAATCTAGCGTCGGAGATTAAACGTATTGAACCATTCTCGGAGCGTTTTCACCTAGATGTGGCTGACGGGCATTATGTAAAAAACCTGCTGTTCTTCCCAGACATGGTCAAGGCTTTGCGGAAGCATACCAATCTCCCGTTTGAAGTGCATTTAATGACCACTGACCCCATAGGATGGATTGAACCTTTCGTTGAAGCGGGTGCGGACAGCATTATTTTCTGTCTAGACGCTCCTAGCAATCCGGGCAAAGTACTTGAAACCATTAAATCTTGCGGTAAAGAGGCGGGGATTTCGCTGCTCATCACGGAGTCCGTCGATTTGCTTGAACCTTATTGGGATGACTTAGACCTCGTCACTATTGTCGGTACCGCTATGGGAATTAAAGGTGCATCAATGGATGCCTCAATCCCAGGTAAAATTCGACGGTGCAGAGAAATCGCTGCTAAGCGTGGGGGAAAGATTAAAATTGAAGCCGACGGCGGGATTCGGCGCGAGACGGTACCCTTGATTCATGCCGCTGGTGCGGACTATATCGTTCCGGGTTCGCTGATGTTCGGTGGAGATCCGCACGAGATGCGCCAATGGCTCGCTGCGATGTGAAAGATTGACTTCATTGTAATTCTGGTTTACTAGCTCAGATTATTGAATTACCTCAATCTCAAGTTGATTCAACGTTCGCATAACCCCTTCACCGAATTCAATCAGGGAGTTTGATTCTATTTGACCGCCTGTGAGTTGAATACGATTCGCATCGGCTTGAATCTGTCCGAGTGTCGGTTCCATCGCAACCCATTCACCTACATACAACTCTGGCCAAAAATGGTAGTAGAAGGCATCTCGCTGGAATACAAGCCCCATACACGCTCTGGCCGGAATATCAACCGAACGCGCCAACGCGATTAACAAAACTGTGTGCTCCGTGCAATCTCCTTCCAGTGATTCTAGGGTCTGCAATGCCGATCCAAATCCAATTCTGAGGTTCTTGTCGTAAATATTGGTGTGCACCCAGCGGCACAGTTTTTTAGATGCTTTCCAAGCATCAATTTCTCCATTTATAATCTCGATCGCTTTTGCTTTAAGTGTTGGCTGATTGGCTTGAATGTATACCGTAGACTTTAGGAATTCTTCAAGGTCTTGATTCGCATCGGCTTGAATCGGTAGGTTTAGCACTTTTGAAGGATTAACGGCAGGCACTTCGATTTCCACGGTTCCGCTGTCCGGGTGTTCATCAAGGTGGAGTTTCTGACGGCCGTTATTTACGATTACTTCGTCCAAGTTTCCACCATTGAGTCGCAACCGCGCCTTAAAATATCGGGCATTTTGAATCGGCTGTATGCCCCGAGAGAAAATCTTCGTATTGATGATGACGTCTAGTTCACCGTGTTTGCCGAGCGCTGTCTCCATGTCTACTTTCGATAGAACTATCTTCATTCCCGGTATGCCGGTTTCCATACGATATGTTGTACCGTCGTGTCCTAACCAGGCAGTCGCTCTAAAGCCTCCGAAAATGTCCATCAAGTAATCAATGACAATGGCGGGCTTAGATTCTCCTCCAAATTCGACCGTATCCTCCCGAACAACACTGACTTGGGTCTCCACGGGTCGCATAAGTTCCGTATTGAACACAGACAATGTGTATTCATCCCCGACGCTGATGCCCCGTTGAAGCATCAAATAACCGAGCGTTTCCTCAAAAATAGTATCGGGCGGAATTAAATTCTGTGACTGCGTTGTTTCTCCGGCGAGAGTGGTTTTCAAGTAGATGCTGCCATCTTTAATTTCGCCTTCAACACGTTTTTCATGACCGGATTCCTTTGAAGTCGAAATGAAGTACCGCGGAACGAAATCCATACCTACATAGTGAATTTTTGTCGTTTCCAGCCGTAGCCCGGTGCCGGAACGTTTAAACTCCATCATTACATCCATGCGAGTGCGAATGGCTTCCTCGCCCTGATACTGTGATTTTTCAGTGTAGATGTGAGCATACCCAATCTTTTCGCCCATCACCGTCAAGGTTAACCAATCCTCTTGAGGTAACTGTACCATTTTTTCTAGCTCCATCGGGTCAATCTTTACGACTTTCCCTTCGCTAAATTGAACAAATAGAACAAGTAGAAAGCAGTTGAGCAAACCAATTGACCTCATTGCGCTACCAATCTTTTTTTCGGGTTGAAGAGTGCACGGGTGGCTTACGCATTAGCGAAAATGGGAGTTTTAACCATTTTCCAACCATGAAGGCTAATTTTTCGAAGGCAACGAAGTTGAATATTGTGCAATTTCGCTAAGCTGTAGAATAGGATACCTTGTGAAAGGAAAGTTCAACAACGATGAAGAACTGCATAGAACTGCATAGAATTGGGTATATCTAGAAAGTGCAGAAAACTACCAAAAGACAGAAAAAGCGGACGGCGACTAAACGATTTCGGTTGCCATCATGATTTTACCAAATATCAGTCCGCGGCCTGTTCATCAAGGGACAGTATCGGCAACTCGGTTTTCGGCATAGGAGATTCGGGTTCTGTTCGCGGTAAAATCTCGATTTTCCTGAATTGCGATACGCCTGTTCCCGCTGGGATTAAACGCCCCATGATTACATTTTCCTTCAGTCCCTTGAGATAATCCCGTTTCCCTACAACAGTAGCTTTTGTCAGCACATTCGTAGTCTGCTGAAACGATGCGGCGGAAATGAAACTTTCTGTACTTAACGCCGCTTTAGTAATTCCTTGTAGAATTGGCTCCGCCATCGCCGGTTGCCCGCCTTCACTTATGGCGTGGCGATTGACTCGGTTAAACGTTGAACGATCCACCTCATCATCCTCAAGGAATTCCGTACTCCCAGGCGACGTAATCCGCACCTTATTCAGCATCCGGCGAATAATGACCTCAATATGTTTATCATTTATCCGTTCCCCTTGTGTGCGGTAAACTTCCTGCACCTCATTCACCAAATAGGACTGAACAGCTTCTTCGCCTTTGACCTCTAAAATGTCATGGGGGTTAATCGGACCGTCTGTCACGCGTTCCCCGGCTTCAACTAAATCCCCATCGTGTACGATTAGGTGTTTTCCCATCGGAATGCGGTAAGGCCTGCTCGATACATCGGTATGCACAATCCGTAACTGCCGCATTCCACGGTTGATGCCTTCCAACTTCACATGCCCCTCGATTTCGGCGATTATTGCTGCATCCCTAGGGCGACGGGCTTCAAAGAGTTCGGTTACGCGAGGGAGACCGGTGACAATGTCTCGACTTTTTGCTGTTTCCCGTGGAAGCCGCGCCAAAACGGTGCCAGGAGTGACCATTTCCTCATCAGTCACGGAGAGGTGGGCTCCAGTTGGCATAAGGTAACTGGCCAAAAGTTCCTCATTGTCAGAATAGATTTCGATTCGTGGTTGATCCTCTCCCTTATATTCGATGATCACCCGTTCTGCCAATCCAGTAGCTTTATCTTCCCGCATGGTCCTGCCTTCAACAATATCTTGGAACACTGTTTTCCCTTGATATTCTGTCAGAATTGGCACTCGATACGGATCCCATTCAAGAAGAAGTGATGGTGTCTGCTCCTCGGCATGCGGGTCACCTTTGGTCACCCTCTGTCCTTCATCGACACATAGTCGAGCACCAATTTGCGCATCGTGCCGCTCAATCACCCGTCCATTTTCATCAACAATACGTAGTTGAGCGTTTCGAGAAAGCACAATCTTTTCAATCTCCGGCGGGCCTTTGGTTGTTGATTTGTCCAAAGAGGTATCATCAACCTGAACCGGATGTTCAACAAATCTGACACTGTGGTACTTGACCACACCGTCATGCCGCGCTTCAATTCGGGATTGGAATCCTCCACCGCTTACAGTTCCACCGGTATGAAACGTCCGCATCGTCAACTGGGTTCCGGGTTCGCCGATTGACTGCGCAGCAATAATGCCAATTGCTTCCCCGATATCAACCAACTGCCCTGTTGTCAAGTCTGTACCATAGCAGAGCGCACACACGCCATGCGCAGCCTCACAAGTAAGTGCTGACCGAATGCGGAGGCTTGTTACGCCGACTGCTTCAATCTGCTCCGCTATTTGACGGCTGATAAGCATATCTCTAGCAATAATGACTTCATTTGTGTTTGGATCTGTAATGTCATCTGCAACTGTTCGGCCAGTGATGCGTTCCGAGAAGGTGTCATCTTCATCCTCGCTAGCCACCTTGGTAATGCCATTTAATGTCCCGCAGTTCTTTGTGGTAATCATCATGTCTTGCGCTACGTCGACTAATTTGCGGGTCAAATAACCACTGCTGGCGGTCTTAATCGCTGTGTCTGCCAGCCCTTTTCGCGCACCGTGTGTAGAGATGAAGTATTCGAGCACGGATAATCCCTCTCGGAAAGACGATTCAATCGGTTGTTCGATGATTTCCCCGGATGGCTTGGTCATTAGTCCTCGCATGCCGCTAATCTGGCGAATCGATTCTTTTCTGGATCGTGCCCCGGAATCCACCATGATATGAACCGGATTAAATCCCTTTATCTCATCGTCACGTCCCTGTTCTAGTTCTTCAAACAATGCAGTTTCGATGTCATCAATTAGTTGGTGCCAAACATCGATAACTTTGTTATATCTTTCTCCTGGGCTCATTCCGCCGCTCGCATATTCCTTGTCAATCTCTGTCACTTGTTCTCGCGCTGCTTGGATAGATTCCTGTTTTTTTGATGGAACAATCAAATCTCCAATGCCAATCGAGATTCCAGCCACAGTCGCATAATGAAATCCGAGCTGTTTGAGTTCATCAATAAATTCCACGGTACGCCGGTTTCCGAGCTCATCAAAACAACGTGACACTAGACGTGAAAGATCTTTCCCCTGCATTTCCCAATTGATAAATGGGATTTGGCGTTCAACTCTGGGATTGGTGAACATCAGGTCGTTTGGAATTATTTGGTTAAAGATTACCCGACCCACTGTTGTCTCAACCGGCGGTATCGCATCATCAATGTGGAGCAATACCGGGTCATGCAGACCCAAAATCCCGCACTCATGGGCAATAATCACTTCCTGTTGATTCTGATAGTGCCGTGGTATTGCAATCTGACAAGAGTTTTCCCGATTTGCTTGAGGAATAGATTTCGTGAGGAAACTACAACCCAGTACAACATCAAGATTCGGCACTGCCGTGGCCTCACCGTGAGCGGGCTTCAAGATGTTTCGAGTAGCCATCATGAGTAACTTCGATTCAACCTGTGCTTCAACACTCAAAGGCACATGCACCGCCATCTGGTCTCCATCAAAGTCAGCGTTGAAGGCGGTGCAAACCAGCGGGTTGATTCGGATTGCCTTGCCTTCAACCAATGAGGGTTGAAACGCCTGAATCCCAAGGCGGTGGAGAGTCGGAGGGCGGTTGAGCAATACAGGATGTTCGTCAATCACCTCTTCAAGGACTTCCCACACCTCGGGAGAAACCTTTTCTGCCATATTTTTGGCGCGTTTGATGGTGTGAGCATATCCCTTTTCCTGCAGCTTTCGGATGATGAACGGCTTGAACAATTCCAGCGCCATTGCCTTAGGCAAGCCGCATTGATGCAACTTAAGTTCAGGTCCCACTACTATGACAGATCTGCCTGAATAATCAACCCGTTTACCAAGCAAGTTCTGTCGAAAGCGTCCCACCTTACCTTTGAGCATGTCGCTCAAAGACTTCAACGGGCGATTCCCCGGTCCACGCACTACCCGTCCATGCCGGCCATTGTCCAACAACGCATCAACAGCTTCCTGAAGCATTCGCTTCTCATTCCGAATGATTACTTCTGGCGCACGTAGCTCCATCAATCGTTTTAGTCGATTATTCCGGTTGATTACCCGTCGGTACAAGTCATTGAGGTCGCTGGTTGCGAAACGCCCGCCGTCAAGTGCGACTAGTGGACGTAAATCCGGTGGAATCACCGGAACCTCGGTAAGAATCATCCAGTGCGGTTTGTTGCCAGATTTCAAAAAGCCGAGCACCGATTTCAACCGTTTTGAAAGTTTCCGCGCTTTCTGTTTACTCCCGGTTTCGTCCAATTCAGCACGCAGTGTTTGGGATTCTTGCTCTAAATCTATCCGTTCAAGCAGTTCGCGGATAGCTTCAGCCCCCATCTCAGCTCGGAAATCATACTGAACTTTGAGTTTATTGTACTCCTCTTCTGACAGAAGCTGCTTAACCGCCAGAGGGCATTCCGAATCATTGACATCAAGCACAACATACGCTTCAAAGTATAGTATTCGCTCAATGTCACGAAAAGACAAATCCAAAAAGAGGCCGATTCGGGATGGCAGCCCTTTAAAGTACCATACATGTGAGACCGGCGCCGCCAACTGGATATATCCCATTCTTTCCCGGCGCACCTTTTGTTGAGTTACCTCAACGCCGCAGCGATCACAAATCACCCCTTTATGCTTAATTCGTTTGTACTTTCCGCACGCACATTCCCAGTCCTTCTGGGGACCAAATATCGCCTCACAAAATAAACCCTCCCGTTCCGGACGAAACGTCCGATAGTTAATGGTTTCAGGTTTACGAACCTCGGCGCAGTTGCACTCCCCCATCATCGGACAAGGCCATACTTTGCTCGCTCGTTTCTTGCAAGAAGCCTGTTTTGCCCAACTCTTAATTTGGTCTGGTGAGGCAATTCGGATGGAGATTGCATCAAAATTGTTCAAATTCTTTGTATCCAAGGTGCTTCTCCTTATACATAGGGGTATATGGGCAGTTGCTAATTTCTCAATGCTTTAAAATCTGGCACAATTCCTTCGCTCAATTCTTATCCTCCCAATTCGTCGCATCCGCATCAAACTCTAGTTCTTCGGGGACATCACCGATTTCCTCAAGGTCAACATCAAGACACAAACTCTGTAGCTCCTTAACTAGCACGTTAAAGGACTCCGGTGTGCCGGGTGCCGGGGCATTTTCGCCCTTGACAATGGCCTCATATATCTTACTTCTACCGGCGACATCATCCGATTTGATAGTCAACAACTCTTGAAGTGTGTAGGCAGCGCCATAAGCTTCCAAAGCCCAAACTTCCATCTCGCCAAATCGTTGTCCGCCTTGTTGAGCCTTTCCGCCCAACGGCTGCTGCGTCACCAATGAATAAGGCCCTGTGCTGCGGGCATGAATCTTATCGTCTACCAAGTGGTTCAACTTAAGAATGTAGGCATAACCGACAGTGGTTTCCTGCTCGAAATGAGCACCGGTTCTACCGTCGAAGAGTTTTGCTTTTCCTGTTGGCGGGAGACCGGCATCATTCAGCAATTCTTGTATCTCGTTTTCTGTGGCGCCGTCAAAAACAGGTGTTGCGATGTATAAACCTAATTTTTCAACCGCCCAGCCGAGATGTGTTTCCAGAATCTGTCCAACGTTCATGCGAGAGGGGACGCCCAATGGGTTTAACACAATTTCCACAGGGGTGCCATCTTCCAAATACGGCATATCTTCCTGGGGAAGAATTTTTGCGACTACCCCCTTGTTTCCGTGCCGCCCAGCTATCTTATCGCCAACTGCAATTTTTCGGCGATTGGCAACGTAGACCTTGACAAGTTTAATTACGCCCGGCTTGAGTTCGTCACCCTTGCGAATCTTCTCAATATTCGCCTCCTTTTCCGTTGTTAAGGCTTCGACCCGTCCTTGGGCCAAATAACGAATGCGGGCGATGCGTTCCATGGCTTCAGAATCCGTCACTCGAATATCCTCAAGGGGAACGCCGCTGTCAATAATCTCTTCAGTAACCAAGTCACCAGGCTTCGCCGCAATCACTTCTTCCGAACCTTCTGCTGCGGATGTACGAAGTTCGTTAGCGAGCGTCCCGCCCAATAGTGCGTTTCGAATCTCTGTATGTTCCCGCTGCTGAATTAGTGCACATTTGGACTCCCACTCTTTTTCCACTTCTTTCTCTTTGGCGGCTTCCCGAAGCTGAGCTTGGCGATCCTTGTCCCTATCTCTTCGAGAGAACACCCTGACATCAATAACTACGCCTTCAACACCCGTCCTGGCATACGTCGAAGCGTCGCGGACTTCTCCCACTTTTTCTCCGAAGATTGCGCGCAGCAGTTTCTCTTCAGGCCCGAGATCGCTTTCCCCCTTCGGAGTGACCTTTCCGACAAGAATACTGCCGGGTCTGACAATCGATCCGACTCGGATAATCCCCTCATCGTCGAGCTGGCTAAGTGCATCTTCAGGGAGGTTGGGAATATCACGGGTGATTTCTTCTCGCCCCATCTTTGTATCTCGTGCTTCAACTTCAAACTCGTCGATGTGGATAGAGGTAAAAGTATCATCAGTCACCAGTGATTCACTGATTAAGATGGCGTCCTCAAAGTTATAGCCTTCCCACGGCATAAACGCTACGAGTACATTGCTGCCCAGTGCGAGTTCGCCGTTATCGGTGGCCGTGCCATCCGCAATTACCTGCCTGGCTTCGACCTTTTCGCCGACATCTACACACGGGCGTTGATGGATGCATGTCCCGTTGTTCGATCGCCTAAAGTTCATTAGTCGGTAAACATCGTACCCCATTTCCGAAAAGGATTGTTCCCCGCCGTCAACATGAAAGGCGTCTTCCGTGCGGATAATAATCTCGGATGCAGAAATGCTTTCGACAGTCCCGTCGCGCTTCGCCAACACCACTGCGCCCGAATCTCGAGCAGCTTTGGATTCCATGCCAGTGCCGATTCGAGGCGCCTCAGGGCTGATCAGCGGCACAGCTTGACGCTGCATGTTACTCCCCATTAATGCCCGGTTTGCATCGTCATGTTCAAGGAATGGAATGAGCGCCGCAGATACGCCCACAATCTGCTTGGGGGACACATCAATGTAATCAATTTCTTTGGGAGATTTCCGAGGAAAATCCCCCTGATATCGTGTGACCAACCCATCCCCAACCAGTTTCCCGCGTTTGTCAAGCAATGTATTTGCTTGTGCAATCGCAAAATCATCCTCTTTGTCCGCTGTCAGATAGTCAATCTGGTCCGTAGCTCGTCCTTTGACCACCTTGCGGTACGGGGTCTCCAGAAAACCGTAGGTGTTTACCCGTGCATATGTGCTCAATGAGACAATCAAGCCGACGGATGGGCCTTCTGGTGTCTCGATTGGACACACTCTGCCGTAGTGAGTGCGGTGAACATCGCGGACCTCGAAAGTTGCGCGTTCGCGGTGCAATCCGCCCGGACCAAGCGCGCTGAGTCGACGTTTGTGGGTCAATTCGTCTAGCGGGTTAGTCTGCTGCATGAATTGAGAAAGCTGGCTAGAACCAAAGAAATCTTTAATTGCCGCTGCTAGCGGTTTGGGGTTAATTAAATCCGTCGCGGTGGCGTTTTCAAGCTCTTGGATTGTCATGCGTTCACGTGTCGCCCGCGTGACACGCATTATTCCCATCCGCACCTGGTTTTGGAGCAACTCCCCGACCGCTCGCACACGTCGATTGCCTAGGTGGTCGATATCGTCTGTTACTCCATCGCCGTTTTGGAGGTCAATCAGGTATTTGAGTGCTGCCGCAATATCTTCTCTCCGTAGGGTACGTTTACCCTCATCAACCTTTCCGTTTCCATTGTGGTAAATGGAGAGTCCGCCCAGTTTTTCATTGAGCTTGTAACGTCCGACTCGAGACAGGTCATATCGGACCGGGTCAAAGACCATCTTTTCAAAACGGTTGCGTGCGCTCTCTATCGTTGGGGGGTCGCCCGGTTGGAGTTTGCGAAAAATTTCCACCAAAGCCTGATCTTGAATGTGCCCGGCTTTGTAATCAGATTGGCGGTCACGTTCGAGAGTATTCCTTAACAATCGAATTTCTTCCGCATCCTTCTCAGCCAATACTTCAACCTCATCGACTCCCGATTCAATGCACGCAGTCACGCAATCATTTGTCAGTTCTGTATTCGCCTCCAACAGTACCTCTCCAGTTTCCGGATTGACTACCGGACTGGCTGTGATACGCCCTTCTAGTGCTTCAATTGTAGCGGGGTCGTTCACAATTGCGCAGCTATCGACATTTGCAAATAGCTTGAGAATCTGCTCATCGGTTTCCCAACCGAGTGCACGGAGCAGCACCGTAACGAGCATTTTTTTACGCCGCGCCAGACGGACATGAATCAAATCTTTGATGTCGCATTCAAACTCGATCCATTCACCGCGGTACGGAATAATCCTTGCCGTGAAAAGTTTTTGACCGCTGGTATGGGTATCTTCGCTAAAAGTTGCTCCTGGAGATCGGTGAAGCTGGCTGACAATCACCCGTTCCGCACCGTTGATTACGAATGTGCCGTTTTCCGTCATTAGCGGAAGTTCACCCATGTAGACTTCATTTTCTTTAATGTCAATCGTGTTCTTGTCACCAGTGTCTTTATCCTGCTCTCGAAAAACCAAACGGACGCGAATCTTGAGCGGAACGGCATATGTAAATCCGCGAGATTGGCATTCGTTAATATCGTATTTTGGCGGACTAAGGGTGTAATTAACAAATTCGAGGCTGGACGTTTCGCTGAAATCCGAAATTGGGAAAATTTCGCTGAAGATGGCTTGCAACCCAATTTCTTCACGTTCATCGGGTTCTACATTTCGCTGTAAGAACTTGTCGTAGGAGTACTTTTGGACCTCAATCAGATCGGGGAGATTCATAATCTCTGGAATTTTTGCGAAGGGTTTTCGTTCACGCTTACCAAATTCGATGCGGTGGGGCATACTTTCACCTTTATGCTTAGAAGGTTAAAGGGGGATGGCGTAATGACTCAATTTGTAAACCACGCAAACCTAATATTATACAGAAAGATTTTCCCTATGTCAAGTTTTCTACCTAAATTTCTACACTTAAAATGAAAAAAGGTTGCCTCAAGGTTGAAAAATTTGGTTAAAACCACAGATATTTGGCTATTTTGCCGCCACTTCGGTGGCATCAATACCAGGATTTGGGATGAAAAGATAAACGATGCCGCCTATATACACAGACATGTTCTATCTGAGTAAACGTAAATCGTTGTGTTTGGCTTCAGTGCGGGGCGTTAGACGGTTTGGGTAAGTAGATTGACGAACGTTTTTGGCGGATTTTCAGTAACTTCAAGGGTATTCCGCGGATGATTTTCCCATCATTTCTTTATCGTTTGCGAGACATACGACGTGAAGGATAGCGGTTGACAGGCAGTTAATCGCCGCCTTGCTGCAGGTCGGTGTACAATGTTTAGTATATCACAAATAACGTGCGAATGGAAAAAAATCAGTGTTTTAGCATTTACTTGACACAGGAAAAATTGTATTATACATTATCATACAGACCGTACAGATGAGGTGCCGATGTTTTTCCACATTGATTATAACAGCAGCCAACCAATTTATCAGCAGGTCATTGAGCAGATTAAGCTCACGATTGTCAATGGCGGGTTAAAGCCCGGAGAGCGTATGCCTTCTATACGCGAGTTGGCGAAAACGCTGAAGATAAATCCAACTACCGTGGCGAAAATCTACAATGAGTTGGCGCACCAAGGGGTGCTCGTACTGCGTCAGGGCAAGGGTGCGTTCGTCGCCCCAAAAGTGGTTTCGCTTGCGAGTGAAGAGATTCACCGAATCGTCGCGGAACATGCCCGGAAAATTTTGGTTGAAGGGTTGCGGTTTGGGTTGACACGCGAGGAGATTGACTTAATTATTGATGCGGAGTATCAAAGTATCAGGAAAGGGGAGCAATGAGCGAGGACGTCATTCAAACACACAATCTCACAAAGGATTTCGAGCGCGAAAGAGCCGTGGATTCACTGAGTTTGGCGGTGCCGCAGGGCTCGGTCTTCGGGTTCTTGGGGGTCAACGGTGCTGGAAAAACAACGACAGTTCGGATGATAATGGGACATCTGTATCCCACCAAAGGGGAGGTCGAGCTACTCGGTAAGAATCCGTGGAAACATACCGAAGTTGAACGGCACCGTGTGGCTTATGTTTCAGACAACATGCACTTACCGGGCTGGATGACGCCGAAGCAGGCAATACGACTCAACGCGTCTCTTTATCCAAGCTGGGACAGCGCGCTCGCGGAGCGTCTACTTTTCGATCTGAATTTGAACCGATGGAAAAAATACCGGTCGTTCTCGAAAGGCGAGAAACGGCGGCTCTGCCTGCTGCTTGCGATTTGCCAGAACGCCGATGTCCTAATTCTTGACGAACCCGCGTCGGGGCTTGATGTGGTCGCTCGGCACAAATTCTTGGATCTCATCCTTGAGCGGGTGTACGATGGGCGGCGAACCGTTTTTCTATCTTCGCATCTTTTAAGTGACTTAGAACGTATCATTGATAGGCTGGTGATTATCCATCGCGGTCAATTGCATCTGTCGGGTACACTTGATGATTTAAAAACGGAGGTTCGAGAACTCCGCTTGCCGCACGACATACCCCGTGAATCGCTTGATTCCTACTTCGAAATTTTACATTATGAGTCAAATGAACAAGGGACGGTCGTCATTATTCGAAACTTCGAGGATGCGCGTTTTCGAGCATTTTGCCAGCAATTCAATGTGGACGAAATCGTTCAAGTTAACGGTTTCAACTTGGAAGACCTATTTGTGAAGCTCGTCGGTACTGAAGGAAACAGAAACCGTCGGAATCGCCAAAAGCGCAAATCAAAACACCTTATCGCTTAGTGTGGAGGAGGTTGCGTCCACGGAAAAGTTGGAGTGCCCAACCTGCACAAATTCAGGAATCCATTATGTATCACCATCAGATGAATCAACGAGAGAAGTATGTGTCCATCGAATTTCTAAAAATGGACGCACGGAAAGTCTTGCCTTTCTATGTACCCGTTTTGTTACTAACCGTTGGTTACGTTCTCTTTCAGGAAATGCCGTTAGCGCGTACCGATTGGAAATTGAACTTGATCGCCTGTCTACAGGGTATGGTAATCGCTTGGGTGCTTTTCAACGATTCAGCAGGGACTGAAGTGTTCGTCTTTTCACGCCCATTATCCCGCGTGCGGTTGTTTTTCACACGCTGGGCGTTCGGCATTTCGTTTCAGTTGCTGACGATTTCCGTGGTATTCTTCACGGTTGCCATAGGGTTGCGAAGCGAAATTCAGGTGCTGATGAACTCGCCTTATCAGCCGATGGTCAAATGGTATGAACTGTCTATATTGAGTTCGATTGCACTGTATTCAATTTTGAGCTACGAAATTGTCATGTTCTTAAAGCTGCGCCATCGTGTTGTGAGTGTGGGCCCATTGACGTGGCGCGATTACATCTGGGTTGTATTAATTTGCGTCCTCATAGGGATAATTTTAACAGGTCTCTTTTCAAACATTGGACCAATAGCCTATCAGATGATGTCCTGGGCACTAATGGCAAAGTTAGTGTTAGTTAGTTTCTTTGCAATCTTGGGACCAATTCACAATCTACTGATTTACGTTGTGCTCGTGACAATTGTGGGTACATTGGCATCGCTCCACTGTTATCAAAACATGGAGATTGAGTCTTAAGCCGTGTTGGGATGAGCGTGATGAGACATGATAATCGAGCAAATCGGTGGGTGTTGAATACGGCGGCGTTTGTAATCTTTTTGCCGGTGCTGCTACATCCGGAATTAAACTTGTCCATCACACCGGGTTACATTAAGTCGTTAATTGAGGGCGGACATTGGATGGGTCTATCATTGGCTGTCGTCATCATTATTCTCTATTTGGCAACAATCATCTTCGTGATTTGGAAAGGCCGCCTGCGCCTAGCGCTTCTTACCGCGTTCACCGCTATTTGTGTGCTCGCAGGTTCGTTCTTGGTGCATTTAGATAGAGGTGCCGATTTTCCGCGTCAACTCGAATTATTTGAAAGTACAGCTGGAATCGACGTTTATTGCAATGATGTGTATCTAGGAAAATCACCTCTCCGGTTATCGGAATCCAGATTTCACGAGAAGGTGAAACCGTGGGATACACCGCCCCGTCAAAAGACGGTAATTGGAGAGACACTGCTTGAGAAGGTGAAATCAAAACGTTACGAATCTGAGCTAGGATGGTTCTTCATTCCTTACGACTATTTCGACCAACCCTACGAATTCAGTAGTCCGAGGTCCTTCAGTTATGACAAGGCGGTGAAATCCGGCTACTGGTGGCGTTTCGAGAGAGACGGATGCACAGGGTTCGCTAAAATTGGGGATATGGTCTGGTTTGCTCATGGCTTTAGACAATATTTTAGCATCTGGTCATCTCCGGCGTTGCAATACCCCGCCCTCGATCCGTATCTGAAACATCTGCTGCACGACTTGGCACGGTTAAACTACCAGCCTTCCCTCGAATGGATAAGGCACGTCGCCGAATCTTCAGGTCTACTATTTCAACATCTGTACGAGGCGGGTCAACGCGATTCACGTGTAATGCGAGCGCTTGACGCGGTAGTTCGTGCGGAGTTCGGTATACACGACGGAATGCTCGCTCACGAGTGGGAGGAGGTCTTGAATAAGATCATGTTAAGAGTAAGGCAGCGGCATGCGTTTCGGACGCCCTCACTGGAGTCCATGGCGATGGACCTAATCGTACAAGGCAACACGAAACTGATTGAAACCCATTTTTTCGAACGGCTATCCCCGAGTACTTGGGAGCACGTTGCCTTGAAGAGTCAGCCGCCGGCACTGTTCAAACGATTCGTTTACGATTCCCGAAACGGCGGGCAGTTTTTGGTCATGGCAGGCAACTATTCGCGTCCGGAAGCCTTGCGGCTTGTCAGACGGTATTTTCGCGATGTCAATATCGATCAACCGGCTAAGGGCTTCGCCGGTACTGCAAATCTCAGACAGCGCCAGTCTGAGGCACTGATCACCGCCGTGCAGTTGCAGAATCCGCTTGTTGAACCAGAGCTACGTGATTTTGTTCTGAATCTCGTGAAGGCTCATCCGAATGAGTTTGACCACGAACTCCGGATGTTTATTGATGCGAGATTGAAACGCCTTCTGGCCGATGGGGAGGCAGATTCACTCGCCGAGTGGGTGGCTGAAGCGGTCCCACTTGCTGAAGACGAAAAACTAAAATTCTTGGTTCGTCTTAATTCCACCCGCACACAGCGATATGTCCGGGATATCCTCCGCCGCCATCCGTCCTACCAAGAGACAGTTTTACAGACTCTGACAGAATACGCAAACCCATCGTTGGATCGTTTTCTTATCGAAACATTACAAGCTGCTTCGGAGGTTTCCGCGATTAACGCCCCTCCCTCATTGCTTCGCGCCATGATACTCTGCAGTACACCGCGCATGCATGCATTCTTGGATGAAATGTGGAATGCCAATGACATCAACAGGATTACTCTGTTATCGGCTATGAAGCATGACGAACCGAATTACTTTCCTCAGCTGCATCGGTGGATAGCGCCTATCTCGCAAATCGAGGATGCCGGCATACGCCTCGCTGCGATTCTGGTGCTCGACCAAATTGACACGCCGGAATCGTCGGAAATCTTGGGCAATTGGGCGTTAAGTTCAGATGCGGCGGTCAAACGTGAGGCGGAACGGGCACTTGAAAATTACCGCAATCGAAGCCGTCTGGCAAGGGAGCTTCTGGCGGAAAACGTCAAACCGGACGATCTGCTAACCGGTCAAACAGCGTACGTTTGGAATGGGAGGAATTATGTGCCGGAGGCGGCAGTTTCGGAAAGTAAATGAGAGAGTCCCATAACTCTTGTCTGAATCAAAGATTTAGTGTATGCCGAAAAGAACGCGAATCGGATTCATCCATGACTTTCACTGGTGTCGCAATACCCCGCTACAGCATCTAGAAACCGAGATTTTGGCAAAAACTCGGTTACTTGCCGCCATGACTGGTAACTGCCCTCAAAGACATTGAACGTTTACTACAGCGGCTTCGTCAATTGAGATGCGGCGCGAGGCAGAATTGATTCGAACCTGTAATCCATAAGGGATAACAAACACGGGGTCAGTATGTCCAAAGTCCATATTGGTGACAATTGGCAACTCATCTAACCCATGCTCTACTCTGACCGCGTTGCAAATTGCATCGTCGTAGCTTTGAAATAACTCTGGTGAAATCAGTCCGCCGGGTCTCCCGAATAAGATACCGCCCAGCTTTTCAAGAACGCCCATCGCCGCAAGAGATCGAATGAACTCAGTAATCAGAGACGGTGGCGGCGTTTCTTCGGATGTTTCGAGGAAAAGAACTGCGCCGATAAGCGATTCTAGCGGCGGCCAATACGGCGAGCCGCGAAGCCAGTCCAAGACTTCAAGGCACCCGCCAAACAATCTCCCTTTGACCTCACCGTAATCTTGGTGAAATTCCCAACCTGTAGATGGGTTCAGTTTTCGTTTTATAGACTGATTTTCCGGGGCTGACCAGTCCAAATGCTCGACAGTCCATCCCGTCTGGTTCGGTTCGATAAGCCCAATCGGTTGCGCCGAAAAAATTGACTTGCGGACTGAATCAATGGTATAAGGAAACATCCCCCCGTTTTCGGCGAATCCGGTCATTAACGCGGGGCCGTAGAATGAAACAAGCCCCGCCTTAAAACAGGCAGCGTGCGAGATAGTTGTGTCTGAATAGCCCATAAATACCTTTGGGTTAGCCCGGATTGCGTCCAAATCCAAGTGTGGAAGGATGCGGATAGAATCTTCTCCGCCGATAGTAGAGAAGATTCCGTCAATTAAATCATCGGCGAAGGCAACCATCAAATCGTCTGCGCGCGCTTTTGGATTCTTGGATAGCCAATCGGGGTGACGCAAGGCGTGCTCGGTTTCGATAACAGTTACGCCAAATTCTTCCTCGAATTGCCGCTTCCCAATCTCATAGCGGTATCGGAATGTTCCCGGTCCGCCCCAAGACAGTGAAATTGCGGCAACGCGGCTGCCGCTACGCAGCATTTGGGGCTTAATCATATCTATCTCTATGTTACCTACACTTAAATCTTATCGACCTAGTTTGATGTTCCAAAATTATTATGGGTTATCGAGTTAGCAAACTTCACTCGGATTCAGTCGCACGGTTCCGGAGCCGCTATCCAAGTCTAAATCCCCCACGCGGCTTAAACTTTTTGGCTTTCCAAATTGTGTCAGAATGTACAGGAGAATTCCATCCAAGATGAGAACAAAGTAGAAAGTCAGGAATCGCCAGCCAGCGATGACGATACCGAGAACCTCCTTCGGCAGAACAGATTGAAACAGAAGGTAAAACAGGGTTTCACTGCTACCAATGGCGCCGGGAGTAGGAACAAACATTGCCAACACGTCAACTAGCCATTGGAGCGCGAAGAAGCGCACAGGTTCAACTGAAAGACCTAAACTCGCCACTAATGCAGCGGCTACTGAATACCGGCACGTCCACTGAATTCCCGAAATGCACAAGCACAGCATGAAACGTGATTTGCCCCGCCGACCTATCATTGCATAGACATTTTTAAAATCTGACCAGAATTCCAACAACCGCATTCTGAAGCGCTGAAACCCCGGAATTTTACGCAGAAGTTGGCCTTGAACAAGAATGATACCCGTTGCGCCGACCAATATGGCGGTGAGAATGACCCACGTCCAATTCAGTGCATGGAGTGGGTTGTGCAGCGCATCAAAAATAGGCATGTCGCTCCACGCTGATGAAATGCCGACGGCGATCGGGACGCTGATGAGAAAGAAGACTACATCCTCAAATGTCGAAAGTGTCGTCAAGCACGCCGCGGCGCCTGGGCTCAACCTATTCTGGACCAGCATTGCAACTTTGAGCGGACCTCCGCCAATGGCTGTGGGCGTAACCGAAGCTACTAATTCTGTGCTGATTGCGACTTTAAAGAATTCGATGGCGCGAATGCGGTAACCTAGGAATCGCGTCCAGACGGCGCATCGAAGGGTGTGACCAGCCCAAGGGACCAGACTCAACATCGCAGCGAGGATGAGATAGCGAGGGTCAAAACGCACCAAGTTTTGGAGTGAGGCTCGGTCAATCGTCCATAGCGAGAATAGAAGATTTCCCGTAACGCCAGTGGCGGCGAGAAGGAAAATCCACCGGAAAACCTTGTCAATATTGGGTTGAGGTCGTTGGGGAATCTGTTTTTGCATTGATCGAGTTCGCATCCTCAAATACAACACGTAGAATTTATGCGCTTAAAAAATTAGTTTTGTACACTGCTGCGGCGCTACCAAACCTAACGATTAAAAATTGTTGCCGGATTCATCAAGCGACAACCGTTGTGTTGGCCGGCGATTCGTTGTCGAATGGCAAGGTTTTGAAGGTTCAACAGCGTAAATCCCAATACAAACTGGCGTGCCCGCCGCCGTAAGGTGACACTACCCCGCTTCTTGACGTACATCGTGACCTGTTCGTGCAAGGCACGCTCCATTATGTGCGACTCGTGGCGCAAACCCTCTCCCAACGATCTAAGCTTTGAAACAGTTGCAATCATATTCAACAAACTTCCAGGCATGGATGCCGTGCGGCTGACTGGCGGGGCACCGTTTGTTCGACGAGATTTATTAGACATCTTTCCAAAACAATTCCACCGCCCGATAGCCCCAGCGGGGCGGCAGGTGTAAAACGACTACCCTCACGTTGGGCTAATACGCTGTAGGGGCAACCCTTGTGGTTGCCCGTAACGCTTTGGTTTTGTCAACCACATTGAGTTAATTAGGAAAGATGTCTATTGGACAATGCACATCTAGAGCAGGATAGACTTCGTCCATTGGGACGCCACAAACGGGATTCTTACTAATCCAATTGTTAAATTCTGCGAAGGTCGCCGACAGGATGTGCCATTGAGTTTGCTCGTTTCGGTGGACTGAATGGGAGAGAAGCATAACACAGTGTGAGGCCATGACAAGGGGTGGGATTTCATCGTGGAGACACTCAAGGCCCTTGAGCAACGCCAGCATATACTGCGCCTTAGTCTGTCAGTGAACCATACGATTGTTGATGCGGAGGGGGTCGAACACTATAAACGGCTGTGCGATTTTCTCAAGCCGTTGGGGATACAGAATAATGTCGTGACGGCATATGACCTCGGCGCGGCTTATTACCTGAAAGACGAGATGGACGCTGCGCCGAGACAAGTTGGTCAGTTCACAACCTTCAGCGAATTCCCCGTAGCCCATCTCCATTCTTTATTCGGCGAAATTGGAAAAGATTTTGCGAATTATCCACTGCTTGATAGGCTTGCCAAACGGTACTTTCCGCTCGGCATCCGCAATCGGTTGCTCCAAGGTGAGGGCGCTCCCAATCCCAATTGTGCCGCGCTGAATTCGCAGCTTCGGTTGCTTCCTGACGGGCGCGTGCCGACCTGTCAGTTCAATACAATCAGCGTCGGCAATCTACGGGAGAGCGATTTCGCCGACCCGTGGCCGAGCGCCAGAATTCAGAAACGACGCGGCTGGGTAGGCAAATGCCCGGAGTGTTGGGCGGAGTGCGAAGTTCTGCCAAACGCAATTTACACCGGAGATTTGTTTCAGAATAGCCTCTTCCCGAAAAAGTCG
Organism: Candidatus Poribacteria bacterium; assembly: GCA_028819845.1. Classification (GTDB taxonomy): domain Bacteria; phylum Poribacteria; class WGA-4E; order WGA-4E; family PCPOR2b; genus JAPPKS01. The sequence continues at coordinate 141,993 of JAPPKS010000034.1, read as the reverse complement.
CCTTGAAAGCGTAAATACCTCATTGCCTTTGGCGTCAACTTGTCCATAATCATGGAATAATTGATTTTCGTAACCGGAGTTGGCGTGTCCGTTTTTCACTATTTTAACCCTTCTCTTTTCCACTCTATCTTACTGCTGCACTTTGCGCACTGTCCGGTTCTCGAACGTCGACTCAGGCGTTGCCGCTTCCATTTTCGGCCGCACTCACACGTTCCGCGCCATAGCGGCGGAGTATGATCGACTTGGTGGCACCGCTTGGCTGTACATCCAATCCGCCGTGCCGCTGTTTTCCATGTATCATCGTGTCCGTGATTCGGTCCAACAATGGCGTGTGCGATTTCATGTAGAATCGTATCAACAATGTCTTCTTTTGGTGCTTTCAGGCAGAACGTGACAGAGAGCGTTATCTGCTTTGTCGCGTACCGGCATATACCGCCGCGCACGGGCGCGAGGTCAAATGCGAACTGCCATCCTGTTTTTAGACCGCTTTTGGCTTCATGTTCTTGGATAAGGCGCACACCCAACATTTCAATTTCGTTGAGCGTCATTGCGGAATTGTTTTTAGGTTCTCTGACCGTCAGAGCGTTATATGGCACGTTCCAAAGAGTTTCGCCCTGTGTTGCCACCAGTGCGTGGCGGCGTAACAGTTTTTGTACGGTGCCTTGCAGAGTGTGCGTCTTATTCGTAAATGACACGTTTGTCCCCGGCGGAAATTTCGCTCCCGCAAAGTCGGCGGTCACTATGCTCGTCAATTCTCTGCTCCTTGTCGTGCTATTTCACGATAACCAGCCTCCGAGGCGGTGTTGGTTCCCGGGTGATTAGCCGGTAGAAATAAACGCCTGAAGCCAACCGTTCGCCAAAATCGTTGCGGCCGTCCCAATAGGCAGCGCGTGACCGTCCAATGTAATATCCCGCGGCCTTAAAGCCAAGGTCAAGATGCCGAACAATATTTCCCGTTGGGCTATAGATATGGATGGCGGCGTCGGTGCCATTCGCTAACTGGTACGGCATCCACGTTTCCGGATTGAACGGGTTCGGGTAATTGGCGAGCAGCGCGGTATGCCTCGGCATGATATCGTCTGGTGTCAGTTGTAATTCTGCGAACGCCCGACCGGTGTCCGTCGCGTAAATTTCGTGCCGAAGCGTGCGAATTAGTTCGCCATTTGTGTCAAATACTTCGACCGTCAGCCTATCGCCGACTGCAGCAACAGTTCGGCGGCTCATGTCTGCCCAGACGGCGTGTGGTTGGTTCACGTCAACCAATCGGGTGAGTCCGGTACGTTCGTTATGAACAGCGAGTGTAAAAACTTCGACCCCTTCGAACCGGGCGCGAAAAACAAACGCCCACACGCCGGCAGTCTGAGCCGGTGTCGGAGCGGATGCGGCTGCCGCCGGAGAGTTTTCCCAGGCGCGTCCGGTGAAGCTAACAATCTTCGATTGGTTAACATTGACAATGTAACCTCTCCCGCCTTCAATGGGGAAACCGACGCCGGAGGAATTTGTGGTGAATCCGATGAACCCGCTAACAGATGGATTATACTCAATAACGATTGTCGCGTCGAGTTTTTCAATGAAGGAACGCGCGGTGTAAGGTTTATCGGGCATCAAGGGTAAACTAATCATGTTCAAACCCGCACTGAGGTGTATGTCGAATGTGGTTGCGGCTTGAGGTGTTAAAATCAGGCTGTCCGTCCGAAAGGCGAGATTCTGAATGCGTTCATCACTTTCAGGACCAACATCGGCAATTGAAAACGGTGTTTCCGAGTAGTTCGTCGCAAGGTATTCTGCGAGCGCATCCTGCTCCGTACCGGGCGCGGCAAAGGACGCTTGTCCACCTGATTGTTCATCCGTCAACACTGTGGGAAGGTCTACACGATTCGATTTTGGAAAATTCGGAAAGGGATAGTCGTCGCCGCCACTCGCAAGGAAATTAAGTGTGACAATGTGGAATGTTCGTTCTGTATCGCCGACCAACTCACCATTTTGTGCAACGATGTCTGTGGGGTTCCCATTGGCACTTGTGAGCACGAGCGACCTGACTCTTGAACCCAACGGCTGCGAGATGTCGAAACTGAAGGCGAGTCCAGCGACTTGGGCGAATTGCCCGGGCGTCGAACCCGGCTGGGACCGAGCGACAGCGTGTTCGATAACCGTTAGCAGTTGTGCTGCCGTGAGTGTTAATAGACTCAATTCGTTGTTGAAGCGGAGTGTATTTTCTATGTCAATCTGCGAAATCTGACCGGCTGCTTTCCCGACCAACGGGTTCCCGGGCGGCGGCAGTGTAACGCCGCCTACGGAGACGCCGATAGGCGCTCGGATGCCCCCGCCGTTTTTCAGTGAAGCAACCACCGTGGGGTCAACCTGCCGTGCCGCGTACAGGTTGGCGTCGGCGCTTAAGTTGCCGAGATTCGTTTCTTCAGTGCGTACAGAAGCGCGGTTCCCATTCAGATAAACGCTCGTGTGTCCAAAAATGTTGCCATCCTTTTCGACAACCACGTTTCGAACCGCTTCGATAATTTCCACGACCTGCGGGGTTGGTGCGGCGTTGCCGGTATCCACGACACCACGTTGGTCCGCCGCGTAGGTGCCGCTTACCTCAGCGTCAATTGAACTCGGCAACAGTAGACCCGCCTCGTCAAAACCGACAACTAACCGGCCGACGTACCTATAATTGCCGTCTGTGCCGACAATTGCGACCGGTTGATTTGCTGCGGAACTGGTCAGAATCGGATAGGCGCCGCCGTGGACATCGCCGTCTCGCAGCCGATCTGTATCATCTGCCAGAAGTGTGTTCGAACCGCCGGTGATGATGATGTCAACATCGCGCAACCGGGCAGCCATCATCTCGTCAAGGCGAATTTGCTGAAGATGGCTAGCGATAATGACCTTGTTTACTCCGGTTGCCGTCAACGCATCAACGGATTCTTGGACGATTGCCGCCAATGCCGCAACATTATCCGGATCTTCAGGTGAAATCCCGATGGTTCCCGGTGAAGAAATGCTGGCGACCCGTGGCGTAGTGACACCTACAACGCCAATCTTTTCGCCCGATTGCGTCGTAATTACTGCACTCTTACTGATACTGTTCGGAATAGTGCTTGCCTCCTGGCCGGCATCAACAACAAGATCGGCAAGGTTGCTATCAAGACTGAAATCCAAGTTTGCGCTCAGAATCGGGAATGCAGTGCCGACGTATCCTCTGCCATCGTTCCGAATCAACCCTGCCAGTGTTCCCGTGCCCGCGTCAAATTCGTGATTGCCGAGTGCGGACGCCATAAAGCCCATGGCATTGAGAATCAGAATATCCGCGCGTCCTGATCCTTCACGCCCCAAAACACTGCGAAGGCTTCGATCGTTACCTGCTGCGAAAAACGGTCCAGGGATGTAGCTATCGCCGGCTCCAATAATAACAGTATTTTCAAACTCGGCGCTGAGTGCGTTGAGCACTGATGAAAACCGAGGGGCATTGTCGAGCGCTTCAATACCGCCTTCCATGTCTGCCGCGTGAAGCAGTTGAAGTGTGAAGTTTTGAGAGAAGGCAGGCCTGAAGATGCCTAAAATTAAGACAATAAGAACAATGAAAACAGAACTTGAAAAGAGGCGTCTCTTGCTATACATTAAAGATTCTTCCTTTAGTCATGTTGGATTAATTGTAACCTAATACTTCGCGTGGATAAAGGAGGACTTCACAAGCAGGTCCTTTCTCGTTCACGCTTACATCTTTGACCGAAATGGCTTCATCTGAATTTACCCTCGTTGGTCGGTGTGCTTCACCCACGCCAGGGCATCCATGTGACCGCTGTCAACCGTTTCGAGCGGTTGCGGTACGACCCGCCGATTGCGATGCCACATCAAGCAGAGCCGCGACGCTATTCTGTAGAGCCAGCCGGGGAAATACCGCCAATCCTTGAGCGTGTGAAGTTTTTGGTAGGCTCGGAGAAAGGTGTCCTGCGTAATGTCTTCGGCGGTGTGGAAATTCCCGGTTTTACGGTAAGCGAGTGCGTGGACTGCGCCTTTGTATTTGTCGACCAGGAACCCGAACGCGGTATCATCGCCATCCAAAGTGCGTTGGATGAGTTCGGCATCGCTGTTTGCCATTTTCATCGCTCCCGATGTTGTGCGGCTTTAGGTGGCAAAGACTCCAGCGTCATTGCCTTCTATCATATAATGATGCACATGGCGGGCAAGAGATCAGATTCGGACGGAATTATTTTTCTGGAATAAGCGGGGGGCGAAATTGTAACGTCGTTAGCTAGATTAGGGACTGTACGCAATGTATTGATTGTCAGGATATTCGCCTCAAATCAATGGAAAGTTCAATAGAGTCGAAACTCGACAGATGCGGCAATGTTATCGTAGACCGGCACCAGTTCTTCATATCGACCGCCAGGGCACCAAAAGCTGATTTGGTAAACGTCAGATTCGCTGCTAACATTTCTGAAGAATGCCGTCCGCTTGATTCGACTGCCATCGACGAGTCTCATCTCAAAATAGTGTGCAGGTCTGCCGTCTTTAGAGAAGTGGCTTCCTTGCTGAGTCACTTCGAAACTGTCCGGGGGCAAAACAAGCTCCAGCAGTTCTATCATGGTTTCAATGTACTTTCTCGGGGAGCTTATTTCTGAGATTTTTTGCTTTTCAATGAAAATGTAGATAAAAGGAATTTGTTTTTCAACTGCTTCTAAAATGGTACTCGCAAATTCCTGTTCTGTAGTTAACTGCAATAGCAGGAAGGAGTCGACTGCGTTAAATTGGACTTGTCCACCAGCCGCCGCGATCCAAGCCACTTTCCAAATCTTATCAATCTCCCGCCTCGCTACATTGGATATTTCCAAGACAGTCCAATCATCAACAGGTAGGTTGGTCACTCTGAATACGTACCGTTGATGCTGATACGTATCACCGTGAAGCCCGTAGACCACGGCGGGCGGCTCTGTTTTAACTGGCGAAGGCGCAACTTCTTCGTCACGGCCGCACGCGGCAAAAAAGACAGTAGTTAGCAGACTCAACAGCTTCAAAAGCTTGTACATTTTCGATTCCTCCCGCGTCGAGCAAAAAAGCTTTTGCGATCATGAGCATTCTAAGCCCATTTCAAATCTGGGTCAACAGAAAACTAGCGCTGGCAAAGACTTGTGTCCCTTCTTTACAAATAACATCCAGCTATGCTATTATTGCAAAATAAAAATATGGCGATGACTTTTCAGCACATGGACGGGAAAATGTTACACCTCAACGATACATTACAAAAAAGCGATGGTGAAGCGGCCGCAGGGATATCGCTTCGACCGATGGGGTTCGCGGACATTCTGGATACAACGTTTAGCCTCTATCGGAACCGATTTCGACTGTTTTTATGCATATCTGCCGTGTATTTTTTTTCGCATATTGTCCTTTCTACTTTCACACATTGGATAATATCTTTCTGTGAACTGGTTCTACCGTTTTTGTGTTACGCTGCGCTTACGTTCGCTAGTGCGCAGGCATACCTGGGTAAACACATTACTGCCCGGGTTGCATTCAATCAAGTCAAATACCGGTTTTGGCGCTTCATCGGCAGCAGTTTACTCTATTGGATCGTTGTTGTGTTTTTGAGTGTGTCCATCATCGGCATTCCGTTTGCCATTTACTTTTTGACGCGGTGGAGTTTTTACATTCAAGCAGCTATGGTTGAAAAGCCCTCGGCGACGAACACGTTGAAGCGCAGCAGTGAACTGGTCAAAGGCGCATGGTGGCGTGTGTTTGGTATTATAATCGCAATTTGGCTGATTTATTTCATGATTGACGTGATACTTATTACCTCTGCAACACTTATCTTCGCCTCGTCAGGGATTGCTAGCGAGGTTGACCTATGGGAGATAATTCGACAGACGTTGTGGGAGCCCCATGTCCAACTTGAGGGAATCTTGCATTTATTGCATGCGATTCAAACCGCAATTAGCGCGCTTACGATGCCGATTACGGCAATCGGTTTCACGCTGCTCTACTTTGACCTACGAATTCGGAAGGAAGGATTCGATATTGAGATAATGTTGGCAAGAGAGGAGATGTGACACAATGACTCTTTTGGATTGACTCGCAGTGGCGCAATGCGATAGAATTACCGCCTTATAAACCTTACTGCTGCACGGAGGAAAAATGTTAAATCCGAACGATCCATCAAAAGCAAGCAACAGCGAAACCCCCGCAACAACGTCGTTACAACCGATGGGGTTCACGGATATTTTGGACTCAATCTTCAGTCTCTATCGCAACAATTTTCAACTGTTTTTGCGCATCTGTGCTGTTTATTTCGTGTTCAACTGCGTGCTTAGCCTAATGGCAGGTATTGTTCCATTACTTTTGCTCAGTTCAAGCGAACCGAGCATGATGGAAGCGATATTGGGATTGGTATTCGCAATATTGGTGTTAGTAGTATTGGTATTAGGAATTTTGGCTTCTTTTGTAGTTACACTATTTGCTGTTGGCGGACTTACCTTCGCCAGCGCTCAAACCTATTTGGGCAGACATATCAGCGCGCGCACGGCATTCAGGCAAGTCAAACGCCGTTTTTGGCCGTTCTTAGGCGGCAATTTACTCTGGCTGTTGGTTGTCGGTGCATTAGCGGTAACTATCATTGGAATCCCGTTCGCGATCTATTTTGGCACACGCTGGGTTTTCTGGAGCCTAGCTATTCTGGTTGAAGAACACTCGGTTACCAATGCGCTGAGACGCAGTGGTGAATTGGTCAAAGGCACGTGGTGGCGCGTGTTTGGAATCATGTTAGGGATTCTTCTGCTCGCTTTCATGATTCAATCCATACTTCAGTTCTCACTGTTGTTTGTGTTCGGTGTATCACAGTCCACGAGCGGTGAAGGTGATTTGTTGACGACATTAAAGCAGATGTTCCTTCCGGAACTCACCGCGTGGGCAGGCTTGGTAAGGTTCGCGGTTCAAAATGTCATTAACAATCTCGTCGCTAGCCTGATGCTTCCAGTTTATCTTATCGGTGCCGTGCTGCTCTACTATGACTCCCGCATTCGCAAAGAAGGGTTCGACATTGAGATGCGTGTGAGCAACGACGTGGTGTGACGGCCGGACGCTTAGAGGATGGAACATCTCGGCAACCCTGCGGCGAATCGGACGTGCTTCAGCATTTTTCGGATTTGGGCGATTTTACTCAATCATGTCAACTTGAGACAGGCGAGATTCGCATGAGGGAAATAGCGTTCATCTGTACGATACTCCTATCGGCGAGTTCCACAATGTTGTCCGCAGCAGCAGCCGAGGAAGAACCCTTCAGAAAACACGTGAACGCGAACCGAGGCGAGTTCGATATTTCGTTCGAGGAATACCAAGAAATATTATCCAAACTCCTCTCGCCAGCCGTACCTTGGGACATCAACTTCAAGTATGCGCTGTTCGGGCTTGGCGTCCTGGTACTAAGTATTGCGGCCGTCTTTTTTGTTCGGCAGATTCGCAGGAATCTGATTATTGAAGTGCGAGATGCGGCGGATGAATCCTCAATGGACGGGAGGCTCACGGAGCGCGCAGCGATTATCAAATCTAATGCAGCAGCGGCGTCACATAACTTTAGGGATGCGCTCCGATTTCTCTATATATCGGCGATTTTGCACCTCCATGAAAAGGGCATACTGGTTTACGATAAAAGCCTGACCAATCTCGAAAATCTCCAATCATTGCAGATGCATGCTGAGTTGCAAGACGCACTGCGACCGGCGGTACAGGTTTTTGATGATGTCTGGTATGGCTGCAAACCGTGCGACGCGGATACCATCGGAAATTACCGAGTGCTGTTACAAAAGGTGTATTTATTGAGCGGATGAATCAACCGTGCTCCTTTGACAAAGAGCGTCCACGGATGACAGTCATCAGAATTTGCCACTTCAGTATTTCGCTGATTATACTCTCATTTTTTGGAGTTTCGTGCGATCAACTTTATCAAGGCAGTACACTCTACGAAGTCTTGCGGGCGTTAGGATTCCGTGTGACGGAAATTAGCATAGATGAACCCGCCCGGCTGAATCGATTAGATGTACTATTTCTACAGCAACTAAATAAAGCCTTAGAGGAAGGGGAAATAGAGGAGATACACAAGTTCGTTGCAGAAGGCGGCACTCTGATTGCCGCGGGGGACACGTCAACCCTCGATTCCTTGTTATTCGATTATGGATTAGAGATGCACGAGACATTGAAAACGCTGGAGACCTCGCAGCGAATCCCGGTTGCCCCGGTCTTTTCAGATCGTCCTGTCGATGAAATTTTCTCGAAAACCGAATATGCTTTCAGGTCAATCGAACGGGACATTACGCCGCTCTTCGGACGGGGAACGGATTATTCGGTAGTGACGTTTCGTGAAGGGGACGGACGTGCCTATTTCATATCATGCCCCTTTATTTTCGACGATTTCGGTTTAGGAGATGATCGGAATGCGACGTTCCTCTACAACCTCATGACGACGTTGCCCCGCCGTGCGCGAATCGGGCTAGCTGAATCGCGCTACTACGCTTTTGGCTCAACAGACGCCGCTGATCCGCTAATCCACCTACTGTTCAAAACGCCGGTCGGTCTGGGCATTGTTTATGTTGGGCTAATTATCTTCCTGTTTTTGGTTCTCCGTGGGAAGAGATTCGGGAAGCCTCTAGCGGTTGAGGAGGCACACAGGCGTTTCGGTTCAGAATATGTCCTCGCTATTACCGCCCTTTATCAGAAAGGCAACACCCAATTGGCTGTTTTGAAGCAAATTCGCGACGCTTTTCGAACAGACCTCGCTGCACGGTGGGATATTAACCCGAAACTAGAGACCGCTAGCTTCGTGGAGGAGATTGCCAAACGGAAGCCGATAGATGCTGACGAGCTTCGAGAGCTTCTGAAAAGACTTGAGCCGCATGAAGAAATATCCGAGGCGCATCTTCTCTCACTCGCCAAACAGGTTGAAGCCTTTTATGATAAGGAGAAAATCGGGCGTACACTTCTAATGCAGCGTTGAATGAATTTAGTCTATATCACGAGCAGTTAAGGCTGCTTAGAGGGGGTCGGGTAATCTCTCGATTTAGCATAATTACTTGCGTTCTGCTTTTAACCATGGAATTAAAGGTTTTCAGAACGGGCGCAAATATGAACGAAAGGATTACAACTCGTGGCAACTAAGATAAAATCTTTATTTCGATTGCCAGCCCCGACCAAAGCGGACATTGATTCCTTTCATTATGACGGTTACATTGTGTACCCGGACATCCTTTCTGACGATGCGAGAAAAAACCTAATTTCGGAAATAACGGGATACGAGCCTGTGCAGCATTACCTCAATGCGATGGCGCCAAATTTCGTAGAACCGAACTCGTATTTCATTCGCCCGTGGAACGAACGCAAAATTTGTAGCGACCGGTTGATTGACGACCCCTTTATAACCTCGTTGTTACGATCCACTATCGGGGAAGATTATCATTTTTGTCATTCTGCCCTGAATATCGCACCGCGCGGCACCGGCGCGATACCGTATCATCAAGATCATCACCATTGGAGGCATGAAAATCCAATTAACCTGGCTGAACGCGACAGATATTATGTGCAGATTTTGTATTATCCGAACGGGTTCACGCTCGGCGACCGCAATCTGAAGGTTATCCCTGGTAGTCACCGTGTTGCGCCGACCGAAACCGCGACACCGGAACGGATGTTAGCGGGCGAATTCGACGTTGAGGCTGGACGCCAGCTAGGCGAGAAACGGCTATCGCTACCGCCCGGTAGCATGGTCTATATTAACGCCCGAATTTTTCATGCAGTTGAGGCGAAGCCGTTAGATTCGCCTCAACCTTACCGAATCTTCAATATTGATATCTTCAAGGAAGCTGGGCCGCCGCACCGTTACACCCAAGAGATTCCACCAGAATGGATGGTGCGCGCCAACGCGACTCGTAGGAAGCTGTTTACCCGCGAGGCGTACACGGAGGGTTGCTGGGCTTCATGATGCGTTAATGGGTAGGCTCTGGGAATCAATCTACCTGATAGCTTTACTGCCTGCTCCGGTAGGATAGATTACGATTGTTAGCACAGAATGTTAAGAAGAGTATGGCAACGACGAGTCCCAAGGCGTTTTTGATCGATTTGGATGGTACGCTGTATTTCAAGAATGAACCCTACCCTAAGGCAGTTCAAACCGTAAGGTATTTGCGACAGGAAGGGTATCAGATTCGATTTCTTACGAACATCACCGCCAAAACCCCGAAAATGCTGTATAGACAGATGTGCGATATGGGGTTTGACGTACGTGAGCGTGAAATTTTTAATGCGAGCTACGCTTGCCTCCTTTATCTGCGGTCACAACCCCGCGCACGCTGCTACTTTATGGTGGATGATGCCGTTAAAGCGTATTTCCAAGAGATACCGACAGACTGTAATTCTCCCGATTTTGTCGTCGTTGGCGACTATGGACACAGGTTTGATTATAACTCTTTGAATCGTGCGTTTCGGTTGTTGATGCGTGGCGCCGAACTCATTGCGCTTCAAAAATCACCGTATTGGATTTCGCCGGAAGGGATGTTCTTGGATTACGGCGCATTTTCGGCACTTCTCGAATATGCTTCAAATAAGACAGCGGCACTGATGGGCAAGCCGAGTGAGTTATTTTTCAAAATCGCACTTGATGACCTACAACTTTCCCCAAGCGAAGTCGTTGTTGTAGGCGATGATATCGCCACCGACATCTTGGGAGCTGAAAGAATGGGACTGAGAAGCGTTTTAGTTAGGACTGGGAAGTTCCAACCCAATCAGGTGGCGCGTTCAACCGTAAAGCCTACGTGGGAAGTTGATAGTATATCAAGTCTACTCCAGATGTTTTGAAGGCGTTATGCGTATCCACCACAGTGGACGGGGAACAGGGAATCAATGCTTTTTTCCGCAGATCCGCAGATTGGAATTGCCGATAGCAACGGTTTTAATCGTAAATTTTCCGGTTCGGGAAATTGGTCTAACGGCAGGGTGTGGATGAAATGCGGTTGCCGCTGATTTAATCCGGTTTCTGAATAGGAGAGTTATGTCCAATTTAATTCAGAGCGTCTTTGAAAAGATGAAACAGGAAGCCCAAAAAGTGATTGTTGGGCAAGACGAATTGTTTGAACTGGTGGTGGTGGGATTCCTATCCGGGGGGCACGTTTTGCTCGAAGGCGTTCCCGGCACTGCAAAAACGCTCGTAGCGAAAACATTGGCGATGGTAGTGTCCGGCGATTTCAGCCGCGTCCAATTCACGCCCGATCTAATGCCGTCCGACATTGTGGGAACTAGCGTGTACGATTTAGCAACGCATCAATTCAGCCTCAAGCGGGGGCCGGTTTTCACTAACGTTTTGCTCGCCGATGAAATCAACCGCGCCCCGGCGAAGACGCAATCGGCGCTCCTAGAATGTATGGAGGAGCGGCAGGTTAGCATTGACGGCGTCCGCCACGAACTGGCTGCCCCTTTTATGGTATTGGCGACACAGAACCCTGTGGAATACGAAGGTACCTATCCGCTCCCCGAAGCCCAACTAGACCGGTTTTTATTCAAACTTCGAGTCGATTATCCGGGACGGGAGGTGGAGCAACAGGTTTTGATTAACTATCACAACGGCTTTAATGTTTCGCAACTCGCTGAAGCAGGCGTTGAAGGAGTCATCGACAACGATTTACTCGGACAATGCCAAGCAGCCATTCAGGCGGTAACGGTTGAAGAATCTATTTTCGATTATATTGTCGGTATAGCCGAAGCGTCACGCAGTTCTAATGACCTCATTTTGGGCGGGAGTCCACGGGCATCCATTTCGCTGTTGTTGGGAAGCAAAACTTACGCGGCGATACAGGGGCGAGATTACATCTTACCGGATGATGTCAAGCGGTTAGCCGCGCACGTCTATCGCCATCGGATTATTTTGAAACCGGAAGCGGAAATTGAAGGGCTAACCGCAGACGATGTGATTGGTAGATTACTCGCCGAGTTGGAAATTCCACGTTAGTCGGTGTGCCTAGTTTAATCCGTGGTTGAGGCAAGCGGGAGGACACGCGATGCGATTGAGCAATAAACTACTCGGCTTATTACTCGCGTCAGCGATTCCAATTGTCCTTTACAATGTCTCCCCAAGCCTGTTGTTCGTTGATGCCGTTTATCTGCTGTTGCTGTTGGTTGTCTGCGTCATAGATTACGTAAAAACACCGCTATTTGCAAGGGTTGATGTGAGCCGCGAGATGAACTCCAAGTTTTCGTTGGGTGCGGAAAACGCGGTGACGCTGCGGGTTGTGAATCGTTCTCGATTCAGGTTGAGGTTGCGGCTGAAGGATGATTTCCCCCCAACGTTTCGGTTTAATCGCGTTATTCACGAGGTTTACATCGGTGCAGCAACCCAAGAACTCCTAACTTACCAACTCACGCCGCTGCGCCGAGGGGTTTACCATTTTGCGGACATCCACGTACAGAGTTGGGGGATTCTTGGGCTGATTATCCGGCAACGCCGGGTCGAGGCGGCCGCGGAAGTGAAGGTGTATCCCAATCTCCACGCCATTCGACAGTACGAGGTATTGGCTAGGCGCGGGATGCTCAGCCAACTTGGACTAAAAAATTCTCGGCAGTTCGGCGAGGGAACAGAATTTGAGCGTCTTCGCGATTATGCTCCTGATGATGATACCCGCCGCGTTGACTGGAAGGCGACTTCGAGACGCCAAAAACCGATTGTGCGGGAGTTTGAAACGGAACGGAGCCAGGACTTGATGATTATGTTGGACGCTGGCAGATTGATGGCCTCCCCCATTTTGACCGAACCAAACGAAGATGGGACAGAGGACGCGTTCAACACCGAGTCAATTCAGCAGTTGACGATGATTAAACTCGATTATGCTATAAACACCACCCTTATGACAACGTACGTCGCATCACTCAAAGGGGACAAAGTTGGTTTAATCGCGTTTTCAGACTCCGTGCACCGATACCTAGACCCGAAACCAGGAAAAAAACAGTTCCTCGCAATGCTAGAGGCTACTTACGCCTTGCAGGTACATGCGGTCGAACCGGACTTCGAGACTGCATTCAAATTCTTGGCATCAAAACAGCGTAAACGGGCATTAGTTATCATTTTTACGGATATCTTAGATAAGGACGCAGCGGAAGGGTTTGTCCGTTATACAGCGAAACTAGCCAGACATCACCTTATCGCATGTGTAACCTTGACCGACTCCAGCATTGTTGCGCTCGCCGCACAGAAATTGACAAACTCCAAAATTGTCTATCAAAGGGCGATTGCGGCAAAGTTATTGCAGGAGAAACAAGCGACCTTGCAAATCCTTCGCAGGGGTGGTATTATCGCGGTTGATGTTCCCGCACATCAGTTGACGATGACGGTCGTAAATAAATACTTGGAACTCAAGGCGAAGTCTAAAATTTAGTTCGCTGCGGCGGGCGTATCTGCCATAAGAAATTAAGCGAATGATTGTGGGGCACGTTGGTATTTGGCGGATATTGAAATGTAAACTTCCTACGCTGGCATTGATTTATCAGCTATTCGCAATCAAGGAGATGTAAGTGTTTCGAGAGAGTATCGGTCAATTCATCCCCGAACAGTGGGCGGCGCTGTATGTACCAAAAAACAAGGGGCTAAATGAATATGTGAACAGGCTCCTCAGAGAAATAGGTGTCCGTGATGCAGGTGAGTTTGATCGGACAGATATGAGCAAGGGAGTCATCAACATTGTGTCAGCTCGCGGAGAAGATGTGCCGCAACGCGTCGATGATTGCATCCGGCGTGGAGAAACCGCCTATGGCCTCACCGGAGACGATCTGTTTGATGAATACATGTTGGGCGCAAGTAATTCCCCACTTGGAGTCCTGAATACGTATGATTGGTTCGATTCAAGTGCTCAGTTTAATCGGCCTGCCTTGTGCTTGTTGAATCGCTCGGGATTGATTCCTGATTCTTCGCCGCCTGTGTCCATTGCCGTAAACAGGAAATATGAACGCTCGTCACGCCTATTCCTGTCGCAGCGGCTACAATCAAGAGGAATTCAGTTCAGTGTCGCCGCATATGCTGGAGACACTGAGAACACTGTGGTAGAAGGCACTCACGACTGGTGTGTTGAGGTCGTGTATCGCGGCGATAAATCACCCGATAGCGCGATGTCAAGAGCAGGTCTCAAAGTAGCCGAAGTTGTGCGGTTCAGCGATATCTCGTTGATTGGACGGAAAATCATCAATCCGTGGGAGGAGGAGTACCGTAGAATTGCCGCGGTTGCTGAGAACCCAACGGGTTCGTCTACATCAAAGCTTTTAAGGGACAAAAATGAGGTTTGTAAGAAATTTGGTGAGGAATCCGCCGAGTTTGTGAGAGCATTTACGCAGGAGGCGGGAATGCCCGAAGAGTTTAACGATGTTGTGTATGCGTTGATGGTTGCGGCAGCAAAACTACAAATTCCCTGGGCAGAAATTGAGGCGGACCTGAAATCTAGATGGAAATAAGCTGTTTGTCTATTGATTGTAAAAGGAAAATACATTGTGCTGTCAGATTTTAGCAATATCGTGCCTTGGTCTTCAGCGGCGTCTCAACTCACATCAATGGCCTCAGCGGGCGGGGCAGGTTGACTCACCTACGATGCGTTGCATGCCATTGTCCATCATCGTGAAATACGTACAGCGACTGCCATTAGAGGCGGTCAATCGTAAGGGAGAAATATGGAATTAGGTGCATTTTCAGTAAGTCTGAATGTCAAAGACATCCAGACTTCAAAGTCATTCTATGAGAAATTTGGATTTAAGGTTTTTGGCGGCGATGTATCCCAGAATTGGCTGATTATGAAAAATCGTAGTTGCACTATTGGGTTGTTTCAAGGCATGTTCGATAAGAACATTCTCACTTTCAATCCAGGTTGGGATGAAAACGCCTCTAAACTAGATTCATTTATTGACGTAAGGGAACTCCAACGGCAGCTTAAGGCAAATTGCATCAAAATAGAGACTGAAGCAAACGAAGAAACTTCAGGTCCGGCAAGTTTTGTCGTGGTTGATCCGGACGGCAACCCCATTCTTGTTGATCAACATGTATAGGACTTTGATAGGCCTTCTGTTTAGTGTAATAAATGTGAATTGTAAACGACATAAGCCCGTGGGCAGGAGAATCCGACGGTGTACGAAACACAAACCGTCATAGCAGAGCCAAATGTCACGATACGTCCATTGCAGCTTAGCGACGCCGAAGCAGTCCAGCGTTACGCTTCGGATGAGAGCGTAGCCGGTACGACGACAATCCCCCAACCCTATCCCGAAGATGGGGGTGAGATGTTTGTCAAGCAGGCAGTGGAAGCGCACGCAAATGAGGAAGCGTTCTACTTTGGCATCCTTGCTGACGGCGAACTGATTGGAGCTATTGACCTTCGTTCAATTGAGTGCGAAAATCGTACCGTCGAATGTGGTTATGCAATTGCCGCTTCTCACTGGGGTAAGGGAATTGCCACCAGAGCCGTTGCGCTCGCACTCCGCTGCGCGTTTTGCGAACTCAGAGTGGATATTGTTTTTGCACACTGCTTGAAGCGAAACCCCGCATCGGCGCGTGTACTCGAAAAGAATGGTTTTCGGGAAACCGGGGATTTTGCGTCTAATTTACCCAAATTCAAGGATGAGCCATCTCGCGCATTTCAACTGACAAAGCAGGAGTGGTTTGCGAATAATCCTATGGAGCACAGTTTTGATAATGCCTGAGTCGGCAACGACGCATGCATACCTCTGATAGATTGGCAATTCATTTATATAGGCATCGCTAGATTTGGAGCAATATTCGCCATGTAATAAAATCAATTTAGTCTCTTTAGAAGCGCAACGGTTAGACATGGAGACGAACAAAAAGGAGAAAAAAGCCGAGGGAAATAGATTCGGATCAACGTTTTCAGTGAATGAACTGCGCAAAGGAGCAAAAGCGTGATTTTTCGAATTTCAACAAAAATAGGCAAGAAGATACACCTGACTCCGGACGAGATATTGCCGGTTGACCGCAATCCATTTGCGGATTGGTCGGCTCATTTGTTCACTGTCGACCGGATTCAATTCGTGCTCATCACGAATACAATCTCACTCTATTCCATGGTCATGTTCGGACGAGGACTGAAGGACGAGCAATCGTTCCGGGAGCGGGTTACAGACTATATGAGCGAATTCATTCGTACTGCGGGACATGAATCGATAGTTGAGAATTTCATCGTTCCATCGTCGGATACCGTCCGTTTTTCGAAGGCGTTAAACCGATCGGTAATCGGCTCAATGAACGACTTCATTTGGCAGGCGAAGTACCATTTAACAGACGACGATCTATCTCTCTTTGAAGTTGGGTTGCTCTTGAACGAAACGCCCATGTCGTATTTGGATCGTAGCAGTCCAGTGGATGTCTTTCCGGGGCTGGCTAGCCACGAGGGCAATCGATAAAACCCCGCCTGACTCCTAACCCGGGCGCACCCTAGTCCATAGGTTTGCGTTATGCTGTCTGCGGACGTTTAATCTTTGGCAACACCTCGAAAATCGCAGAGGACTTTAAGCCAGCACTATTTCATCAAAAAAATGGTCCAAATCTATGAAAGACTGTGTCAAAAGTCGGTCTGAAAGCAGCAATACCGCCCTCTACGATTATCCAGATTACTACGAGTTAGCATTTTCATTTCGTGACATCTCGCAGGAAGTAACTTGTATAGAGCAACTGATTGAGCGGTACGCCAAGGCGTCAGTGCTGCGAGTGTTGGAGTTAGCCTGTGGTCCCAGCCCGCACCTTCAAGAACTTTGTCGAAGGGGCTACGAATATCACGGACTAGACCTTAGCGAAAACATGTTAGCCGCCGGTCGAAAAAAGGTTTCTGAGTGTGCATGGAGGGCAGTCTTTCACAGAGCCTCTATGATAGATTTCAACCTGCACACAACGTACCAGTTTGCATTCGTGGCGCTTGGTTCGCTATACGCACGAAACACAGAAGAACTGTCTACTCATTTCCAATCAGTGGCACGCGCCCTTGAACCTGGTGGACTCTACTTGTTGGACTGGTGTGTGCAGTTTGGTCAATCGCCTGCAATTATAGAGGATAGCCAGTCGTGGCGGATGGAGAGGGATGGCATTGCAGTCAAAGTGAACGTCATATTGAGAGATGTAGATCCTGTTGAGCAGATTGTTCAGGAAGAGACGACCTTAAATGTGTCAGACCGCGGACAAACCTTAACGATATCTAATTGCGACCTACGTAGGGTGATTTATCCGCAGGAATTTCACCTGTTAATTGATGCTATGGAAGAGTTCGAGTTTGTGGGTTGGTGGAACGATTGGGACTTGAACCAACCATTATCACAGGTAACGGGTGAGATTAATCGGCCAATTGTGGCGGTTCGACGCGTCTAACGGATTTGAACAATTCAATCGCAAGAATACGCCGTCCGCCTGCCGCAACGCCACGCTGCAACGGTTCGTTCTTCGGCATTACGGCGACGAATTCGACACGTAGACAGTGAAAGCGATGGTTGTAATGTAGACCTGCGACATGCGAAGTTCATACACGAGCGAGCATTTCAACTTGGTTATCGACGCTGTGATGAATCGCGCGGATGATGTACGCGCTGTCCTGGCAAAGATGGGGCTTGACACCGCTCATCTAGGGACGGTCGAGCATATTCGGGCAAAACATGGTAATCGCCTCTTTAGGATTGCGCTTGGAAGTTCCTCTTATGTATTAAAGGTATTCGGGAATCCGGAGACCTCAAGTGAGATAAGGGCGTATGACCTCCTGAGAAACCTTGGTGTTCCGACTCTTCGCGCCATTGCGGCCACAGATGATGCGCTTCTACTTGAAGATCTTGAAGTCAGCAGCGATTTCAGACTTGCGAGCGAGGGTGATGTCGAAAAGCCTGAAGTTGGCGCTGCACTAGCGCGCTGGTATCGTACTCTTCACGACACAGGCTCAAGGCTACGGATATGCCTCACTGAGACTACATTCTTGCGCCGTGAGATTGAGGATTTGACTCCTACGTCGATTTTGGATTTAGCCGCGAAGATTGGCAGCTCAGATCGGTCAGAGTGGATTACTCTAACTGACAGCATTGACAGAATCAAAAACGCCGCGATGGCATCTGCTGAGACGTTGACCTACAATGACTTTCATTGGACCAATTTGGCACTGTCCCGCGCCGAGAAGCCAATCAGGGCTATTGTGTTTGACTATCATCTTTTGGGTCTAGGATTGCGATATTCGGATTACAGAAACGTGCTATGTTCTCTTGGGCAAAATGCTGCGGCTGCATTCCGTTCTGAATACGGTGAGACCGATCGGAGGGAGAAAGTTTTGGACGACTTGATGGCGCCTTTGTATGCTCTCGTGGTAGCCTTCCGCCGTCGCAAATTCCCTTCTTGGGCGGGGGCGCCTCTCGAACTTGTAAAAACGGGGGAGATTCACAGCAGATTTAAAGCGGTCATGGAGATGCTGTAAGGGAAGCTGCCAGACTAGTTTTCTCGACACGTGGTGATAGCGGGGGACCTACAATTGACGCCTGTACCTACCGCATGAATTAGCGAAACCATCAACCGAACTTGCTTGAATGGACGGATGAGTTCAAATCACAGTTACTACAGTCCGGCGTGGGTAGCCGATTACTACGATGAATACGGCGAACAGGAATGCGAACGATATGATCGGAGACCCGCGAATGAAGTCAGTTTATTCCTCCACACGCATTATCTGAAAAAATTCGTAAAACCCGGGTCGCGAGTTTTGGATGTAGGCGCCGGCCCTGGGCGTTTCACCCAAATTTTGGCTGATATGGGTTGCCGGGTTGTGGCGGCAGATATATCCCACGTACAACTCGATTTACATCGAAAATCTGCGGAAGCGCTGGGTTTTGAAAGTGCCGTGGAGGAACGCCTGCAACTAGACATTTGCGATTTGAGTTGTCTGTCCAGCGATTCGTTTGATGCCGTTATCTGTTACGGCGGCCCTTTAAGCTATGTCTTCGACCGTGCGTCAACTGCAATGTCCGAATGCGCTCGGGTTTGCCGGAAAGGCGGCCACGTTCTAGCCAGCGTCATGTCTCTTTGGGGCGCGGCTCATCGGAACTTGGAGATGGTGCTTTCGGTACCGTCGGAAAATAACCAGAAGATTACTGAGACCGGCGACTTAACGCCGGAGAATTGGAGTGATGTACGCCATCGGTGCCACATGTTTCGCCCCGACGAAGTGCGGCGGATGGTGCGCCAAGCGGAATTGGCGCTAGTTGCGATATCCGCTTCAAACTGTGTTTCAAACTGTTGGGATAATCTACTCATTGACGTAATGGCAGATCGAGAAAAGTGGCAGGAACTCCTAAGAATGGAGCTTGCAGCGTGCAGCGAAGAGGGGTGTTTGGGCATGGGCTCCCACATCATTGTGGTTGGGAGAAAGGAGTAGGCAAGATTTAGGGTTTTATTGAACTCTATTCCCACTCATGATTCAATTCGCGTAATGGTTTCCAATTCCAAGTAAGCGGGGGACCACCTGCGTAAAGTTTAACTTGTTTGAAGGGTGATAACTCCTGCCAAAGCGGAGTTTCGGATGTTAAAGCGGATTTCTTCTAATGTATATATGTGGTCCGAGGTTCATGGGGCGGCTAGAAATGAACCGTATATTTGGAACAGCTATCTGATTCAGGTGAAGGATCGGGGCGTTTTAGTCCTCGTGGATCCACTTCCGCTTTCCGATGAAGAAATTCGAGAAGTTGAAAAAATCGGTGCGCCCACTCACATTCTGCTTACATGCAACTGGCACTATCGTGAATCGCATGTGTTCAAGGGAAAGTGGGGTTGTGAAGTTCGCCTGCACGAAGACGGATTGGTGGACTCAGAGGTGCCTATAGACGGAACATTGCAGGATAGGGAGTTGTTGTGGAATCAGATGCAAGTGATTCATGTTCCGGATGTCGGTTGGGCGGAGGAAGTTGCGTTTCTGGTTAAGGGTGATGGAAATACCATGATTGTCGGGGATTTGCTCTGCGGTGGAAGAAAAGATAGAGGTGTTCCTGACGGTGAAGTTTGGATACATGGGCCTGAGTATAGCTTGGACCTTAAGAACGCGCGGAACTCTCTTCGGAAGCTGAGTGAATTCTCATTCGAGAAATTGTGTTTTGGTCATGGAACTCCAATCACGCAAGCGGCCAGCGTGGTGTTCAACGAATTTATCGAAAATGATGGCGCATGGGAGAAGTTGAAAGTTGAAAAGTTTGAGAGAGCGGATGCTGTCTCGCGAGAATTTCTGAAGATCATGGATTCAAGAAAAGCACGTTAAGTAGAGATTCTCATGCGGGCTTTAATTGGGGTTCGTTCACCGTGACTGACTTGCTTGAGCTGTAATATTAGGCTATTATGGAGAAAATCTACGGCAAACATTCAGTTAATGCGGTTTTCCGTACACGCCCCCGCGCTGTTCGACGCATCATTCTTCTAGCAGGTAGAAAGTCCTCGCTCAACGAAGAGTATTTAGAACATGCACACCGGCACAAAATTCAACCTGAGATATTGCCGCGGGAAAAATTCTTGCGCGCTACAGAATTAACTGAAGACGACAAACACCAAGGTATTTGCATATTTACGGAGCCCAGGACGATTTACGGCGAGAAAGATTTGGAAATCCTTCGAGAAGGTCGGGTTATTCTTGCGCTTGACCAAGTTTCCAACCCTCAAAACTTAGGCACAATGCTTCGGAACGCGGCATTTTTCGGTGCAGACGCGGTTTTATTGTTACGGAATCGCTCAACAGATATTACTCCGACCGTAACGCGAGTCGCGGTTGGCGCTGCGGAATTCGTGAAGATTTTCAAGGTGATAAACCTAGCGAGAAGTTTGGACGCGCTAAAAAAAATCGGATTTTGGGTGTACGGCTTGGACGAAAGCGGACAGAAAACTCTGGCGGAGACAGATTTCGATGAAAAAACAGTATTTGTCGTCGGCGCAGAGGGAGAAGGACTTCGTCTCCGAACAAAGAAGTTTTGCGACGAACTTGTGCGTATCCCGGGCGGACAGCATGGCATTGAAAGTTTGAATGCGGGAGTTGCTACGGCTGTGGCACTGGCGGAGTTTTTTCGCTAAATGAATGAATCATTTGAATGCGGCATTCTATCAAGCAGATTCTCGGATTTGATCGTAGCCATCCGAGGTTGGGGGATGGTTCACCTATCCCGCGAAGTATAGGTTCAGAAGGGGATAACGACTTTGAAAGAAACTCTACGGGGAAAAGATTCTTCCAGCGGCGATTCGCTGATGGACGCGGAAAGTATCTGCCAAGCAGCGCAGGCGGGTGACCTTCAGCGGGTTAAGGAGATTCTCGCTGTCAGACCCGAATTGGCCACGCAGGATCTCGCCTCAAATAATGAGCACCAGCCCATCCACTTTGCGGCGGAAGAAGGTCACGCTGGAATCGTGCGCGTGCTACTGGAAGCCGGCGCCGATCCGCACAATGGCATTTATCCTCACCGTGAGGCGACGAGTGCGCTGACAATGGCGACAGACCGCGGGCACACCTCCGTCGTTACGGTCATTGAGGAGTGGCTCAATGAACAGCATGGAACGACGCCAAAGGGTGAAGCCTTTACCCAGGCTGCGGCGCGCGGCGATATTGAACGTGTCCGATTGATGCACGATGAGGATGCCGAGCTAATCAATGCAACTGACATGGGCGGGGGAACTGCGCTTTTTAGAGCGATTCATCGGGCCGATTTGCCGCTTGTCCTTGAGTTGCTAGACCGTGGTGCCGACGTAGACTATCGTGCAGCGGACGGGAGCCGGCCGATTCACCATTGCCTCGCGCACAGTTGGAAGGTGCCTGACGAGATGTACAAAACCTATGTGCTTCTTGCGGGCGCCTTGATTGCCCGAGGCGCAGCGTATACCCTCTGGGTCGCCTGCGGCGTTGGCGATGTTGAAGGCGTTAAACGAAAATTGGACGCGTGCGAAGACAAAAGCTCATTGTGCAAGAGTCGTGAGCCGTTTTGGAGCGACTATGAGAACCCGCTTGTCGTTGCCTGTTTTCAAGGACATGCAGCAGTCGTCCAGTTGCTCATTGACGCGGGTGTGGATCCAGATTCGCCATTTGAAATCGACGTCGCCGGCGAGAAGGTAAAGCAATGGGGCCATCCGCTCTGGATTGCGGCGAACCGCGGGCATTACGATGTTGTAAAATTGCTGCTTGAACGGGGCGCAAACCCGAACACGGCAGTCTATGCCGCCGGTAACGCTGTTTGTTGGGCATATCAATACGGGCACAAGCGCGTTGCCGATTTGATGTTTCAGCACGGTGCGGTCGCGGATCTGTTGAGTTATTGCCTAACAAACAACCTTCCTGCCATCTCGGAGATTCTTCATCGGGATACATCAGCGCGCGATGGGATACTGTGGGACGCAATTCTGGCAGGCAATGTCGATGTAGTTGCGATGGCGCTGCGCGATAACCCACCGCATGATGAATCAAACGGATTCAAGCTGTTAGAAGCAGCGGTTCGCGGCTGGCGGCTGGGCGATCTGAAAATCAGCAACGAGGGATTCGACCGCCGCAATGCCGTCACTATTTTAGGTATGTTACTTGAACATGGTGTGAACCCGAATCTGAGAAACCCGCGGGATGAACGGTTCAATTTTACAATTTTGCATCATCTCGCGGGCAAAAGCTGCAACTCCCGAACATACGGGCATACGGAGGACGAGGTCGTTGAATTCGCTCGTCTGCTGCTTGACAACGGCGCCGATGTCAATGCCATAGAAAACAAACTCAAGTCAACCCCGCTGGGTTGGGCAGCCCGTTTCGGTTGCCAGAAGTTGGCCGAGTTCCTGCTTGACCGCGGCGCAGACCCCAATCTAGCCGACGCGCCGTGGGCGGCACCAACGGCTTGGGCGAAGAGAGAGGGACATGCCGAAATTGCCAAAATTCTCCATGAACATGGCGCAGCATAGCGCGCCCAAAGATTTTGCAGAATCGTTTGCGGAATATCGATTGACTAAGCGGCTGTTTGAAAAATCGGCAGCAAAGCCATTCTTGAGCGTTTGAGTCGTAATGACCTGTCGCCCCTCTGGGGCTCTTGTTATATGGTGATTTGGAGATTCTATAAATCGAATTTAAAGCTATCTTCGATTTGACGATTGAAGTTCCCCTCTGGTGCTTTGGTTAAAGGAAACCGGTGCAGAGAAAATGAATTTTCAAACAGGTTTTAAATCCGACTCCCACTGATGTTCCCTAGAATTAACTACGTCATCGGGAAGCGCGCCGGAATATGATTTTTCGGCGCTAGGCGATCGCAAACGGTGTGAACACTGCGTTTCCTGCTCCGGTAAACATTAGCCCTTCGTTCAACGGCTCACGGCTCGGCCATAAAAAAGTGATCCCACGGCTATTACAATTGGTAATGTGCTATAGAATAGACTCGATAGTCAAGGTGATAATTGACAGACCGATGGGATCCCGGCATCCCGAACACGGCTTTATCTATCCGGTTAACTACGGGTATGTTCCCGGAACACTCGCCGGGGATGGAGAGGAGCTTGACGCCTACATTCTAGGCGAATTTGAACCGCTGGATTCGTTCGAGGGGAACGTCATTGGGCTTATCGTCCGCAATGACGACGCCGAGAATAAGTTAGTTGTCTCTCGATATGTGGACCGATACGGAGAAGATGAGATTAGGGCGCTGACCGAATTCCAAGAGCGCTTTTTCGATTCCCACGTGATTTCATTTGTTGAGAAGCCTGCAACGGAATAGATTTTCACCTGTTTTTAACATCGCTTCGGTAAGCAAGAGAGGAAATCCTCGTCTGAAGCTATGTTTGTATGTCTTTAATCCTGTGATAAAATTTTTGTGAGCAGGGAAATAGGTGATTGGGATGGAAGGGTTAAGTATCCGCCAAGCGCAGGCAGCCGACAGCGAATTTGTTTTTACAACAAAAAAGGAAGCATTCCGCGAATATGTGGATCGGGTTTGGGGCTGGGACGAAAGCCATCAGAGAGAATTACACAATGCCCGGTTTGCTTCACATGATTTCAGCATTATCGGGTTTCGTGGCACTAACGTGGGTTACTTTGCAACGTCCAATACTTCTGAAAGGCTCACGCTGCATCAGTTGTTTATCCGTCCCGAATATCAAGGGAGAGGAATTGGGTCGGCGTGCATGACACGGATTGTCAACGAAGCTAAGATGGAACAAAAGCCCGTGATGCTTCAGGTATTAAAGATTTACACCCGTGCCATAGCCTTCTACCAAAGATTGGGATTCAAAATTGCTGGTAAAAATTTTACACATGTTCGCATGGTGAGAAACCCTGATTAAGCGGGATTGTTATTCTGCATTTAATTACTACATAAGTCGGGGCGGCGAGAACGTTGGATGACGACGGTGAGGGAATTGGCTGACGAAAGATGAATTACACTCAGGTATTGAGGTGCTACACCGCTTGCGTGTCCTGTTCAGGTGCTTTCTCTACGAGGCACATAGATGTCTAATAGATTTAAGCTTATTGCAACCGTCCATGTCTTTCTAACGAAAAATGACAGCGAAATTTTGCTCTTGAGGCGTTTCAATACAGGGTACGAAGACGGCAATTACAGCGTGATTGCCGGGCACATCAACGGTAACGAGGAGATTAAGGCAGCGGCAATCCGAGAAGCGAAGGAAGAGGCGGGAATCGAGATTCAGCCATCGGACATCACCGTGGTTGGGGTTATGCATAGGAAGGGAGAGGATGAACGGGTGGATTTTTTTCTTGCTGCCGCCAGATGGAACGGGGGCATCGTCAATGCAGAGCCCGCCAAATGTGACGATCTATCCTGGCATTCTGTCCACGATTTGCCCGTCAATATGGTGCCCTATGTAAGACAGGCACTCGAAAATTATCAAAAGGGCAAGTATTTTGAAAGTTTCGGCTGGGATGAAACGACCGAATAGGGTTGAACGAGTGAATGGCGAGCGCATTGGGGATTTCAGTGCACAGAGATTTCGCAGGAATATTAACAGATAGCAGGCGATGACAAAAACGTCAAAAAGCCTCTTCTCACGCGATTAGATGGCTTAGACACTTATTCTTCAAACACGTTACAACGGGCGGACGGTTTGGTGTATGTGTTCGTCCGCCCAATCGAATGCTTCGAGACAGTGAGAACGTAACATGTTAGGAAAGGACATTTCCCATCGGATGTCACGGCAGGAGTAAGGCATGAGCATCAACGAAGCGGACATGGAGAGATTTCATACGGACGGCATCGTGACTTTGTCGCCGAATTTTCCTCGAGGATGGCTCCAATCTGCAAATGAAGCTATCAATACGCTTGACGAAACCGAATTTAACCCTGAGGGTGGGAGAGGATTAGCCGGTTGGTATATGGGCGGCGTCGTGCAACCTCAATTACTCAAGCTGGTCTATGATCGATTCTTCGAGGACGCTGCCAAGAGAGTCTTGCGTGCAGACGCAGTCGAATTAACGCTTGTGTCTCTGCGAGTGACGAAACCCAAGCCCAACGCGGCAGCGGCACTTGAACCGCAACACGTTGATTTTAAGTGTGGAACAGCCTCTGCCGGAAGCACACCCGTTGCGATGCCCTGTGGCTTTTTCGTGTGGTTGACGGATGTCCAAGCGGATAATTTCCCTTTGTATTACCGCCCCGGCAGTCATTTACAGGTGATGCACTACATGGACAATCATCCGGACGACAATAATCATGAGATCCAACAAGCGCCGCCCAATCTCCAGTACGCGCCCGCGGTTCCAGTATTTGCGCAGAGTGGACAAGTGTCCACGCTTTCAGGGACATTGGTCCACGGCGGTTCTGTAACGCCAGGGCATCGGGAGCGTAGACTTCTCGTGATTGAGTTTAGAGCGAAAGGTACCGATTTTCCGTTGTACGCACAGTTGGAGGAGCGCAGCAGAAAATACCTACAGGAGTTGAAGAATCACGTGCCATCCGACAGACTGCATCTGCTTCCTGAAAAAGCCAAGATATATTCTACCACGGCACCGAAAATCTCACGCCATGAAGATGAAAACTGAAAATCGTGATTGTGTTTTTTGCAGAATCGTAAGTGGCGAGGCGGATTCTGCAACGGTATTTGAAGACGATGTGACGTTGGCATTCTTGGACCGCCGCCAAAGCAACGAGGGGCACGTCTTGGTTGTGCCAAAAAGTCATTATGAACAGATCTATGACGTAGACGATGACACTGCATCGGCGCTTGCGAAAACGGTGCAGAAGGTGGCGCGTGCTGTGCGCCATGTCTATGAACCGGAAGGCTTATCCATTTGGCAGTCGAACGGCGCGGCGGCAAATCAGGAGGTGCCGCACGTTCATTGGCACGTATTTCCGCGATACACGAACGATGGGCATCTTGTGGTTTATCCTGGGGGCACCGCCGGCAGACTG
Organism: Candidatus Poribacteria bacterium; assembly: GCA_028819845.1. Classification (GTDB taxonomy): domain Bacteria; phylum Poribacteria; class WGA-4E; order WGA-4E; family PCPOR2b; genus JAPPKS01. Next base: position 115,599 of record JAPPKS010000034.1, on the reverse strand, counting down.
CGAATTGAACCGGTAGAAAATCTGAGACGGATTTCTGTGCCCTTGATAGAAGCACTTAAGAATAGCATCGCGTAACATTGCGGTTTAGTGCAATGCTATTGGTGCAGTTGTTTCCTTCGGACAATCCCTCGACTGGTTTTGAATTCGCTTAAGAGCAACATGCCAACCAATAGCGCCTTGATTTTAGATTGTAACCTTGGTTTTTCCCACGAAATGAATCAGTCAGCCGAACACATGGAGAACTGTAATGGAAATCGGTTCAATTCATAACGCGGCAGCAAGCGGCGATTTGGACGCAGTGAAGCGATTCGTTGAACAAGACCCGCAGTTGGCCAATCAAGATGACGAATATGAATGGCGTCCGATTTTCCACGCCGGACTAAGACGCCATTATGATATTGTCAAATATCTGATAGACTCCGGCGCCGATTTGGCAGCTCATGATGGCTATGTCCTGCACTATGCGGGTGAAGTACCGGACAATAAGGATGTCGTATCGTTGCTCGTTTCCTATGGCGGGTTGGACGCACACACCAAACCATCATCCGAGCCCGCTCGGCAGTTTATATATGCCGTGTTTTTAGCTAATGTGACGCGGGTAAAATCCATGCTCGGCGATCATCCAGAGTTAGCACAGGAGCGCTACGCCCGAGGTGATACGGCTTTGCACCATGCCGCTCGAAACGGTGACATTAAAGTTGTAGAACAGTTGGTTTCTTATGGCGCGGACGTTAATGCACGATCAGATCACGAGCATTTTCCGTTGTACTGTGCAGCCGGACATGGACACTTAGAAACCACCCAATATTTAGTAGAAAATGGTGCGGATTTACGGGCTAGACTTAGCGATGGAAAAACAGTCGTTGAATGGTTAAGACAGTATGCGGACGCCGACAGCCGATTTAAGTTATGTCTGGATTTTTTGGAGGCACAGGGCGCGACGTAATAGGGGCTTTCGGTGATTGTTGAACCGGCGTGCACCATGATCGGTTTCGGAGGATTGGGCTGACGCAATTTCTTACCACTCCAGAGACTCTATGCGGCACACGATTTTAGTAGAGATTCCCTCAGGGAGGTTTCATGTCGATTGAATCTTTAGCCGACTTTGAAGGCATGACGCGGGTCGGAAAAGCTGTTGCGGCAACGTTGAAGGCAATGTCGGACTACGTTCATCCAGGGGTTTCGACTGCAGAAGTAGATTGTGTTGGCGCGCAAGTTCTCAGGCAGCACGGTGCGCGGTCGGCACCTCAACTTATCTATGATTTTCCAGGTGTCAATCTGATTAGCGTCAACGATGAGGTCGTTCACGGTGTTCCCGGCGACCGCCTATTGCGATCTGGGGATTTGGTAAGCCTTGACGTTACCGCAGAGCTGGATGGGTACATCGCGGATGCGGCTACAACCATTCCGCTCCCACCGTATTCTAGAAAAGCCGCGAAGTTGTGCTGGTGTGCGAAAACAGCCTTTGAAAAGGCGGCGACGGTTGCCCGCGCCGGAAGGCCTATCCATTGTATTGGAAAAGCCGTTGAACGAGAGGTGGGGAGAGATAGATTCTCCGTGATTGAGGAGTTAGGAGGCCACGGTGTTGGCAGACACATCCATGAAAGTCCGTTCGTTGCCAACTTTTTCCATCCAACCGATACGCAGCCGTTGACGGACGGTTTGGTAATCACGATTGAACCGCTGATTGCCGAAGGTTTGGGGAAAATCTTTGAGGACGATGATGGCTGGACAATTCGAACAGTCGATGGCGGTCTATCTGCCCATTATGAACACACCGTTTTGATTAGGGAAGGTCAGCCAATTTTACTAACGGCGGCGTAGCGGTTAATGTTCTGTTGACGCTCGTTTCTTGCTGTGGAAAAAATGCGCTTTCGCCTTTCAGATTACGGCAGGAGTCACTTGAGAAATGGCGCACAAAAGGCTTCAAAATGAAGACCAACAGTCCGTCCCACGATGAAACCTACCTTCGAGCCAACCGCGAGAATTGGAATGAACGGGTCGTACACCACTTTGGCACCAAGTATTACGATGTTCAAGGGTTTCTCTCTGGCAGATGCACGTTAAGGCCGGTCGAGCTCAAAGCGCTTGGTGATGTAACCGGTAAGCGAATTCTCCATCTGCAATGCCACTTCGGCCTCGATACGCTTTCACTTCGCAGAATGGGCGGTATTGTGGCGGGTGTAGACTTTTCCGAGGCAGCAATTCAGAAAGCACGCGAACTTAGCGAAATGACCGAGCTGAGTGCCGAGTTCTATTGCACGGATGTCCACTCTGTGTGGGATGTGCTGGATTGCGGTTCATTCGATCTCGTCTTTGCCTCTTACGGCGTGTTTTGCTGGATACGGGATCTCTATCACTGGTTTGCGGTTGCGAGTGCAATGTTGCAACCTGATGGCAGAATTTTCGTGATCGATGGGCATCCGGTGCTCGACATGCTTAACTATGATGCCGCGGACGACAGATTTTCGTTCAACGGGAACTATTTCCACGAGGAAGCCCCCGAACTATGCACTGTCAAGGAGTCTTACACCGGGGAAGGCGGCAGTCTGGTGAATTCTACGACCTACCAGTGGTATCACCACATGGGTGAATTTGCCACGGCGGCTGCATCCGCTGGTCTCATGGTCCATTCCTTAACGGAGTACCCCTATTGCCATTTTCGCAAGTTCCCGTGCATGGTTCAACGCTCCGACAGCTATTGGGAGATTCCGAACCATAACTTACCCATCATGTTCTCTATGGATTGCAGGAAGGTGCCTAACGTGTAACCGCACAGTTTTCGCCGCGGTGTAATCGTCGAGGACCCCCGCCGCATAAATATTTTCTCACAACCCTCAAGGAAGCCATAGCCGGAAAACAACCCGGGTTGGGGACCTCATCCTCACTCGAGCGTCTCCTTCGCAGGAGGTGTTGGACGTTTTTCGTACCCCAAAGGCCGGTTATCAAGATTATACCGTTGTTGTGATTGATACGACGGACTTTGAAATTGGCGGCGAACTCAATATTGACATTAAAGTCGGTAGAAATGAAGGTGAAGGCGATTTTTATCTGTTTGACGGCGAAATTGTACATTTTTCCGATGAAAGAACACCTAAAAACATGCTTGACCGGACAGGTTGTGGGCCCGGCGAAACAGGGCAGATCACGCGTCGTTGCTACAACGGTCGGGTATTTAGGTTAGGCGCGACCGGACAGCCCGATAGAGAGGAACCGTATGTCAACGCTTTTCGCGCCGCAGTTTCCGTACGGGAAAATCTAGATGAGGAAAATTCAGGTGAGGACACTTCCGTCTCGTCTTCAGCTGAATTGCGCGTTGTACTCGACAGAACGCAGCCGGCACAAGAGATATTAGACATTTTTCGTGCATCCGGCAGCGGTTATCAAGATTACACTGTTGTCAATGTTGACACCACAGCGTTGGAAGACGGCGGCGCACTCGATATCTAAATCCGGGTCGGCGGTGTGGATGCGTCCGGTTCGTTTGACTTATTCGCTGGCGACGCTAAACTTCCGATAGAAGGGATACCTGAGGCACTAGTCTCGGCGTGGGGTGTTAAACGCAATACATTTACAACATTTAGGCATCGTTTTCAGTGCGGCGAAGTTTTTAAGCTGGGCGCCACCGGTGATTGGTTCAGCGAAAAAGGGGACATCAACGCCTTCTACCTAAGGATTTCTGTAGAGGAAAATTGAAATGCAACCACCACCGAACGGTACCATGCATAATCATTGATTGAGAGGGCGCAATCAACGTCAAAGGCTTCATCGCCGGACCCTGTCGTCGTTGCCTTGGCTGTTGGTTGGCTTGAAGGGCATAGGTTGCGGTGAACCAGTCAGGACTTAGGTAGTTCCGTGGATAATCCAAATATTGTTATCATGGGCGGTGAATCGCAGGCTGGAACATACGTTCTGCGGATTCATCTCATTGAGGACACTACCTTACGGATCGGGCGATTCAAGCGTGGGAAGCTGATTTCCCTGCCCGCCGGTGAATATTGCTATGTCGGCTCCGCGCTCTCGGAGAAGGGTTCGACATCTCTGGCGCGGCGGCTGATTCGGCACGCAACTCGGAGTGGGGGTCAAGCACCGCACCGTATTCGAGATGAGATGATGCGCCGATGCGTTGAATGCGGTTTGGGAAACGGCAACATGCTGCCAAAGCGCGGTAAAACCTTATTCTGGAACATTGACTTCCTCTTGGACTTGTGTTCGGCGGAGATTACGGGTGTCTACGCGGTTCGTTCAGGCAACCGATTGGAAAGCCGGCTTGCCAAACATCTTGAGCGGGATTCACACACGGAAGTCATCGAACGCGGCTTAGGCGCTAACGATGTCCCAGGCAACACACATCTATTGCTCGTCCGCGCGGAAGAGCCGTGGTGGGACTCGCTCCCGATTCAGCTTTCCAACTTGGCGGAAGTCACTTCATAGTCATCCTCAAGTGGACGAGCGTGTTCCATCGGTGTCCTGTGCGGGAAAAGAGCTAGGGTTTGTTCGACGCATAATCATTGGCTGTCCAGATGACTCACATCAATGCTCCAACACGACTTTACCGAATCGACTTGTCGTAGTAGAATTGTTTCGCCATCGGGAGACATAGAGAGTGGTCGAGCATTCATCGGAGCACGAGCCGAGAGTTCAGAGGGTATCGCGCCATTTGACGATACGCGTTGCAACTTCCCATGCGGTCCGAATGCATGATACGTTGCTCCATCCGATGACCAGCTCGACGGAATATAATTCCTATGCAACTTCTTCGGTTGCCCGCCGTTAATTGATATAACCCACCAAGCCGCGTCGTTTGTTTTGTAGGTGATTTGTTTGCCATCGGGTGTCCAATGGATTTCCGATTCTCCTTCGTTTGGAGTGTTCGTAATTTGCCTTGACTGCCCACCGGTTGCGGGTACAATGTGTATGTTGTCGGGCGGCGATTTTTTGTATGCCAGTGTTGTACCATCGGGGGACCAAGCTGGTTCGCCGGACATGCCCGAATCTGCCAGTATCTTCAGTTTACCATCCGATACGGAAACGACGCAAAGTTGCGACTCCGGACTGCTTGGCATCTCAGTTCTTCTCCTTAGCCCATTGATGAAAGCGATTGTTCGACCATCAGGCGACCAGCGTAGATTGAAGGGCCACGATTCGCCATGCGTCAACTGTCTGGGTGCTCCACCTGGCACCGGTATGATGTACAACTGGCGTTTAGTTTCGGGGTGTTTAACCATAATCACAAATGCGATTTGTTTTTCATCAGGAGAAAGGGCAGATTCGTCAAAATTTATTTCCTTGAAAAATTCAAGAAGTTGACTGCGTGTAAAACGGTTGGTTTCAATGTCTAAAATCCCGCATCTCGCACCACTGCCAGGCAAGTTCACGCTAGATGGGAAAAACAGACGATTCCCGCCAGAGAGCCACTGTACACCTATAAGTTGCGGATCTGTAAGCGGAAAAAGCGGAATACTCGTCGGAAAACGCGGAACGTCGTAAATGCTCGTATCAGTATTGAGGTAGCGTCGTGCGCCACTTTTTGTCTGGACGTTAAAATAGGCAGCTTCACTGCGGTAGCATAGTGTACCGCTTTTTGTTTTGAGAGCAGCGTAGGTAACCTTTATGCGATCCTCTTGTAGAATGATGATTTTTCCGCCCGGCGTCCACCGCAAAAGTTTCGGTGCATATTGAAATTTCTCCGGTTCAAGTAAAATTGGATCTCCTGCTAAGTCGCCATGTTCGTTGAAGTGGTCAACAGCGATGCCGGGAAACGAGAAACTGCCGTTCGTAACGGCAATGTTGTTGCGGGCAACCCATTTTCCGTTGGGTGAATAAACGAACTCGTCTTGTATGGCAACAACGTTTATCGGTGTTGCCACACCGCCATCAACAGGCTGTTTCCAGACAGGCTTGCCGAGATATGTTTCCCGAGATGAAGGGCGTTGCGATAAATAGAAAATCCAGTTTCCATCAGGCGACCACGATGGCGAGGTGTTCCCTTTTCCGTCCGTTGTAAATGGGCGTACTACTCCGGTGTCTAGCGACACGATGCTAATATCCGTATTCTCTCCTGTCCATTTGACAAACGCAATCTCTTTGCTATCAGGTGGCCAACTGAGTCCACGCGAGTGCTTTTGAGAGTCGGTCCGGGCGAGGAAGCGCATTCTGCCGCCTGCCGCAGGAATAAGATATAAATCAATGTCACTTCCATAACCTTCCGCCCTCGGATATTGATGTTCCTGACGATAAAAGGCGACCCACATCCCGTTAGGCGACCATTTAGGTTGAAAATATTGTGTTGTTGCACCCTCTCCTTGCACTAGAACCGTTTGTTTAGGCGAGACATCGCTCGATGCGTCTACTAAAGGCGACACAATAAGTTGGAACTCATACCCTAAGGATGTAACTCCTCTGCCGAGGTAAACCATCTTCGTGCCATCGGGCGAAATGTCCATATCCCAAGATGCATCATTTGGGAGAATTATGCCCGTTGTTGTTATTTCCTCAGTTTGGTTGATGGCTGTGGCTGCCTTTAACGGTTTTGGTCTCCGTCCAAAATCACCGTCTTCCCCTTCAGCACCGAGTATCGCAACTCGAGTCGCTTGCGCATCTACGGGGAGGTCGCCATCCTCGACAACCTGTGTATTCAGAGGCAGAGAGCCGCCGAGCCATTCGCCCAACGGATAAAGAGGGCTGTGCGGAAAGCTCAAAATCAAGAGTAGGAGAATTACGCCGCCTGCTGCGGACAGCCCCAAAGGCAGAGCGGTCTTGTGGGGCGCGGTTTGAATCTTTGCGTCACTTATTAACTCCACCACGCGGGCGGTAAATCCCGGCTGTAATCTTCTTTCGGCAAAAGCAGTGCGTATCATTGGAATCATCTCCTCACTTAAAATTGTTTTTAATTTTGCTCTGGCTCGCACGAGCCGCTGATCGATGGTGTTTGGAGACACCCGCAACGTTTCTGCAATCTCCTTGCTTTTCATGCCAGCCATGTAACGGAGCATTAACACTTGACGGTGCATCTCAGGGAGAGAAGCCAATGCGTCGTGAACCCGTTCATTTTTCAGTTTTTCCGAGTGCGCCTCAACGTCCATTCGATGATTTTCATCCTGATTGGCAAGGTGAACCGTGACGACCTGTCTTTTTTGGGCGCGGTGATAATTCTTGCACTGATTCGAAGCAATGGAATAGAGCCACGGATAGAAGTTATCCCATCGCCGCAGGGTTGACAGGTTCTTATACGCTTCAAGAAAGACATCCTGAGTTAAATCTTCAGCGTCTTGAAACTGTCCGACTTTCGCGTACACAAGCGCGAAGATGCGCTCCTTATATTTATCAACCAACAGGGCAAATGTCTCCGTGTTTCCCGAAAGACATTGATGAACGATATGGCCATCTCTAGTGTGCATTGGCACTCCCTCGAATGAGATGATTGTTACTGCCTTTATAGTAACCGCTCAACCCCGAATTCTGACATCGGGTTGATTTTTTTGAGGAGAAAGGTTGCAACCGCTACAGTGGAATTGAAGGTTTTCCTGTGAATATTGTACTCTGTCTGAATCAGGTTTTACAGGATTTTAGGATTTGCAGGATATTGCGCCTTCTTACATGGGAATTAATTGTGCAACGATGAAAGCATTTGGGGTGAGTATGTGAGAATGTGCATTCAGTGATTAACCATACAGAAACGAAAAAGGCGTCCATTTGCCGTAAATCTGGGGCAAATGGACGCCGTTATTGAACGCCCGATATTTGGGCGAATCTTATGTGTACTTTGAAGGATCCGCTATTGATTGACTAGATAACTCACATCAATGCTCCAGCACTGTGTTCCCGAATCAACCTGCCGATACAGAATGGTTTCACCGTCGGGCGACATTGAAAGCGGACGTGCGTCCGCCGGAACGCGAAACGGCAATTCGTCGATTGTCGTACCGTCGAGAGATACCCGCTGCAATTCGCCGTTTCGTCCGATTGCGAGATAAGACGCTCCATCCGATGACCAACTCGACGGGATATAATTTCTTCGCATAGGCTTCGGTTCCCCACCGTCGATTGACATGACCCACGCTTGCCCGCCTATCTTGAACGTCAACCGCTTTCCATCAGGAGTCCAGGAGAGTCTCCCGAAGGGTGTCCAAGGCAGCAATATCTCCCCTTCGGGTGGACTATTGGGTGGAGCGGCTATTCGCTTGGATTCTCCGCCCGTTGCCGGAACAAGATAGATGTCAACCTCTGTCTCATCGAAATCCAAATCTAAAACCTGTCCCTTACCCTTCAAGCGGAGATACGCGAGCATCGTTCCATCGGGCGACCAAGCTGCTCCCATGCACCGTTCGGTATCTGTAAATGTTTTCACCTGACTATCTGATACAGAAGCGACACAGAGTTTTGACTCAAAACCCGCTGATGCTGCGAAATTCGCGTTGATGAACGCGATTTTTTGACCGTCGGGCGACCAGCGGGGATTCATACCATAAAACTCAGTTTGCGCCAACTGTTTGGACGTTCCACCTCCCACCGGCATGATGTGAAGATGTGCACTTACTTGAGGTACTCCGCCCACTAGCTTATGGGACATCTTGGGATGAATCCGCACAAATGCAACCCACTTTTCATCGGGCGAAAGGGTTGATTGACCGAAAAACATCCCTTCTGGGATTTCTATGGGTAGATCGGTGAATCGACCGGTCTCGATGTCCAAAACACCGGGGCGCCGGTCTTTGCTAGAACCAAGAAAAAGCCGATTCCCGTCTGATTGCCACTGTGCGCCTTCAAACCAAAACTCCGGATTAGAACTCAAGCGGCGCCGTTCACCGCTTTTTTTACTGAAGGCATAGGTCATCTCTGTGTAAGCTTCTTGCAGTACGATTAGTTTTCCGTCCGGCGTCCACTGCAACGGTCTTGCGCTCACCTGTAGCCTCGCCGCTTTGAGGAAAATTGGTTCGCCTGCTAGCTCACCCTGTTCGTTGACTCGCGATGCAATAAAACCGCTTTTTCCATCGGGTAAGTAGTTCGTGTAGGCAACCCACTTTCCGTCGGGTGAGTGAATGGGTGGGCGGATGAGATGAAGCCCTTCATTAACTGTTGCTTCACCATCCCGCACAGGTTGCCGCCATACACGAAGGCTATCAATCCAGAGACCTCGTTTTGATGAATAGGCAATCCATTCACCATCAGGCGACCAAGTGGGCTCGGTGTTTTCTTTTCCATCCGTCGTGAAAGGACGCACTGCACCTGTGTCGAGCGAAACGATGTAAATATCAGCAGCCGCGCCGCGCCATTTGACGAAGGCGAGTTCCGCGCTGTCGGGCGACCAACTCAGTCCGCCCGGATGTCTATCGGAATCGGTTGTTGCAAGAAGCCGCATTTCGCCTCCTGTCACGGGAACTACACACACATCGACATCTTTTTCGGGTGATTTCGCTCCTTGACGATAAAACGCGATCCATCTGCCATCAGGCGACCATTTGGGTTGAAAATAATCTGCCTCGCTTGGCTCTTCTTGTAAGATGACTTTGCGGCGTTGTTCGTTTGGCGCCATTGCCTCTAACCCGACGAGTGGAAAAGTGGCGAGTTGCATAGTCCATGATTCATTCCGTCTACTTACATAAACCATTTCTCTGCCATCGGGTGAAATGTCGGCGTACCACATAATATCAAAATCATCGGGGAGATGTATGCCTGTTACCGTTATCTCCTCATTGGGCGGGTCAGTTTGTTCGGTCTGACTGATGGCGGCAAGCGATTCGGGCGTAGGCGGTTTCGGAGCGAAACCGCCATCTGTTCCATCGGCCGCAAGTATTGCAACTCGCGTCACTTCCGCATCAATAGGGAGCTTGCCATCTTCGGTAACCTGTGATTTGGAAGGCAGCGGTCCACCGAGCCAGTTGCGAAGCGGATGAATCGGGTTTTGTGGAAGGCTAAAACTTAAGACTAGGAGAATTAACCCACCTGCAGCAGATAACCCTACGGGTAACCCGGTCTTGTGGGGCGCCGTTTGGATCTTCGCGTCTCTGATTAACTCCACTACGCGGGCCGTAAATCCCGGAGATAATTTACGGTCGGCAAGGGCGGTGGGCATCATTGAGACCAGGTCTTCACTCAGGACAGTTTTGAGCTTCGCTCTAGCTCGCATCAGCCGCTGATTGATTGTATTCGGAGACACCCGCAGCGTCTCGGCAATCTCTTTGCTCTTTAGCCCAGCCATGTAACGGAGCACTAAAACTTGACGGTGCATCTCAGGGAGGGAAGCCAGTGCTTCATGGATTCGTTGGTTTCTCAGGTTTTTTGCGTGCGCGTCCATATCTGCTCGATGGCTGTCGGATTGGTCGGCAACGTACGCTGCGTCAATCTGTCTAAATTGGGCACGATGAAAATCATTACATCGGTTCACAGCGCTTGAATGAAGCCACGCATAGAAATTGTCCCATCGTTTCAGCGTGGAGAGTTTTTTGTAAGCGTTGAAAAACACATCTTGAGTGAGGTCTTCTGCATCTTGAAACTGACCGACTTTGGCATACACGAGCGCGAAAATTCGAACTTTATATCTGTCAACTAACTCGGCGAATGCCTCCGGGTTGCCCGAAAGACATTCATGAACGATTTGCCTGTCACTCGTGTGCATAGGTGTTCTTTCGCATTTTAAGAGCAAGTTGCAGTTTGAGATTCAAAACGAGGTGGGGTTGCTTGTTCGATTAAGGACGGTGCCGCAATCTTCAGTAATGCTGGTATCGTCAAACTATACTGAAATGTTAGTGGGTTTTAGGTCGGTGGTGGATAAATTTGACCATGTACTCCCCTTTTTCCTTTCTCAATTCAAGTTGGTTGCCATCTTCAGAAAGGGAATAATTTAGCGAACCTCCATCATTATACCAAATATCATACGCGAGCATCAAAAATCAGAATTGTCTGCAAAGTCTGATTCAATTTGCGGTGCATCCTACGGCTCCGTCCCATTTACAATCAGGTTTAGCCGGAGTTGATCTGCACGGATGCGATGTTTGCCGCGGTAGGAAATTACGATTTCTTGGATTTGTTCCAATTCAAGCGATTCAAGCAAACTTAGGTGTGACACGTCTTCAATGGGAAATTTGCGCATTGCCTCAAAGATTCCATCCCGTTCGAGTGACAGCTAAGAAAACGATTCGACTGAACTATCAACTAGTCTCTGCGTTTCCACCCCATCCTTAAAAACAACTATCGCCTGCAGTCGCCAAACTCCTAAAACGGTGTGACGTTTTGTGTCGGCGCATCGGTTGGAGATTCCGGTGCTATTGCCGGATGGGATTAAAGGCAGTTTCACATCCGACGATGATAACCCAACATCGTAGTCCAAGTCAATGGAGCTTTCATTTGATTTGCATCAATTCTGTGCTTTCAGCTTTCCCCACGTCGTCGTTAATTGTTCTGCCAACGGATTCACTCCCAAAAAGCCGGGTCCTCCATTCGGCACATCGGGGCCCGTCACCGAAAAATCATCCAACCAGATGGTATTCCGTCCATTAAAAATCAGCTCAATCGTACCCATAGGCACTGCATCATCTTCTGCGAATAGAATAACATCGCCCATCGAAAAAGTATATTGGTTTCCTTCGCGTTCAATCCTCAACGTGTACCAGACCTTTTCTTCGTATGCAAAGCTGTCTATTGCAGCGGTATTTGGGATCCAGATTTCCCCCGCTTCTGGAAGCCATTCCAGCACCCCCCGCTCGAAGCGATCAATTGTAACTTCCATAATGTTGGGTTTCTCAATATTAGGATACCACAAAAATTCTATAATCCCGTCGTAATCCCACGTTTCTTCGTCAAATAATGCATACATAATAACCCAATAACTCCCCTGTGGAACTCGGAGGTTTCTAAACATAAACTTCAATTCGAGCGAAAAATCTTGGATTTTCCCTAATCCCCTATTCTCCATATTATGGCGTGCGAGTTGATCTTTTCCTCTATAATAGAAGTGTCCACCAACAACAGTTGCGCTAACCTCGTCATTTCTTAGACCGCCGTCCCAATCTCGAAGGGTTGGGTCACTGAAATCGTCTGTCCATGTGCCGGCGATACACATTTGTCCAAACACAAAGATGGTTCCCAATAGAACAATCATGAGTCGGGCAGTTTTGATTGTCATAGTACCTCCCCTCCCGTTGAAACCTCCCTATCTATAGACAAATTGATTGCCGTTAATACGTTCAATCGAATCTAATCATCTTGTTGGCAGCGATTTCTGTGACTGGCTTTTTAGAATTTTTGAGGATTCTCACCCTAATGTGTGGTCTACTTGACGATTGCCATCCGCCGTATAGCGGTGTAATCACCCGCGCGGAGTTGGTAGAAATAGGTGCCGCTTGTGACGGGATCTCCGTTTTGATTACGGCCGTCCCAATACGCGGCTTTTGCTTTGCCTCGGTAGATTCCCGCTTTTTTGCGTCCAACGTCTAGCTTACGTACGATTTGACCGCTCTGGTCATAGATTTTCAACATCACAAGGGCATCGACTGCCAACTGGTACGGGATCCACGTTTCAGGGTTGAACGGATTCGGATAATTCTGCAGCAACGCTGTCCGTTTGATGTTTCCCAACGACGTGGATAGTTTTTCCGACGGTTCTACCGCAAATGCGGTTGAAAAGGGATTTATCCACAACAACACGGTACCGTCCCAACTCCCACTGGCGATGGTGCGTCCATTTGGATTAAACGCGACGCTTCGAACCTCATCCGTATGCCCAGTGAGCGTTAGCAGGTGTTTTCCTGTATCGGCTTCCCACAATCGGATGGTAGTGTCCCCGCTTCCACTTGCGATGGTGGTGCCATCGGAACTGAATGCAACGCTATTGACCGCAGACCTATGTCCGGTCAGCTCTAGCAACTGCTTTCCCGCATCAGCGTCCCACAGACGAATGGTACGGTCCCAACCCCCACTCGCGATGATGCGTCCATCGGGACTAAACGCAACGCTCCGAACCGCACCCGTATGCCCTCTAAGTGTTCGCTTGTGTTTTATCCTATGGGTGTTCCACAGTCGGATGGTATTATCATCACTTCCGCTGGCGATGATAAGTCCATCGGGACTGAATACAACGCTATTGACCCAACCCGAATGTCCGGTGAACTCCCGCAACTGTCTTCCCGTATCAACGTCCCACAGACGGATGGTACGGTCCAAACCTCCACCGCTTGCGATCAGGCGTCCATTGGGACTAAACGCAACACTCAGGACTTCATCTCTATGTCCTATTAGCGATAGCAAATGTTTGTCCGTATCGGTGTCCGTCAACCAGATGGTATTGTCCCAACTACTACTTACGATGGAACCACCCTTGGGATTGAACGCAACGCTAAGAACATCAGACATGTGCACCCTGTACCTTTTCTGGTGTTTTCCCGTGCTGGCGTCCCACAATCGGATAGTAGCATCCTCGCTCCCATTAGCGACGGTGCCGCCATTGGGACTGAACGCAACGCAATCGACCCTAGACGTATGCCCAGTGAACGCTTGCAGTTGTCCTCCTCTGTGAGCGTCCCACAGGCGGAGGGTATTATCATTACGCCCGCCGGCGCTGGCGATGGTGCGTCCATCGGGATTGAATGCAACGCTAATGACCCAATCCGTATGGCGGGTGAACCTTCGCAGATGATCGCCCGTATTTGCGTCCCACAGATGGATGCTACCGCCCGTACCCCCACTGGCAAGAGTGCCGCCATCAGGACTGAACGCTACGCTCTTGAATCCAGTATTACCCCAGGCGAGCGTGTGCAGGTGTTCTCCTGTATCGGCGTTCCACAGTCGGATGGTATTATCATTACGCCAGCTGGCGCTGGCGCTGGCGATGGTGCGTCCATCCGGATTGAATGCAACGCTTTCGATCGGATTCGAATGCCCGGTGAGCGTATGAAGGCGTTCTCCCGTATCGGCGTCCCACAGACGAATGGCGGCGTCCTCACACCCACCTGCGATGGTGCCGCCATCAGGACTGAACGCTACGCTCTCGACCGCGGAGCCTATGCCGGTAAACTTTTGCAGGAGTTCGCCTGAATCGGCGTTCCACAGTCGGACGGTACGGTCTGCGCCCCCACTTGCGATAGCGCTGCCATCCGGACTGAACGCTACGCTCTCGACCCCAAACGTGTGCCCGGTGAGCGTTAGCAGGAGTTCGCCTGAATCGGCGTTCCACAGTCGGACGGTACGGTCTGCACCCCCACTTGCAATAGTGCCGCCATCAGGACTGAACGCTACGCTCTCGACCCCAAACGTGTGCCCGGTGAGCAGTGCAATTTCTTGATGGGTTAATGTATTGTACAGCCAAATACCAATACTGCTAGCCACCGCAAGCCGATTGCCGTCGGGCGAAAACTGTATCTCACTTATAATACCTTTTCCAATGCGCACTTTAGCCCCTTCCGGTAGACTCCATTTCGAATAATCTTGGGCGACGCTGAGCGGTGGACATAGAGCGGAAATGAACATTAAGCTAAGCGTGAAAAACATAGCGTACTTCATCCGAATAATCCTCCATCTTTGAATTAGGGGAAGCATCCTTTCAATTTGTCTTTTTTCGCACAACCTCGGATTTAGAACCTGTTAGACCTGATGGAATAATCCAAATCCGTTTTCGAGAGAGGTCATTTAATCTTTTTCCGCCCTCGTACTGAAAGGTTTCGGTTTGTCCTGCGTCTTTAGTTATTCAACTTACCTTTCACTCATAATAGCAATGACGGAAGCGAAAATTTCTGTGGATTCGTATCAAGCAAATTGTGTGCCAATGCTAGTTTTCAAAACATCATCCGCCCGGGTCTGGGAACAGGCAAGATTGTATTGGCGAGAGCTGTTGCAGCGTTGATACAACTTTGTAGCGCAAGTGTCACGGGTTAAAGCCTATAGAAGAGTTCAAGAGCGATTACTAGGTAACTTTCGTAGGAACTATAATTATCGGGTTTCAACGTGTACCTTATCTCTTTTTCGTATGTAAGGCAAGTAATTGCGGCGTCATTTCCGAGCAATAGCAACCCAGTATGAAAAGGGGGTTGCAGCAGGGACAGAACTATCGAAACAGAGTGACATTTGGTGCATTCTTCCAAAAACCGTTGTCGACTGAATCATTCAAAACCGTTTCGGGAATGTAGTTGCTGTAATCCGAAATATTCCCATGCGTAATCGCATAGATGACAATGTTGATTAGTTGGCGCGCTGCGTGGGGCGCAAGTTCCGCCAGAATTTGATTCTGATTCTCGAACTTGCCATAGAAGGGTTTCTGAACTGCTCCATCGATTACATGCATCATCTGTTCGGTATCAACTAAGACGGCAAGACGCCCATCAATAGTGATACCTTGCAGTTCGGAATAACGTCCAAAGTGAAGGGGAATGCTATGGTCTCCCATGAAGGTAATCTTGCGCAAAGGAAATCGTAAGGGGCCATTTAGCGAATAATAAGTGTTGTATATCGGATGATTGTTGCGAACAATGCCGAGTTGATGCTCTGGCAGGAGATTCCGAAGTACCTTCCTTGTGCCTATCATTGCGTTTTTCGCATTTCCATGTGTGGCCATATAGATGAATCCCCCACGATGCAGCACATACTCTCGCAGACTTTGAACTTCAGCGTCAGTGTATTTGTTTAATCCACCCGGTCGCCTCGTATTCCAAATTGGATTACTGTGAGAGTTGAACACTCGTGTCAGGTGTTCTGGACTTATATTTGAGCCCCCAGGTATCGGCTCCATGAAAATGATTGGTGCCTGAAATAACGCGGCATCGTTCATCTGGACTGCATCAACAAACTGTGTTTTTATCTTAGTTTTTTCATTCAGCGATTGCACTAGATAGGACAGACCTGCCCCAAATCGGAAATTGCCGACACCGCTGCCTCATATGTCCGCACTAGGGTGTAGGGGATCTTCAAAACGTGCCAAGTTTAACCGCCCCATAATATTGCGTCCGCGACCCACCACGATAGCACCGGGAGTACCATGCGGGAGTTCAGGCACGCCGCCTCCCAGCGCTACCTTGTCGGCGACATCGGTAAGCGCGTCGTCAATTTTGGCAGCACCTTCGGCGCCAATCAACGACATCAGTCCAACACGCCCGCTTTCCCTTGTACCATCCACATTGCTTCCCGAACTGACAGCTCTACGTCCACCGCCGTAACCGCCGCCTACCCCTTCCGAGAGCGAACCGCCTCCGCTCATCCCCGACGTTAGCGGCGCATTTGAGTGAAACGGAAGATCGACAGCAGTAGCAAGAGGTTGGGCCGGTTGGCGATTGACACGAGAAGACTGTACGAGTCCCTCGACAGATATTTCGGCGCGTTCAGATTGCGGGGTAGATTGAGAAACTAGGGAATCCACCGCCGGGGCCTTCGCCGCAAATACGGAGGCAGATCGTCCAGGATGAGTCGTCAGAGCCCGGGACTGCGACGACGCTATCTGTCGTTCGATTTGAATGTCAGGCATAGGTATTATCGGCGTGGCAATAGGTGTCTTGACATACGGTAATTTCTCTACGGGCTTTATGGGTTTCACTTTAAAAATGCTCACATTTAAAGCATCAACTTCGATCGAATTAATTTGGTTGATGGCGATTAAACTGAAGACTATCGCGAGACATAGATGTACCGCTAGAGACATTAACCAGAAGCGGTACTTATGATGAGATTTCATATGTGTAAACTCCTTATGCGAATGATTAGGTTTGTATTCCCTTATCGGTGGAGCCATGTTTATCCGTGACTGTATGCTCAGAGGTGCCGCAACCCTCAAAACCGCGGTCCCCATGAAAAAAGGTGAATCAGACCGTATTGGCTGCTAATATACCTAAGTTTGCATCGGAAAGATTCCGATGTCGTCCAACGAATCCGTCGACGAGATTCACACTGGAGGCGGTTTAGTCCGCGATTCGGACAAAAAGTATGATTATCCGTAGTCATAGACGCCGCCCACAATCGAATTATTACATCGGGTAAATTTTTTTTCAAAAAAAAGGCACATTTGCTTTGGGCGATGCCGATGTCTGAATCAGGATTTACAGGATTTTAGGATGTTGCGTCCGCTCACAAGGAATTGATAATGCACTGATGAATATATTGAGGGACAAAGGGTATAGTCATTTAGGTTGACGTTTGCACAAGGAGGAATTGGCTGAATTATAATCGAGGCTAGGAAGCCTCTCCCACAAACCAATGAGTAAATTTATAATTTTTAGTCGTAACGGCTTCAAAAAGCATGCAATACAGATGTGTTCTACGTACGGTATGGAAAAGAAAAAGGCGTCCGTCTGCCGTGAAATTGGAGCAAATGGACGCCGCGAGGTGTGCGATAGTCATGGCAACCAAGATAAAAAATGTTCCTTTCTTGGTGCTTTGAGTTGTTTTTATGGTCAAGGTGATAGTAGACATTGGCGACGATTTCTCGCTTGGTCTAGACCCCCTCTAACTCCCCCTTGGCAAGGGGGAGAACTCTTCGATGGAAACACTCGCGTACGTAAATTTTCGTTTTGACTAATACTATACTTTGAGTTTTCCTGCAATCCGATGCGGAGTGTCTGGATATTGCACTGTGAGACGAGGGTTTATCGGCATCGTAGCCTCAATCATCATCCGTTTCTAAATTCCACATTACCACCGTTCCCGCCATTGACGCCGCAACTAGTTTTGTGCCGTCCGGCGAGAATGCAACGGAGGTGACTGGATGCGGATCGCCTTGAAATGAAGTGATGATATTGCCTGTCGAGGCCTCCCACAATTGGACGGAAGCCCACGATCCCGAGGCGAGTTTCGTGCCATCGGGTGAAAATGCCACAGAGGCGATCCTATCCTCATGCTCGAGTGTAGCGATATTTTTTCCCGTTGAGATCTCCCACAGTTTGATTGTGTTATCCCATGACCCCGAGGCGATTCTTGTACCATCGGGTGAGAACGCCACAGAGGACACTCTATCCATATGCCCAGCGAGCGTCGCGATATTTTTTCCAGACGAAACCTCCCATAGCTTTACGGTTTTATCGCCGGACCCCGAGGCAAGTATTGTGCCATCGGGTGAGAACGCGACGGCGGAGACCCTATCCGTATGCGCTGTGAGTGTAGCGACGTTTTTTCCTGTCGCGATGTCCCAGAGCTTAACGGATTCTGCGCCCGAGGCGAGAATCGCGCCGTCGGATGAGAACATCACAGAACTGACCCAACCCGTGTGCTTTTGGAATGCAGCAATCTCTTTTCTTGTCTCGACATCCCACAGTTGGATGGAAGCCCATGACCCCAAGGCGAGTTTCCTGCCGTCCATTGAGTAAGCAACAGAGTTAATCCACCCGCTATGCTTGAGTGTGCCGGTATTTAGTCCTGTCTCAATGTCCCACAGTCTGACACCTTGTGATGCCAGCAAAGGGATAGCGAGTTTTGTGCCGTCAGGCGAGAACACCGCAGCGTTGACTGAACCCGCGTGGCTGAAATTCGTGACGATATTTTTTCCTGTTGAAACATCCAGCAGTTCAATCGTTCCAAGGTCTCCGGTGGTATGCGCAACTAGCGCACCATTGGGTGAGACCGCGAGGGACTTGTACAATCCATCTCCTTGCCCTCGGAAAGTCTTAATATTTTTTCCCGACACAACCTCCCACAGTTTAACAGTTCCATTCACTGATCCTGAGACAAGTATTGAACCGTCAGGCGAAAATGCCACGGAGGATATGCGATCCTTATGCCCTTTGAGTGCGTCGATACTCTTTCTCGTTGCGACATCCCACATTCTGACGGTTTTATCACCGGACCCTGAAACGATTTTTAGACCGTCGGGTGAAAACGCTACGGATTTGATTGCATCTGTATGTCCTTTAAGCGTGGCGATGTTTTCTCCCGTTGTAACTTCCCACAGTTTGACGGTTTTATCTATTGACCCTGAAACGAGTTTTGCGCCATCGGGCGAGAACGCCACAGATCTTGGCAACTCCGTATGCCCGGTGAGTGTGGTGATATTGTTTCCCGTTGCGACCTCCCAGAGTTTAATGTCATCATCGTCACCCGCAGCGAGTAGCGTGCCATCGGGCGAGAATGCCACAGCATGAAGCCAGCCGGACCGACCGCCGGCGAATAGCGCGAGTTCACGAGATGTCTGCACGTCATAAAGCCAGACACCAATGGTCGTTGCAACGGCGAGATGTAATCCATCGGGCGAAAACGCTATTACTCTGTCACCTTGACTAATTTTCCCTTTTTCAAAGCGGGCGATGGCATTTTCCGGCAAACCCCACGTCTGATATTCTTGAAATCCAACGGCGGCAGGTAACCTGGGCGGTTTTGGCCTCCGTCCAAAATCGTCATCTTCCCCTTTAGTACCGAGTATCGCAACTCGAGTCGCTTCCACGTCTACGGGGAGTTCACCATCCTCGACAACCTGTGTTTTTAGCGGCAGCGAGCCACCCAGCCATTCGCCCACCGGATAAAGCGGGCTGTGTGGAAGGCTTAAACTTAAGAGCAGGAGAATTAACCCGCCCGCAGCAGATAACCCCAAAGGCAGCGCGGTTTTGTGGGGTGCGGTTTGAATCTTGGCGTCACTGATTAACTCTACTACATGCGCGGTGAATCCCGGTTGTAATTTTCGTTCGGCAATTGCTGTGTGCATCATTTGAATCATCTCCTCACTTAAGTTTTTTTCAGTTTCGTTTTGGCTCGTACGAGTCTTTGATGGATGACATTCGGATGCCCCGCAACACCTCGACATTCGTGTCCATTCCATGATTTTAAACGTGTTCAGCAAGAAGCGCAGTGACGACTTGTCTTTCTTGGGCACAATGAAAATTCTTGCTTTGATTTGAAGCAATGGAATAGAGTCGCGGATAGAAATTGTCCCATCGGCGCAGGGTTGATAGATTTTTATACGCTTCGAGAAAGCTGTCCTGAGTATAGAAAGTGAATTTGCCACTGTCGAATTTGACGTGACTACGGCAGGCGCCCTACTGTGGGTACGAACATTTGGGGCTTCGGTGTTAATGGTGGGGGTGAAACTTGCTACAGGAAGACGTGTTTGCCCTATATGCTAAAATGCCGCGATTCGGAGATCGCTCCTACAATGATACCGACAATTTACAATTCGGCGCTGCGTGGGTTTGTCTTTAGGACATAGAGTTCGTCGAGGAATACGTCGTAATCAATGTGTTTATGGCCGCCCATTTTTCGGGCGATAGGGTCTCCGATGGTGTGCGCTAATTTCAACCGGCGCGGTAACGGAAGGGTCCGCCGACGTACGAGATATTCGCGTATTGCCGCTAATTCAGCGTCGGTAACCTGAGCTGGTTGAATCCAGCCGGCATAGACAAAATTCGACTTTTGGATGGTCGGGGGATGTACTGGATTGGGAGAAGCCACGGCGTCCTCTTTAACAACGAGTGTACCAGCCGCTAAATCGCCCAACCGCTGCCAATTTTTGTTAAATAGCATAGCGACTAGCCCGGCGCCGTAGCAGAATGGCAGAAAATCGATAATTCGGACCAAGTTCCTTATAGCTGAATCTGAAAAGTTGATTGGGTATCCGTTCGTTTTGATAACCCGCAAACCGAGTGCGCGCTTGCCCGGAGACTGGCCATTTGTTGTAATCTCAAACGCGATATAGTAACCCCAGATGAGCGCGAATATGGCTATGCTGGTAATTGCCACCAGCCAATTACCAAAATTTTCATCTAGAACTGCATGGGTACGTATGATAACATAGACACCTATGCAAATAAGCGGGATTAGCACGGCGATATCAACGAATGCGGCATAAAAACGGGAACCGATTCCTGCAATACTATAGTTGATTCTGATTTGTTCAGGGGTTTCAACATATAGACGGTCGTTAATCTCTCTTTTCGTAGTCATTCGATCTCCAGAGACGTTTGTAAGCGCAAATAATTACGCGCAAACCCGCGCTGCGCGGGGTCTACTGCGCGTTTCCCGCAATATCATCAACTGACGACGCTATAATAAATGACTTTAGAAGAATTTATTAACAAAAAGCAGCCAATCTGGTCAGAGTTGGAAGGGTATTTGAACCGCGGCCGGCGGGGCAATATCGGCAGCGCTACGCCAACGCAACTCAATCGTTTGGGATATTTGTACCGCCGTGTGACCTCCGATTTGGCAATTGCCCGGCGCGATTTTCCAAACGACCGCTGTGTTTCATACCTCAACACGCTGGCTTCCCGCGCCCACAGCGGTATCTACCAAAGCTCCCCCTTGAAAAGAAACACGATTCGCCAGTTCTTTAGCTCCGGGTTTCCGACGCTGTTTCGCAGCAACCTCGGTTTCATCTCGGCTGCGTTTTTGCTGTTTACGCTCGGGTTTGCCGCGACATATTGGATGGCGCTGGTGAACCCTCAAATTGCGGAAAAACTCGCGCCTGAAGACATTGTTGATACGATACACGAGAAGGAGATGTGGACGAACATTCCGGAGTTACAGCGAAATCTGTTTGCTTCATTTATCATGACCAATAACATTCGTGTCGCGTTTTTGGCGTTCGCTAGCGGTATCATGTATATGGTCGGTACAGTTTATATTCTAGCCTTCAATGGTGTGCACATCGGCACGATTGCAGGGTTATGCCACGTGCATGGGCTCGCCCATCCACTCTGGACGTTTGTGTCGCCGCACGGTTATATCGAATTGACGACAATTTTTATCGCGGGCGGTGCGGGCTTAAAAATGGGGTATGCGCTGATTGGCCCGACACTGTTTACCCGGAAACGCGCATTGACCGATGCAGCGAAAACCGCGGTCAAACTCATCGGCGGCTGCGTTGTACTGCTCGTCATCGCCGGCGTGATTGAGGGTTTTGTCTCACCTTCCGGTTTACCGCCAACCGTCAAGGTCGGATTCGGATTCGCAACCGGTGTGTTGCTGTTCTCCTATCTCTTTTTGATGGGCAGGTCGAGAAGACCGTTGATACCGACAAATGCGGCAGATTAGGTGTGTTTGACATATCGCCCGCTCTTGAACCTGGTAAGGAGCATTTTTAATTGTCGAATACCACGTTAGACAGGGAATTGATGGCTTGTAGACCAGTCCCTGTGAATCCTAAATTCTTTAATCCAAACTGTACGCTTCCTTATGGTTTGGAAGTAGAACATATCCGTCAAGCAATGGAAGGTTTTGTTGATTTCCTAGGGTTTATTAACGCGCAACTTTACACGAAGGAGATTCCGCGCCTTGAAAGTTTCTTAATGCCCGCAAACTTTAGTAGCATCGTTGGCGAGTTCATCAACACCAACATACCGATGCATTGCTTTGACTTAGCGAAGAACCAGTATCACAATGGACATCCAGATTTGCTTCCAAAAACGATGTTTCCGAATAATGCGGTGCAGTATGCGCAAGAAGGCATCGAAGTTAAAGCGTCCCGTCATGCAAGCGGGTGGCAAGGGCACAACCCAGAATCCGTTTGGCTTATGGTGTTTTACTTTGACAGTAATACTTCCCAAGATCCGATCAAGGGCGTCGATCCTAAGCCATTTCGATTTAAGGGAGTATTTATTGCCCGAATTGTAAAAGAGGACTGGACATTTTCGGGGCGTTCGGGTGCCAGTCGACGGACAATCACCGCTAGTGTAAACACAAGCGGGAGAGAAAAAATGATGGCTAACTTGGGTATATAAGGACTTAACAGATTGACAGACTAAGTTGTACATCTCCGGTGTTTAGATTCTCCAAAGCGGGTATCGCTTGCCGGCTCATTGTATAGTATTTGTCGTAGCATTCTACACCGATACAGGAATATTTGATTGCTTCTGCGGCAGCGACTGTGGAGCCGGAGCCCATGAACGGATCTACTACTATTCCTTCCCCAAGTGGCAGCGCGGAGTAAACAACCTGCCGCAAAAACGACTGTGGTTTTAAACTCGGATGATTGGCAATTCCGCGCTCCTTCTGTGAGGTGCGTTCGCTTTCTATTACATCTGTAAAGGGGTTCCCATCCGGTTTTCGGCGTAACCCTCCGGTTTGAAACTCTTCTAGACATTCGCTTACCGTCATTCCGTTTAGGAGCGGTTTTCGAAAAATCCCCCAAGGCTCGTAACAACTGCGCGGCATCGTGCAAACATTAGAAAATTCTTTCTCTGCATTCTTAGGTCTGTCGCCGCCCCGCAGCGTTTTTACCAACCGGATTACTTGGCCCCTAAACTCAAAACCTGCATCTAAAATTGATGTAAACACTGTCTGCGATAGCAAGGCGTTTGAAGCAAGAAAGATGTGACCTCCAGGGCGCAAAATTTGGGAAACGAGCCGCGCCCAATCGAGAAAATGTTTTTGCAGCCGGTTTATTTCTTTCTGGTTGAGTGCTGTAAAACGCGGCAAAGGTGAGCGCTTGTGCCCATCAAAAGAGGGTGGAATGCGCCAAACACCGCCGTTTCCATTTTCACGCTTTTCTAGCTGGTCGGGTTGGTATTCCTTTACACCATATGGTGGATCTGTTACAATTGCATGGATACTCTCTTTGGGGATTCTCGCCATCCATTCAAAACAATTAGCACAGATTATCACAGATTTTGCAAATGAGTAAGACTTGTAATCTAAAGCATAAAGCTGCTGTAGTCGATTTGTCGGCATGGTTAGCTCCTACTGCTCGACTGGTTCGCCAAGGTTGTAAACGGGGCTAAGCTCTCGGATGACAGTTCCTATTTCTCGCCTCTCAAATTCATTTCCTCCCAATAATTTTTGAATGTCTGACAAACTGAGCAATATGACCTGCGGCGTATTTCGGCGTTTTATCACATATCTGGTGTTGTTCTGGATGACATCATCAAGGATGCTGCCAAAATTGTTTTGAGCTTCAGTAGAGGGAATCGTTTTTGTAGTCATATCCAATCTCCAATTTTTCCATATTAGCTAATTTAGCTATATTATAGCATGGACTTGATGCTTGTGTCAAAGGTTTTGGAGAGGCAATTTTCAAAATCACCTGGCGCAGCGCAACGATTTACCGATGATCCAGCTATTCGCGGTTTTCATCGTAAATTGTCTCATTAGCCCACCACGCGAAATTCCTTTGAACGCCAGAGGGGCGGCGATAAATGACAGATCGTAATCATCAACAGGATTTAGCGGCGCAGATTGAAAACTACTATCAGTCGGGTGAATTTGATAAGGCTTTAGAGATTAGTGCGCGTGCCCTGGAATCTAATCCTGCGGACTTGGATGTTTATGGTTTACGATGGAAACTCATAGCCAAAATGTTTTCAGAGGAGGACGCAAAAGAGAGGATACACTCTGAAATCGAATCTCTGCTGAAGACACACCTAGAAACCCCGGAAGTATTGGAGGCGGCTTACTGGGGATATAGGAACTTTTCCCATGACGCAGAGAATATCCCCAACAGTTTGTTTCATAAGATGTTGCAATACCCCAGCACCAGAGGTTTTCAGATTGCATTGTTAGGGTTTGCTGAACAGAGCGAAGATGTCCGCCAAAAGTGGTATTATCACGAGCGCCATATTGATACCTATGCCACCTCAGACGCCCCAGTATTATCATGGAATCTCATAGCATATGAAGAAATGCTTTGGTTAGCCGAAGAAAATCGCTCGCTGGCGAGCGATGACGAACTTAATAAACTTATTGACCGGTTCTTAAAAGTCCATCTTTCCCTTTGCAAAGAGACCCAACGATGGTTTGGATGGGCTTATACTGAAGCGGTAAAATGGCGGCTCAAGCTTAACGTCCGAATGGACAAAGCATTGGAAATCTTGAGACGTGCCGAAGCTAGATTAGAGGAGGAAGAGGAACGGGAGTGGCTCGTCGAAAATAACCGAGGATCTGTAGAAGAAGCAAATAGGGAGTTTTCGCGCTTGCGCGGAGAAATCCACTTGCGGCAGGAACGGTGGAGAGAGGCGCATGATGGGCTTTTAGCAAACGCGCCCGATTTTTTGGAATCGCTATGGGCTAGATTGAACGAAAATGCCGCAAATTACTTCTGGATGTTAGGGCGGTCATCCGAAGGAATGCTAGAATGGCATAAAGCGAGGCGTTACTATGCCGATGCGCACTTTGCGCCTACCTCGCACGCCGAAGGCCGAGCGGGATTGGAACGCGTTTATCGTCAAAGGGAGCGAGGGGAAACTATTGATACGTTCGAGACTTTTCTCAAAGCCGCCGAAGCTGAGTATCGAATTCGAGAATATGCCGACCGCGAGAAAATCCGTCAGAAACTTGTCATGAATAGACTAAATAGGAAAGTGCCGGATTTTTGTTTAGAGACTTTGGAAGGGGAGGAACACACGCTATCGGCGATGCGAGGCAAGGTGATTTTGCTTGATGTTGGGGCTTCGTGGTGCGGGCCATGCAATGAGGCGATTCCGGAAGTCAAAATTGTCCACGAACGATTCAGTGATACAGATGATGCCGTCGTATGGGGAATCAATGACGGTGAAACTCCTCAGCAAGTACAAAAGATTTTGGAAGAACATCAGCCACCTTGGCCTATGCTGCTGGACCCACGCCAGGAGGTGAGGAAGGCTTACCAGATTGAAAGAATACCATTTTTTATTCTGATTGACAAAGCGGGGGATTGGCAATACAGTTTTGAAAGTTCAAATCTCATAGGCGGTCAGCCGTTGATTTGGCTGGTTGAAGCACTGCTAGCAGATTAAAGCCTCAAGGCGTGTAGGTTCAGTGTGAATCCGATATATGTGAGCCGCAGTCGTAATATCCACAAGTTGCCAACTGCTCTCAATGGTGCTAGAGGAGTCCATCTCTCATGCGACAATTTACCGACGCTGAAAAACAGTTAATGCAAGCTAAAATTTATGACCAACAAGACCGGCGTCATCAGACGGTCAGAGAATTTGCCCGGCGACGCGATGGAAAAAAACGGGAATCCCCCGCGTGGAAGTATGGTTTCTTGGGACCCATCCTTTGCCTGCTCGGTTTCAACGTGTTTCATCTGGTAAAATGGCAACACTTCGGTTTAGACCAATACGGCAATCTCGTGATCGCTTTGATGCTCTTATTTAATCATATCGCATTTTACTTTACAACTAGAGGCTGGCCAAGCCGCATCATGAAAGCAGTTGCAGTGATTTGGTTAGTTCTTGGATTCGCTTATGTAGCGTGGCTTTTTATAGGAAACTAATTGGCCAAACGACGATTGTCATTGACAGTGCCTGCGTAATTCTCAATAAGTCATTGAGGAGTATGTCGGATCCACCCGTAACTTAGGATGAACGGCGTCAGCATGTTGCGCCGTATATCAAACGCTCTCAACGGTGTTAGGAGAGATTATCTCTCATGCGACAATTTACCGACGCAGAAAAACAGGAGTTAAAAGAAAAGATTAAAGACGAGCAAGAACGGCAAAAGCAGTTAGTCGAAGAACTTGCTCGACTAAAAGATGGAGCGCCGCGAAGACTTTCAACCGCGGGTAAATTTATATATCTGGGGATTGTTCTGTGTCTGCTCGCGTTCAACGTGATTATCTTGTTAAATGTGCGGCATATCCGTCCCGACCAATTTGGCGGATTGATATTTGCGTTGTGGGCCATATTTGATTGCATCGCAGTTTACTTCACGAAAACGGGTTGGCAGAGACTCGTGATGAAAACCGCTGCTCGGATTTGGTTCATATTCATGTTTGCCTACGGGCTTTGGATTCTTGCTAAGGTGTCGTTCCTATTGACGGCAATTTGGGCGGCTATGATTGTCTTGTTGAGCGTTTGGCGGATTTCAATTTGGCGGCCAATCTTCGGCAAAAACTCGCGTTACCGATAAGTTGATGCCGATGGGCGAATAGGATTGTCCATAGTGTAGACTGCTATACATATATGATAGTATTTTAAAAATTGGCGTCACGCCAGTTGAACCGAACCTAAGGCTATCTTTTTGTTGAAACAAATTGGTGACTGAAGTAGGATGTTATAACCTGTTTGAATAATAGGAGGTATAGCCTTTCTCGGTGGCTTTATCCCGCGCTGGGATTTTGGCTTACGGCGGCGAGTGCTGAAAGAGAATAATTTTCGAACAGGATTTTAATGGAACCGCGTTGTCCGCCAATGTTTGGTGTTTGCTAACTTAATATGACGTCAAAACTCAGAAGTTGGTACACGAAACCGGTTGCGGAAAAACCAAGCTGCCTAGGAGCATCGCATTATGAAACTGTCACTTTCTTCACGGATTGCCGAATCGTTTTATGACAAAACGATTGCCACCCTGCCATTTGAGGATGTTGCGCAACTGGCGAAGGAAAACGGCTATCGTGCAATTTGTATGCGGGCGTCAGTAGCTGGCATACAGTCGTCAATAGACCGCGTCAAATCAGTGCGGCAAACACTCGACCAGCAAGGGCTTAGGGTATCAATGGTGACGGGTGACTTTGCGATCCCAGAGAATCTCGAACCTGGCCCTGGCGTACTACGGAACATTACCCCTTACCTTAATCTCGCTGAAGCATTTGCGTGCGACCTGTTGCGGGTTTGCATGAAAAGAGAAGAGGACATCGCTTGGGCGCAGCGTGCATCTGATGAAGCTGCGGAACGCGGCATGCGCCTAGCGCATCAATGCCACGTGGCGAGTTTGTTCGAGACGATTGAAGGTTCGTTGGATGTGCTGGAGCGCGTGAACCGACCAAATTTCGGAGTTATTTATGAACCTGCCAACCTTAAGATGTGTGGCGAATCATACGGAATTGAAACGCTCAAGGCTTTTAGACCTTATCTTTTTAATGTTTACCTCCAGAATTACCTGGACAATCCGGACGGTAAAGCGCACATTGAAACGTGGGTACGCGGAATGTTCTATTTTGACCACATTCCTCTGCATGACCCCCGCGGGGTGGATTGGCGCGAGGTCTTTGGCGCGCTGGAGGCAGTCGGCTATGACGGATACGTCACCGTTCACCAAGCTCTCGCTGAAATCATGGCACCGGCGGAAGCGGCGCAGGTGAGCGCGGACTTTCTGCGTTCACTGCGAGAAGCTGACCTGTAAATCCTATCGGCTAACACACCTGCATGTTGCCTATTACACCGACACGATTACGTGACAACCTTCAGCGAAGTTGTCCGGATGTAGGCGACAATCTTGACATTGAGTTAATTAGGAAAGATGTCTATAGAAAGATACACCGCTTTCGACGTGAGATAATGTGGTGCTGTTGAACATTCTTATGCCGATTTCGTACCGTGAGAGTTGGAGTTTTCACTTTCATTATCCAAACAACGTCACTCAATATCCGTTATCCGGGAAATCGCGGATTGCGAACTAAGGAGGAACAACAGTGAGAAAAACACACAATCTATTGGTGTCGGTAAGTGTTTGTTCACTTATGGTTGCAGTTACCTTTGTCGGTGGAGGCGGCGCTGAGATTGACACAGCGCATGTGGTTGGCGCTTGGCTGCTGGACGAGAACGAAGGTGGCGTTGCTAAGGACGCGTCCGGCGGCGGCAATGACGGCATGTTGCTGAAGGGCGCCAAGTGGGACGCAGGTAAGTTTGGGGCTGCGCTCTTGTTCGATGGCGTGGACGATGCTGTGCAAATACCGAGCAGCGCTGGGGACAAGTTGAATCCCGATACGCAGATTACACTTGCGGCGTGGATCCAACGCCGCGATGCCCAGGAATCTCCGGGTTACATGATTATCGGAAGAATGGACACTGCGCAGTCGCGAACTTACTACCTCGCGTTCTGGCAAAACAGGTTCCAGATGGAGGTCGCGCACAATGGGACGGTGGGTAACCGCACGGTGATGGAGTCGATTGAAGAGATAGTCGACATGGAGTGGCATCATTTAGCCGGCACGTACGATGGCGAGAACATGGTAATCTATGTTGATGGCGTTCCGGCGGGCAAGGCTCCGCCGTTCATAGCTGGCAAGGGAGGGATTCACCAGAATGACTCCGATGTTTACATCGGGTACGACAAGGTGGACGGCGGTTTGTTCTTTGACGGCCTCATTGACGAAGTCATCATACTAAACATCGCACTGGCTGAGAAGGATATCGTCACGTTGATGGAGGACGGCCTCAGGCAAACGCTGTCGGTTTCGCCGCCGGGAACTCTCGCCATTCTTTGGGCAACTCTCAAACGCAGTTAGCCCTCAAATGCACGCTGTGTTGAGACAGAGCCCCGCGTTTTTTCCTCTGTGAAGTGGGCAGCTGTCTCGGAAGGAGGATAACGGCGCGATTGACCAGTCACTCACGGTTTTAATTTTGGTTGCGATAGCCAACCCGACAAGACGAGTACAAAGAAAATTGCGGCATGGTCGATACCAGAGCAAACTGTAACCATCGTCCTTAGCCAAGGAGCGACAGACCTCGAAACGTTCGCGTCAAGTGAATTGGTCAAATACCTCACTGGCTACTAGAGAGAACTCGGCGCACACACTTATTAAGGACTTCACAATATTTGTGGACAAGGAGGCATTACCTACCGTGCGTTCTAACGTAGCAACATGGCAACGGAAAAACAACCTAGAGTCTAGAATCCAAACAGGGCCGGTACCAACTGTTTCAGACGCTGCAAATTACGCGGATATATGTTACCAATTATGCACAAGAGACAAGAAACTCGCCAAAGTGATTCATTTGGTAGGGCCATGCGGTTTGGCTGAAAACGGTGCCGGCTTTGATTTCTTGATTAATGCTATTATTGGACAACAACTGTCAAAGACGGCAGCAGACGCAATAATTAGGCGATTTCGAATGTTGTTTACATCGGGACACGCCACGCCAAGACAGTTTATATCTCTGCCGAAACAGGATGTGCTCAATACCGGAATCTCGAATCGGAAATACGATTACATTCTTGATTTAGCCCAGAAGACTGACAGCAAGCAGTTGCGGTTTTCGCAATTACATCGTGAGGATGACGCCACAATCCGCCGCTTGCTCAAGGAAGTAAAAGGCATTGGCGACTGGACTGTCGATATGTACTTGCTTTTTGGTCTCGCTAGGTTGGACGTGTTTCCTGTACACGATCTCGCTCTTAGAAATGTCATGTCTACCATATACGATATCCAGGCCGGTGATTTAGAATCGGCCAAGAAGATAGCACAGAAATGGAAGCCATACCGCAGCATTGGATCCTGGTACCTTTACAAGTTTCGGAACATGCCAACTCAAAGCCCTGCAACTTGAAGAAGCGTTACATCGTGCGATTGATTCGAGAAATTCTCAACTCCGAGGACGGCGGCCGAGTATTTCAAAGCACACTCACGATTACTGAACCGAAATCTTGAGGACATTTGATGAAGATTTGTCTGACAACGTGGTTGGTGATTGATTTTAGCGATGGTTGATACTCACGATTAGGAATAGATTGGAAGCCCCGGAAGAGATTGCGAAAGTCAATCTCTTTTTGGTCTCGGATGATGCCTCGTTTATTACGGGCGCCATTCTGCCGGATAACGGCGGTTACTCCGCCTCCCAGAGGATGCAGGTTGGGAATTGTGCGGCATTATTTCCAACCTTGCTCTGGTGATTTGTCCAGGTTCGCGACGGAGCATTCATTTAGAAAGTCAGCATTTGGAGAATAACGTGAAGGTGAATCCACGACAATTATTGGACGACGGATACATCGTTATTCGGGAGTGTGTTCCGCGGGAACAATTGGATTCCCTACGCAATCATTATGAGACCTTAGTGAAACGCCAGGGCGGTGAATCTTGGTTAGCTGCGAGTGCTCAACCGCGGCTTGAGGCGGATCGCTTAGTTGATGAAACCACTGCGGATACAGTTGAAATCTGGTTGCACGAAAATACCTTAGGCGTCAGTCAACAACTGCTGTGCCATCCAGAAGCGGGAGTCACTAGAATGTGGATGATGTGCAGCCCGACGGATGACCACGGACCATCAAATTGGCATCGGGATGTCCACCCCATTGATATGGCGCCGCTGCGCGCACTTCAGATGGACATGGTAGAAAATATGCCGAGGTATCTTCAGTGGAACATCCCCCTCTATGACGATGACGTTTTTTGGGTGGTGCCCGGCAGTCATCGCCGCCTCAATACGGACGCGGAGAATCAGCAGCTACTTGATGATCCGCGAGTACCTTTACCGGATAGCATTCCTGTGGAGCTCAAAGCGGGCGATGGGGTTGTGTACAGCAACTTTTTGCTGCACTGGGGCAGCAATTATAGCAAGAAACTGCGGCGTACACTGCATGGAGGGCATTCCATTTTCACGTACTATCAAGATTTGGTATTCACGGAGTCGCTTTCGCCCGCCGCGCGGGAAGCGTTTGAAGGTTGGGGGCGGAGAAGCGCAACACTTCAGAACTTGACAGAATCAGCGCTTCGTGCAATCATCGTCAGAGATGCGGGCGCATACATTGAAGCGCTCGAAGGAATCCAACCGGGTGCCGGGGAAATGGGTAAGCTGGTATTGACAATATTTCTCTGCAAAGCGGCGTATCACGTACACATCTTGAAACGTTCGGACTTTGATAGTCTACCCGATGAAGTTCGTAGACGTGCGGGAGAGGAACACATGATTACCCTCAATTGGGGACCAGAATTCAGCAACCGATTCTCGCAAGTCGAGGCTGATGCGCTGTGGAAGCGGTTCGAGACTTTGGACGGAAAACTCCAGGGGGACGAGGAGTGTTTCGTACCGGGCTTTCAGTCGGGGCCGATGCGCTACTTTTTCGAAGAAATGCCGTCTAATTTCGGTTTAGAGGAGTTTATTGGTAGTTGGGGCACCTAGTAGAGGTATGGGGAATACACCGAGCAGTTTGCCAAAGTAGGAGCTGTGAAATTGAAAATCGTTAAGGTTGAACATTTTTTTCCGCGCCAGCGGGCACGTCTAGTTAAAATCACGACCGATAACGGCATAGTGGGATGGGGTGAAGCGACACTTGAAGGCAAACCCAAGAGCACCAGGGCAGCTGTTGAAGAACTGGCGGACTATCTAATCGGTAAAGATCCGCTGCGGATTGAGCACCATTGGCAATATATCTACCGGGGTGCGTTCTATCGAGGCGGGAGCGTGCTGATGAGCGCCTTGTCCGGTATCGATCAGGCATTATGGGACATCGCCGGGAAACACTACGGTGTGCCGGCCTACAAGTTGTTGGGCGATGCCGTGCGAGACCGCATCCGGGTCTACGCCCACTGGGGCATTGGCAGTATGACCGACGAAGGCAAAGCTCAGGCGCGGGAGCGACTCGAAGCGCTACAGAAACAGGGAGGCTACAGCGTTTTCAAATCGGGTCCGGGCGGCAAGTGGCGGGGCCATGAACCGCCGGCAATGATTGACGCATTCGTCGAGCGGGCATATTTGATGCGAGAGTGGGTTGGGCCTGACGTGGAACTCGCCTTTGATTTCCACGGCATGATGACCCCCGCACTTGCAATTGAGATCTGTCACGAATTAAAAGGCATGCGCCCGATGTTCGTGGAGGAACCCGTACCACAAGAGAACATTGATGCGCTGAAGCTAGTCTCGGACCGTGTCACCTTTCCGATTGCTACGGGCGAGCGCCTATTGTCGCGGTGGGAATTTCGGGAAATCTTTGAGAAACAAGCAGTGGCTTATATCCAACCGGATGCCTCCCATGCCGGCGGTATCACGGAACTCAAAAAGATTGCCAACATGGCAGAAATCTACTATATGCACATCGCACCCCACTGTGCGATTGGGCCGGTGGCGTTTTCCGCGTCGTTGCACGTTGATGCGGTAGTGCCAAACTTTTTGATTCAGGAACAGACAGATTGGGTTATGGGCTCCGGCCTCTTGAAAGAAGATTGGCGAGTTAAAGATGGTTTCGTCGAGTTGCCAACGAAGCCCGGCCTTGGCATTGAGATTGACGAAAAAGCGGCTGAACAGAATCTCGACATATACGTAGAAGAGTTGGGCGGCGAATTTTATCATGAGTCCGATGGCAGCTTGGTGGATTGGTAGCGGGATGGGCATAGTACATATTGTGGAGAAAGAGATTGCCGAGACTACTGTCTCAGTTGTTTAAGGAGTCGGGATAATGGAAGGCTTCAATGAACACACTACTTGACCTCCAAAAACGAATTGCTGACGAACGCGAGAAACGTGGATTTGTTACGGATCCTGTCAAGTTGGCGGTGCTTTTGACTGAGGAGATTGGGGAAATTGCTTCGGAACTCAAACGGCATTGGTCTAAGAACTACGAAGGAATTCGCACCGACCGGCTTGAAGAGGAGATTGCCGACGCCTTTGTAATACTTGCGGCTTTAGCGAATCAATTTGATATAGACATTGAGGAGGCGGTGGAAAAAAAGTTTTTCGACAAGGATGGCCGGAGAGAGTGGAAATCTGCCTAATCTCTCTACGATAGAGCTGGAAAACCAAATTGCATTCAGATTAGTCGGAAGTTTTGTCTTCATCAACGTAGGATGCAGCGTGTCCAAAATCTCTTCTCTGGCGGCCGAATTCGTACGAAACCATAGGGCATTTATATGGATAGCGCTGTCAAAAAAGTCACTGCATTTGTCACACGGGAACGCAATGGAGCGAAGGAGTTGCTCGTGTTTAAGCATCCGTCGGCGGGCATCCAGATTCCTGCCGGAACTGTAGAAGACTGTGAAAGCTTGGAAACTGGTGTAATGCGAGAAGTCTATGAGGAAACCGGTCTGAAGCTAGTCAAGATTGAGAAATTTCTCGGGTATGTTGAAAACGAGTTGGGAGAAAATGAGAGCGTCGTTGCGAAAACAACCCAAGTTTATAACAAGCCGCGTTTAAACTCGACCGTTTGCAAAGAAGAGT
The DNA here is from genome assembly GCA_028819845.1 of Candidatus Poribacteria bacterium. Taxonomy (GTDB): domain Bacteria; phylum Poribacteria; class WGA-4E; order WGA-4E; family PCPOR2b; genus JAPPKS01. The sequence goes on along the minus strand of JAPPKS010000034.1, from coordinate 81,919 downwards.
TGGCAAGGGGGCTAACTGTAAATTACGGTTCGACGCATAATGATTTTACACACGTTTCATACCTTGAATACGATAGGATTCCAAATCCGACATGCGTCCACTACGAGATAACCGGATGGGTTCCCGATAGTAACCTAAGTCCGCAAAAAGCGAGGCATTTCTTCCAGCTTACTACACCGGAAGAAACAGCGGATGGATGGGAAGTGAAAAGCGATAGAGACCATATTTTCAAGGTGTACTGGACACCGCTGTCGCCGAAGCCGCGGATTGTGCCACCGCAGGACAAGTGGTTGGATTTCGTTTACGAGCAGATACAATAAGTTGGTAATAGCTTCTTCCCAGTGTTAGATTCTAAGCAAACCCTCGGTTGGTTTGGAACCTACCCAATATTAAAGTGATACTAATTCCCAAGGAGAGAACAGGTATGCCGTTTACGACTCGCCCCGTATTGACGGGTACACATGGCGTGGTGACGGCGGGGCACTATCTGGCGGCGGCAGCGGGATTCCGTATGCTTGAGAAGGGAGGCAACGCGATTGACGCAGGGGTTGCTGCGGGTTTTGCGGTAAACGTGCTTGAACCCCAGTCAAACGGAATCGGCGGTGAAGCCCCTATATTAGTCTATTCGGCGCGCCGCAAACGCGTTTACGCAATCAACGGACAAGGATACGCCCCAAAAGCTGCCACAATTGATTGGTTCAAATCCCGAGGGATAAGTTTAATTCCGGGCGATGGATTATTGTCAGCGACAGTCCCCGGTGCGTTTGGTGCGTGGTTGACGGCCTTGCAGCATTTTGGAAAACTGAGTCTAAAAGACGTGTTGACGCCAGCGATTGAAATGACCGAGGAAGGATTCCCGATGTATCCTGAGCTCCAGGCTGCCATCGGCAATCTTGCGGATAAATTTCAGGATGAGTGGCATAGCTCCGCTAGGGTCTACCTACCCCACGATCGTCCACCAATGGTTGGCGAACTCTTTCGCAATGTGGACTGGGCGAACACGTTCAAGGCTGCAATTGATGTCGAGATCAGAAATCGGCATCGCGGACGCGAAATGGCAATTGAGGCTGCGCGCGATTACTTTTACATGGGAGAAATTGCCGAACGAATTGTCGAATTTACACAGGGCACGAAGATTCGCGATGTTAGCGGTCAAGAAAATTATGGGTTGCTCGCGCCGGATGATTTCCAGATGTATCAGACAAAAGTCGAAACTCCGGTAACATTGAGCTATCGCGGTTACGATGTATACAAGTGCAACACATGGTGCCAAGGTGCGGTGTTTTTGCAGCAGTTGGGGTTGCTTGAAGGATTTGACCTTTCATCAATGGGGCACAATTCGCCCGACTACATCCACACCGTGGTTGAATCTGCGAAACTCGCCTTCGCGGATCGTGAGAAATATTACGGCGACCCGGATTTTGTCACGGTCCCGCTGGATCGATTACTCTCGAAAGCGTATGCCGCTGAACGGCGCAGGCTCATCAATACGGAAGAAGCGTCAATGGACCTCCGCGCCGGAGATTCGCCGCCGATTCAATTGGAATCCGGGGATTCACATCCAGATGTTTATACGGGTGATACGACCCATCTGGACGCAATTGACTGTGAAGGTAACATGATTGCTGCTACCCCAAGCGGAGGTTGGATTCCGTCCTCTCCGGTTATAGATGGATTGGGATTTCCATTAGGGACACGCGGGCAGATGTTCTATCTGGATGCCAACCATGCGAATGCACTCGCACCGCGCAAAAGGCCGCGCACGACATTGACTCCCTCTCTCGCAATGAAAGACGGCGAGCCGTTTATGGTTTTCGGGACACCGGGCGGCGACTGCCAGGATCAGTGGACGTTGCAATTTTTCCTCAACATCGTCGATTTTGGTATGAATCTACAAGAAGCCATTGATGCGCCGAACTTTCACACGCACCATTTCCCCAATTCTTTTTATCCGCACAATGCCGAGCCCGGCAGCGCAGTGCTTGAGGGGCGAATTTCTGATACGGTGAGGGTTGAGCTTGCAGAACGCGGGCATCAGATTTCGATTGCGGGAGATTGGAGCCACGGCAAGGTGCTGGGAATCGCCTTTGATTCGAAAACCGGCGTGATTTCCGCGGGTGCATCACCCCGTGCCCAGATAGCTTATGCAATGGGGCGTTGATTGGGAAATGTAATTCTCGTTACACAATAATGATGGATTTAGGTTTTGCCGCACTGAACAATTTAAAGAAACCGAGTTTTGAAGAAAAAACGCGGTTTCAAATTAGTGTCGCGATTCGGAGATTGCTGCTACAGGATACGGGAGCCGAAGACTATTGCGCCCTATTCGGTCGCTTGATTGCGCGGTTGCGGTGTATGGAAAGTGTGATTGCACAAGAGATTACGGCACACGGAGTGTGCCTACTACTTTATCGCGGCTGAAAGCCGCTCCCACAGTGGAGGGTAATTTGGAGGGTGGAAGGAAAGGGTTGCGATTCTCGACGATACGATCTGAACTGTGATTCGTGTAAATTTGAAATCCAAAATGGATCTTAATTGGAGGTGGAAAAGATGTGTTTTAGTTATGAACCCCGCAAATTCAGGCGAGGACGAGAAATATTGGTTGTAATTTCTGTCATCTTTTGGTTAGTAACAACCTTTAACTCAGAGAGTTTGGCAGCACACAATTGGACAGAGCAGATTGCAGCTTTCAAGCCGATGGTTGTGAACGTGGAAACGTCATCGGAAGTTGTATTTGAAGCGGAATCGAAGGGTACGAACTTTGCCACGGGTTTCATCGTTGATGCGGCGCGAGGGATTATCGCCACTAACCGGCATGTCACCGGCAGCAGCCCATCCTACGTGAAAATCAACTTTTTCGACGGAAGTTTTACAGAAGCGGAGATTCTCTACTATGATCCGACCCACGATTTCGGGTTTTACCGAATCGATTCGGAAGAGGTACAGTTTGAGTTGCAGGCCGTGAAAACTAACTCGTGGCGCAGCCTAGCTTTGGGCGATGAATTGCTATTGATTGGGAACAACGAGAAGGAAGAATATTCAATCAAGTTTGGCAGAGTTGCAAATCTTAACGTCAACAAAGGCGATCGGCACTCAAGCTACATCCACGCGACGTTTGACCGCACGGGCGGAGCTAGCGGGAGTCCTGTCTGGAACACCAAAGGAGAGGTCATTGCCATCCATGCGCGCGGAACAGACACTTCAAGTTTTGAGCTGCCAATGGACTATTTGACCGATGCCCTAACGAAAATCCAGAATCAGATTCCAATCCAACGCGGGGAAATCGGTGTGGATTTAGAACTTATCTCCATTGGTGAGGCGATTAAGCATTTCAGACTGCCGGAGTCTTCGCGTGAAGAAATTGGACCATCAGAGACGGGGACACCTAAAGTCATTCAGATTGAATCAATTATTCCTCGAACAACCGGTGAGATGCATTTACGGGCTTCGGATATTGTCTATCGAATCAACGGTAAACTCATCCGTGATGAGCTATATACATTCGACGCTATTTTGAATGAGAGTGTGGGGCGGTCGGTGATGCTAGACATCTATCGTAACGGCGCGGCAATGTCGGTTGAGATGCCGGTCGAAGACCTCGAGTTGAAGAAAATTCGCCGGTTTGTCCGCTTTGCAGGTTCGATTGTTCACGATATTACACCTAGCCTGAGACGGATGCTCTACTTTGAAGCCGATGGTGTTTACTTGACACATGCGGTTGCGGGCAGCAGTTTTTCGCGCATCGGACTGCGCGAGCGCAATGGTAATTCAAAAGTGGTGATTTTGGAAATCAACGGGCGGCCAATTCGAGTATTGGACGACTTCATAGATGCCTGCAAGGAGATTTCGGATGGGCAACACACGTACATGGTCATCCGTGATTTCAATCTGTTTGACAGTTCACCGACTCCCAAGAGTGTGACCGTAAACCTGAAGTTCGGTCCGCTGCAGGTGTTCTTATGGAATGAGCAAATGCTTGACTGGGAAGAGGCGGGAATTGAAAACGAAACAGCGGCGCAATGAACGCCTTGCGAGTCACTGGATTTTCAACGATGCGACGTTTGATTCGAGTTCTGCCGTGCCCCTGAGAGAATTCATAGGCAGAAATATTTGGTCAAGTTTGCCCTCCATTTTACCTCGCATGAATTCAATCTCTTCCCGCAACTGAGCGACAGCCTGCTGTTTTTCGGAGGCGGGCAGTTTCGGTGAGTTTTGTATGGCTGCGATTTCACGTTCATACTCAATGATTTGCGGCGACTGATCTTGCAGAGATTCTCGATAGACTTTCAGAATCGTCCTTAACTGTAACGTATAATCGCCCGGATCCAATTTGTAACGGGTATTCAGATTATCTAATACAGCCGTTCGCATTGACCCCGCCTTCAAATCCGCGCCTCGAATGCAACTGACATGGCTACCCTCCCGCATCAAGGTTTTTGGTTTTTCATCCAAGGCAATTGAGCGCTTAGGTTTAACCGATTCACCCATCGCATTTTTTACGACCAAGTTTGTAAATACGCTTTCCCCTTCAACGGCGGCATAAGGCACAAGCAAATCGAATTTCCCTACATGAATTTGCAGCTCAAGAGGGATGTTCTCATCGACGGAATAAATGGGTTTCGATGACGATAAGTGGAGTTCCAAAATTGTTGGCGGATTGTCCGCCGAAGTGGCTTGAATCTGCACCGGCGTTTCGGACGATCCACCCAAACAACCGATAACAACGACACTACAAATGACAAGAAAAACATAGTGTACATTTGGTTGAGGTTGAATTTTCATTGAGTTCTCCTTGTTTAGAGCCTGCATTCGTGCGGAAGTTCTACTGTTACCTTATTCCATACCTTTAGATAACAAACATTTGCATGAATTCGTTAACTGTTGCAGCTTCCAACCGTTTGTGGTCAAAACAGAGATCTGCGATAGCTTCCACCCGCTTTGCAGGGAAACGGGACGCTAGGTTGGAGACAAATTTTTCCTCCAACAGCGGAATTCCTTCGTTTCGCCTGCGTCGGTGTCCAATTGGATATTCGACGGCGACCTTTTCAGTGGTAGAGCCATCCACGAAGCGAATTTGAAGGGCATTTGCGATGGAGCGTTTCTGGGGATCGAGGTAGTCTTTGCTGTACGCGGGCGATTCCTCCACGACCATTTTTTCCCGTAAGGTGTCAATGAGGGGTTCTCGCGCGATTATATCTTCGTAGTGGTCGGCGGTCAACTCTCCGTAGATAAGCCCAACCGCTACCATATATTGTAGGCAGTGATCTCGATCCGCGGGGTTGTTTAATGGGCCGGTTTTATCAATAATACGAATCGCGGATTCGTGGGTCGTGATTGTAATTGTCTCGATTTCGTCCAGCCGATCTTTTATTTTGCTATTTAGCTTAAATGCGCATTCGACTGCTGTCTGGGCGTGAAATTCTGCCGGGAATGAAATTTTGAACAAGATATTTTCCATTACATACGTTCCATATGGACGACTGCGGATAAAAGGCTGTCCGTTGAAGAGCACGTCGTAAAACCCCCACTTCGGCACAGACATCGCCGAATTATAGCCCATTTCGCCTTTCATGGCGGTCAGGGCGAGCCACACGGCGCGGCTTGCCGCGTCCCCGGCTGCCCAGGATTTTCGGGAACCGGTGTTGGGTGCATGGCGGTAGACCCGCAAATTTCCGCCGTCGATAAAGGCGTTGGACACCGCATTGATGATTTCGTCGGTACCTCCTCCTAGCATCTTAGTGACGACCGCCGTCGAGGCAATTTTAACGAACAGTACGTGGTCTAATCCGACACGGTTCAAGCTGTTTTCCAGTGCGAGTACACCCTGAATCTCGTAGGCTTTAATCATAAACGTTAGCACGTCGCGCATCATAAGGGGCGGCCGCCCTTCTGCCACGTTTCTGCGGCTGAGAAAGTCCGCGGTTGCCAAGATGCTGCCTAGGTTATCCGAGGGATGTCCCCACTCCGCCGCGAGCCAGGTGTCGTTGTAATCCAGCCATCGGATTAGACAGCTGATATTGAACGCGGCCAGCACCGGATCCAGCTCAAACTGTTGCCCCGGTACGCGGGCGCCGTTCGAAACGTGTGTCCCGGAAATTACTGGTCCCAGGTGTTTCGTGCATTCGGGATAGCGCAACGCTAACAAGCCGCATCCGAGTGAATCCACGAGGCAGTGCCGGGCTGTTTCGAAGGCTAACGGACTTTCAATTGTGTAGCCGGTTACATACTCTGCGATGTCGACGAGTATCGGGTCGGGTTCAGGGCGGTTTTTGGAAGATGAGGCAGTCACAAAACTATTCCCTCTCTGATTTGGAACATGAGAGCCTGTTTGAATAATAGGCGACAAAACCATTCTTGGGCGTTTGAGTTGCGAATAACCGTTGGAACTTCTATCGCATGGGAAATACTATCGTCTTCGCTTATCGCTCGGTTGATGCTATTCAGCGTGATTCCACCAAATACGTTGCTCCAGCATTGAGCGGGGCAAGATGCCCCGCCTACAAGGCGTATTGGGGTACGCGGGGCAAGGAAGATCTCTATCGCACTCCCTATTCGGCCGCTTGATCCCCGCCTACAATGCGCGGCGGCACACTGGGGTTTGGCGTAAGGGAATTAGTTTTGTTATAATGAACTTTCAAACAGGTTCTGAAAATTTACGGGATTTATCTTGATATCCGGATTCTATATGATTATACCAAAAATCAATGCGCTGGCAATCCAAATATTACTAAAGCTGTGTTAGCCGTAGAGATGGTTTACACATTGCTCAGGTATTTACAATTAGCGCATGGAAATGCGAGCTGTCGGGAATGGAGGCGCAGATTTCATATACTGCGCGGTTAAAGAAACCTAGTTTTGAAGAAAAAACTCGGTTTCATATTACGTTGGCGCAGAAGCGCGTAGGGTATGGATAATACGGAATTTACTAAAAGGAGTGGAAATGGCAGGCGGCGTTTGATGTGCTAGAAGAGCAAACAACGCTGAATTTGAAATTTTTAATAGAGATGGAGGGCAGCTTATCTGAAGGATTGTGCGTCACTATCGGATGTTGGGAGGTATATGGTAGCTTCAAAGAACAAGCGTGCGGCAATTATTGATTTAAAATATAATTTTTCGGGTTCATCCAACTTTTCTTTTTCGCATGATAGACACCGTAGTGCAAGTGCGGACCCGTACTTACGCCAGTGTTTCCCACGTAGGCAATGACTTCTCCGCGTTTTACAACCATTCCACGGCTAATTCCCTTTTCATACTTGTTCAGGTGTCCATACACGGTTTCCATCTGGCTAGCCTTGTGTTCTATCCGAATCACCCTACCGAGATACCGGTCCCGAGTGACCTTTGATACGACGCCATCAGCAGCCGCCAGCACAGGTGTGCCCCTACGCGCCCTAATATCCAGTCCTCGATGGAATTGTCGTTTTTTCGTGATCGGGTGGGGACGCCACCCAAATCCCGATGAAAACCAATACGGCTTCACCTCGTTTCCTTCAGGGTATATGCTAAGTTTACCTTTTGCCTTATAGACTGCGTAGGTACGGTTTTTTGCTTTATCAGCTATCCACCAATGGCTATCTTCCTTTTCAGTCGAAATTGATACGTCTTGGGAAAGTGCGATTCCATTAGATGTAAACGCCCGCCGTAACTTGGATGAGATATTTTCACCGCTCGGATCGGTAGGGGCGTCTAAATTGACGGCAAACAGTAATTTGTCGCGCACCTTTATTGGCAAAATTGAGGGCATCTCATTGACGGTTTGGACAGCGTTTGCAACATGATCGTAAATTGGTTGAATTTCTCTTTTCAAGCGGAGAATTTGAGTGAGTCTTGAATCACTCGCGGGGGAGTCTTCCGATAAGCCAGCGTCAATTTCTATGCTATGCGCGTCCTGTGGTTGTGGTTTAAGAATAGATTCCTGTTCAATATCATCAAGTATTTCTGCGTCAAATCCAGCACCACCTTGTCCGAGAATACCTTTCTCTGTGCTAATCCCTAAAACATGCCGTACTCCTTCAGCCATGTCCCGAATCTGCTGCATCTCGTTGTCTAGCGTATCGCGCCAACTCTGTTGTTCAGTGTTGAGCCGTTCGTTTTCCGAATTTGCAGATTGCAATTTACTATGGATAGAGTGTACCTTGCCCTTTGAATAAATGCCATAAAACACTCCTCCTACAGCGCCCACCAATACAATAAAAGACAGAATTATCAACTTTCGGAAAATATGACGTTCAATTGCAAATTGGCGTATTGGCCCGTTGTCGGATGACATGACAACAATGGTATATATATCCTTCACGAAATTTCCCCCCTAATATTACGGTCGCGCAACCTAGACTCTGATGAGGACGAATATTGAGACAGTTTTGTAATGTTACGATGCATGTTACAATGCGAAAGTATAGCACAGATCCTAAATTAAAGCAAGCCTGTAATTCAAAATAATTGTGTCACGAAATCAACAGTTTTGGCCGACCTGTTTAATTATCCAGGTTTCATGCGCGTAACGGACAATACGTGTGATGCCGCAATGAGGTTTCAGTAAACTAACAGTGACACACTATGACGACTATGATATACTATGACATGCCAAACGCGCTTTTTAACGGATTAGAACATGGTGTACGTTTGGTTAAAATTTTGATGCCGTGTTATTGAATTCGTGCATTGAGTTGGGCATCATTTCAGCGGGTGAAGAATCCGATTTGAATTTTTCACTAAGTAACGGAGAGAGATTTGCTAATCGTAAAATTCACAAGCTGCGATTTTGAGGAGGAAGCTATTACTTGATGAACCACTGTCATTTCCGGGCAGATATGACCGCAGATGTTTACCAAACAGACGTTGACTTTGTTCAACCTTGTTTCTCGCAATGGGCGAGTATACGGATGTTAATTCTACTCATTTTATTTAGTGGTCTTTTATCTGGTATATTCGCCGCAACGGGCTATGCGGCGGTTCGAGCGGCATCTGATTCCAATGGGATAACCGTTGAGTTTGACCTGCCCGAACTTGATGTGTCAACTGTAGCACATGCTGGCGTTCAATATCGGTCAGTTCGCTACAATGAAAGCGGGTTTACCAATGAAGCAGGCAACCCGCAACTGCCAGTTACACGTACTATGCTAGGTGTACCGCCTAACGCGAGTTTTCATGTTGAAGTAACTCATGCGGCACACCGAACACGGCGTATCTCTCGTATATCTCCCGTCCCCCACCGCGTTCCACAAACAGGTTCAAAAGGCGTCCAGAGCCTTGTCGATGAGTGGCGTGAAGATGGAGCTGCCTACCAGAGCGGCGGCGCCCATTACCCCGAGTCGCTAGCACAGATTGTTTACGATGGGAACATACGATCGCAACGGGTTATTATTCTCGAACTTCGTCCTGTCCAATATCAACCACGAACACGTTCGCTGCGGATTTATCCACGCCTAGTTGTGCGTGTGCATTTTGATTATGCCTCCAATCGCCCCCGTGCATCGGGTTTCTCCGAATCGCCTACAAATCGGTCCCTTTCAATGAGAAGCTCGGTTGAACCAGTAGTGTTCGAGCGGATGTTCCAAAGGCAGCTTTCGAATTACGATGAAGCGAGGCGATGGCGTGTCCCAAGAGAACAGCGGATTGCATCTGCACCCGCACTCCAGCAATCAACTGTGGACGAGCGGTACAAGATTCTCATTGACGAAACCGGTATTTACCGGCTGACAAAGGAGGAATTGTTCCAGAGGTGGAATGTGGATTTGAGGGGTGTCGATCCCCGATATCTTCATTTGCGGCGTTACGGCGCAGGCCGCGGTAACGAGAGCCAAGAAATCCCAATCTACATACGCGGAGAAACCGACGGGCGTTTTGACCGGGGCGACTATCTGGAATTTTTTGGCTTAAATGCCGGGAGTAGATATACGCGCTGGAATGTTTATTGGCTAACCGTTGAGCGGACACGCGGGAAGCGGGTCGCAGAAATTAATGCACACCCGGGCGATCCTCGAGCGAAGACCGTACCCGTTTTTCGATCTAAGGTGGTTTTCGAGGAAGACCATCTAACTAGCAACCTGGAGCATGTGTCCCCGGCAGTTGTATCACCTGGTAACAAGCACGGTTGGTTCGAGTCACTTGACTTTTGGTACTGGACGGGAATCAAAAACGCGGGGGACTTCAATGACGATAATCTAGAATTTCCATTGTATGACCTTACGCAGAGCTTTGTCCAACCTAGAATACGGGTTTTGCTGCAAGGCGGCGCTCCTACAAGGCATGAAATCCTAGTTTCAGTGAATGGGATAAGGATTGACAATGCCACGTGGTCTGACCAAAATGTTGCGACGGTCGAACGCACACTGCGTGCTTGGGACAATTTGCGGGATTTCACCAAGAACGAAAAGAATGTGCTTACGATTACGCGAGTAGACACGACTACGGAAGATGACACGACCCGCTATCCCTACCATACGTACATTAATTCCTTTGAAGTTGAGTACACCCGCCTGTTAAAAGCGGTCGACGATTACCTTGCATTTTCCTCCCCAGCTAGTACGGATACGTACGCCGTACGAAAACACCGCACGTTGGAATATACCGTTCAGAGTTTCCTCTCGCCGGAAGTGGAGATTTTTGAGTACGACGGGGAGATTCTTACTGCCAAACTGCAAAACGCCAAAATAGACAGGGTGCATTTGAATCGAGCTGACCGCGATCGCTTGCGCCTAATTGCTCAAGAGAGCGGCGGTGAAGGAGAAGCGCGGGAACAACCGATACCTCTAGGAGATATTCCACGCGCCGCGTACAATGCAACCTTCCACGCACCGGATTCGCACGATGCCAAATTCTTAGCGGTTTCGTCCGCCGGCGTGCGCAGGCCGGTTCATGTGGAGCACGTTCCTCCTACTGATTTGCTGTCACCGTCGAACGGTGCAGACTATTTGATAATTAGCCACCCAGTGTTTAATGAAGCGTCCCAAAAATTAGCTGAATGGCGATCGACTTCAAAAGGCGGGGGACATCGCGCGAAGGTTGTTGATGTTAACCAGATTTATAACACGTTCAGCAACGGCATGGTGGACCCAAAAGCCATAAAAGCATTTCTGACTTACGCCTATAAGCATTGGGAACAACCTGCGCTCTCTTATCTTGTTATCATGGGAGATGGGACGTTCGATTACACGGGCACTGACGAAGAGATTTATCCTGATGCACCGGAACTGCTGGGATATATCCCTACTCACTACATCTGGACAAGCTCGTTTGGCCGAACTTCAATTGATCATTGGTATGCGACGGTGAGCGGGATTGACGAACTTGCGGACTTCTATGTTGGAAGACTTAGCGCAGAAACGCCGGAATCCGCCAATGAGATAGTCGAAAAAATCATCAACTACGAGGGAACCAGGCCGAACGGAAGCTGGCGGCGGCAGATTATCTCCGTTGCGGATGACGAGGTCAATAACTCTGGTGATTTCATATTCAAGAAGAGCTTGACCGAAGTTGCGCAAAGCCATACATTACTCGGATATGAAACAACACGAATCTTTCTCGAAGACATTATTAAAGAGGTTAATGCGAATCCTGAAGCTTACGGCAGCAAGCTACCGAAGCACGTTGCGAAGGAATTGATTATCGACACAATGGGCGAAGGTGCAGTGATTGCCCAATACGCTGGCCATGGCGGAAGGATTGTATGGGCGCATGAGGCTATATTTGACAACGCGTCAGTCGACCGGGTCGATCAGACAGAACATCTTCCGTTTATGCTTGTTTTGAGCTGTTATAACGGTTACTTTGATGCGCCCGGCGAGCCGAGCATGGCTGAAAAGCTGCTTCGAAAGGAGAGGGGCGGCATAATCGGTATGCTCAGCGCCACTCGTTTGACGTACGGCAGCGGCAATGATACCCTCAACCGAATCATCTTCGATGATCTTTTTAAGCGCAATGTGCGCGGCCTCGGCGAACTCAGCTTCGATTCAAAAGTGGAATTACTAATCCGTGATGGGATTGGCCAGATTGACGTGATGATGGAGTACACGCTCTTCGGCGATCCGGCGATGAATCTAGCAATGGCGGATTATGAGATGCAACCCGAGGTTAAGACGAAAACGGTAGCGCCGGGTGAAACACTCAGAATCGCTCCGGGTGAGATTTTTGAAGTCGAATACGATCCTGGACGTAAACAGAAACGATTTACTCCATTGTCGGATTTTAATGGGACGTTACAAGTTAAAGCCGTGTTCCCCGGCACTTATAAGCTTGTCGAGCGAGAGGAAGGCGTGGTTGAGGCTTACTCCGGCGATGTAGTTGTCACGCAGGACACAAGCGTCAGAAATGGTAAATTTCCCGAGGTTTCCCTGCCGATTCCTAATGGAATCAGCGCGGGAAATGCCCATGTTGAATATTACGCTCAGAACGCCTCTCACATTGCTGTTGGCGGTGATTCGTTCACAGTGCTTGTGCCGAAAATCCTTGACATACAACCGGAGGTCGTCAGCGATACAATGTTTCGTATTTCAGTACAGGTCTCCGACGAGATTGAAAGCCGGGGAATAAAGAATATCCGTTTAGACTGGCGAAATCCTGTTGCACGGGAATGGGTGGAGGTTACAATGCACCAGGCGCCATCGCGCGGCAAGGGTTGGTATACAACACCGAAGCCCTTACCTTTGTCTCCCAACGGCGCACCGATTCGGTATGAAATCTTCGTGACTGATATTGACAATCACACCACAGTTTCCGATACACTTGAATTCCGCCCGTTCGTGTTCCCAAACATAAGAGTCGTTAGAGGCCAAACGTATTCAGATGGATTAATCTATTACGAGTATTCATATGAGGACGAGGCATGGACGTTAAACGTAGACATTGAACAGGTCGAAGACCTTGAGCTGAAGGAAAGTGTGGAAGTTGCTTTCTTTGAAGGCAATCCGGATCTTGATGAAGATTATGTTGTCGATTCACATGCTAGTTTGATAGGCAAGGTGTTGATTCGCCCTAACAGTTGGCAGCGCAGAAATCCGCTTGAACCACACAAGACCACCATCAACGGCAACGGCCAAAAAATTCCACTAGCGTTTACGGAAACCCCGCTCAATACCAACTGGATAGCGACGGCGGCAATCCATCACGAACTGGAAATGGGCGTCCATGAAATATTTACGTGGGTTGATCCGGTATTTGATTCTGATGTGGAAACATCTCAGATTGAGTCCAAACAGGGCAAGCTGCGTGAAGGCGATGAGACTGATAACATTAACGGGCGCCGCATTTCAGTACAAGGAATAGTTGTCGGCAAGGCGGATCGGCGTATCTTTAGTCAAGACGGCATCATCGATTTTCGCGTTCCGGCGCGCAACGTCCCTCAACCCGCCGTGCTGACAATTGCCCCGCTCACCGGGAGGGAACAATTTACCTTCACGCAGCAACCAAATCTGAAGCCGATTGGGTTGCCGAACGGAAATGATGCAGTTGCCTACAATGCGGTGCTAGAATCTACGCCGTCGGGAGACATTCAATTAACGGCGCCAATTATAGCGGAACTTCGTTTTGATTTAGAAGCATTGCGGACGGCCGTCAGGCAAGAACTCGGCTTAACAGAGATTTACAATCTTGAACCGGATCAGGTAAATGCCATTAACGAAGGGGCGGAGCAGCAAGCCAAGGAGATTGGCATGTACCTTTGGTTAAAGGGTTTGGAAAAATGGGTACGGTTAAATTCGGAGTTGGTCCTTGCCTCTAATACGTCCATGGAGCTGCAACAGGTACTATCCAGCGTGAGTAAATCCAATCGCGGAAATGGAGAAATCAACGGCGTTCAAATCGCGCCGACGGGCGCCGAGTTGGGCAAATGGGTTTTGGCTTTCACGTCTCCTAGCACATACCGCCTGATGGTTAGCAAGAACGAAGAGCCGTTAGAGATGGTCAATCCGAATCGCAATCTGGAACAATTCGTAGAAACGCCTGGGCGACCGAGTTTGGATTACGAAAACGACCTTAAAATCGGTGTAAGCCCGGGCGAAACTGATTTTGAATTTGGTGATATATTAACCTTCGAAATTGCGTTAATCGATAATGCGGACAGTGGATCTCCCGGCCTTTACGCTTCATCGTTCAGGGAGCGAAACAGTGGTACGGGTACGATCCAGTACATTCGTCTCGATCCGAATTCGTCCATCCCTTCAGATCGATGGGTGATTCTGTTTTTGGATTCAAATCGTTTTCGGGTGGAAGGAGAAAAGACCGGTATACTGTCAGAGAACGGCCGCCCCATCATGGGTAAAATCGGGGAAGAGTTTTCTTTTGCTGAATATGGATTGACACTCGGGCTTTTGGCTGGCGAGGGGAATTTTGAGCCGGGTGACAGTTTTCGGTTCGAAACGAAGGGGGTAGGGCGGGTTCGAGCGGAAGTCCCGATACTCGGTAGGCTGGCATTGATGCGGAGCAGCGATACTATCCCGCCGGATCTTCAATTGACTGTCGGCAAGCAGAACTTCATTGATGGGGATCCGGTGTCCAAGGAACCGTTGATTCAAGCCACTCTGACTGACAACAGCGGTATTGATTACATCACGCGCGCGATTTCGTTAGAAATCAGCCAGGACAACCGAGAATTTAGACTGATTCCACAAACGGAGTACCGCATGAGTCATCGCCCAGGTTCAAATCAAGTTGTATTGAATTACCAATCTCCCGAATTAGAGCCCGGTACATACCAAGTTCGCCTTACGGCAAGTGATGTTGAGGGAAATGAATCAGTAGATGAGATTGAGTTCCGTGTGCACAAAATTCTTCAATTGCTCAGGGCAATGAATTTCGAGAATCCATTTCGCCATGAGACGACTATTACTTGTGAGCTTACTAGCGCTGCAGATTACGTGACCATGAAGATTTACAGCGTGTCGGGGCGATTGGTGCGAGAATTCGAAGAAGCGGCCCCCGCCGGATTCATGATGGTACACTGGGATGGACTTGATGAGGATGGCGAAGAAGTAGCGAACGGGGTTTATTACTGCAAAATCCGCGTCATGATGTCTGGTCAAAAAGATCTGACGGATTATATCAAGATGATGAAATTGAAGTAATGTAAAACCTCTTTAGCGTTTCGGCGGTCCAAGGTGTCACATAACTTAACGGGCGCCAGATTTTGGGGGTGATATTATACAGTGATAAATGAGAAAGTTGAAAAAGAGAGTGTTTTTGTTCATCGCATTGAAGATGAAATCGGGAAAACCATCGTTGGACAGAAGTATTTAATAGAACGGTTGCTGATTGGGATGTTAGCCAACGGACATGTGCTTTTGGAAGGCGTGCCGGGTTTAGCGAAAACACTGTCTGTCAAGACGCTGTCGCGGGCGATCGAAACAAAGTTCCAGCGCATCCAATTTACACCTGACCTCCTACCTGCCGATGTAATTGGCACGCTTGTTTTTGACCCAAGAGACAGCTCGTTCATCACAAAAAAAGGCCCTATCTTTGCCAATATTATATTAGCCGATGAAATCAACAGGGCGCCCGCAAAGGTCCAAAGCGCACTCCTAGAAGCCATGCAGGAGAAGCAGGTAACGATTGGTGAGACGACCTTTCAACTCGACGAGCCGTTTTTGGTATTGGCGACGCAAAATCCTATTGAGCAAGAGGGTACGTACCCACTGCCGGAAGCCCAAGTCGATCGATTTATGCTCAAGCTGAATATCGGTTATCCTAGCCGGGAAGAGGAACGGGAGATAATGGAGAGGATGGCTGTCACAAGCACAAACCTCGACATTGACGCGGTTATATCGCCAGCGGATATCCTCGCCGCGAGGAAAGTTGTCGACGAAATATATCTGGACGAGAAAATCAAGAACTACATCATTGACTTAGTATTTGCCACTAGGGAACCGGCATCCTACGATAGCCTTGGCGACTTGGACCGGCTCATCGCATACGGCGCTTCCCCGCGCGCAACCATCTATTTGACCATAGCTGCCAAAGCGCATGCTTTTATACGGGGGAGAGGTTACGTCACGCCTCAAGATGTCAAGTCAATCGGAATGGATGTGCTGCGGCATCGAGTTATCATCACTTACGAAGCGGAAGCAGAAGAGATGACCTCCGAGGATATTGTCTCGAAAATCTTTAGCGAAGTGGAAGTGCCGTAAGCGGGAAGGTTTTGCGGCAGCATGCGCGGCTTTATTGCGGCTCGCGGCCCGCTAAAGGAATCGTTGGTTCAACATTATGAAACGGCTGCTTGAACTTAATGTTGTATTGATTTTTCTGTTTCTTTACGCGCCAATTTTGACGTTAATCGTTTTCTCGTTCAACACCTCTGAACCAACTGCGGCTTGGGGACCACTGAGTTGGTACGCAAAGCTGTTTAAAAACCGCGACTTGTGGCACGCCTGCCGGATCAGCCTCATTGTAGCGGGGTGTTCAACCGCCATCGCAACAATTATTGGAACGATGGCGGCATTTGCCGTTGAGCGGTACCGTTTTCCGTTTCGACTTGCCCTGACGAGAGCGCTCTTCCTGCCGATTATCATACCGGACATTGTGATGGCAATTGCGCTCTTGACGTTTTACGTTCAGGTTCACCTTCCACTAGGACTCGTTTCGATTGTTGTAGCGCACGTTGCGTTCAGTACCTCGTATGTTTTGATTGTCGTTCGTGCACGACTGAAGGGATTTGACAGGTCCTTCGAGGAAGCTGCGTTGGATCTCGGCGCGAATAGATGGAACACGTTCCGGCATATTACCCTACTGCTCATTGCACCGGGTGTCGTTGGCGGCGCGCTGCTGGCGTTTACGTTGTCAATTGACGATTTTGTGATCACATTCTTTACGGCAGGGGTCGGCTACACGACCTTACCCGTTCGTGTCTACTCGACGCTAAAGTTTGGAATCACGCCGGAGCTCAATGCCTTATCAACGCTGCTGCTGTTGAATTCTATCTGTCTTGTTATTTTATCGCTGAAGTTTCAAGGCGGGAGTGGGAGGGAGGTAATGAATAATGAGTAAAGCGTAATGAGTAAAGCGTAATGAGTAATGAGTAATGCGTAATGAGTAAAGCGTAATGAGTAATGAGTAATGAGTAATGAGTAATGAGTAATGAGTAATACGTAAGGGGTAAGGTCGGGGACGTACTCGTTTTCGGACGACAGTTGAGCCACAAGAGAGAGCGGCGGCCTGTGGTTAGCGGTCTGTCGTATCCTGGTCACTGGCGATAATTTCTGTACCGATTCCTTCTGAAGTAAAGACTTCCAGCAATATTGCGTGGCTGATTCTGCCGTCAATAATGTGCGTCTTCTTGACGCCGCATTTGAGCGCTGTGACGCAGGCTTCGACTTTTGGCAGCATACCGCTGCTGATGACACCGGCGGCGATTAGCTGCTCAATATCATCAACTTTAATTGTCGAAATTAGCGTCGCCTCGTCGTCCATCTGCCGTAGGATGCCCCGCTGATTTGTCAGCAGGATGAGTTTTTCAGCCTGAAGCGCCGCCGCAATTTCCCCCGCGGTGATATCAGCATTGATGTTATACGTGCAGCCATCTTCCCCAACACCGCTTGGTGCAATCACGGGGACATACCCCGCCTGATCCAGTGCGATTATAACTTCAGGGTTTACCTTTACAATATCGCCTACAAAGCCGAGATCGACAGTTGATGCGCCGCCATGCTCATCGACGATGCGGGCGACATGTTTTGATGCGCGGATAAGGTTGGCATCTTTTCCACAGAGTCCGACTGCGCTCCCGCCATGCTGATTAATAAGTGAAACGATTTCCTTGTTAATTGCGCCGGCTAACACCATTTCAGCGATCTCGATGGTTTCTCGATCCGTAACCCGCAGCCCCTGCACAAACTCAGCTTCTTTGCCAATCCGCTTCATCCACCCGCTAATTTGGGCGCCGCCGCCATGGACAACGACAGGTTGCATGCCGATGTATTTCAATAATACGATGTCCTGCATGACGCTGTGCTTGAGCGATTCCTGCTCCATCGCAGAGCCGCCATACTTAATCACGATTGTCTTTCCCGAAAATCGGCGGATGTACGGCAACGCCTCAATCAGGATATCTGCTTTTTTTACGAGTTCATCCATCTCTGTGCTCCAATATCCGTCATACCTGAGTTAATTGGGAGTTCATGATTTTCTAGTGATGTGTTTTTTTACTTACCGCCGGTCGTTGCCCGCTGGCCGTCAAGTTCGGTAGTCTGCGTTAATGCGAATATAATCGTAAGAATAGTCGCACGTCCACATGGTGACGGCCGCATCTCCAGCGTTCAAATCGACATCAATTGCCACGGTGTCCCTGGCGAAAAGATTAGTTGCCTTCTCCTCATCGAAGCCCGCGTCCATGCCGTGCTTGACTAGCTGGTAGCCGTTGAGCCACACGTCAACCTGATACGGGTCGAATTCTGCTTCCGATTTTCCAATCGCCATCAAAATCCTACCCCAATTCGGATCCGCTCCAAAAACTGCGGTCTTTACGAGCGGCGACTCAGCGATTGCGCGGGCTACCATCTCTCCTTCGACTTCGTCCTTCGCACCTTTGACAATTACTTCAATTAATTTTGTTGCGCCCTCCCCGTCTCGTGCGATCATTTTCGCTAACTCTATACAAGCGAAATCCAAACCTTTTTGAAATTGGTCATAATCTTCGCTATCAACGTTTGATATGATTGGATTTCCTGCGGATCCGGTCGCCAAAATGAGCACAGTATCGTTCGTGCTGCTGTCCGAATCGACCGTGATGCGGTTGAAAGATTTTGAAACAGCTTCGCGCAGCGCAGTCTGCAACGGTTCAGCGGAGATGTTCGCATCCGTCATTAGAAAACCGAGCATGGTGGCGAGGTGCGGAGCAATCATCCCTGCGCCTTTCGTCATACCGCCGATTCTGGCCTTTTTTCCTGCAATCTCAATCTCAACCGCAAACTCCTTGGGGACGGTATCGGTTGTCATGATTGCGAGGGCGGCGTCATGTCCATTATCAGGCCGCAGTGTCCCCGCTGCGAGACGAATTCCGTTGTCGATTTTGTCCATTGGCAACTGCACGCCGATAACACCCGTCGACGCGACTAACACGAGGCTTGGATCGATGCCGAGCGCGATTCCAGTCAACGCGGTCATCTGCCGCGCATTGGCTAATCCGAGGCCGCCCGTACATGCATTAGCATTCTTGCTGTTGATGACAATCGCTTGCGCTGTTTGGTCATTGAGATGTTCGCGGCACGCCAAAACGACAGGGGCGCAGACACGATTCTTTGTGAAAACGCCCGCCGCAACCGCAGGTGCGTCGGCAGCAATTAAGGCAACATCTTTTTGGTTGTCCGGTTTCAGTCCGGCGTGTACACCCGATGCGCGAATTCCCGGCACCGCCGTGATTCCGCCTTCTATGTGTTTCATTAAGGCCCTCTTCCGATAGGTGCTACGAACTATTGAAAACCCTTGCTCTTGAAGTTAATCCGCAAAATTATAACGAGTCGTGTGAGAATTGTCAATTGGATTTCCAGAGGGATAGTGACAATCGAAGGTTCAACGCATAGTGGCGGATTTGCGTCCCGTGCTGTGAGTTTTTTACGGCACAAGGAGCGTGCTTACTACTTTATGACTACGGCACAGGGCGTGCGGATACTACTTTTTTTGGATTGCTTGGAGAACGCTTTGGTGATATAATGCCACAAAAAACAGTGGCCAGACGCCGGGGTCGGTAAGATTTGGACGCAAACGACGTGTACATCGTCAATCATCAGGAAGAGCTGTATTTGAATAAAACGAGAACTCTCATATATGCTTCACTGACGATATTTCTTCTCTCTCAATTTGCCGTAGATGCCTCACCGAAAGTGAACACGCGCTTACCTTCTAGTTCTGTTGCTGTGAGCGACGATGCGCTGGCGTCGTTTTTTAATCCGGCGGGTTTAGGAACGGGGCGTGGTTTTAACCTCTACTACCTGCGGGCTTATCAAAGTGATCCGGTCGGCGATGATGCCTTTTTTATTTCTACGTCGAGAGCGGGTTTCGGAATGGAATTTGCCAACGCCGGGAATGACATAGATTTCAACCGGTATACGCTGTCGAGTGGAGGGCGCCTTAGCGGTTCCTTATATTGGGGAACTGGTTATAGCTGGGTGAATTCAGAGGATAAAGACTACGATAAGCTCTCGTCATGGTCTCTGGGATTGATGCTTCGCCGCCAATATCTTTCAGTTGGCGCCATTGGACGCGATCTCAACCGTCCCCGATTCCGAGGTCAAAAACTCGGTAGAATTTATGACTTCGGAATTGCGCTTCGTCCAAATACCTCACGAATTACGTTCTCTATTGATGCACGTAAAGTCGAGGACGTAAGCGGGCTTGATTTTAGTTGTGCGCTTGAGGTGAGGCCTATCAACGGGTTAACGTTGCGGGGCAACCTGAACGACGACAGCAGTTTCGATCTGCGTTTCGGGTTTAATATCGGGCACATGGGGTTGGGAACGTATAACCGTTTCGACGACGTTGGAAAACATCAAGAAGGGGTGGGGTATTTTCACTTCTCCCAAGCACTCCACTCAACGCGGTACACGCGGCGAAACGTCTTCCTTGACGTGCGTATGAGTCAAATCGAAAAAACGCTCAAGGCGGCGAAACGGGATTCCGAGGTTGCCGGGGCGTTAATCAGAGTCGGGGGCGGTGACTACGGGTTGGCACGACTACAAGAGATGCGGGATATAATCTTAGATTTCCAGTCGGCGGGAAAGAAGGTAATCTGTTACATGATTAACGGTTCGACCGGAAATTACTTGCTGGCGTCGGTATCGGATAAAATTGTGCTTCACCCGTCGGGCGAGGTGCGTTTGATTGGGTTGCGATCCGAGGTTTCGTTCTACAAAGGCGTATTGGACAAACTTGGAGTTCGCGCGGATTTAGAACACATCGGCGAATTCAAATCGGCGTCCGATCTCTTCACGCGTACGGATATGTCAGAATCGCATCGCGAAATGCTAGAATCCATATTAGATGACCTATACGATCAGTTGACCCAATTAGTAGCGGAAGGGCGCAATTTTGCCCAAGAAGAGGTGAAGCAACTCATAGATAGAGGGCCGTTTACCGCGAAACAGGCGTTGGAAAATGGACTTGTAGATGAGCTCGCCTACCGGGATGAGTTGAAGGATATTGCCAAAGCGTTGACAGGAAAGCGCCACCGCTTGGTGAAGGCAAAATCATATTTGAATACTGAAGAATACACTTACGAATGGGAATCGCCGCCGCCGAAGATTGCTATCGTCGAAGCAAAAGGAATGATGGTGACGGGCGAGAGTTTCACGGATCCAATCACTGGATCAAAGACCATGGGCGCTGCTACCATCGCCCGAGCTATCAAAGCTACGCGCAAAGATTCCTCAATCAAAGCGGTCGTGCTGCGCATTGATAGCGGCGGCGGGTTGGTCATAGCCGCAGATAGAATATGGCGGGAGCTAATTCGCCTGAAATCCGTCAAGCCGTTGATTGTTTCAATGGGCGATGTTGCCGGATCAGGAGGGTACTATATCGCTGTTCCCGCTGACGTGATCGTTGCTGAACCGGGCACAATCACAGGATCAATCGGCGTAATCGGCGGGAAATACAGCCTCAAAGGGTTTTACAACAAGATTGGGCTTCATAAAGAGATAATCAAGCGTGGAAAACACGCCGACTTTTATACTGACAACAGCGATTATCCAGCCGAAGAACGCATTATCGTGCAGCGTCAGATTCAAGAAATTTACGACGCGTTCGTAGAGAAAGTGGCGAACGCTCGTAATATGGCAAAAGAAGCGGTCGATAATTTGGGGCGGGGCCGCATCTGGACAGGCAGGCAAGCGAAAGAACATGGGCTTGTTGACGAGCTTGGCGGATTAGCGCACGCGCTCTCAATTGCGCGAAAGCATGCCGGACTAGCGCACAGAGAGGTTCAGCTCGTCCGATTGCCAAAACAGAGCCTGTGGTCGCAGTTTTATCACGCCTTTCATGCAGGTTATAGAACACTTCAATTACGTGAGGCAGCCTCGCTGGACATGTTTTGGGAATTCTCTCCCGTTGTAGATCTCATCGCAAAGCATCGGACATTTTTGCTAATGCCGTACCAGATAACCGCCAACGATTGAATACAGGGTAAGATTAATCGGACGGATAGTGTGTACGATAATTTTTGACGACTATCGCCTAACATTGCCATCACGCTCCTTATTGGGACGCTTAATCTATTCGTGCAGTTAATCGTATTCACCTACGAGAGCGGAATGTAAGCAGGAGATTACGATGCGTTTCCGCGGCAAACAGCAGAAGCATACAAGCCACTCCACGGCGGATTCCTATACGCACTTGCGTGAAGAGATGGTGCGCGCACAGATTGAAAGGCGTGGAATTAGAAACAACAATGTTCTGGAAGCGATGAGGAAAGTACCGCGGCATCTGTTCCTGAAGCGCGAATCTATCGACAGCGCTTACGAAGATCATGCGTTGTCAATTGACTGCGGACAGACAATGTCTCAGCCGTACATTGTTGCGCTCATGACCGACCAGCTCGGACTAGATCCGGAATCAAAGGTGCTTGAAATCGGTACCGGCTGTGGTTATCAGACCGCGGTTTTAGCGGAGATTATTGATGAGGTATATACTGTTGAGATAATCCCTGAGTTGGCGGAGGCTGCGTGGAAGCGGCTAACGAAACTTGGCTATCAAAATATTCACAAGAAAATCGGTAACGGATATTTCGGTTGGGAAGAGCATGCGCCTTTTGACCGGATAATCATTACCGCTGCTCCAAAAAAAGTGCCGGACAACCTCGTCGAACAGTTAACGGCGGGCGGGCGGATGGTGGTTCCCGTCGGCGACTTCAATCAAGATTTGGTAATTGTTAGCAAAACAGTTCACGGATTTGAGCGTAAAAAGATTAGCGACGTTCGGTTTGTTCCCATGACCTGCCCACCGGAATAGCTATCTAGGGCGCAATCAGACTTGCCTGCGAAGACAGGATGACATGCTACAATCTCTCCTACAAGAACTTCTCAAATTTCTTTCGACATCTGCGGGACACTGGACGCTGCTTGGCGTGGGTTCTTTTATTGCTTTCGCAACGCTCTACCATAAGAAGCGGCAGATTGAAGATTTCACGGTCAAAGTGATTGAAGATGATTCTTGGTTCATCAACCGCGACGATAACCATAGACTCGTGATTGTTGTCTCCCTTCATCTGATTAACAAATCCGGGGCTCCCGTCCATGTGTGGAAATGCAAGTTGAGCGGCTATACGCCCAGAGACAACCCGCCGCGGTTCGTACTGAATGGCTATGACAGAACAATCGAACTCGAACACCCTAAGTACGACCATTTTTTCGCCGGACAAGAATACGTCGTCAACCCGTACAGCGAGCAGCGGATGTGGGCGTATTATGAGTCGCGGGCAGTGACGTTAAGCAATTTACTGCGTGCTCCGATTGTCATCAAGGACGCGAATCGTAAACGAAAATCGGTGCCGGTTAAGATTCCCCGAAACGCACAACAGATTGAACTTTATAACGAGGCATCGAGGCGGTGGTGATAGGGGAGAATTATGATGCGCCAGTATTGATTGGTTCTAATATTTCTTCTTTGGCGAGATTTGCAAGGTGGGCGAATTGTCCAACCGTCAACCGAATGTCACAAAACCTCACACCATGTCACAATTTGTGAGGCAGGTTGTGACATTTTTCTTTCTCGGTTAGAGATCTACGTGAACGCGCTTGTGGTACGGGTTTAAAGGAAATTGAACGAGTTAAGCCCTCTGTGCGGAATGTCACATTATATCACAATCTGTGATGCAGGTTGTGATACGACAATTGGTCCGGCGGGATCGTCTTAAACCCGCTTGTGGTAAGGGTTTATATGATATTTTGATTTTTGAAAAATAATCGGATGTCACAAAATGTCACACATTTTGTCTGAATCTGGATTTACAGGACTGAATTAATTTGTTTCAGTTTTTTATCCGGATATTCCTTCTAACCTGAGCGTTTTGATTCGGAATCTCCACGCCAAAGGTGTATGTCCCCATCCACTAGAAAATAGCACGCCTTAGTGTCTATAATTATATGCACCCTTGTTTACGTTGTCAAGGTGTTTTTAACTGATAGTTTCTGTAGGTTGGGTAGAGCGGATAATTCCAAAACGGTTCCGGTCGCAATTAACCGTTCCGAATTTCTAATGATGCTGCAATCAATACACGCAGAGCGAAACCCAACGCTTTTATAACCTCGCGCAAACCTGGCAAATTCCGAATACAATACACCGCTCGGAATTCCAAATACTCTCATTGTTTTTCCTTGTTCCAATCGTTCTGGTGTTGGCGTCTGCCGGTCGGCTATCCGAACGTTTCAAAACGTTGGGTTTCGCTCCACCATTCCAATTACCAAAAAATCTCAACGTATGTACTTCTTACGAGATATTACGCATGTATCACCATATCCGCTTAACCCAACCTACAAAATCTTAAAAGTGGCAGACAACGTGAACACTTAGCGTAGTTCAAATCCGAAGATGCCTATTAAACCAATCGAGCGTCCGTGACCATCGATCTCGAATATGCTCCTTTTTGCGGAGACAATGCTCTTCCCCTTTGTAAACGATGTACTCAACTTTCTTACCCGCACTTCTAAGATAGGTGGCATAAAGTTCTGCGTCTACTTGGTGGTCTAATTCCCCATTTAGAAGCAATACAGGTGCGCTCACATTTTGAGCATAAGTTATCGGGGAAAGCTGTTTATATACGTCAGGCACTTCCCACGGCATCCCGTTTAATTCTTCAACGCAGACGGAAAGAGCCATCGTCTGGATTCCTATCCACAGCCGATAGTCGTAAGTCCCTCCAATCAACGCTGCGGCGCGGAAGCACTTGCTATTGCCAACGGCGTATGCGCCAAGCGAGGCTCCGTTACTAAAGCCATGAACACCAATTTTTTCAGGGTCGCAAAGATGATTTTGAATTAACCACTCAACGCCAGACATAGAATCTTTATAATCGAGCTCGTCGGTCGGAGGCTGACACCAGGTGTATTGCTGGCTGCCACGCATAACCGGAGCGAAAACCTGGTATCCTTGAGCGGATAACCAGTGCCATGCCGGCTCAAAAACATATTCTCCGCCAAGGGTTGGGCCGCTGTGCAAATCGACAATTGTAGGATGGTTTTTTTCAATGGATTGTCCCTTTGGAGCCAACAGCAAGCCCTCTAAGGTTAAGCCATCAAAAGACTTCCAGGAGACAACCTCAATGTTCGACAATTCATATTGAGCAATCATATCACTGAATTGTGTGAGTTTCTTTCGCTGGTTGTCATTTCTGGAAACCAGAAACAACTCAGCCAGCGTTTGAGGGCTTTCATGACTGTACAGCAGCACATTTCCGTCCTTGCTGACGCCGTGGATTTTGTGTGTGCCGAGTCGGCCTGTGATTTGTTCAGTTTTTCCTGTAATTATGTCAATGCTGAAAATACTTCTTGTCATACCATTTATACCGCTACAGTTCAGCGTTTGGCTATTAGGTAACCAACGAATATCCGTCACATAGAATTCATCGCCCAACATGCGAATCTCTTTTTTGTCTTTATCCATGAGACCGCACAGATGGCGGACTGCACTACCATAAGGATAGGGGCAATAGGAAAAAGCCAGTGTTCTCCCATCAGGAGCCCATGCGGGATCTGAAATTTCCCGTTTGCTCGGTTCAATTCGGGTCTGTTGTTCGTTAGTTTGAATGTCAATGTCAAACAAGCGATAGAAATAGTCGTAGATTCCCTCTTTTTCAAACCAACTTGCGACGGTAATTAGCCTTCCATCCGGGTGCCACCCAACAGAATCGAACCGTTCGCCAGCTTTTGATTCTGTTGAAAATATGACATTGCCCGTTACATAATCTATTATGTTCAACACGCTCCCGTGCAATGGCGGTTCAGGGCGAACGTTGATGATTGTATCAAAGTCGGGTTTTTCTATAGTATCAGGTCTCGGAAACTGTTTTGAACTAACAGTAGCAAGATATTGACCATCGTGCGACCATTCAATCAAGTTAACATGTCCAATCTGAGGACTAACTTGACGGTCTGATCGGTCTGCGGTGTAAATCCAGATGCCGTCCGTCTCCGGTTTTCGGAAGGCAAACGTCCGTGGATTGACCGGTGACCATTTTGGCAAAGTCCCATCAAAAAGCTCTATATCGCTGCCCATGGCAACTTCAATGAGGTGAATCCGGCCTTCAAAGACGTACGCAACACGATTGCCGTCGCATGACAAATCGCTTGGCCCAACCCTTGAATATGGGGACGACACTACATCATCAAGAGAGACTGGTCTATGCTTCTTCATATCAGTCCTTTGCCGCTTGTTATATAAAGCCCTGGATTTCGTGGGCTGAAGTGAGCTGTTCATTCGGGTTAAAAAGCGTCCATTACGAATAGTGGTGTGCCATTTTAACTTCAAATACGTTGGTGAGGGTAGGAGTAAGAAGTTTGCTGTCCGTTGGAAGTTATGTTAAATTAAACCTACTTTCGGCGCGAGAGATATGATGACAGGGCGTAGTCGAATGGCGTTGATGTGTCGAGCTGTACGTAGTCAATTAGGCTGGAACCGCATCCCCGCCGGTAATCTTGAATGAATGAATTGAGTTGGTCGAGATAACCGGCTTTAAGCGCCTCCGACTGCGTTTGCAGTGTTTTGCCAGTCTCCATATCTTGGAAGACAACGGGCCCTTCGAACGGAAATGTCATCTCTGCGCTATCGAGCAGATGAAAAGCGATGACCTCGTGCTTGCGATGGCGGAAATGCTTGAGTGCGGAAAGCACCTCTGACGGTTGGTCAAGGAAGTCGGAGATGACAATCACTAACCCGCGGCGAACAATTCGCTTGGCGAGTTCGTGAAGGATAGCGCTGATATTCGTCTCATTTCCCGGTTGAGCTTTTTCGAGGACAGACATGATAGCGTGCAAATGGGGCGCAGTACCTCGAGGCGGAATGTAGTTTCGGATATTTGTGTCGAAAACCGCCAACCCGACTGAATCCCGTTGCTTTAGCATTAAGTAGGAAAGCGATGCAGCGAGGTAGCAACCGTACTCAAACTTGGTTAGCGTTTTCTCATCGTATTTATAGTTCATAGAGCCGCTCGCATCGAGCAAGATATAGGTACGGAGATTTGTCTCTTCTTCAAACTTTTTGACATAGTAGCGATCCGATTTTCCGTACACTTTCCAATCGATATAACGGATTTCGTCGCCGGGCATGTATTGGCGATGTTCGGCAAATTCAACGCTGAAGCCTTGATAAGGGCTCTTGTGCAGACCCGTGATGAAACCCTCCACGACGAGACGAGCGACTAACTCCATGTCGCCCAATCGAGACAGCGCGACCGGATCTAGAAATTTATGAAATGTTCTCATTGTGACTCCAAAATTGTTGGCAATTGAAAAAATGCGGCCTACGGCGCTGTCGATTGATTATTGGCGGTTTCTTCAAGCTGATGATTTAACCTTTCTATGTAACGCCTCGCCGTTGAAAAGACCATGTCCAACGTTGCGATATCGCGTTCTTCGAGGCGGGTGCGTGAAAATACACGCCTCAACGAGCGCAGGTACGTCTCCCAATCATGATTGTACGGCGAAACGCCAATGAGATTGAGTAGTTCAATTACACGATTGTAAAACGCTTCAACTTCACCTATCTCAGCATAATTCAGTTCGGCGGGTAGAATGTCGCCTGCACTAGCGATGAAGATTTCGTAGGCGAAGATTTGTACTGCTTGCGCTAGGTTCAAAGAAGGGTTTTTGGTCGCCATCGGTATGCTCGCCGTCAACTGGCAACGGCTAATGTGATGGGTGGATAAGCCAAAATCCTCACGGCCGAAAAGCAGCGCAACCGACTGGTTTTGAGAAATTGCGGCAATCTTGAGTGCTGCTTCTCTTGCGGGTGCGGCGGGTGGCAACTTGGGGTCGCGGAGCCGATGGGTAGTGCCTACTACAAAGTGAATTCCGCTGAACGCCTCCTCCAGCGTATCCACGACGCAGCAGTTTTCGACAATGTCGGCGGCGCCGTGTGCCATGTACCATGTTGCGTCAACATCCAAAAATGGTACAGGGTTTACCAGATAGAACTGCGACATCCCCATGCCTTTTATCACGCGGGCGACGGATCCAATATTGCCCGGCTCTCTCGGCTCAAGCAGGATGATTCTGATGTTTTCCAGATTGCTCGGAACGTTTACATCTATGGCACGGTAACGAGCGGTAGATTCGGTTGGCTGCGGTTCATCGGTAAAATTGGGGTTTGTTGTCATCGGGAGATTTTTGCGTTAATTTACATTAGCCGCGTTGATGGTTTACACATTCGCTATTCGCTCGCTTGATTCCCGCCTACAGGGCGTGTTGGTACACGCGGGGCAAGATGCCCCGCCTACAGGGGGTGTTGGCACATGCGGGGCAAGATGCCCCGCATGCGGAAGGTAGGGGGATACTATACGCCTGCCGCCGCTCTGGAGCTGTATAAAATGAATTTCCAAACAGGTTCTA
Organism: Candidatus Poribacteria bacterium; assembly: GCA_028819845.1. Lineage (GTDB taxonomy): Bacteria > Poribacteria > WGA-4E > WGA-4E > PCPOR2b > JAPPKS01. The sequence continues at coordinate 53,402 of JAPPKS010000034.1, read as the reverse complement.
AAGAAACCGAGTTTTAAAGAAAAAAACTCGGTTTCAAAATACATTTTTTGTGATAAATGAACTGTGGAGTGATTGGGGCGCCGGGGTTCACTATTGGTTGAGGCGAACCTGCTTTTTTGTTTTTATTTGTTGTTTAACTCGCTGTCCTGCTCGCCCCATGATGCATAGTAAATGGCGTTAAACAACAGCTTAAACGTCCCTTGGGATTGCGCGCGGTGCTGAGGCTTGAAGCCGAATAAGATGATATGCCCTTTTCCAAGTTTGACATCCCAGAGCGCGCCTTTTCGTCGGATGCGTTTATCGCCCTGAATCCAGCCGCTCATGAGCGGATTAAAGTCAGGATAGGAGGCAACGGGCTTCCCGCCTCTCGCCTCAAGAGCTGGTCCTGACTTGAAAAATACTGCCATTTCACGATCTAGTCCATACCCAATCGGATGCGTTGTATCGACGAAAACACGCAGCAGCGATCCGGGACAGAAGAATGGATCAGGCTTGGTTGCCTGCTGATTGGATTCGCCGGGCGGATCAAGAGCGTTATTAATGTCCAGTCCGAAATAACGTCCTGGAAGCTGCGACGCGCGGTTCAGACAGATAAGGGTGCCACCGTTTTCAACGAAGGTACGAAGATTAGCGGCGCCCTCCAACCCGATTCCGCCGACATATTCCGGCGGTAATGCGCCTTCAGCGTGACCGTTAATCGTTTTTGATGGGTTCATATCGGGCAGGATAATTGCATCGTATCGATTATCTAAATCGCCAGATCGTATCTCAGCATCGGTTAGACTGCGATAGGCGAATTCGTGCTGGTCTAGCACCCACCGAGTCCAACCTTCATCCATATTGGCGACCCAAGGTTTGTAGAGCCCTAGACGGGGCCGCGTTAACTTCACATCTGGATCTTTATCGGGCAGAACAGCCATTGCGTGGATTTCAATTCCTAATGAATGAGCGAGTTCTTGAAGATTGGTTGAAGCAAGCTGTGGAATTTCTGTCGTCGTGATTAAAATAGATCCGCGTGGAAAATTTTGACCGCCTATTGCATGTGCTTTAGGCGACCAGTAGAGCGTGTATCCTTCCGAAGCTAGCAATCGATTGAGTGCAATAGTCTCTGCGTTTGTTTGGTTTTTGAAAAGATACGCAACAGGGTCAGATACCGTGTGTAATCGCCCCTGCAATTTTGGAATTTCTTCCACTCGGATGAGATGGGCGTCGAAGTCGTCAACGACCGTGATTACTTTCACGCCCATCTGTAACGGGAGCGTCCAGCCAGCGATGTCATACGGACGTTCGGGCGGCGCGTTGGGACCTGCGCGCCGTTCCGGGTATTTCTGCACTTCTAGCAAATCTTTGGCATGTCCGCGAAACGGCTGCGCCATCGAAATTACGTAGGTGCCCGCAGGATATTCGACGCCATCCGCAGAAAAGCTTGCATTTGCCCGATGAATCTCTACGCCGCCATGCTGCAAGATACTTAGCATATTTAGCGCGTTATTGAGGTCGCGTTGGTTAAGCGGCACAAGAAATGCTCGCGGCGGCTCACTATTCCCCTTTTCCACTGCAAGGCGTCCCATTTTGACGAAATTTGAGAGGAACATCGTCTTATGTTTGGCGACGCACGAAAGAATTGAAAACGACGCAGACAGTTCATAGTCAATGATGTTACGTAACCGCCACCAACCGCCGGGCCACGGCTCAGGGAAGTTGGTCTGCAGTGAATACTTTCCGAGACCGCGTCGGTGCCCTTTCAAGGTGCTGCGAGGTTGAAAGATTGGCGAAGCGATGTTGACTCTCGCAGCTTCGGTCAGTATGCCCACCATGTTATGGCGATAAGGTACGGTGCGAAAACCTCCGTGCCACCACATGTCGTATACTGCGCTGGAGAGAACACCGGTGAATCCCTGCGAAGTGAGATCCAGCGCGATTTGTGCACCGATCAGGGAGAGTTCGCGCTGTAGAATCGGGTGGATATTGGGATTTACGGGATCGAAATATGGGGGGATGACAAACCGTGCGCCTCTATTGCCCATCTCGTGAACATCGTAGACGACTTGAGGAAACCATTCCTCATAAAGGATTCGGGTTACGATTTGCGTCTCAATCTGCGTTAGCATGAACCAATCACGGTTGTTATCGTGGCCAGTGTATTTGTGATATAGCCAAGGCATGGGCGAACCCTCATACGGCGTGCCGACGCAGCGATTGTACCAATCGATGACCATGTTCAACCCGTCAGGATTCGAGGAAGGAATTAGCAGAATAATCACATTTTCGAGAATTTCTTGGATTTGTTTCGTATTTTCGGTCGCGAGCCGAAAGGCGAGTTCCATAGACATCTGTGACGATGCAATCTCTGTCGAGTGTAAATTGCAGTTAATTAGAACGACTGCTTTGCCTTCACGACAAAGCTGGTCCAATTCAGATGCATCCTGTCCGCGCGGATCGGCGAGTTTTCCCTGAATCGCTTTGAAATATTCCCGGTTCGCCAAATTTTCTGGCGACGATATTAACACGAGCGCAAAATCGTGTCCTTCCGTGGTTTTGCCGTGATTCTCCAGAATTACCCGATCAGAAACCTCGGCCAATTGTTTCAGATAATCTGTAATTGACTCCCAACGCGCCAATTTGTAGTCGCCGCCGACACGGAAGCCAAGCACATCTTCTGGGCTGCTAATCTCAGCCTTAGCGGAAGCAAGGGCGAGAAATAGAGAGACGACACCAATGATAAGCTGGGAAAATGCGTTACGCAACATATTGCTCAATAATCTTGTCCTCCTTCGCACACGAAACGCGTCAGATTTACTACTGCTGAAATTGTACCACATAGTCGACCTTAGCACCAACCCATCGCGAGATGAATATTGCATAAGCCAATGGATAAGAACTGTGATATTTTTGATTAAATGATGGGCTATGATTAAATTGAGTCATTTGGGTACATATATACACAAGGCGTGAATGAAAATCGAGGCTGGGAAGCCTCTCCCACAGCGCAATGAGCCAATGAATGATTTCTGATAATCGAGCTTGATGGGGTTGCGTGAGGTTACAAAAGCGTTGGGTTTCGCGCCGTGTGTATTTACCATAGCATCATTAGAAATTCTGAACGTCGATTGCAGCCTGAACCGTTTTGGGATTATCCGCTCTACCCAACCTACAAGAACTGTGATTGAATGATGGGTTATGAAT
>JAPPKS010000034.1:0-50116 GCA_028819845.1 Candidatus Poribacteria bacterium | reverse complement strand
GATTATCCGCTCTACCCAACCTACAAGAACTGTGATTGAATGATGGGTTATGAATGATTTGAGTCAATTGGGTACATATATACACAAGGCGTGAATGAAAATCGAGGCTGGGAAGCCTCTCCCACAGCGCAATGAGCCAATGAATGATTTCTGATAATCGAGCTTGATGGGGTTGCGTGAGGTTACAAAAGCGTTGGGTTTCGCGCCGTGTGTATTTACCATAGCATCATTAGAAATTCTGAACGTCGATTGCAGCCTGAACCGTTTTGGGATTATCCGCTCTACCCAACCTACAAGAACTGTGATTGAATGATGGGTTATGAATTATTTGAGTCATTTGGGTACATTTATACACAAGGCGTGAATGAAAATCGAGGCTGGGAAGCCTCTCCCACAGACCGGTGAGTCTATGGATGATTTCTGATAATCGAGGTCGATAGGGTTGCGTGAGGCTACAAAAGCGTTGGGTTTCGCTCCGCGTGTATTTACAATAGTATTATTAGGAATTCGGTACGTAAATTGCAGCCTGAACCGTTTTGGAAGTATCCGCTCTAAACAACCTACAAGCACTATGCGATGCGTCTTGCTTCACTCTTCGGATGCCAGAATGCAGAAATCAACGCCGTAATGGGAATCGTTAGCACGAGTCCAAGTGTGCCGGCTAGCAACCGCACGACCTCAGCGGAGGCAGTGCCGATGCTCAAGAGTTCGACAACAGGGGATCGGAATAGATCTAAGTTTGGCGCTGTTGCAGCCAATACAAACAGCAACTCCACACCGAGATAAGCGAATACCAATGTGTTCACCATTGTGCCGAGAATATCGGTACCGACGTTCATTCCAGATGTAATCAATCGCCATGTCGGCATATTCGGATTTGCGCGGCGAATCTCTTCCATCGATGAGGAAACCTCAATAGCGCCATCCACCGCTACGCCAAGCACACCCATCAACATCCCCGCCATGAGTACTTGGCGAAAATCAAATGGCGGTTTACGAATGGCTTCGATGATGTCCGCAGAGACCGCGTTCTCTAAGCCGGAGAAGTGGAGATAGTTCTGCGAATACATCACGATAAGCCCTGCGACGAGAATACCTCCCATTGTTCCAAACACGGCTGAGAATGTTTTTCGACTCGGTCCAATCACAAACACCAAGGACACAAACGCGACTAAACCGGAGGTCAGCGTGACAATTACCACAGCGTTTTTCCCCTGTGAAATCAGGGGGAGCATGAAGAAGTAGAGAATTAGCCCCGAAATTGCCATAGCGCAGACAGTACGTACGCCTTCATTTCGCCCGACCACGATTATGGCAACAAGCATTAATCCAAGCATCCACAGCAGGAATCGATCCCGACCATACTCCTGTATAATGTTGACGAGGCTGAATTGATCGGGGGAGCCGCCTACGCGGCAGAGAATAGTGTCCCCCGGATTGGCGGGGATGCTCAACAACGGCATACTGTGGTTGAGGATGTTTCGCAAAACGATGCGTTCCCCTTTGTAGAGTCCCGAAAGCATTTCAACTTCAAGGATTTGATGCTCCGTAATCTCGTTCATCGGGTTGGATTCAAGGAGGCGGATGACTTTCCCTTTTGCGTACTCGGAACGGAATGTAAGCTCACCGTTCTCATTGCGCTGTTCGATAATTGTCGCTGAAGCATTGTTAACGCGATTGTGAAAGAATTGCATACCGACCAACACAACTATCAATGCAATGGGTACGGCTAGACGCGCTTTACCGCCTGAATCGCCGCGGTAGCGTTGTTCGATTTCTTCTGCTGAGGGGAGGTCCTCGTGAATATCTAACGGCTTGACCTTGGTATATCGAGTCAATATGCCAGCGATTGCCGCGGCGATGGGAACCGTCAGGACCAGGCCAATTGTTCCGACGATGGCTCGTATGACAGCGACCGCCGTTGCTTCCTCATTCATCAGGCGGACGAACGGATAGAGCATTCCAACTTCGGGGAATTCAATCCGTGGGAGCAGCATTGTAATCATGTGTGCGCCGAGGTAGGCAAAGATGAGCGTATCAGCCATAGTCCCCATAATGTCTCGACCGACATTAAGTCCAACGCGGATTGCTTGGCGTACGGTGACATTTGGGTTGACCTGCTTAACCTCATAAACGGAGGAAGAGATGGACATGCCCACATCCATCATTGCGCCAACAGCACCTAAAATCATCCCCGATACGAGTATACCTTCGAAATTCCAATTGTGAGAAGCCGGCGTTCGCCAGAGTGCCAGTCCAAGTTCGAGAAATCCGAACTCTTGCGCTAATCCTGTCAGAATCATGGTGTTCATGCTGATGACGGAAAGAATTCCAACGGCGACCAAACCGCCGAGCGTTCCCAATACGCCCGAAATGACCTTGAAGCTAAACCCGGTAATCAAGACAAAAGTCGTGAGCGTAAGAAAAGCTGATACGAGCAAGGTAACAACGATAGGATTAAAGCCTTTAATAGTCAGGGGAACCAAGACGTAGAGAACGACGAACGCTGTAACGAAAAGCGTTAGGATTGCCCGTAAGCCCTTCATTCCAGCCACCAAAATCATTAAGCATCCCAATAAACCTGCAAGATAGAGCAAAAATGGGGCACGGAAATATTCGAGCATCCTTGCATCTTCGATTGCGGTTTGATTTTGGTATCGGAGGGGAATTTCAAGGAAAAGGACATTCCCTTTCCGAAGTACCCGATCGCCGAACGCTCGTCCTGTCCAAATATTGTCGATTTGTACGGTTTGCCCCCTAAATTCGCCTGAAATAACCTGAAAGGTCAAAATCTGGTCGGCTTCATCACTCGTATCCACGGTTGTGACTCGACCTAGGCAAACGAGAGTTTTCAATGCGCCTTGATGCACAATCTCGGAAAACTGAAACAGTTTAATATGCAAAAACAAGATGATTACGAGGATTGTCAGAACACCAAAAACCCTTAATTTCCAGTCCGTCATTCAGGTTCTCCTGTTTATCTGTGGTAAATCAAACGGGAAACGGGGGTGCGGGGGACGTTGCGGCATATGCAACAAGGATACCGAATTACACGTAAATCCGTCGTCGATTTTTTCACATCCGCAAACATTGCAAGGATAACACATAATGGAAGACAGTGCAATATATAAGCAGACCGCAGAAATGTGCGGCGTTGACAACGATTCAGACTGCAAACCGGTGGAACAGTACGTTCTTGATTTCCATTAGCGGATACAGGGTGTTGTTCTTCTAACGGGAGTTTTGAAAATTCGGCGTGTGTACGTGATCCGTCCACCAAAACGAATTCAGATGCGCCAGCCACCGATTGTGAACAATGAACACGTTTGAAAATCTGCTGGGCGGCGTTTCCGTTATGGGGGCATAGGTAGTTGGCAAATAAGGAAGGTTTATCGGGATTGTATTGCTTCTTAGCATTGAGCGGGGCAAGATGCCCCGCCTACAGGACATGGTGGTACACGCGGGTCAAGGCAGATCGCTGTCGCGCTCTCTATTCAGTCGCTTGATCCCCGCCTACCGGGCGTGGCGGCGTACTGAACCAATTCGTGGAAAGTGACATGGAAGGGAGTGATAGGAGGCGGGATTTGCTTTGTTTTTTTATTTAGCTGAGCAAGTCGTATTATCTGTATCAAAAGCTCGATTTCTATATTGCTTCTAAAACCATTCTTTCATACGCCTAAGGATTTGTTCAAACAGGTTTCCCTTGATAAATGTACGTTTGGGTTCTATTTGGCGTTGCGACGCGCCATAGATTACTAGGCCGACGCCAGTTGCATAAATCGGATTGTGAATCCTGTCCGTTAATCCTTTTAGTGGACGTGGATAGCCTATTCTCACCGGATACGGGAAAGTCTGTTCAGCAAGTTCGAGCAGCCCATCAAGGAGCGAGGAACCTCCAGTAAGCACGACACCGGAAGGAATGTGGAGATGGCTTTTGGCAATTTCTTGACCGATTAAATCGAGCATTTCTCCCATACGACATTGAATAATCTCGGTTAAGTCCCGTTTAGTGACGAAGCGAGTTCTTCGTGTTCCGCCGACGGTTGAGATTGGAATAGTATCATCCGCCTCAATTATATCAACACATGCGCAGCCTCGAGTGACCTTGAGTTTCTCCGCATCCTGATGGGTCATCTTCAATAGTTGGGCGATATCGCTGGTTACATGATCTCCGCCAAGCGAAAGGACTGCGGTATGATGCGGCGCACCATCTTTATACACAACGGTATCTGTAGTTCCACCTCCCATGTCAGCAAGAACGACGCCAAGATTCTTTTCCTCACTTGATAAAACTGCGCCAGCGGAAGCGATTGGTTCGAGAACGATATTTTCAACGGAGATTCCTGTGTTATAAACACTTCTGACAAGGTTTTGTGCTGAAGCGACCGCGCCGGTAATAATGTGAACGTATGCTTCGAGACGAACACCGGACATGCCCACCGGCTCTTTAATTCCATCTTGATTATCAACGACAAATCCTTGCGGAATAACGTGAAGCACCTCTCGTTCAACCGGGATTGAAATAGCTTGCGCAGCGCTAATGGCTCGATCTACATCGGACTGGGTGATTTCGCGGCCTTCGCCTGCTACTGCGACAACGCCATTCTGTGTTTGTCCGGTGATATGACCTCCCGCAATGCCTGCATATACGGATCCAATCTCGACGCCTGCCATTAACTCAGCATTTGCGATTGCTTCTCGAATTGCGGTGCTGGTGAGATCGATATCGACGACAACTCCTTTCCGCAATCCTTTGGAAGGCGCTGTTCCAACACCAATAATCTCGATTTTTTCCGGATCACCCTGCCAAGTATTCCCAATAATTGCGGCAATTTTGCTTGTCCCGATGTCCAGTCCAACAACGATATCTTCTCTATCCATGCAATTCACCTCCTTCTTGAAACTATCTGTTTAGCGCTTACTCAGGTAATTCGCCCCAAATAAATTGCATCCGCAAACCTTGCATCCAAATAGGCTTTTCTACGATTTCGGTTCTTTTGCTTAACCACTTCTGTTCGGTTTTTCAGGAATAAATCTATATTATTGAGTCCTGTTTCTACGAGGTCCGATAAAAGCCAGACCACAGGCAAGCCGCCATCAAGTTGGAGGGTGATTTTTTCAGGATTATTAGCGTCAATTGTGCGGATTCTCGCAGCAATCTCAGGGGTTAAATTCAGCACGGTCCGCAGCACGCGTAATGCCAATTGTACATGTTCTGAATATATATAAGTATCGGGTTCAGGCAATTGTCCTTGAGTATGAGCAACTATAGTAACTGATGAATTTGCAGCCTTTGGAGAATCGATAAATCTCATTACGTATCCATCCACATCGACCTGAAGAAAACGAACTTCATGATTCATATTATATTTTAACAGCGCCCACGGCTTTTCTTTGGTGTTCTCCCCATCATTCCGGTTTGGTTTTCCCTCACTGCCATTTGAGGCATTTGAATGATCGCCAAGCACAGAGACGTTTTTGGCTCTCACGTCGAAAAAATCGCGTTCGGAGGTGATAAAATATATGAATGCCAATACAGTAACAAACGTTAATCCGATGGCAAACCTGCGTTTAACCTGAAAGCGCGAAATTCCATGTTCCGGGCGCAGCCACACCTTCCGCTGCGCCGAATGTTTCCCTGATGCGCGCGGTGAAACATCGGTGGGGCGGCGCGTTTTTATTTGTAATCTTTTCAATGAGGATTTTTTGCGCATGAAAATGTACGATTTCGGGTTGAAATATGGTAAATCCCAGACCAGAAAGATAATGATGTGTTGATATCCTTAATTAACCGGTAAAAATTACCGTGTAGTACATCTAAACATAACAGCGCTGCAAAAACAACCACATTCGCTGTCTGCGTAATTGATTGAACTAAAATCGGCCGTTGAATCTAATCGACCATTTGACTCATTAGTTCACGGCCAACACGCCAGATGTCCCCGGCGCCAACCGTGATTACTATATCATTGGGCCGGACAATTTTCATTAAAACGCTTGCAACTTCCGATTTATCCGGAATATACATTGCGCGGCGATGTCCGTGCGCCTGAATAGCCTGCGTCAGGTTTTCCGCTGTGACCCCTTCAACTGGGGCTTCCTCGGCCCCATAGATTGAAGTGACAACTAGCACATCTGTTTCAAAAAACGATTTCGAGAACTCTTCAGCAAGATGCTTAACGCGTTGGTAACGATGTGGTTGAAAGACAGCGATAATGCGGCGATTGTAACTCTCGCGTGCAGCACGAAACGTAGCTTTAAGCTTAGCCGGATTGTGGGCGTAATCGTCAACCACTATGACACCATTGGCTTCACCAATGACTTCAAAACGGCGATGCACGCCCTGAAATGATTCCAAGGCATCTCGGAGCTGATCGAATGGCACGTCCAACTCCAATCCAACGGCGAAAGCGGCTAGGGCATTGGAAATGTTGTGCCGGCCTGGCATTTTTAAGTGGACTTTACCTAAAATGTCTCCCCAGGCTCGTACTTGATATTGAGAAGTTGGCCCGTTGATCCGGATTTGTTCTGCCGTTATATCTGCCCGAGTCTCAATACCATAAGTCACGTAGCGTTTCTCAAGTCGGGGGACGAGGCGCTGGATATTCTCTTGGTCTAAACACAACACTCCGGTTCCGTAAAACGGTACCTTATTGACAAAATTCAGGAACGTCTCGCCGATTTCTTCCACACTGCTGTAATAATCGAGATGATCTGCATCAACCGATGTTACAACTGCGATTGTCGGAAAGAATTTTTCAATGGAACCATACGCTTCATCTGCTTCAACCACCATAATTTCGCCGCGCCCAATCCGTGCGTGGCTTCCCAGACTGACCAGTTTGCCGCCGACGATGACGGTTGGGTCGAGTTTCTCTAACACGGCGGCTGTCATTGCAGTTGTCGTGGTTTTGCCGTGAGTCCCGCTAATGGCAACACTTGCCTTCATCCGCATTATCTCCGCGAGCATTTCTGCACCGCGAATAACGGGGATATTTCGGTTTTTTGCAGCCACTACCTCCGGGTTCTCTTGCGGTACGGCCGGTGAAACGACAACAACGTCGGCGCCCGATATTTGTTCGGCGGCATGCCCATAATATACTTTTGCACCTAGTGTAACAAGATGCTGCGTAGTTTCCGTTTGGTACAAATCCGATCCGGAAATCCAAAAGTCAAGGCTTAACAAGATTTCTGCAATCCCGCTGAGTCCAGCGCCGCCGATGCCAATAATGTGAATATGGCGTGTTGCTCCAAACATAGAGGTCTCAAACCTTATTGGGTATTAAGAGAGAATTGATTGCTGTTGCGATTTCTTCACCTGCCTTCGGATTTCCCATTTGACGGGCAGCGGTTGCCATCCGTTGAAGTTTTGCTGAATCGGTAATGATTTGGATAATGCATTCAGCGACATCGGCGCCGGTCGTTAATTCCTCATTCAGCACGACCCCTGCACCCCGGTCTGCAACGGCTTGAGCGTTCAATCTCTGGTGATTGGCGGCAGCAGTTGGCAGGGGAATGAAAATCGCCGGAATTCCGCACGCTGTGACTTCAGAAATTGTCATTCCACCAGCCCGGCAAATCATCAAATCTACAACGCTATAAACCGACTCGATCGAATCAATATACGGTTGAATCAAATGCCGCAATGGTGAACTCTTGTAGGCATCCGTGACTTCTTGGTAATCTTTTTCTCCTGTCTGGTGAATGATTTGTAACTGCTGATTGTGCGCTGATAGATTAACCAACGCGTCTATTACGATTTTGTTAATTTTATGTGCGCCTTGACTTCCTCCCATCACCAACACAGTCTTCAGATTCGCATTGAGTCCAAATCTTTCATATGTTGCAATACTACGTTTAATGCCACCAATTGAGCGGCGTATGGGATTACCAGTTACCTTGGCAACTCTGACAGGAAAATAGGATACAGCCGATTCAAATGCGAGATAGACACATTTCGCCCAACGCCCCAAGATTCGATTTGTGAGACCTGGATACGCATTTTGTTCTTGGACGATGGTTGGGATACCGAGCAGTGAAGCGGAAAAGAGTACAGGGCCGCTAACATAGCCGCCCGTTCCCACCACGACGCTGGGTTTCAACCCTTTGAGAAGGCGTAGGGAGTAAACAAAGCCCGCACAAACCTCCCCAATAATTGGCAACCACCTCCACGTCAATTTCCGCGGCAACCCCGCAACGGGAATTGAGATGAAACGAAATCCGTGCTGCGGAACGATTTTCGATTCTAGGCGATTCGATCCGCCAATGAACACAATCTCATTAGTTGGATCGAGAGCGATTAGTTCATTTGCAATGCCAATTGCGGGATAAATGTGGCCGCCCGTCCCGCCACCGGAAATGGTGATTAATGGCATCAGATTTCCTCATGCGTGGAAAATAATATTGAAATTTGTTCTGAAAAATTGGGCGATTTCTGAAACTTAACACCAGATTTCCAAAACATGAGGTTTCGAAGCGAAGCCAAGCAGTTGTCAGGACACTATATGCCTGTCCGACAACTCATCCTATCCTTCTCTTTTCGAATTTTCTCATTCCTAAACCCTAATTCCGCCATTTGTTCCACTTCACTTCTTCTCCTTCGCCCGTCCACTGTTTCTCCGCGTTTTCCTGCTTTCCTACTTCGCCACTCTCTACACCGCGTGAGATGTTCAGCAAAATTCCAATACTAATTAAACTGACCATAAGCGACGAACCCCCGTAGCTAATAAAGGGCAAAGTGAGTCCTTTTGTGGGCATCATTCCGGTCACCACTCCAATATTGACAATGGTCTGTACACCAATGAGAATGGTAATGCCAAACGCAAGTAAACTAGCGAATCTATCTGTAACATGAAGCGCGATATGGATGCCGCGCCACATAAACAACATAAATAGCGCGATGACACTGACGCCGCCAATGAAGCCGAGTTCTTCGCCAATAATAGTGAAAATAAAGTCTGTGTGTGGTTCTGGAAGATGCCGCAAGTAAATACTCTTGCCGATTCCACCTCCCAGTAAGTTGCCATGCGCTAATGCGCCTAACGACTGAGAAAGCTGATAATTTGTGTCATCAGGCGAAGTCAGGTATTGCAAATAGTCATGAATTCGCCCCATTTTATACGAATCGTCTTGAATCGAGGCGTAAACAAAAAAACAAGCGGTTCCCGTAAGTAAGATAATCTGCGATAGACGAGCTCCTCCTACGAACAGGAGTGTAACAATCACTAAACCTAACAGCACTGCGGATCCAAAATCAGGTTGTTTATATAGAAGCAGAAATACAATCGAGAGAATGAAGATACTAGGAAGTACGCCGTGCGTAAGACTGCGGATTTTGTCATGTTTGCGACTAAGAAAATGTGCAACATAGATGACCATCGCTAACTTGACGAGTTCAACAGGCTGAAATTGGAACTTGCTGATTCGTACCCAACGATGAAAAGACTTACCTGACTCCGAATTTACATTATGTCCAAGCGGCGAAAAAACGAGCAGCAACCCGATGATGGAGATAATAAGAATGTGTTTATTGTACTTTTCATAATACCTGAATGGTATGTAGGAAGCGATGAATAAACCAATCACTCCTAGTACACCGGCAATTAGCTGCGTTCTCAAATAGCGAAGGCTGTCTGGGTTGTATACTTCATAAGCAGGTCTGTTGCTCGAACTGTAGACCATTACGAAGCCAATTGCGACCAAGCAAAAAGTGACGAAAAGCAGGAAGTGATCAATACCTCCTTTATGGGGATAAATTTCATCATGATTTGAAAGGAGTTTTACTGACTGCCTTTTCAAGTCGATTCACAGCCTCCCGAAACGCTTGTCCCCGTTCTTTATAATCTGCGTACATGTCAAAACTAGCATTTGCAGGCGACAGAAGTACAACGTCGCCCGGCGCGGCGTGCGCGTGCGCAGATTTAACAGCTTCGTCCATGGTTGCGGCATTCCACATAACGACCTGTGAAGAAAACGCGTTTCGGATTATTTGGGTGTGCGATCCGAGTAAAATCAACCCTTTGACTTTAGCCTGCATAGGCTGGATTAACGGGGCATAATCATTGCCCTTATCGTATCCGCCCATAATCAATAGAATCGGATTGGATAGCGATTCAAGCGCCGCCGCGACCGCAGCGACATTTGTTGCTTTGGAATCGTTAATGAATTGGACGCCATTGATAGTATTGACCATCTCGAATGCATGTTCGAGAACAGGATATTCAGCAGCCGAAAATTGACGAATTGCCGATTGAATTTGATCTGATGTGATACTTAAAATTTTTCCAACAGCTACTGCAGCGAGAACATTTCGGAGATTGTGGTTCCCGGCCAGCGGAACGTCGCGCTTGGTGAGAACACGCTTTGACTCACCGTCCCAATGCGCAAAGACTTCATCGTTTCGCACAAAAGTTCCCAAACCGGCAGGTGCGGACTCTGTGGTGAAGTAGACAGGTTTTGCCTGCGTTTCAGACGCACATGCAGCAAGAGTGGGGGCTTCCGCATTGAGAACAATCCAATCTTCTGAGGTTTGATTCGCGCAAATCCTCAACTTGGCGTTTCGATAGGCTTCCATGGATGCGTGTTGATCCAAATGATCCCGAGACAAATTCAAAATCACGCTCACCATCGGGCGAAATGTGGTTGTAGTTTGAAGCTGAAAACTGCTGGTTTCCACAACCACGAGATCTTCAGATGATAGGCTTTGGACCTTGCTCGACAGCGGTATGCCAATGTTGCCGGCAACGCACACGTTTCGGAAGTTCCCATCTTGTAAAATCGAGGCAGTTAACACCGTTGTCGTTGTCTTGCCTTTTGTTCCGGTGACAGCGACGATTGGCGCAGGGCATACGCTCGCGGCAACTTCTAGTTCCCCAACAATTGGAATACCGATTGAGCGTGCTTTCTTTAGAATCGGGATATGCAGCGGCACCCCCGGCGAAACAACAACCATGTCGACCTGTTCGATACTGCGCGTATCGTGGCGGCCGAGAATGAATTCTATATGCCGATTCTTCAGTGCCGCGACGGTGGACCGGAGTTCCTGGAAGGATTTTTGGTCGGTGACGCGGACCTTTGCGCCAAGGTCGTCCAGCAGTTTGGCAACGGCGGCGCCGCTTCGCTGCAACCCAAAAACGGCAATCTGCTTGCCCGAAAATGTCATCTCAATTCAATGCCTATATATTGCGCAATTTCGTAAAATGGATTCCGAGAAAACCACATGACAAACAGTTTAACCTATTTTAACATGTTGACGCCCGGGTGTCTAGTATTTTTATAGGGCTAATTCGCCTTTGCAACCAAGACTGAACAACGATTTTTCAATTAAATCGCCGGAATAAAATTTTCACGAATCAGTGTCGATTGGACGCGGTGCGTAACCTTAGCCGTATCTACAAAAACTTCGACGTTGTTGCGCGTCTCGGCACCATAGCCATTTAGGGTCATAGGAAAAAATGGAGGAATCGACCGATTGAAAATGAGGTTTAGAAGCATTTTACGCAAACAAATTAGGCAAATGTATCTTTTTAACTGCAACGGTTTTGTCATTTAGGCTTGAATAGAGCAGTAAAAAGTCGCGCACAGAGGGATTTCTGATAGACCGAAAACTATTTCTGGCGGGAAGCGGGACACGGAGGAGGGGGTAGGAGAATACAGGTGTTTGGGGCAACTGTCATTGCCCCAAACAGACCGTGCACGTTCATGGTTGGGACACAATAGGGATTAGAATTCAAACCATCAACTGGGAATTTGATACTATTTCAGAATTAACATCTTCCGCGTAGCGGAATAATCGCCGGCGGTCAGGCGGTAGAAATACAGACCGCTGGCTACGTGCTCACCGAATTCGTTTCTGCCATCCCAATACGCGGCTTTCGTCCTATCCGTATAATTGCCCGCTGCTTGATGCCCTAAATCCAACCAGCGCACCAGCTCACCCTTGGAATCGTATATCGAAATTTGCACATCGGCGTGGTTCGACAGATGGTACGGTATCCACGTCTCAGGATTAAACGGATTCGGGAAATTCGGCAGCAGTTCAGCCGACTGCTGCGGCGCCGTGTCTCCACGTTCGATGACTTCGTCCGTGTCTTCCATATCCTCTAAATCGTCCAATGCCACACCCAAATCCCACAGGTGAATCACATTGTCGTAACCGCCGCTTGCAAGTATCCCGCCCCGGCTGACAGCTATACTCCGACCCCACTCGGTATGGCGTTCTAGCACGTGGAGCGGCGTGCCCGCTGCCGAGTCCCAAAGCCTGACGCTATTATCCTTACCCGTACTGGCAAGTATTTCACCATTCGGGTGGAATGCCGCGCCGAATACCCAGCCGGTATGCCCGGCAAGAACGCGGCTTGATTCTGTCTCGAGATTCCACAACCGGACGCTGCCATCCGCGCCGGCACTGGCAAGCGTGTTGCCATCATCGAACGCGACGCTCAATACCTGTTCCTCATGTCCGGAGAATTCCTTTGTGATTTCACCGGTTTCAGGATTCCACAGCCGGACAATCGCATCGCCGCCGCTGCTGGCGAGCATGTCCCCGCTCGGATGGAAGGCGACGCTCCAGGCGCGAACCGAGTGCGCACGTATGCGATGCTTGCGCTCAACTCTACTCAAGTTGGAAATGTCCCAAATGGAAATATGCCCATACTCTGTCCCAGTTGCCAGGGTGTTCCCGTCCGGACTGAAGTCTATGCCCCAAACTGTACCGCCCGGTCTGATAATTCGTTTGATTCGCCCCGTATCAAGGTCCCACAACAACACTCTGGCATCCATGCCGCCGCTCGCCAATGTGTTGCCGTCCGGACTGAATGCAACCGAGCGCACCGAAAACCGATGACCTTCAAGCGTCCGTATGAGTTCCCGTGTTTCAACCTCCCACAACCGGACGGTTTTATCTTTGTGCGCACTGGCAAGGATTTCCCCGCTCGGACTGAAAGCGACGCCGTATACCCGCTGCGTCCCGGTATCGCCCGGATTCGATGTAGCTTCAATTGTGTCAATGTATGTGGGTTCGGGAAATAACGGCGTTGCTGTAGCAGTAAACACAACCGTCTCATCTACGCCGGCGGCTGACACTTCCACGGCAATCTCACCGGGACTGTCACCAAACGTGAGCCTGGCAGAGGCTTGTCCAGCGGCGTCGGTGATGGAAGTTGAATCGAGCGTCGCCCTGGTTTGGTCGAAGTCGAACTGAACCGCAACCCCTTCTACCACACGGTATTGCGCATCCCGCACTTCAACCACGAGTGGGTCCGGAAGCGTGTCGTTAATTCGAGCGGTTTGATTGTCGCCCGACACTTTGAGCAAAGTTACGGCGCTGCCCGGTGTGTTGGGGACTGCGGCATGAAACTCTACTACTGTCACGCTGATGGTCTGAGTGGCGGTTGCGCCGTGTGAATCTGTCGCCGTCACGGTGATGACCGCACTCCCTTCTGCGACCGCCGTGATTGTCACCGTGTTCCCTGACAAGCTGACTGAAACGGCGCTGTTGCCGCCCGCGGCGGAATAGCTCAGTGCGTCTCCGTCCGGGTCCCTAAAACCGGCTGAAACTTGCTGGGTGTCTCCCACAGGCAACAGAATTGGGTCAATAGATCCCACAGCTTGGGGTACACGGTTAGAGTTGCGGGATGGTTCCGGATTGGGATTGGACGGACGCTCATTGCGAGGGGCATCTTCGAGTCCTACGGTGGCAGTGAATGACTCGGTTGTGCTCGTTGTTCCATCGTCAGCCGTCACCGATATGTTCGAAGTGCCTTCAGCCACGGGCGTAATCGTTAGTGTAGAACCGGACACGCCGACAGACGCGACCCCCGATTCAGAGGAGGATGCTGAAAAGGTGAGCGTATCCCCGTCTGGGTCGCTGAAACTGCTTGATAAATCAACGGTGAGTGCGTCGCCGCCTACCGTAAGAGTTACATTGGAAAGCGAACCCGTAGGCGGGTTGTTGGACGGCGTCCTCACCGTAACGTTAAATGTCATGCTCCCGGTGCCTTCCCCATCGTTACCCGTCACGGTTACGGCGGAAGTGCCTTCAGCCACCGGAGTGAGGGTGAGGGTTGAACCTGAAACGCTGGCGGTAACAGAATCTGAATTTGAGGAGTGTGTTGAAAAGGTAATCGTATCCCCATCCGGGTCGCTGAAGACGCTTGCCAAATCAACGGTTTTAGCGCTGTCCCCCTCGGTGAGCGTCATGTCGGAAATCCATCCTTCGGGCACGCTGTTGAGCACCTTAGCCGTGAAGGTCACCGTCGTACTTGTTGTCCCGTCATTCGCCGTCACCGTTATGGTAGAAGTGCCTTTCGAACCTGCCTTGGAAATCGTAAGCGTTGAACCTGAAACGCTGACAGTTACATGGTCCGTATCCGAGGAGGACGCCGTGAAGCTGAGCGTATCCCCATCGGAGTCGGTGAAACGGTGCGCCAAATTGACGGTTCGTTTGCTGCTCCACTTGGAGAGCGTTACATCCGGTACATATCCTCTGGGCGCGTTGTTGACCACCGTAGCCGTGAAGTGCGGCGGTACCCAGCCTACTTCCCCATCGTCAGCCGTTACGCTTATGGTAGCGGAGCCCACAGCCACCGGAGTAAGGGTTAGAGTGGAACCGGACACGCTCGCAGTAACAACCTTTGTGTTTGAGGAACCCCCTGAAAAGGTAAGGCTATCCCCATCGGGGTCGCTGAAGCTGCTTGACAAATCAATGGTCTTTGCGCCGCCCCCTGCGGTAAGCGTAACATTGGAAAGCGATCCCTGCGGCCGGCTATTGTTCACCGTAACCGTGAATGAGTCGAAGTCGGCAAATTCCGCGTCTCTGCCCCACACGCCTACTAGGGTAGAGCCTTTAGCCACCGGAGTGAGCGTTAAGGTAGAACCGGACACGCTCGCAGTCACGTTAGTATCAGCGGGATGTGCTGAGAACGTGAGTTCGTCGCCGTCGGGGTCGCTGAAGTAGCTTGATAGATTAACGGACTGTGCGCCGCCCGCTACGGTAAGCGTCACATCGGAAATCTCTGATGCCACCGGTGGGCTATTGGCCACCGTCACCGAAAAGGAAACCTTCGCCCACCTGCCCGAGGGATCCGTCGCTGTAATGGTTATCTTCGTCTTCCCCACCGCCACTGGCGTGATGGCGATTTTATCGGGTACCTGTATCGGCGTCCCGAAAAAATTCACTGTTTTGTAAGTCCACGAAACCGTTGCAACAGATGTTTTGCTGGATTGAAATGAAAAAGAGAGGTTATCTCCGTCCGGATCGCTGAAAATGCTGTATGGGTCCTTCGTGACTGCGCCGTCACTTTTTTTTATGGTCATTGCCTCAACAGGGCGCACTGAAGGCCCTCGATTAGCCATCGCATCCGTTAACGGCGCGGCGATGAAAACCATCAGGCAGAAAAAGCAATACAGCTTTAGCAAAGATTGTATTTGGCGCATGTTAGCCCCGTCACTTGGTACAACTACGTTCATATTTGACTATCCTTCCCTTAATCGTTGTGGAGTTGTTCGTCAATGTGAGATTCCAATCGAATCACGCATAAACGTCAGTCGAAGTAAATTATGAATCCGTAACATAGGGACTTTGCACAATCTGTGCCAATGCGTCTGAACTCGCCGCACACTTGGCATCCGTGGGTTTCGAGGGAAACGGCTGGTGTCCGATTTTCAGCGGTCAAGAGGAAGTTCCACGGCAGATGAGGGGAGGGTAAGACTGGCGAAGTATGGGAATGCTATCGCGGCGGGATATTAGTCGTACTCTTGAGTGTGGACTGCTACAGGAGTATTGTCTTGATTTGATGAATCCGGTATACTGCCGGCCTTGAAGGACAAACGATAAAGACCGAGTTTTCATGGAAAATCTCGGCTTCACGGCAGACGATTCTATTCAATCAGATGTGTAAATTTTTTCGGGCATGAGATGAGAAATGTGGGGTGAGCGGTTGACAGAGTTTGTTCGGATTGTTGCAAAATGCAACATTTTTGACGGGTTAGGAGGCAAGAAAACCAGCGGTAATATGGGTTTATGGAGGTTTCGTTGCAACATGCAACAGCGAGGCATTTCGCAACATCAATAATAACTGGGAGACGCATCGAAGCGCTATTTCGGGCGAATATCTGTCGTATTCTTGTGTTTAGGATACTTAACGGGTACTATTTTGATTTGATCAATCCGATGGAATAGGCAGAAATTTTTGCGGGTATGAGATTAGAAACGTGAGTCGAACGGTTTGGGGCGTCTGTTCGGATTGTTGCAAAATGCAACAATTTTGACGGGATAGGAGGCAGGAAAACCAGCGGTGATAAGGGTTTATGGAGTTTTCGTTGCAACATGCAACAGCGAGGCATTTTGCAACATCAAAAATAACAGGGAGATAGGACCATCGCAATTGGGTGAAAAAGGCTGCCTATCGGAAGCAGATTCAAGTCAATTGGGTTAATATTTACGCAGGGGGTGACAGACGAATTGATGATAGAGGCAAGGAAGCCTCTCCCACCGCCAATAAGTCAATGAATGATTTATGGTTGCAATGGCTATGGCAGCCGTGAAGGATAAAATTCGATGAGTTGATAGTTGTCAGTCTCGCCTTTCAAGACTGGGAGGGAAGTGCACGCCTAGCAAGAGGGTGACGCGAGATTGCTGCGGAAAATCGTCATTCCTGCATTTTTCTAGGATCTAGTCCTATGCATCCGCGTCGTGTTGGCTATATTTGTTTAATTTCCGGTGAAACGTGGAGCGATCTATGCCCAGCGCTTCAGCGGCTTTGGTAACATTGTTTCCCATAACTTTGAGCGCGTTGATGATGGCTCGTCGTTCTACGGCATCAAGCGGAACAATAACATTTGAACCAGACGCCAATAAATCGATAGCTTCAGCCGATCGAACGCTCGGAATCTGTAAAGATAGGCTGTCGGGTTGCAGGAATTCCGTTGTCTCAAACAAAACGGCGCGCTCTATGACATTCTCTAGTTCGCGCACGTTGCCGGGAAAATCATACTGTACCAAGAGTTGCAGCGCTTCCGGAGAGATTGCGCGAATAGATTTACCACTGTCCTCGACGTATTTTTTTAGAAAGTGATTTGCCAAGGCTGGAATATCCTCAAGACGCTCTCTTAACGGCGGGATGCGGATGGGAAAAGCGGCAATGCGGAAATATAAATCCTCCCGGAATCCACCCGCATTTACGGCTGCTTCTAAATCGCGGTTGGTCGCCGTCAATACTCGGATGTCGGTCACAATATTCGTTGCGCCGCCGACGCGTTGAAAGTGCCGCTCTTGCAAAACGCGCAACAACTTTGCTTGAAGGCTAAGTTGCATCTCGCCGATTTCATCAAGAAAGATGGTGCCTTTGTCGGCTTGCTCAAATTTCCCAATTCTTCTAGCAGACGCCCCCGTAAAAGCCCCACGCTCATGACCGAACAACTCGCTTTCGATCAGCGATTCAGGAATAGCCGTGCAGTTGATGGTAACAAACGGCCCGGCTTTACGCTGGCTGTTATAGTGAATGGACCTCGCCACGAGTTCCTTTCCCGTACCACTCTCGCCTTGAATAAGGACAGTGATATTGCCTTCGGTAGCGCGCTGAATAAGCGAGTATAATTCCCGCATTGCTTTGCTTTTGCCTTCGATTTCATCGTAGGAGTAAGTGGTCTCAAGTGCTGTCCTCAAACGCACAACCTCCGCTTTCATCCGCTGGATTTCCGCCTCTTTGGAAATGTCGCGGTAACTGACCACCGTACCGCCTCCATCGCTCCCGGTGTTCTTGATAGGCATTGCCGTGCGATAAAAGAGTCTTTGCGTTGAGTTGTCCTTGCCATCAATTTCTTCCATAATGCTTTCCACATTTTCTAGCTGAATGATTCGATCTTCATCGGGGGCTTCGAACGCTTGCAGCCGCGCTGCAATGCGCGCCTCAAGGTCAGCAGGCGAAATCTCGTCAAGTTGACCCTTCGTCAAGTCAAACAACTGGCGATACCCATGATTGGCAAAAAGTAGATTTCCATTGTCGTCAAACATTCCAATAGCATCTCCTGAGGCATCAATCACGGTTTCAAGCCTTCGATGGTTAGTTGCAAGTTGCCGTCGATTTTTTTTCAATTCCTGCTCGATGTTCCACTTCTGAACCAGAGACATAGTGATTTGCTGCACTTCCTCCCGCGCGAACGGTTTTCTAATATAAAGCAGCTTGTGAAGCAATTCCATATCCCGCACGATTTCAGGCAGCGGCTTGTCCGTATAGGCGGTCATAATCACTATCTCAATGTTTTTATCAATTTTTCTGATTCGGCGGATAGTTTCAATGCCATCTATTCCCGGCGGCATCCTGATATCAACGTAGGCAACAGCTACGGGCTCGCTCGAGTCTTTCGCGGACTTTACCATGGTGTAAGCTTGTTCGCCGCTAGAAGCGTGGAAGAGTTTGAGCTCCGGTAAAAACGTGTCATCGGATTCCTCAAGAAAGGCTTCCGCAAGATCATCAGTCGAGGTTTCTGAAGAAGGACCGGAGAACAACATATCATCAAAGTCGTCGTGGATGTTTTCTTGATCGTCAACAATAAGGACGCGGTTATTCCATTCTGGGTTTTGATTTCTCGGATTCACTTTTTTCCTCCGGTATAAGCGTCTGTTTTGGAATGAGAGCTTGATTGAAGCGTGATTATCGGTAGTGCTAAATGCCTTCAACGGCCGTCGCCGCGTAACGTGATTCGAAACTTTTTTCTATGGTGTAACAGAGACCAACCGGAGCATGATACGCATGGTTGTGCCTTTGCCAATCCCTTCACTCAACGCGTGGATTTGGCCGCCGCAGCCAATGACGAAATTCGCTGTTGAATGCAAACCCAGTCCGCTTCCGGAATTTTTGGTGGTGTAACCGGCGGCGAAGACTTTCTTGTAGTTTTCCGGTTCTAGCCCGATTCCGTTGTCCGTTACGTCAATGAAAAGAAAGTCGTCCTTAACATACCCGTTAATCTCTATGCTAGGGGTTTCATTCTGTCCACCGGTTTGCGTGAGTTCGTCAATGGCTTCAATGGAATTCTTGATTAAGTTGACTATCATTTGATGGAATTGGTTCTCCTGGATTCGTACCTCCATGGGCGCATTTGAACAGTCAATCTTAATCTGAATTCCTCTTTGGTCAATTGAATCTTGGAGCAGTTTGGCAGCATCCGCCAGCGCCTTCTGAAGAATGACATCCTTGCGAACTACACTTACATTGCTATACGATTTCTGCGTCCGGATAATTTCGGCGATGTGCGTTGACCTGCCATTGACGCGCTCCACAGTGCGAATCAACTTCTCATTCTGATTGGAGAAATCTTCGGCGAGCCCAAGCACAAACGGTAGCACCTTTTGTCCCTGCGGATCGTTTTTGATGTAGTCAATCCAGTCCGTTTCATGCATCTTAATAGCATTCGCCAAGGCAGTAAAGCGTTGGATTAGCTTATCTTCAACTAGCTCATCATACAGGGTACCTATGCCTACCATAACGCTGTTTATTGCATTCCCTATATTGTGGAGGATAGTATCAACAATCTCCAACCGCCCTTGGGCAAATGCTTGTGCCAAGGCTTCCTCTTCAAGCATTCGTTGGGTGACATCGCGAAAAACGACGACACCGCCGTTTTCAATACCCCATTGATTGCGGATAGGCCTCCCGCTTGCGCTAATAAAGACACCCTCCGGAAAAATCTCACTGTTGGAAACAAACATATTGACTTCGTCGATTTCCTCGCCTTGGATGGCAAGTCTAAGCGGTAGTTGATCTAGTGGATACGGCGTGACTCGGTCGGGAAAATAGAAATCATGCCCGGCAATCAACGCATCAAGCGTCCACATCTCGGGCGGCTGATCCCAAAAATTGCGCCTAAGAATTCGATCGGCGCCAGGATTAAAGATTTTTATCTCAGAGTTTTCATTGCCGACTATAACGCCGTCACTGATGCTTTCAAAGATGGACTCCATGAACTGCGCCTGGCTGGTTAGCCTGTCGATTGTCTGTTCTAACTTAATCTCTGTCTCCTTGAGTTTCGTGACATCTCGGAAGATGATAACGCCGCCGCGCACGCCGCCTTCCTTTTCAAGCAACGGTCTTCCACTGACGTTGATAAAAACTCCATCCGGCTTCATCGCGTTTCTTTGAAATAGATCGATGCTATCGGTCTCCTTGCCTTGCATCGCGTGTACAAGCGGAAGTTCGTGTGCTGGGTAAGGCGTCGATCTGTCCGGATAAAAGGTGCCGTACGTTTCCGACCATTCGCTGGGTTGGGTGTCGGTTTCTCCCATGCCGACAATCCTTTCGGCGCTCGGATTAACAAGCAGGAAATTGCCCGCTTCGTCGGTAGCGACAACGCCGTCACTCATACTATCAAATACGGTTTCCATCAGTTGGGTTTGTTTTTGAAGTTCATCAATTGTCAGTTCCAGATTGCGCTCGGCAGTTTTGAGTTTTGAAATGTCGTGGAAAACCATCACGGCGCCGTAGTTATTTTCATACGCGTCAACAATAGGCGCTACCGTAAAGTCGACGTGAGTTTCCTTGCCGTCTGCATGCATGAGTGTCGTAACGAAGTTTGTGTAGTTGTCTACGCTGCCTTCCGCGGGGGAAGCTAAGTCAGCTTTGGTTTTGAATACTTGCGCCAGCGGCCTGCCCTTCGCTTTCTCTTGGCTCCACCCTGTCAAACGCTCGGCGACTGAATTCATATAGCTAACTAACCCTTTTTTGTCGGTGGCGATCACACCTTCGCCGATACTGTTCAAAATGGTCGCGCGCCGGCGTTCTTTTTCAACCAATCTCTTATCTTCCTCATACCAGAATAGATGGTTCTCAATGCTGAGAATCAATTGGTTGGTGTCATAAGGTTTGAAAACATGCCCAAATGCTCTGGTTTCCTTGACGCGCCGAAGCAACGCCGCGTTAACGTAGCCGGTAAGAAAAATGATTGGAATGTCCAAGCGCTCATTTACGTTCTTGGCAATATCAATGCCATTCATGCTTTCTTGAGGTCCCACATCAATTAAGGCTAAATCGGGCGCAATATCCATCGCAGTTTCAACAACTTGTGAGTCGGCTGGAATTGCGGCGCAGATATCATATCCTACACCAGTAAGCCGTTCCGCGATATCGTCGGCGATGCGGGGATTATCCCCGACAATAAGAATCTTCGTTTGCTCGGGCACAGTGGTTTCTCCTTAATTGTCGGTAGATGCAATAGATCTACCTTGAATCCAAGCCGCAAGTGAACCATTCGCTTTCGGGTTCACCCAGGCAATTTACGCCCATCATTGCACGCCAATTATGTGGATCGCTCCACAATGCCGCTAAAATTGTCGCAACTACGGGATGATAGAATCGAGCCGAAGCATAACCCGCATTGTTGTGCCCTTACCGATTCCCTCACTCAACGGGTAGATTTTCCCGCCGGAGCCAACAACAAAGTTCGCGGTCGAGTGAAGCCCTAATCCGCTTCCTGACGCCTTAGTCGTGTAACCTGCCGCAAATATCGTTTTAAATTTGGTATTTTCAATGCCGACGCCGTTATCAGTCACGTCAATGCAGAGATGGTTTTCCTTTAAGTAGGCTTTTACTTCAATGCGAGGCGGCTGTGCGATGCCGCCGGAATTTCCAAGTTCATCAATTGCTTCAACAGAATTCTTGATTAGATTGACTATCATCTGATGAAATTGGCTTTCTTGAATTCGAATTTCTTGAGGCGCCTTCTGGCAGTCTATATCGAGCTGAATCCCTCTTTTGTCTAATGAGTCTTGTAGTAACTTAACTCCATCATTGATGATTTTCTTTAAGTCAACATCCTTTCGGACGGCGCTAGTGTCGCTAAACGATTTTTGCGTACGCACAATATCGACAATGTGTGTTGCCCTGTTGTTAACCCGTTCAACCGTATTTATCAGGTCTTCATTCTGTTTTGTAAAATCTTCGGCGAGCGCTAACACAAAGGGCAACACCTTCTGTCCTTGTGGATTATGTTTGATGTAATCAATCCAATCATCCTGATTCGCCCTAATAGCGTCCGCAAGGGCGTTGAATCGGTGTATCAACCGATTCTCGGTTAAACGGCTATTTAGCGTACCAATACCTGTCACGACACTGTTGATGGCGTTACCGATATTGTGGAGAATAGTATCCACAATTTCCAGACGACCTTGCGAAAAGGCTTGCGCCAACGCTTCCTCGGCGAAGATTTTATCCGAAACATCGCGGAAGACGACCACGCCTCCTTTTCGATTTCCGTTTCGGTCGCGCAGAGGCCTGCCGCTGACACTGATATATAACCCGTCCGGCAATTTAGGGTTGCGCACGAACATCTCAATGCTGTCAGTTCCCTCACCGCGTATTGCTTTAACGAGCGGGAGTTCTTCAGGTGGAAACGGTGTTTCTCTGTCGGGAAAGAAAAGTCCGTATTGGTCCGACCATTCATCGGGTTCCGTATCGGTTGCGCCTTGCCCGACTATTCGTTCCGCGCTTGGGTTGAATATGGTGAAATGGCCATTTTCATCGGCGACGACGACACCATCGCTGATACTATCAAATATGGACTGCATGAGTTGGCGTTGGTGTTCAAGTTGATTAATTGAGTCTTTGAGTTGCTGTTCTGTTCTCTTGATTCTTGTGATATCGCGGGCAATCGCAACCCCGCCTTCAATTTCCCCCGACTCGTTAAGCAATGGATTTGCGCTGATACTGACATGCACCCCATCTGGCAACATCTGGTTTCGCACAACCATTTCAACCTCAGTTACTTCCTCTCCCCGCAGTGCGCGGGCGATCGGAAGCTCGTCAAAAGGAAAGATGGTTTTGTTATCGGGAAGGAACAATCCGTATTTCTCGGGCGCTTGGGTAAGATTTTCCAATTTGCGCCCGACCATTCCTTCAACAGTACGGTTAAACATTACGTATTGCCCTTTATCATTAGCCACGATGAGGCCATCACCAATACTGTTGAAAATAGTATTCAACAAGAGGGTTTGACTTTGCAGTTCCTCAACTGTTTTCGCTAGGCGATTTTCTACCGACTTCAACTTGGTGATATTTCGCAACACACTTACGCCTCCACGCAAGGCACCGTTTTCATCAAACAGCGGGCGGCCAGTGACTCGTATATGAGCTCCATCGGGCCGCTCCGAGTTCCGCAAGAAAAGATCTACATCGGTTGAGTCTTTCCCTTGCATTGCGAGAACGAGGGGCAGTTCATTTGATGGATACGGTGTCACCGTATCCGGATAGAAAACGCCGTACAGTTCACTCCACTTTTCGGGTGTTGCCGCAATAGCGCCCAAACCCGTGATTTGCTCTGCCATCGGATTAACAAATAGGAATTTACCCATCTTGTCGGTTACAATGATTCCTTCGCTGAGGCTGTTGAATACTGTGTCCATGAGTTGCGCCTGCTCCTGATACTTCTGCATCATTTGTTGTAATTCAGTCATCGCCATTTTGTCCGATGTAATGTCGCGTATGACTGCGATGGCGCCCGTAACTTCGGTGCTGTCATTACCATGAAGCGGGTAAGCCTTTGCGCGGAGGTAAGTTTTGCCCCGCTTTTTATCATTCTGCAGAAAGAACTCCATCTCCTCAGATTCTTCGCCGTTAAGTGCACGGACGAGAAGGTTTTCATGCGTGGGAACTTCGGTCTCTTCGTCTATATGAAACAATCCGTACTTTTGAGCCCACTCTTCGGGCGGTGCGTCTTCCACTTTCACGCCGCTCATTCGCTGCAAACTGGGATTGGCAAGTAAGATTCTGGCAGAGGAATCCATCACCACTACACCATCGCTGATACTATCAAAGGCAGTTTCCATGAGTCGAGTCTGCTGTTTGAGTTCCTGAATGGTAAATTCCAATCTAGCTTCAGTTGCTTTGAGTTGTGTTATGTCGCTGAAAACTGCGACGCCGCCGCTTAAATTTCCCCGTTCGTCAAAAAGGGGCCTACCGTTGACGTTAAGAACATAGGTCTTGTTTTCACGCCGCACTTGCATCAGGGCGTTGTCTGTCGACTCGCCGCGTAACGCACGCACCAGCGGCAATTCATCCGCGGTATACATAGTTTCCCCATCAAGATGATACACCTGATATATCTCTGACCATTCATTTAACTCGGCGAGTACAGGAAAAGAACCTGTGACTTGCTCCGTCGGAGCATTATAGAGCAAATTATTGCCGTCAAAATCCATTGCTATCACGCCGTCCGCTATTGTGCTAACGATGGTTTCCATGATTTTGGTCTGATTTTCGAGTTTGCTGATTGTTTCCCTCAATTCGTTTTCGATGTCCTTGAGTTGTGTGACATCGTGCGTAACTACCACGCCTCCTTTCAATTCTCCGTTAATGTCGTAAAGGGGCCGCCCGCTGACATTGATACGAACCCCTTCCGGTCGCTTTTCATTGCGCACGTACATCTCGATATTGTCCGTCATCTCACCGCGAATGGCACGTACTAGCGGCAATTCCTCCTCCTTAAAGAGAGTTTCACCATCAGCGTGGAAGAGACCGTAAGTTTCACTTCTCTCGGCAAAGGGAATGCTTGGCATGCCAGGGCCGTTCAACTCTTCAGCGGTCGGATTAAACATGAAGTAATCCCCATTTACATTCGACGCGATAACTCCGTCGCTGATATTATCAAAAATTACCTTCATGAATCCGACGCGTTCTTCCAACCGCTGAATTGTCGATTTTAGCTCCGTCTCTTTCTCGGCAAGTTGTTGAAGTTTCCGATGACGACGCAAGCTTTTTTCGATGCTCAAACGCAACTGGTTTGTATCATGGGGCTGGAAGACGCACTCAAACTGAAATGCGTCGGATAACTGCTCAATCAATTCTTCGGTCAATTCCCCAATTAGCCATACGACTGGGATTTTAAACCGACTATTTATCTTCTTTATGAGCTGAATGTCAGGTTTTTGTAGTTCCACGTTGATTATGGCTATGTCGGGAGAGATTTCTTCCACCTTTCCTTCGGCTTGTGCATCGGAGGCAACCGAGGCACATACCGAATATCCAGCTTTTTTGAGTCGTCCCGCTAAGTCTTGAGCAACGAAGGGGATGTGTTCAACAATCAGGACTTTTGCGCTTGCCATTTAATTCTCCTGTAACGGTTTAGTTCAAGGAATTGGTCTATCTAGCTGCGGGGCTGTCGAGTTTGGCCCATGAAGGCGGCGAAATGGAAGTGATTTTGTGCTTCTACGTTAATGTATAAATCAAGCCGCATAACCATGACCGCCCGGCTTGCGGATGGAAACGGAAAGCTATCATCCGAACATCTGCAGCCAAGTTCAATACTCAATATACGCAATTTATATGCCAGTCCGAGCGGATTAGGCCTAATTTCATTCAACCAAATTCAGACAGATTGAGATAATCTAGGCTCATGCCTACAAGAGAATTTTTCACACCACTGAGTGAAAAGGCTAATTCGGTGATTCTGGAAGGTGTTAACAATCTTGGTAGGCGCAATGGCTTTCTTCAAGAATGTCAGCCATCTGCCTTTGATTGCTATGTCGTTGGGTCATACATCTAGCCCGAATTGGGGCATAGCTCCATAATAGACATATGCTTTTTGGCGGGATCAAACCGCTCTAGGCTGGTAAAAGTTGTCACGGCGTTCGGGTAAAGTCTCTCTGACATTGCCCGAAGTAGACGAGCATTTATCCAATCCACGGCAGACCCCTCATACTTGGCTGGCCCCTTGAATCCGCTTCGATAAAGCGGACGCCCAGTTTTTTTGGACTGGCGCGGTGGAACATGGTGATAGTCCGAAATCTCTGTTACTAGTAGGTCGATAATCTCCAGTACGCCTTGTGGGTGAAGCAGTTCAAGCATCTGTAATGCACCCTCAATCGCGCGATTGGAAAGGTGTATCCATACATTATGCGGGTACTCAGCCAAAATTTCGTGCAGAACATTCCCTTGATCGGGAATTTCCGGTGTTTCAATGAAGCGAAGGTCGGCCAAAGCAGGGATGGCAACGTAGCGTTCCTCTAACTTGAAACCATTCCAGAGGTCCAACCAGAAATGATAGAATTGACGGCCGCCTTCCTCCGCACCAAGCTTATTCCTAAAATCCGACTGATAGTGAGTCAGAAACTCCTTCACTTCCGCATCAGGCGTTGAAAGTTGCCGGAGATCCGCTTCCAAACTTTGGCTATTGAGATTATACTTTTCCGCTAATTTCTTTAATATTTCTGCCGGCAGATAGAGGCGAGCATGAATGAGATAGTGATGTCCGTCTATCTGTGCGACTTTATCCGTCGGAACGTTATCTGTGACGTTTGTCGAATGTATTCGCACAATGCGGCCCGCGAAGGGACTCAGTGCCTGCAAGGGAGCTTCAGCGTGTAGGGGCAGATACGTGAGTGGTATCTCGTTTCGCGCCGTTCCTAATTCGGCCTGTGCTTCTGACAGCACGGAATCTGAAAAATCAGCCATAAGGTACGTCATCTGTTTCAACAGACTCTCAATTCCTTTCGAACGGGCGAGTTCAACCAACATGTCAATGAAGATGCGGGCGCGTTCGACGCTTGCAATACCAATCTCGACGTAGACGTACTCATCACCGGTATCGCCGATTGCTTGAAGTTGATTCAAGAATTTCTCAGCGGTGTAACGAGTCAACGCTTCATTCATATCCGGCGACCCGTGCACGGCGTCTCGATAGTCCCGATTATGCGCCGCCATGAAGGGAGTTTTATGCTGCCAGAACGCGTCATTGAATTTCCAGACGTGACTCTTAGTATAGGGAACATAATCGCCAATCACGACACCGTTGGCGCACTCCGTCTCTCCGCGTACGACCTGTTCCAACATCCTTGGAATTGACGTTGCTAATTCTTGTGTCGACGCGTGCTGCCGCAGATCGACCGCCAGTTCCCAATCTTTTGAGACGGAACTCTCCTCCGCCCCGTTCTTCACAAAGGGTCGAAATGCGATGGGAGCTCGGAAATGGTGCTTATAAGCAATACGGTTCCAGTAAGTTCTAAAACGGGCGGGCCGCCATTTGGGCGGCAATTCGCCTAACGAATTTTTCAAGGCTTCCAAAGCATTGCGAAATTCCTCGACGTACCCTAGGTCAACGAGCCCAGGTTCGTGAACGACCGTAACACCCAGGTCTTGCAAACGGGGAATGAGTTGTTCAAGGTCTTCGCGAGCCCGATCCGCTGGCGCCAATTTCGCTGCCGCAAGAATCTTTTCAATGTCGCGGGAAGCCTGAATTGGCATGAGATGTATCCCCGCGACGCCGGGAAGTTGACAAATTTTCTTTATGAGTTCGACAGTCCAATTCGAACGGAATGCGCGGAAAGCTTCTTTGCCGGCGGCTTCCGCTTCCTTGAATTGTTCGAGGAGTGCATGCGCCTCCGGATTTCGTTGGCTAATGCCGACCAGCAAGAACCAAAAGCGAAGCGCCTTTACAGAGGCGATTACTGGCAGTCCCACGACGATTGGAATCCGTTGCGCTAAACCGCGTTCAAAAACTAGATGCTGCCATTTTGAAAAAACGTCCCAGAGCAGGGGCGGCTGAGTTAGTATCGCTTCGGCGCCAGCGTCTAGTTTCTGCTGTAAGCGATCCACGCGCGCGATCACGGATTTGCCTGCAAAAGGGTTTTCCACCGCCCAAAT
This sequence comes from Candidatus Poribacteria bacterium, assembly GCA_028819845.1. GTDB lineage: Bacteria > Poribacteria > WGA-4E > WGA-4E > PCPOR2b > JAPPKS01. The sequence continues at coordinate 22,490 of JAPPKS010000034.1, read as the reverse complement.
CGACACATCGGACGGTAGTGTGCCGGCGCTGCGCATACCGTTGAGGAGCGAGAGTATCCTGAACGAGTTCATTGGTAGTAACCGAGACGCGCCGGGGATTTTTCGTATTGGGTGACCGCCCGACACGACTAGTACGCCCTTTGCTCCGTTACCGATTGCGCGGTTAACTCGATCTATCACTGTTTTACGCGTTCGGGCATTGGCAGCAATCGTGAAGATAGGTTCCGGCGTGTCTCCCAGCACTTCCAGATTATCCATTTTCCCAGTAAAGCGGGGAAAATCCACGACGGTAACCGCGTCGACCCATCCCTTCCGCACTAGGCGCTGATATCGCTTGAACTGCTTTTGGAAGTTTGGGTCCTCGAATTCTCTCGGCGTTTGAAGTTCCACCGTAATTACGAACTGTCCTTCTTTGAAGCGGCGTGCTGCTGGAAGCGCCGTAACGTCAAGCGTCTCCGTTGAACAATTTTCACCATCGGCAGAGGGTGAATTCATGTCAGTCTGCACAGATTGTTCTTCCTTATATTCCAAATAATCTAGTGAACTTGGCGTCACGCGCAATTCACTCAAACGTCCGGTAATTTAAAAATGTCTTTCCGTTTGCTTCGATTTTTACGTCTGAAAGGGTTTCTGTTCTCAGATGTATCCCGTCATCGTCTAAAAAGTAGAGTGTTACGTTATGCGATCCCGCAGGAAGTGACATTCGCACGAGAGATATCTGATTTGGAAGTGTCTCCCAAGAGCGGGTGTCTGCCCGCTCTGTAGCGACGTTGAATAAATTCACGAGGTTACCAAGTAAATCCCCTTTCTTGTCCGCGCGGCGAAAAGCCAAGTATTTCAAAATTGCGCGCACGACGGTTCGGATCAGAATCGTATTCTGCTCGGACGCGAATGTGGCGAGAGCGGCGCCTTCAACATCTTCGACTAGGACACTGTTCGCCTGGATGTACGATGCGCGCGGTTCGGGATTTGGGATTTCCGAATGTTGGCTATCTGCATCAATCCTATCACGGTGAGTAGGATCTGACAAAGATTCAACTTCTAAATTGACCTGCACCAATCGAGGGCGATTCGATGTGTAGACCGGAATTGCTACTCGCAACAGATATTCGAGTTCTACTTTCTCGTAACGGAGGTTTCTACGCCGCGAGACTGTGTCCGCGAATTCCCAGAGTTCGTCTTCGTTTTCTTCGCGCCTCTTTTTTCCGCTGACGATTGGGTCAGTTTTTAAGATTGGGAAATAGAGGTTTTCCGTAGTTTTGTGCGGGACAAAGCCACTTTCGTAGATGAAGATGAGTTCACCAAAACCGGGCGGAGACGGAAGCGGTTCTCCATATAGTTCTGTGTAACGATTCAAATCTTCAACGAATCCCAAAAGGCGTGCGAGCCGAACGAGTGCATGTCCGATGTCGTCTGGCGGTGAAACGCCAAGCTGTGCTGCGTAACGCTGATACCCTGCCTCCGCCCATTGATAGGCAATATATGCGTTGTTCCAGTCCTCGACCCATTCATAGAAGATTCCCGAGAGATAAGCGACGAATGCTGCACCGGCAAAATTGTAGGTTTCGTCTTCATCGGAGTAGTATTGGAGAAGTTGGCCCGCACGCCGACATTCGACCAAGGCATCGTCCGGAAGATTCAGATAGGCGTAGTTAAGGGCGCGGTAGTAGTGAATAAGCATCCTTTCGTAACGTGTACCTGGATACGGACGAATAGTATCTGAGGTCAGAAGGGATGCAATCTCCTTGGAGATACTTTTCGTGTAAAGATCTTCGGCGATAATCTCGGCGCGTTCAAATTCCTGATTGCTTTCCTCAAAGCGATTTGCATAGTGGGCAATGAGACCTCGTTCGAAAAGGTAGGGGAGGTTTCTTTTTTTCGAATCCTCTTTATCAAGATGTGTTAATGCGGTTTCAAATTCTCCTCGTTCAATTGCGAGGCGCACTTCGTGCATGCTGTAACCGCCGCATCCGATGAGGATTGGCAGAATAAGTGAAAAGCCCACTCTCCATATGGCAAATTGTCCGCAAAAGTGTATTGCCAACAGACGAAAGAGAGATGGCCTATTTTGGCGGGGATTATCCGGCGATTGCAGCGATGGAAGCAAAATACGGGTTCGTCGGCGTGAAGGAACTGTGTGGGGAAAAAATTGCGTCGGCATGCACTAGAAGACAGCCTTCTTACGTTCGATAAGTTTCTTAATTTTCTTTTGCCCCAACCAAACCTTCTCATTTGATTCAATGTCTGTGAGGATTAAATCCACTTGGTAATAGGTGACCTGGGTACCACCTTCGCGATCTTGAATGGTGTTGATTTCGCCAGTCATCATATAGTCTGCGCCGTGTTCGCGCCGCATTCTCTTGATAGTTTCAGCACGTGCGAACTCACTCTGATCTTCTTTTTCCGCGCGAAGTTCCCCTCTTTCTTCTGCACTGGCGACGACGGTAACTCGGCCTGAATTGATGAAGGCACGTTCGATATCGTTCACAAATGTGTTAATTGCGATGTGTTCCATGCTCATATTACGAATCGCTCCAACAATGACGATGGGCTTCACGGCCTTGGATTGCGTCATGTGATTCGTGATCCACGGGTGATTTAGACAGTCTAGAATCATCTCTTCGGATACCTGACGAGAGTCCGTGTCGTTCCACCGTCCAGAAAGATCAACGGTGGTGTCTGTCTCAATGCGTTCTACAGTTTTATGGGCACTGCATCCAATAAACATGATTATTACAACAAGGAAATTAACCGTGTACAAATGATGTTTCGCTATGTTTTTCATGATGTCTTCCTAAATTGTAGATGGGTTTATTCTAATTTTACGGTCGAAAGAACGGCTTCAACGATTGAAATTAATCAATTCATCTACATCAAACTATTGGCGGATGAACTTCTGTAACCGCCCCTCTACCGCTACCTCGCCGACGTAAAGATCGCCATGGGAATCCATCCAAATGCCGTGCGGCGCGCCAAGGAATTCACCGGGAACCCGGCTTTTTTTCGCACCGCCCCAGTTAGTAATCTGTTTGCCGTCAAGTGTGTAGATACTAACTTGGCCTTCTGCTTCGGCAAGGTAAACGACATCGTCATTTGGGTCAAAATATACGGTGTCAGGGCGCCTCAAATCTGTCCACTCTGACAGGAAATGCCCTTCAGTATCGAAGATTTGAATTCGATTGTTCTCTCGGTCACAAATCCAAACACGGTCGTGCTTGTCTATCCGCACGCAATGGGATAGTTGGAACTGCCCTGGTCCGCTTCCCGATTCGCCCCAAGACATTAACAGGTCTCCGTCAGGCGAATACTTATGGACTCGTGAATTACCGTAGCCATCCGAAACGAACAGCTCGCCGGTTGAAGCAATTGCCAAATCCGTCGGAAGGTTAAACGGGTCGCCATCCTTTGGTGCGGGTTGACCGGGCACGCCGAGCGTCATCAACAGTTCTCCATTTGGATTCAACTTACGTACGCAATGCGTGTTACGCTCGGTACAGTAAACGTCGTCCTCGGCATCAATGTATATACCGTGTGCATCCTCCAAGATGTCGTCACCCCACGACGCCAGGAAGTTTCCTTCGCGGTCAAAGATAACTAACGGGTGTTCGCTGCGCGAATAAACATAAACGCGATCCTGTGAATCACATGCGACCGCCGGAATCCAGCCCCATGTCCAACCTTCTGGCAACGTCCCCCAACCCTCTGCAACTTTGTATGTATAATCGCCTGAACCGAATGTCATCAGTCTTTACCTCTTGAAAACATATAGCTCATGTAGTTGAACAAAAAGATGTTGTAATTTGATGCGTCATCACGAATGCGGGTCAGGATATCCTGCGTAATATGGGCGTCGAGTCTGAACACGCCCTACAATCCGCTATGACTCGCGAAACTACATCCATTTGCTCATAAGCCCTGAATGATAATGGGCAGCCAAAACCTTCCAAGCTCACAGTTCATTCACTGGAAAACGCGGCGCCCCACCTCTCAAGACTGTTACTATGTCGTTTGCCGCCGTGTCACACATCCGGTCAATAGCCTCTTCCGTTTTGTATGCTGTCCAAGGTGTGGAGATTACGTTGTCCAGTTGAACGAGTGAATCACCTGGCGGACAAGGCGCAGGATCGTGAACATCTATTGCTGCGCCCGCAATCTGCTTTTCCTTTAGTGCATTAATTAATGCGCTTTTAACCACTACGTCCGGTCTACTAGTGTTTACCAGATATGCGTCCTTTTTCATCAACTTTAACCTTCGCTCGTCTATTAGGCCTTGCGTGTGCTCGTTGAGCGCGGTGTGCAGGGTAACAATGTCGGACTGAGCCATCAATTCATCCAGCGGGACGTATCGGATTTGCCAATTCTCTGCGAAAGCATGGTCATGATAAACGTCAAACGCGAGAACGCTTGCACCAAATCCCCTTGCTTTTTTTATGACTTCCTGCCCTATTGCACCAGCCCCGATAACGCCTACGGTCATACTTGACAGTTCCCTGCCTGCGAATTGCCTCCATTCTCCGTTCTTCATCTCCTGAGCCATCGCGGGAATGTTTCTTAACAAGCATAGGATGAGGCCGATAGTAAAATCGGAGACGGCATGGCTTCCTGCCCCTGGCGTTGTGGTAACCCAGACGGCATGCTTTGTCGCAGCTCTTAAGTCGACTTGGTCATAGCCTGCCCCTGTCCGTGCGATAATCTTCAGCTTGTCAGCCGCCTTAAATACCTTATCCGTATATCGTTCACTGCCAGCAATTACCGCGTCTATACCTCGTATTGTCCGGCAGAATTCATCTTCCGTTATATCACTCAGGGAGTCGTCAATTATTTCACAGTCATTCTTCTCCAAGCAAGTTCTGGCATCGTTCGTTAAATAATGCTGTGTATTGATTACGTTAAATGGCATCAACTAAAACTCTTGATTTTCTTCTATTGTTAGTATTGTTGCGGTTACGTGAATACAGTTGACAGTATAGAGCATAATGGACACCATGTCAATACAATTTTGGGTATTCAGATAAGATTTGAAAGTTTGGTAATATTTGAAATTTGTAGTGTATAATAGATAGTCTTCAATACCCAATCGGGTGAACAAAAACGGAATAGGGAAAGGTTCATTTCAATCCAATATGGAGGAAAGCGATGACAGCCAGAAACGTGCTCATCACCGGCATGAGCGGGTTAATTGGAGGGGTAGTGTACGAGCATTTAAACTCGGTAGGCAAGTATGCATTGAGTGCGCTCAACCGCCGCGATGTGCCGGGAATAAAATTATGGCGCGCAGATATCGCCGATTTAGACGCAATCCGGCCAGCTTTTGAAGGGGTAGATGTGGTGGTGCATCTAGCAGCGATGGCACAAGGGGATGCGGCATGGGAAGAAGTGCTAGAACCGAATATCATCGGAACTTACAATGTTTTCGAGGCGTCACGCCAAGCAGGTGTAAAACGCATCGTTTACGCTAGCAGCGGCTCAACCATAAGTCGGTGGGAATTGGATTATCCGTACAGCGCTTTAGCCCAGGGGCGTTACGATGAAGCTCCCGAAACGTGGGAGAAAATAACGCACAAGTCGCCGGTACGCCCGGATGGACTTTATGGAGCAAGCAAGGTATGGGGAGAAGCATTAGCGCGGCATTTCTCGGACAATTGCGGTATTTCTACTATCTGTGTCCGCATCGGCGCGGTTACGGCTGAAAACCGTCCGCGCCAGCCGCGCGAGTTTGCGGTCTGGTGCAGCCACCGCGACATTGCCCAGATGGTGGAGAAGTGTATTGAAGCGCCTGACAGCGTGCGGTTTGACATCTTTTATGCGGTGTCAAACAACAAATGGGGTTACCGCGATTTTTCACACGCTAGCGAGGTCATCGGCTATGAACCACAGGATTCTGCAGAAACGCATCGTTAGCCCTAATTCATCATTTTAATGCTTTGCCGTCTTTTATGCCGCAACCGGCCATTAGCACGCGTTGAACGGCCAGGTCGTGTGATAACGTGTAGTCAGGTTCCTTGACGCCTCGAATGCAGGCGGATAATTCGCGCAAAAGCGACGGAAGCTCCTTCGGCGGTTTGATAGAGAGTTGCTGCCACCCTGCCTGGTAATCCTCAAAGGGATTTTCTAAACATAGACTGAGATTGCCTGATCCAATCTGTGCGTGGATGGCGGTGCCTTCTGTTCCGTAGACTTCGATTCGGCGCGTCCGATCCATCCCTACATGCATGGCTGCAGTGTCAATTGTGCCAAGGCCGTTCTCGAACTCATGTACCACGACGGCGTTGTCCACGTGAATTGGATTATCGCCGTAGTGTTTTCCCAGCATGGGATGGATATGCTTCGGTTCTCCCATCGCTGCGACCATTAGATCTACGAGATGGCCAGCCATCTCGAAATAGACAGCAGCGTGGTACATACCGAATTCCGATTCCAACTCTGGATGCCACGTCTTGGGCTTAGGTATATGTCCGCGATAGTAGAAAATTTCTCCCAACGCGCCAGATTTTGCCAACCGGATGATTTCATGGATGGCTGGGTTGTAGCGCCACATATACGCCATCTGAAGCATCAATCCCTTGCGCGCCGCGATTTTTTGTACACGCGTTAGGTGCTCCAAGTCCGCGCCCGCGGGTTTTTCTAACAATACATGTTTGCCCGCTTCCAATGCACGTTCCGCATAATCTAAATTCTGGTAAACATGCCCTTCAACAACTACGGCTTCGGCATCGCTATCCAAAACGGCTTGGAGGGAGGGAAAAACCGGGATAGCGGGTAGTAATTCAGACCACGCTTTCCTTTTTTGAAGGACGTCTTCATCAGGCTCGAACATCCCGATTAACTGAAACTCGTTAGGGCGTTGAGCTGCCTCGCGGACGTGCATAACGGCGTGACTGTGCCAGACTCCCAAGAAGGCGAATTTTAGCGGCATCCTTGCCTCGATATTTAGGAATGGAAGTAGGTGAGAATCTTTATTGCGGTGATGGTCCGATTATGGACAAGATTTCGGATTTGGTCAGGCTGCGTACGTTGAATTTAAGCTTTTCAAAGAACGGTGTAAGATCTTCGCCGGCCACTTGGCTTAAAAAATAAACGAGAACACTGGTGCTCATGCGTTCGAGCGTTTTTTCGTGGAATTTTTCCTTTTCAATCAATCGGAAAACTTTCGCGTAAAAGTCTTCGCCGAAGCGAGATTTCAGTTTAGAAACGAGCGAATAAGAGTAATCATATCTCCACTTTGTAAGTGCAGGTACGCCTATTGTTCCGGAGCTCCAGTTTTGAACCATGTTTACGCCGTCAGCGTTTACTCTTATGTCATTTTCGATGTCTATTTTACCAAAATATCCTTGCTTAACATATTCCACTTCGACCAACACAGACAGTCCTTCCGCGAACCACGATGGAATGTTATATATTTCGGTAAAGGCGTGGGTTAATTCGTGCGCTTGTGTGCCTTTTTGTTGCATCATGTTAAGCGGAAAGTGTATGCGAGCGCTAGTGACCTGTTTAATCAGTTCTCCTCCGTCAAGCATAATCTGGGCGCCTGAGGAAGTTACCGCCGCATGCGTGCGCCCTTGAGAGGGCGGGTGAAGCACCACTTCAATTCGGTAATTTGGTTCAAATTTCAAAATGTCGTAAACGAAATTATAGAGACTCTCCAAGGACACCAAAATCCCACGCCCTGTATCCTGCCGCTCTTGAGCTTCGTCATAATCCTCATGTTGCAACAGCGTTTCGTCAAAAGTCAATGTGAAATGTTCGCTATTTACCGTTAGTCCATCGGGGGTTGCGTTAAATTCGGAGGTCGGTCGTTCATACAGCACGTGCCGTTCTTTTCGTTCATTCTTGACACGTTCTTGTCTTCGCTGTTGCGCTTCGTTTAAGGCGGCGCAACCTGTACAGAAGAACACAGCCAGGAGCACGATCAAAGCGTAACCGAGGCTGCTGCGAGATTGGCTAACGTATTTCATCGGTTGTCCTCCTTGGCGAAAATAATGTCGGGCATCAAAGCGGCGTGTCGTAACATGTATCTTTTAAGAAAGCCAACATCCGCATGCGTTTCGGTGTCGCGTCTTCAAAGAGTTCCGGCGTGTAATAACCTCCGTCTTTGCGGTAGAGCCATTTTATATGCGCTTCTTCCTCTGGCGACCTGGGTTTCTGGAGGTAGTTGATGTAGATTGCCCGCCGCCCTACGGCTTCGCCAAAGGCGGCATGATAAAGTTTTACATTGAAAACTACGGCGTCGCCCGGATTGGACGCGACTGAATATGTGCCGGGAACATCCCTTCCTAACGGTAGTATGTCTCCGCCGTATCGTTCCATCCGCTGTCGGTAAGGCAAAAGATGGCTTCCCGGTAATACTGAGAGGCATCCGGTGTCTGCGCTGACTGGGTCTAAGTAGAGCACAACTTTCAGGTGGATATGGTCCCCGGGCGAAACATCATCATGATGCCACCAAGTGTTGCCGAACCGATACGCGCCTTCGGATGTGCTAAATATGAAGTGCCTGCCAAGCAAATCCTCGACTACCTCACAGACCGCGTCACTGTCGAGCAAACGGTGATAGACCGCCGGATTATACTCAAAGAACCGCATCACGGCTATTGTCTTCTTTATGTCCTCGTATGTTCCCGCCAATCTTGCTCCCGCGGCTATCCGAAACGTCTCATCAAACGCATTGATATACTTCCGAATCTCATTTGGCGGGATGAAGTTCTTCAGAAAAATAAATCCCAAGGTTTCAAACTGGTGTATTTGTTTTTCCGTAAGCATTTTTCCGAACCTATTAGCCGTGAACTGCAATGTACGGAACGACGGTTGGAATAATCTTATCACGAAATGGGTTTTAGTGCAACGCTATATGCGCCGCCGGCTTTTCATGCTTGCAAGCGGCCGCAAATTTTGATAGTATACTTAAACCTGAACATTGACTCTTGAATGGAGAGGAATCATGAAACTACCGAGAATGATTCGAGTGAAACAACGATTTGAGGCGCCAGTTATCGACAATCTTCCGGAAGCTATTTCCGACGAATTGGATCGCATTGATGCCGGGGCGATTGTGGGTAAGGGCAGCAGTGTTGCCGTGACGGCGGGGAGCCGCGGCGTTGCAGACATCGGAGTAATAGTCAAGGCGGCGGTAGATTACCTCAAACGAATTGGCGCCAAGCCGTTTATCGTGCCGGCGATGGGCAGTCACGGCGGCGCCACCGCGGAAGGACAGCGCGAAGTGTTGGCGCATTACGGCATAACGGACGAAAGTATGGGTGTCCCAATCAAGGCTACCATGGACGTGGTGGAAATCGGTCAGACCGCAGACAAGTTACCGGTGTTTTTGGATCGATATGCCTCCGAAGCCGATTATATCATTCCCCTCAATCGTATTAAAGCCCATACTGACTTCAGCGGTTCTATTGAAAGCGGCCTAATGAAAATAATGGCGATTGGACTGGGCAAACAGAAAGGAGCGAACACATATCATCGCGCATCGATCCAGCACGGTTTTGAACACGTCATTACATCGGTGGGAAGCCTAGTATTAGGCACCGGAAAAGTCGCGTTTGGTATTGGGATTATTGAAAACGCTTTCGAACAGACAGCAAAAGTTGCCGCGCTGCGATCCGGTGAACTGTTGTCTGGGGAGCGCGAACTTCTGATAGAGTCCAAAGCGCTTATGGGACGACTTCCTTTTGACACGCTGGATTTCCTCATTGTGGACTACATGGGGAAAAATATCAGCGGAACAGGTATGGACACAAACATCATTGGCAGGCGGCTGCAAACTTTAGGGGTTGAACCTGAGAAACCCAAGATTATACGCATCTTCGTCCGAGATGTAACAGACGCGAGCGACGGCAATGCGACAGGAATTGGATTGGCAGATTTCACGACAACACGCCTTGTGGATAGGATTGACCGGCATGCGACGTACATGAATGGAATTACCGGATTAGGACCCCAGAAATCGAGAATTCCATTTCACTATGACAACGATCGTGAAGCGATTGAGATAGCGTTACAGACGATTGGATTAACTCCGCCAGAACTAGCGAGTATTATTCGCATTGAGAACACACTGAAATTGACGGAAGTAGATATCTCTGAATCGTTGCTTGAAGCGGCAAAACTGCGCAGCGATTTGGAGGTCATCGGCAGGTTGAGTTCGCTTGAATTTGACTCTTCGGGCAATCTGTTGCCGTTTTCAATCTATAGATTTGCATAAACGGCGTTCAACGCATTTGTTGGCTAATAAAAGCGTTGACCGATTGATTGCCGCAGTAATGGCTACAATTTAGAATCAGATGTAGGGATTTTAGACATGGAAGGACGTTCAACGGGCATTCTGCGCCGGGTATTTCGCAATCCGTTTATCGGGGGTTTGCTTGCAGCCGCTCTCGTGTTGATGCTAGTCCTCTTTTTCTCACAATGGTACTTGATTACCGAGCTGTTAGATTTGACCTTAGATCTTGTGGAAAAGGAACTGATACGGCAGGCACCTGAAGGTGTAGAGGCATCGGAAATTTCAAGCACATTTGAAAATCTCAGAGAAGCGCTAATGAAAATGCCGATGAGCTACATTGCAGGTAAGATAAGTCTGAGAAAGGTTAACGCAGCTGCGAATTACGCGAAGAGTGCGAACAAGGATGGCGAATGGACTTCAGAGGAGGTCAACACGATGCTAATCATGATGAACGCGGCTGTGGGATTCAAGCGCGGGGAAATTTAACGGATGGTTGAGCTGACAGATCCCTATGAAAGGTTTGCCTGCGCCTACGATCGCATGATGAGCAACGTGGATTATGTGCGTTGGGCAGACTATATCCAGAATCTCTTCAAGCACTACAAATTTCGCCCGCGAAAAATTTTGGATTTAGCTTGTGGAACGGCGGCTTTGACGGTATTGATGGCGGAGAAAGGGTATGAAATTTGCGGGTTGGATCGTGCGGAAGGGATGCTGACAGTTGCACGTCAGAAAGCGAAGGATCGCGGCTTGAGTATTCAGTTTTATCAAGGTGACATGTGTAACTTCAGGCTGCAACAAGAGTTTGATGCGATTGTTTGCATATACGATAGCGTCAACTATGCCATAAATGAAGACGAATTAGCCAATGTGTTTCGCTCCGCGTTTAGGCATCTCACTCCATCGGGGCTGTTCATTTTCGATGTGACAACCGAACACAATATCGTGCGGCATTTTCATGCACAAACCTTTGCAGAAAACAACGATGACTATGCCTATATCTGGAAGAATCTCTATTCGTACCGGGATAATATCTGCCGCACTTCATTGACCTTTTTCCTGCGAGAAGGGGAAATTTTTCGCCGATATGAAGAGGTGCATCTCCAGAAAATTTTCGGGGTTAACACGGTCAAAAAATTGCTGCATCAGAACGGGTACAAAATGCTCAGCGCGTACGACATGTATACTTTTAATCGCTGGAACCGACATTCTGATCGAATCAATTTCACTGCATGTAAAGAAGCGGGTTAGCCAGGGTACATGGTTGTTCTAGCCACAATGAGTGCAGTTTAGCGGTCACACGACCGGCGGCAACCCCGTAATTGCAAGAAACCGGCCATAAGCCTCAGCCCAACGCGCCGAATCTTGCGGTTCGTAGACAGCGGCCTCAAACGACCGGCGGACAATCTCGCGTGCATCAGCAATCGAATTTATTGCACCGCTAGCGACTGCTTGTACCATGATGTTGCCGATAGCGGTTGCTTCGATTGGCCCCGCAACAACCGGTGTCGCCGTGGCATCGGCAGTAAATTGGCAGAGCATCGTATTCTGCGTCCCGCCGCCGACGATGTGTAGGACGTTAATGGGTTTGCCCCTAACGGATTCGAGTTTTTCCAAGACCCACCGGTATTTGAGGGCAAGGCTTTCCAAGGCACAGCGGATGATTTGTCCCTTGTCCAATGGGATAGTTTGCCCGCTCCGTTTGCAATAGTCAACAATTCGCGACGGCATATCGCCGGCGGGCAGAAAACTGCTGTCATCCGGGTCAATTAGTGCGGCGAAAGGCTTTGCGCTCACAGCGAGCTGGGTAACCTGGTCGTAGGACATATCATCTCCCGCTTGCGCCCAAGTTCGCCGACACTCCTGTACCAGCCATAAACCCATGATGTTTTTGAGGAATCGGAAAGTGTTTTCAATTCCGCCCTCATTTGTGAAGTTGAGTTCCAGCGCTTGATCGGTAATAATGGGGTTTGGAACCTCTATTCCCATCAATGACCATGTGCCGGAGCTGATATATGCCCAGTCTTTTCCCCGTGCAGGTACCGCAGCCACAGCCGAACCGGTATCGTGACACGCGGGCGCAATTACGGGGATTATGGGAAGTCCGACCTCGCTAGCAACATTTGACAGAAGTGCGCCAAAATGTGTGCCTGGGGGCACAATCTCGGGGAATATTTCGGTTGGCAAGCCGAGTGCGCCGAGAATCTCATTCGACCAACCGTATTGACGCGGATCGTAAAACTGTGTCGTTGTTGCATCAGTGAATTCGCACGCTTTTCGTCCTGTCAACCAAAAGTTGAAGATATCCGGCATCATCAAAAACGTGTCTGCCGCGTCAAGCAGCGGCGAATTTCGTAATGCCATCGAGAGCAATTGATAGAGCGTGTTAATCGGAAGGAATTGTGTTCCGCTGCGCTTGAAGATTTCCTCGCGCGGCATACGGCGGAAGGCTTCGTCCAGCATACCATCTGTGCGCGAGTCCCGGTAATGATTGGGGTACCCAAGCAACGCATCGTCTCTATCAAGCAGTGCAAAATCGACTCCCCAGGTATCGACGCCTAAGCTCATGAGATTTACACGTTCGCCCGCACATATAGAAAGGGTGCGCTTGATTTCACTCCAGAGCTGTAGGACATCCCAGTGCAGGCTATCCATCACACGAACGCCGCCGTTGGGGAATCGGTGTATTTCTTCCAATTGTAGCAAACCGCCGTCGAACTTCCCTAACACACCGCGTCCGCTTTCCGCGCCGAGGTCTATTGCCAAGTATTGTTGCGTTTCGTACATGCCAAGTGTCCTCCGTGACTATTGGACGTTCTCAATCTCCAAGACTTTCGTTAGACCATTGGCTTTACGGAGTTGAACGATGCTTCATCTGGGATGCGGGGCAAGACGCCCCGCTACGGTGGGTGTAGAGCGCGAACATGCTCGTCAGGTCATTGAGTTTTGCACTGGATAGCGAAAGTCTCGGCAAAGACCTGATCTTCGGTGTAATACTCGTCCAATGCGGCTTTTTTCCTCAAGATTTGTTGTTGCTGTGTCGCATCAATAGACATCTTTCCAAAATAATTCCACCGCCCGATAGCCCCGGAGGGGCGGAAGGTATATAGATATCGTTGCAACACTTCAACATCTAGCCCCAGAGGGGCGGCAGGTGTGTAGAGACCACCCTTATATTGGGTTCATACGCTGTAGGGGCAACCCTTGTGGTTGCCCTTATCGCCACTCGAGTAGTCATAAGCCAAAGCCCCAGAGCGAAACTTCGTTCGTCAAATCGAAGGTAGTCTTTTCAGACGTGTTTAGAAAACACATTTGACAATTTTCCAAAATAATTCCAGAGTCCGATGTCGCTTCAGTTTTATCAACCACATTGAGTTAATTAGGAAAGATGTCTAATGAATCTTACAGGACCTGTACAGATTTCCTAGTGTGGCTTAAAGATGAAGATTCTCTCGACTTTGGAAACCTCGTCGTATTGAAAGTTAATTCCCCTTTTCCAATACCAGTGATTCTTGCCATCGTCTTTGATTTCCTCGGCGGGCCCAAATTCGGTTTCAACACGCTTGCGGTTACTTCCGATACCGCTGCCGCCCAACGTTTTAGCTAAACTCGGCTTGTGGCGAACTTGCCTTATGATATCCCCCTCAAATGGCTTGTAGATATGTATGCTCCGGACCTGCCCGATTCCATCATCGGAAACGGACAACCCAATATCCCAATAATCAAGACCGCCAACTATTCCACCTTTTTCCTGGTCCGGTTTTCCGTACAGCGTTTTCACCCGATCAAATTCATCCCCTAATTCAATGCCTGCAGCTTTCTTCCCTGGAACAATTAGGGAGTTATTGACAATGACCTCTGCCGATTTTTCCACCGATTCGTTTATACCGTCGTCCACGGTTAACGTAACGGTTGTTGAATTCGAATCAAATGGGGCAGTCCATATCGTTGTCGGCATATTCTCTGAACTAAGCAACCCCGCCGCTTCCCAGTTGTAGGTCAGCGTATCCCCATCTACGTCATCAGTTATCGCTTCAAGTTGTATACGCGCACCGGCGTGAACCTTGTCAGGGACAACGATTTTCTTGATGACAGGTGCGGAATTTTGCAGGTTTATGGCTATCTTTTTTGATTTGACAGCCGATTCGTTCACACCGTCACTTGCGTGGACGACGACAACTGCGGATTTCGCATCGGTAGGGGCTGTCCATTTCACGACGCGCCCTGTGGTAGAATCAAGTTTACCTTCTTTTGCTTCCCACACGTAGCTCAACGCGTCGCCGTCTGCATCATGCGCAACGACCTGCAGTTCGACAGTTGCACCGGGTTCGACTGGTTCAGGCGCAACCACATGATCGATGACAGGCGGGCTATTTATGAGACCGGTCTCGTCTTCGCCGCATGCCAATACGGCGAACGAAATAACCATTAACGCAACAATCGCCTTCATTGATGTTTGCCTCCTAACGAAAAGTATCGCTGTCCACGAAGAGCAACCGGAACAGCGTACGTGTCGTGAAGGTTATCGGACCAATTCTTCTTCAAATATCCGATACTGAGCTACAGCTTAAGCGTCATACGAGTTGAACAACTACCAATATTAAAGCCAGAAGGTGTCTGATTCCTGTGGCTTTCTCTAATTCTCAGAGTTCTCAGGACCGTCTTCGGGTCCCAACTTGTCATCCATACCGATTGGTTCATCTTCCCTTTCCATTTGAACAGAATCACCACTACCTTCACCAGTTTCCAAATGCCAAACGTTCTCCGATTCAGTAGGAGCTAGTTGGTCGCTTTTACCTTCTTGTGAAATCTCGGATTCTCCATTGTCGTCCGTTGGCTTGTGTCCCCGCCTGCCAGCTGGCTGTTTTTGCGTTACTCGCTTCTTTGGTGTCGCTGTAATCACCTGTTCAACACTCATCTCTTTGATTTTTTTAGTGCGTTCAGATTCCGAATTACCAAGGTCATGAAAATGGTCAACTACATCCCAAGAATCCCCGGTAATGCCAGAGCGCGAATTACTTGAAGTTTCGTTTTGCCATTTTGCAAGAAGCATTTTCGCTAATCGGCTATGATAGCTCTCAAGATGGGACGCTGGAATTACAGTACCATCTATCGCATGAAACGTAACACCCGAGTTGGGATCCATTGGATTCAATTGTTCAAATGTAGCGTCAGGATTCATGGAGACCATGGATTTAATTTCGTCTCTGAAGGGACTATCATCCAATACATAACGCAAGTAATCGCGCGCATAATATATGCCCGTTGCCGGCCAGTTTGTCTCCCAGTTTAACACGTCTCCATACCGTTTATCATCCGGATTATCAACCGACTCACCAAGCGATTCAAGCCACATGTTGAGTTCTTCTAAACCTTCACTCGCATCGTTGATGGTAGTGTTTTTAACCGATTGTTGGTCTGAATTCGATTTTCGCTCAATCTGTTGTTGTATTTGTTGCTGTAATAATTCTCCGCTAACAACTACTTGGCGTGTATTTGAAGAATCCGATATTTCTAGCAGTTCGCTTGATTTGTTAGGACGGATTTTGAGAACGATCGCGATAAGAAACAATACAACAGCTAGAAAAGCAAGTGCGCCCCAGAGCCTTAGAATTTTCATTCTACTGCCTCCATGTTTTGACTGTACCAACGCCCTTGACCAATCTTTAATTGCGAGACGTAAAAAAAAATCTAGGAAAGTTGATGACGACGCCTTTCTACACGACCGTGATGTATTATAAACAGCACATCTCGGCGATAATTTGGTAAACCATTTGAGTTGGTGTCCACGTTTACAATGCCGCTGCCGTTTACTTTTTCATATACCGTTGTTTTACGTCTTCCGCAGCCTGGCTTCCGGCACGGTAATTTTGCAACTGATTAATTGATGCGCCTGCTTCAATAAGCGCTTCGGCGGACGCAGCATAGCCAAACTCAATTGCAAGGCGCAGCGGCTCTCCATCATCATTTAGTCCTTCCACCTTCGCGCCTGCGTCAACGAAAATCTTGACTAAATCCGCCGCAACGCCGGCATTGTGCGGGTGAACACTGGTGACGAGGGACACCAAAGGCGTTGTCCCGCTCTTTCCATCCAGAAAAGTGGCATCAACGTCGCTGCCCGCGGCAATCAAAGTCTTTGCAATCTCCGCGGCATTTTTCGGCGTGCTTTGGCGTTCGTCCTCGACTCCGTTTGCCGATACGTAATGCAGCAAAGTGGCGCGATGAACTCTGGCGGAGCGTGCTTTAGCAAGATTTGGATTGGCGGCAAGCAACTCGGACAACTTCGTTAAATCGCCGGCGATAATTGCCTCGACAGCGGCTTCAAAGGTTGCGTTCATGTATCCTCCCCTTAAACGCAAGACGTCTTGCGGATCTCTTATTGCAAAATGCGCAGTATTGACAGCTCAAACGTCCACATTTTTCCGCATTATAGCGCCTTATAGCGCCTTATACCGCGTATCTTCGGAGTCCAAAATTGTTGCTAAGAAAAGATTTGGCATAAAAATCGAGACGCAACCAAATCATACAGTGGCATCCGATTCCGCTTTTGAAGCTGCAATCTTGATTAACGCACCGGCGGCAAAAATGAATCCTAGACTGCGTAGAATGATATGCAATTGAACATCAATTTGGGGAATCAAGAACCCGATGGGGAAGGCAATAATCGCGAGCAGGAACAGATAACCTGAAGGGCGATTCCAACTCTTAATCAGCGCCAAGCCGTAACATAAGGACATGAGAACTGCAAAGAACGTGCTTGTCCGCGAAAGCGCTTCCCAGAACTCTTCAGAAAAATGATAAATCAACATTGCGGTTTCACGAGATGGCGGTTTGTCGTAAAATTCGCTCAGTGTTCGCAGCGGTGCTGTTTGGGAGAGGTGTCCCACAATACCAATGCCAATCCAAAGAAGGGCGAAACCGAGCCCTAAGTAGCTGCGAGTTGCCGAGGTTGATTTCAGCAGCGCAAATAGTGCGAAGACCGCCGGCGTGATTAAGATGAGACTGACAACGCTAAAGCCGTGTGCGATGCCAACGAGTTTCAAATCTGGGCTTCCAAGATGCGCCGCGTGCACATGAAATATGGACAGATAGCTCGGCATGAACATGAAAATGCCGCCGAGCAACCCTGTGATGCCGCCGACCAGATACAGTTCAGTTGGTTTATGCTTCAAAATCGGTACCTCCGCTTGAAAGACATGAGTTAACCGCGAACTCGGAAATTAAGAAACCGTGGTAAAATCATCAGTTTCACGGCTTCGTCCAACTCTCCAAAATTAGTGTTTGCTCTATTTTAGCATTTCCGACATGTTGATGAAAGACGTATCTGCCGCTGTCCTTTGGGTATTAGACAGCCTAGGTTATAAAAAACCAAATGTCTACCAGCGCGCAGGACCAGACGGAAACCCGTAAGGTTTGTAGTTACAATCCCTATTCCCCGATGGCCATGCCTGTCCGCCAATAAACCTAAACTCATCAATTTTCCCGGAGAGCCAGTAGAACATACGCGCAGTCTCTATCGGTCCGTATGTTGCCGAATGGAAGTCAAAATCGGGTTCACGCACCCAATCCCGAACCGGCGGCTCGGTGCGCCAGTAGTTGTATTTCATCATATGGCGCACTGCCGACCCCGTTGAGGCTGCGCGGCGGTGCCAAATCGAATAGACAGTGATGAAAATTGACCCCGCGGGTGAAGCGGTTTTGACGCCATCTCGAATGCCGCCATAGTGTTGCATATAGCGTGCCGGCCAATTGTTAACATGCGAACCGGGCAATACTTCGGTGGGTCCTAATTCAGGAGGCGTATCTTGCGGATAATAGAACACCTGAAGATAGTTCACCTCCGGACCGCACTTTGAACCGCCATCCCTATGCCATCTCTGAGACGGTGACGGGCATTCGCCGCGATGTTGGCTCATAAGAATCGGCAAGCCAAAGTTCATCCCAAGCAATGACCGAACGGCGCCTGCCGCTTGGGTATTAAGAATTACATTCTCAACAAACCAGTCATCCCTTAAAATTTCGGTTGGTTCATAATAGGTGTTTGCGTCGAGGTACTCAATTGCCTTGCGATTTATCTCGTCAGGCACTACCCCGTTTAACACGAGAAAGCCCGTTGTGCAAAACTGTAAAATCTGCCCGTCTGTCAGGGTCGGCTCGCAGTCATACGTTCTCTGCGGTATGCTGTACCGCTCCCGGTTTGTAAGTTCCATGGTAATATCCTCGTAGGAAAAAGTTTGAAGTTGAGATTCATAGTCTTCATTCCATGAAAATGGACAAAAAAACTTGTTTAAGCATTGCGGTTACCTCTAAAACCCAAACAACTTCAGCCGAATTTCATTTCGAGTCCGGAATATTAAGATATGAGAGTAATCTAGTTATTACAATCACCTCCGAATCGGGTGCCAAAAGTGGGAATAGGTGGGTACGTCGAAAACAATGCCGATGACACTCCAAATTGTCATTGACACGAAATCACCCAGGATGACACCGACAGCCACGGGGATGGTCTTCCGATAAGCGCGCAATCCTCCGTATTTAAGGACAATGGATTTTACGAGCCATCCAATAAGGAACGGCGTCCACAGATAATTCATTGTATGGTCATTTGCCATGAGATAACCGACGGGGTGCAGCGACCACCATAGAAAACGAGACCGCATAAATGCAAGAAACAGAACAACAACGAAACCCTGTGCGACGGTTGCCATGACTGGGTAATTGACGCCGCTGGGATAGACCAGCCAACGTTCTAGAGCGCCATAGGTAATCCACCCAAGATAGGTTCTGCCTTTAGCGGCTCCGAAATCGAAAAGCGTGTGAAGCGATGCCCATAGCGCAGCGGTGATAGCGACGCCGACTGCTAAGATGATGGCGGCCAAGAGCTTTCTGTTGTCGATTCCAGTGCGTTCGGCGACTTTGAAAGCCTCCATTTGGTGCGGCATGGGATTGTTCCTGTTTGCGAGGGAAAACCATCGGAGCAGTGCCATCATGCCGAGGTTCTTTGCTCCGAGTCTACGTGTGCCAAGTGAATAATACAGGAGGTTGCTTGGTCCGATTTCTGGGTAGTAGTGTACGGGCGCCCCCAACTCGGCGCGCAGCTTGGTAACGCAGATGGAGACTGCGCCGTAAAGCGCGAAGAACAGAAAAGCTACCCAGAGCGACATGCCGCCCATATAACAGAACCAGATTAGGATGACTAAGCCGAATACCACGCCAATGAAAGCCAGCCGAAAGGGGATTGGCTCAGAACTTTCATCCAATTGTGTCCCGCCCACAAAGACCTTTTTCAAAATTTGACTCAACCGCTTTCGGCTCGCCCAGATTGCTAGCAAACAGATGGCGAGATAAGCGCCGCCGCTGGCTTGGTGATTGAATGCCATCCCAGCAGGAATAGCCCATCCCATTATGTACCTGACGACTAGTTCAGCTTTCCAAACGAGAAAGAAAAACCAAGCTGACAGTGAAAGGTCTAACGGACTGAAATAGACTAAGCCAATCATAAAGGGGTAAAAAGAGACGCGCGTCATGCCCATCGCAGTCCACGGTTTGTCCCTAAAAAGATGGCCGAAGTCGACGTACCAGATGGGAACGTGGGGCACTTGCGGGAAGAAGAAGTAGAGACCGTTGAAAATCTGGAAACCTAGCACAATTGTGAAGCTGGTCCACATCGCGCGCCGCTTGAAGAATTGTGATGTATCTTGTGTCATCTCAAGCGGAATTTGGATAATCGGATATGTAAGCCTTTCAGCGTTAATCCACTGACTCCTGAAGAATACGGTAATTACCGCAAGGGTTGAAACAAGAACGAAGGCGAAGAATCCCCAAGCGAGAACAGGAGTGATTACAGCGCGGATATGTTCGGCGGTGTATAATGTAGATTCACCCGTATAATAGTCCTTGACGGCACCCTCGCTGTGAAGGATGAGCCATTTGGGCAGATGTGTAATGAAGAGGTTTGCCCAGTCGTTTTCAGGGGTAGCATATGCTACTGGATGCCCGATGATATGGACGAGGGTTTCTATGAACTCTAACCCGCAAATCACTGCTCCAATCGCCATCATCACGTATATCACCATCAACTCGCCCTGGGTGAATGCGTGCTGAGGCAGGAATCGCTGCAAGAAGACGTTGAGTGTGATTAGAGCGATTAACCAGATTACCGCGTTCAGAATTAGCGCGACAGTTGTGGTTTCCGGTGAATAGCGAACGATTTCCATGTTGTAAATCCAGAAAGCGTTCACGATGATGAGCACCACACCAATCAGGGTCGCGCGCAATGTCACATGGGAGGGTTTTGCTGCGTTCGCGGTCAAATTTTTCCGCATAATGCGAAATTCCTGATTTTTGGAATGAATCGGCTGCCGATGCACAACAATTTCAATCTAAGTTGGGGCACAAATGAATCCGCTACATTTCTTAGAGCTGCCGCTTCTAAAGCCGAAACAACTATAGCCGAATTTCATTTCGAGGCCGGAATATAAAGATACAATAATTATCCTGTCCTGTCAATCATCTCCGAATCGGGTGCCAAAAGTGGGAATAGGTGGGCGCATCAAGAATAATGCCGATGACACTCCAAATTGTCATTGACACGAAATCTCTTAGGATTATGCCAACCGCCGCGGGGATGGTTTTACGGTAAGCGCGTAAGCCCCCGTATTTAAGGTCAATGGATTTTACCAGCCATCCAATGAGGAACGGCATCCACAAATAGTTCATTGTGTGGTCATTTCCCATAAGATATCCGACCGGGTGCAGCGCCCACCATAGAAAACGCGAACGCATAAAGGCAAGAAACAGGACAACAATGCAGCCCTGTGCGACGGTTGCCACGACTGGGTGATTCACACCGCTGGGATAGACCAGCCAACGTTCCAGAGTGCCATAGAATACCCAACCGAGACCAGTTCTACTCGCCCTGGGTGAATGCGTGTCGGGGCAGGAATCGCTGCAAGAAGACGTTGAGTATGATTAAAGCGATTAGCCATATTACTGCGTTCAGAATTAGCACGGCAGTTGTGGTTTCCGGTGAATAGCGAACGATTTCCATGTTATAAATCCAGAGTGCGTTCACGATGATGAGTACGACGCCAATCAGGGTCGCGCGCAATGTCACATGGGAGGGATTTGCGGCGTTCGCGGTCAAATTTCTTCGCATGCTGCGAAATTCCGAATTTTCTTCGGAATAGCTCGGACGGTGATGCGCTTAACAGACGGCGACAGGATTGCCGAATGAGCCGGTTGCCCCTTTTATCGGTATAGGCGCGAAAAAGAACGCGAATTCATAGACATTATCTCGAATCATTTCAGTGGTGTTCAAGTTTTCTAGCAGGTATATACCATTCACGGTTAATAAAATCTGATGCACAGGACAAAAGGCGTCATGTTCTTTGGTTGGTAAGACCTCAATGCCCCAGTTGTCTGAACCAACGAGCACTATCTGCTGTTGAACAAGGAAGTGGGCGGCAGAAACGCCAAGTCCGGGTTCTCCACTCAAATAACCGTGTTCCGAATCGTTATCCCGCCAGCGGCTGCCCCATCCGGTATGAATTAAGACCACATCCCCGGAGCGGATTTGCAGATTGTGTTTCTGCAACGCGTGATTCAAGTCTTCATCGGTTATTTCATAATCTTTTTCGAGCGCGGGTTTCCCCTTGAGAGACGGAATGTTGAGTAGGATTCCTCGGGTCAAAAAAACACCCACTTGTTCGATTCCGAGTTTGGTTACTCCTTCGGAGGTGAACAACTCTCGCCGATCGAATCCGTTGTAGAACGAGTCTCCAATTCCGACATGGACTAAAGCGTCCATGTGCGTTCCCACATGAATATTAGCAATGTCCAACCGTTCATGGAAACCGGTTGATTGGTTTATACCTTGCGGGGGCGATGTTGGTGAGACCGGGATTTCTAACTCCCACGACCATGGCATGCCTTTTTCGTAAATGCGGCCAAGCTGATAGGTTTTTCCTTCTTTGATTAAGCTGATGGATTCCAATACTTTCTCCGAAGTCATCATGTTGGCTGCGCCGCGCTCATCATCGTAGCCCCATTTTGATGAGCCGCGTTCAGGTTCTTCTGGGGGTGAATAGGAACGATCGCCTGTTTGTGAAGGCTCCTGATTTTTCATTTCAATCTCCTTTAGATTTTGAGTGTTTCAACTGCCTTACTGAACGAAAATTGCGCCGCTTGAAGTTTCCGTTTTGACGGTAAGGTTCTTCAGGGTTAAGTGTGGGAATGAAACTTGCTTTATGCAATTACGTTTTTC
>JAPPKS010000013.1 GCA_028819845.1 Candidatus Poribacteria bacterium | reverse complement strand
CATCTGGTTGAATGTTTCATCAACAAAATAAAATGGTATCGTCGTATCTTTTCTCTTTTCGAGAAACTAGCCGCCCGTTATTTTGGATTTCTAAGTTTTGTCTCCACGCTTATCTGGCTACGTTGAAATATCAACAGAACCTAGTGTTGGGTTGGCGCAAAAATAATTGCCCTTGACAAAATTGTCTTCATTGACTATTATTAGTTTACGATATAGACATAGCCTAGTGTTATCAATCTTGGCATAATGATGATTAGGAGAGTGCTATGTTAAGAATTTTGAGTTTCATGCTAGTTTTGCCGTTAATCGGTGGTACTGTTTGGAGCTACGACGCTTATGAAGTGGAAATTGACAGGTACGATAATCCTTACCTGAATTCTTCAAGGTACAATATTCGGGTCAAAAAAACAACTCCGAAGCCGATAGGAATCGTTGAAACCGAAATCGCGGCGATTCGTGCGGCTCGGCGGTATACCTCTCCAGCCGGGACTATTCGTGAGATATTAGCGGCGCGAGATGCAGCTGAACCTTTCGCTGAGCGTGCCAGAGCGCAGGCTGAGCTTTATAGGGCTCAGGCTGACTTGTACAAGGCGCAAACTAGGGCTGTAAATCGAAGGGCTCGACAGAAACTACGAGAACAGGCTGAGTTCTATGAAGAGGTGATAGCAATGGCCCAGAAGTATGTGCCGGATTCGACGCAACAACAACAGCCTAATCCTGATACATACAAATCAAGGGCAGCTAGGGCACGTTTGCTTAGTCGAGCAGGAGTCAAATCTAAATCTAAAACATACTCCCAGCCTACTAGGTACATATCCCCCGATCCTGGCCACGGATTACCATTTGGCGAGCGTATGCGTCAGCTTAAAGAGAGACAAAAATCACGACGTTCAGCAGCAGAACGTCAAGCCAAACAACCGCTTTACACATACCGCTATGTGAATGGCGAGATTAAGAAAGTGCTACTTCCTGACGGGGAGTTGTGGTAGTATCTAACCTATCTAACAAGCAAAGTGGTGGGACTTCGGTTCCACCGCTTTTTTTGTTCAAAAAGTTCGCTAAGATTCTCCAGGGGTGCTTTGTATGGCAGTTTATACTTCAGGCGATGGTAATGCTAAAATTTCAATCAGTATTTGTAGGTTGGGTTGAGCGATCATCCGAGTGAATAACGTGTGCGATAGTTTTTTAGTTCTCCATAGTAATCTTTCGCAATAGCTTTCTGCAACCACCACCGGTCAACCATACACTTCGCCTTTTACACAAAACGTTGGGTTACATTAGGCGTGTAATGCGTCTCGCATCATTCGGCACGCGAAACGGTAATTCCAGAGTTAACCGTACCGCATAACCCAACCTACTGGCGAGGTGATTGGCATAAGCACATTGCCCATCCGCCGTCATAAAGCGCGTGCTGTTTTATCCGACGTGTAAATCCAATTGGGCAAATCCGGAGCAATATGGTACAATCGGGGTACGACGTTTTGCAATACCACGCGTACATTCCGAGAACCAAGAGAGGGGGTGGCTATCAGTGTCGAAAAAAACTAAAAAGGAGATGCGTAACGAATATCTCCGCGACCGGTTCCTAAGACTTACACCTAAAGATCCGTTTATGGAAGCCTTGCTGAAGAAGAACAAGGATTCCCAACATACGCTCAAGTCTAAAGATAACATTAAATTGCCAAGGCAATTTAGACAAGAACTAGGCGCGTAATCGTCATTTGGCGCCGTCTCGCAATCAACCAGTAACGTGGAAAATATCTATTTCATCCACAGCCAGCCGGGGGCATCTGTTCTCGGCTTTTTTCTTGCGCTTACTACTGCAAAACTACTCATTCCGTTCCTGTTTAGGTTCAAACCTCTGTCAAAAAAGTTGCCTGCATCATTTAGCCAAAATGTGATATAATATGTTTTGTTGCATAACGCAATATCTAGTATGACTTTTACCGTCGAATAGACAAAATCCCCCAAAATTGAACCAAAATTCCCGGGAATGCAAAAAAATGAGCTAAAAACGAAGCTTCAAAAACCCGTACCATCAAACGCAATCCGAACTCGCTGAATGGCTCGTGCTGTTTGCGCAGGACTTTAGCACCGCCGAAGTCGCAGACGCGCTTGTCGCTCGGTACCCGGAGCGTTCAACCGGCGATCCGAAAGCCGACCACCGCTGGGCAAAGGAAGCCGTCTGCACCGTCAACCCGAACGACAGCCGATACAACGCAGAAAAACGGGCTAAGCAATATGGGCTAATGCAGGCTAATCATGTTAAAGGGCGAGAAAAGCGCATCCGGCAACTCGAATCCAAGTCTGAGAGGGCATTGAACGCCGCGTTTGACATTTTGGAACCCACGATTTCGTCCCTTAGCCCAAAAGAACGGCTAACGCTTCTTCCAAAAGCACTGCTGCCGCTAATTCAAGCCGTCAAGAGCGTCAATCCGCCCGTTACCCGAACCGAGCAAGAAACCTTAGAAAGGGAAGCCGAAGAAGGAGCGCAAATTCAAGCGGAAATAGAAGAATACACTAATCGAATACGGCCTGAAATAGCCCGGGATAGGCTGTGGGAGGGTGAAAGCTTTGACGAAATAACAAGACAAACGCGCCTCGATGAAGATCAAATTAAAAACGATTTGGCGCGTCAACGGGTTGATGGGGAGGTAATCGGTATGATAAAAAGCGGCTTGAATCGCGAGGAGATACAAGAGCAAACCAATCTTCCCTATGCCTACATTGACCGCCTAATGGAGAATCCAGATGAGGACAGAATATATCGGTTTGCCTTACCGGAAGAAGAACCTCCAACCGACGACGAGAAAATCGGAGCGCTATCAGGCAACGGTAGCGGCGAGAACTTAGCTGCAAAATTCGAGAACAGTCCCTAATCAGAATTGAACTGTTAAATGGTAACCCATATCAACCAAACTATTGCGCTGTTGTTCAATGTCAGCGGGGAGTAATCGGCTGAAACCGAGTTTTTTGGAAAAACTCGGTTTCTATGTGCGATGGCGGCGCTGGTCGTTTATACCCTAGAGTTCCAGTCAAATCATTAAAGGAAAATAATGATTACAACAACGACACCAAACATCGAAGGCAAGCAGATTACCGGCTATCTCGGTATCGTCACTGGAGAAGCGATTATGGGTGCAAACATCTTTCGAGATTTCCTCGCCGGCATCCGGGATATAATTGGTGGCAGAGCGGGTGCGTATGAGGACAAACTTGTCAATGCCCGCGAGACCGCCCTGCGTGAAATGGAATCGGAAGCGGCAGAGCGTGGAGCCAATGCTGTCGTCGGCGTTGACATTGATTATGAAGTGCTTGGTGAGGGGAATGGCATGTTGATGGTGTCAGTGAGCGGAACTGCCGTCAAAATTCGATGAGGTATCGAAATCTGACAACGCGCAGCACAAATCTTGCACGCTGAATTTTTGCCGAATTATGTCTGTCTTCTGACAAAAATGAACCCCAAAATCTCGGGCATCATCCTCGCAGCCGGGCTATCCACTCGCATCGGCGAACCGAAACAACTTCTGCCATTCGAGGGAAGTACCATTATCGAAACCGTAACTGATAACCTGCTGGGATCGAAACTCGACGAGGTCGTAGTCGTAATAGGGCATGAAGCGGAAAGGATTAGATCGCACATTCAAAACAAATCCGTCAAGATTGTGTTCAATCCCGATTACCGGCTGGGGATGCTGACCTCTGCGCAGTGCGGCGTGCGTTCGATTTCCGATTCAGCGGACGCCTTCGCTCTGACGCTCGTCGATCAACCGTTCATCACATCCGATCTAATTGATCTGGTTGTTGACGCGCACGCAGAAA
Source organism: Candidatus Poribacteria bacterium (assembly GCA_028819845.1). Classification (GTDB taxonomy): domain Bacteria; phylum Poribacteria; class WGA-4E; order WGA-4E; family PCPOR2b; genus JAPPKS01. Next base: position 93,483 of record JAPPKS010000013.1, on the reverse strand, counting down.
CTGCACGCGGGATTACGCTGCCGAGCTACGACAATCGACGAGGACATCCCGTCATTTTCGATCGCCGTTACGCCGCCGACATCCTCGCGCTTGAGCCGCAGAACGGTGGGGTCAGATCGCTGTTTCGAAAGTATGCGCACGACATTCATTACGTCGTTGTCGATACCGATCGTGTGCTTAGAGACATCGACTACCGTGAAGATTACTTGGAAGCATTAAAGGACGTGGTTGTGCGCTGATAGGGGTACCGGTTAGGAATTAGACAATGCGTAACACGCACCACATTTCCATGAAGGATTGGCCGTAATTATGTTCCACTCCATCCAAGCAATACAGGACGCATTTGCGAATCATCACTATATTGCTGACCGAGCGTTAGCAACAACGGTTTTCCTAGCCAGTCATCTGAACAAACCAATCTTCCTTGAAGGGGAATCCGGCGTCGGCAAAACGGAAGTAGCGCGCGTTTTAGCGGACGCAACAGGCGGGAAACTCATCCGATTGCAATGCTACGAAGGCCTTGATGCGAACAGTGCCCTGTACGAATGGAACTATACCAAACAGATGCTTCAACTACGAATTGACGAGGCGCGGGGAATTGACAAGGATCGGATTGGTGTAGACATTTTCGGTGAGGTTTTCTTGTTAAAGCGCCCGCTCCTCGAAGCTATTCAGAGTGATGGCGCAGTTCCACCAGTCCTGCTCATTGACGAAGTCGATCGAAGTGACAGCGAGTTTGAAGCTTTCCTCCTTGAAATCTTATCGGATTTTCAGATTACAATCCCGGAAATCGGGACAATCGAGGCGAAGCATATCCCTTGCGTAGTCTTGACTTCAAACCGAACGCGGGAGGTTCACGAAGCCCTAAAACGCCGGTGTCTCTACCAGTGGATTGATTACCCCTCGGTCGAGAAGGAATTGTCGATTGTCAAGACTAAACTGCCGCACATCAATGACGCACTCGCTCAACAGCTCTGCAACATGATGCAGTTCTTCCGTGAAGGCGACTACTATAAAAAACCGGGAATCGCGGAGACGCTGGATTGGGGACTGGCGCTCATCGCGCTGGGAAAGGATGGATTGGATTCAAACGTCGTTGAGGAAACGCTGGGTTGTATCTTCAAATTTCAGGACGACATTCAGTGTGCACGGGAAGTTAACATTGGTGAACTGGTAAATAGAGCCAAACTACCTCCGGACACAATCTTTGAGAAAATTGGAGATGATAAATCTGCTGTTCGCTCGCAAGCAGCGTCGTTGAGGGTATTTAACAATCTATAATGGTTAATCACGGCACCCTCCTTCAAGAAATCACTGTATTCTGCCGGTTGCTCAAGCAGATAGGCGTAAATGTGACGACGACAAACCAAATTAGCTTTTGTCGAAGTCTTGAATGGATTGATATAACGCAGCGCGGCGATTTTTACCACGCAGCCAGAACAAACCTGATTGCGAGTGAATCAGATCGGGCGCTTTTTGATACCGCTTTCAATCTGTTCTGGAAACACCCCCGTCCCGCCTTGAAGACATTGGCGCTTGAATCAATTGAAGACAAGCCGACATCCGATCCGCAGAGTTTCACTGATGATGAAAACATTTTCAATCTGGGAGAATGGGGCGAGGTTGGTGAGGATGAAGATAGAGATTCAGAGGACGCAATCGCATATAGTCCGAATGATGTGTTGACCCAAAAGGATTTCAGTCACTACACACCGGCCGACATTGAGGAAGCGCGCCAAATTATCGCTAAATTTGCTTCCCTCCTGGCGACCAAATTGAGCCGCCGCCGGAAAGTTGGCATCAAAGGGAATACAATCGATTTTCGGTGCAGTTGGCGAAAAAACATTGCCTACGGTGGTGAACCGTTGAAGCTAATCCGTAAGCGCCGGAAAGTTAAGAAGTACAAAATTTTGCTGCTCTGCGATGTCAGCGCTTCCATGGACTGTTACTCGAAATTTCTAATCCAGTTTATTTTTGGGATGCAGCGGGAAATTAAGGAAATAGAGGCGGCAATCTTTAGCACACGGCTAACCAACATTACCGGCATTTTGCAGCGCAAAACAGTCGAAGATGGACTTCGCGAGATAGCACAGGTCGTACCAGATTGGTCAGGCGGAACAAAAATTGGCGAAAGCCTTATCGCCTTTTATCGGGAGTTTGCACCGTCATTCTCAGCCTACAGGTCAGTCGTAATTTTAATCAGTGATGGTTGGGATCGAGGCGATCCCGAGTTGCTGCGGACAGCAATGGAGATGTTGCATCGCCGCGCATACAGAGTGATATGGCTGAACCCCTTGCTTGGAAGCGAAGGTTACCAACCGCTCTGTCGAGGAATACGTACCGCTTTGCTGCATGTCGACTATTTCTTGCCAGCTCACAACCTGAAAAGCCTTCTTCAATTGACGAAGGTCTTGACGCCAATCTGGTCTAGTTAATTGGTTTTTACCCAATTCCCAAAGTAGTAGGCACACGCCGTGTGCCGTAATTTGCAAATACTGCTTTAGTTCACTTTTTCCATCATAAACCTGAAAAATCTTGAAAACTCTTCAAACTTAGAAATCAGCATGGGAGATTCGATTTAGGCTTGATTTTCCTCGGAAAATACCTATGAAAAAACATCTTTGTTTTCATTTCCGCAGCTTCTGGCTGTTTTCGTTGCTACTACTCCTGAACCTCAACGCGACAGAGGCCGCTGCCGCACGATCTATCTTTGAGACCACTGAAATTGCGGCGTCATATCTGGTACAAGCGCAAAATGCCGATGGCGGTTGGCCCCTCATTGCCGGCGGCGAAAGCGACGTTGAGGTCACAGCGCTTGTTATGCAAGCGTTGATGTTTCAGGGTTGGGGAACGGGTTCAAGTGTAATTCGTAGAGGCGTGCTCTACCTGATAAAGCATCAGAAACAAGACGGTAGTTGGAACGCTAACACAGCCCACACCATTTTCATTCTAATGGCGCTGGCTAAAGCGGGGACGGATGCAGAGGCTCAATACAAGGGTCTCAATTGGATAAAAGAGGTTCAAAACGATGATGGGAGTTGGGGGCGCAGCATGCACCAACCCGGTAACCCTCTCTACACAGGCGCCGTCTTGGCGGGTCTTAGAAGACTTAAATTCAAACAAAACTTTTCCCCCATACCGAAAGCCGCCGGTTGGCTCGAAAAACGAATTAATCTAGACGGCGGTTGGTCAATGGCGCGAGGTGCGAAATCCGAAATTCTAGTAACGTCATGGGTGTTGCAAGGCTTAGCATTGGTCTACGACATTGACACACAACTCGCATGGTTAAAACAGATGCAAAATGAGGATGGCGGATTCGGCAGGCGAAAGAATGAACCGAGCGATCCTGAAATTACAGCATACGCCATTCTTGCGCTAGTTGCGGGCGGCGATCCCCTAAACGCCGACAAGGTCGCTATCGGTTATTTGCGGAGCGTCCAGCAGGAAGATGGGAGTTTTGTCAGTGCTACGCCAATCGAGCTTGAGAGTTCAAAGGCAAATTTGCAAACAACCAGCTTTGTCCTGTGGGCAATATACGCAAGAAAAGCCGAAGAAGGATTACAATAACCGCGCAGATTAGGTTTGGACGATTATGCGCAATCCCCCTTCTTAAGAGCTATAGCTAGCAACCAGTGATTAGCATTTACTGTTCGCTGGACACTGGCACCGTATTTCAATACATAAACTCAACACAAGGAGATGTAAATGCCGCAAATAGAAATAGGTATTGCTATTGTTGTAGGATTGGTGCTTATCCTAACTTCCGTTCGCATTCTCAAAGAGTACGAACGAGCTGTTGTCTTTCGGCTCGGACGTTTAAGCGGCGTGCGGGGTCCCGGATTCGTTCTGCTGATTCCATTCTGGATTGAGCGGATGCAGCGAGTCAGCCTGCGTACCATAGTACAAGATGTCACGCCCCAAGACGTAATCACCCGAGACAACGTCTCGGTAAATGTGAACGCGGTGCTGTCTTTCCGGGTCGTTGACGCAGATAAGGCAGTCATTGAGGTGGAAGAATTCGGGTTTGCCATCAGCCAACTAGCGCAGACTACGCTTCGAAGTGTTCTCGGACGAGCTGAACTCGATGAACTCCTGTCTGAACGCGAGAAACTTAATCAAGACTTGGAGGCAATAATCAGAAAGCACAGCCAAGACTGGGGGGTTCACGTTCTCGCAATGGAAATCAAGCATGTCGATCTCCCGGCGGAGATGCAACGGGCAATGGCAAAACAGGCGGAAGCGGAAAGAGAACGCCGAGCAAAACTGACGCACGCCGCGGGCGAGTTGGAATCGTCCACAGCGTTAACAGAGGCGGCGACAATATTGAGCAGGAATCCGACCGGAATCCAACTTCGCTTCTTACAAGCCCTCATCGAAGTGGCTGCCGAGAAAAACTCGACGCTCGTCTTCCCAATCCCAATCGATCTACTGACCCCGTTTATAACAAACGCTGAAGAAGAAAAAGCGTAATACGCCGAAATTGCAAGGCAATTGCGCAGGTACAAGGCCTGCCCACATATTGGACCTATTCCATGTAGGGGCAACCCATGTGGTTGCCCTTTCCACTCAGACGGAGAAAAAAATGGCAACTTCAACAAGCACTGAACAACATAGAAAATTAGCTGAAGAACACGGTCCCGTCCCCGTGGCAATTGTCACTGTTAGCGACACACGAACCCCGGAAACGGATAAGAATGCGGCATATCTTCGTCAGCGGTTGAATGAAGATGGACACACGGTAACAGCGTATCAACTGATTAAGGACGAACCAACACAGGTAAATGCGGTGCTAGATACGTTGGCAGACGGAGACGCACGTGTGATTTTGTTCAACGGGGGGACCGGGATCGCTCCGCGCGATAATACCTTTGACGTCTTGAGCCGGAAACTTGAGAAAACCCTGCCGGGTTTCGGCGAGCTGTTTCGGATGTTTAGCTACGATCAGGTGGGCGCCGCAGCCATGCTCTCGCGCGCTACCGCAGGCGTGTACCGCGGGAAGGTGGTCATCTCGACGCCGGGGTCGTCCGCAGCCGTGCAGTTAGCTTGGGAGAAACTCATCGGTCCAGAATTGCAACATCTAGCATGGGAGGTCGGCAGGTAAGCTCAAAAACGCGTCAATTTCCGATGCCGTCGGCAGCGACGGAATACACCCCACCCGCTGTGTACTCAATGCGCCAGCCGCATTCGCATAGGTCATGATTTCTCGGAGTTGGTCCGCGTCGAGTTGCACCGGCGCTCGCCCCGCGCCAAATGATTGCATCAGCTTCGCTAGCATCGCTGCAACAAACCCATCACCTGCACCAAGTGGGTCGGCTACATCAACTTGAAACCCGTCCAAATATCCATGAATCCGACCGTCGTTGAAATAACAACCGTGCTCCCCCCGTGTCACGACGGCCAAACCCACGCCCGATTCCAGAATGCGTTCACTGCCGCGTTGCAAATCCGATGTGCCCGTCACAAACTCCCACTCCTCCTCGGCAAGTTTTGCAACATCTGCATACTGCATGGCTTCCCAAATCCAGCGTTTAGCATCTGCCGGACTATCCCACAGCATCAACCGCAGATTCGGATCGTAGGAGATAAATGCACCGGCGTCCTTTGCACACTGTATCGCCTTTAGCGTAGCGTTGCGGCTCGGTTGATGGCTTAAACTTACCGAACCGTAGTGGAACAAATCTGCAGATTGAATGTAGGTTTCGTTGATTTCGTCAGGCGTGAGAAGCATATCCGCCCCAGGATTCCGATAACAGATAATGTCCTTCATCCCGTCGGAACGCGTCGCAACAAATGCCAGCGTTGTACGGCAACCAGTTCCCGATATGAGACTCGATGTATCCACGCCGTTCTCTTCGAGTGTCTTCCGCAGGTAATTCCCGAATGGGTCATCCCCAACTTTGCCGATAAATCCCGATTCTAGCCCAAGTCTAGACAATCCTACGGCGACATTCGCCGGCGCGCCGCCCGGCGCTTTGGTGAAACCGGCGCATTCTGCAAGGGATTTATCAGTTGCTGTTGAGACAAAATCGATGACCAACTCGCCGATACACAAGGCTTTTTTGAACATATTTCACCAAACACTAATCGTCTTGTCGGGTGCGTCGGAAGAACGCCCCCATTCTTCATGCGCCTGCGTCCAGTGCCTTCAAGAAACTGAAAAACATCCTGCGGCTAGAGGGGCATTTTTCATCATCTAGCGGTAGCCGTTCAGGTGTTAGTTTCCACTGAAACTCTGCAAAGTATTCATCAATTCGCTGCGTGAGTTGCCGCACTTCTAAACGTAGTTCTAAACATGCCTCTAACTGTACGTCTAAAGGGGCTAAACGTGGACCCGCACATATCGACTGGCAATCTTGGAAATACCATTCGAGGGCTAGGCAACCCAACTCTATGAGAATCCTCACGAATTGCTGAATTGCGCCGTAGCAGCGTTCATAAACAGAATTAAGCCAGTGAATCTGATTTCTTTATGAAGGGATTTGATAGGATTTACGATTCCGAAGGCGGGACGATATTGGAAGTGACATTTTTCTGTCCAATCAGACAATTCATCAGGAACGGGGAAGGTGTAGGTCCTTTCCCTTCAATCATTATTCAGGCGTTTCTCTTCTCTTATGTCGTAAATTTAATTTCTTTATCGTCTCAATTATTCCGGGCGGATTTTAATTTGTTGTCTCATGCGATTCTCCAAACAGCCATAAAATCAGCGTTCAAGTTATTCACTGTGGTTGCGGTGCCTCAAGTGTTCAATGTGGTTCTGGTTGAGTTTGCTGATTTCAGTTCCCACATCATTGACTTCAGATTGAACATCGGTTCACAGATTAGCAATTTCGGGTCGCACATCACTGATTTCAGCTCTGACCTCATCAATGCGTTTGTCGATTCGACTCTCGAGGTGTTCTCCTTACCTTCGTAATTCGTTGTATTGCTTGTCCATCCGCTTCTCAAGTTGTGCAGTGCGATAAAACAAAACGGCGACTTGTCCAAGGAAAGCCACGACAATTACGAGCACAAGCATTGTGTGTGATGGTGACCATGTGCCAAAGTCCATGATTTTAACCTCCTTTCTTCGCTTCAGCAAATTACAGGAGTAGTATGGAAAATAATCATCATGCTTGATGTATGCACCACACAAATTGGGCAAAAAACCATACGCGTCAAGGTATTCACTTGATGAAATAAAGGTGAGCCGTTTGTTCTCCTCGCGCTATCTTGCACGGTTCACTCGCCATGAATCATTCGTCACTCACCACTAATCGCTGTTCTCATCGGATGAAGGGGCAATCTGTTGTTTTATGAAGGCAGCTCGGAATACCGCTCAGGTATTTAGAGGTAATGTCAATTTTGACGCCTAATGCAGCCGCTTGACGTCTTAAATGTAGCACAGTTTGAGTTCAGCCGCAAGCGAATTCCCCCAGTAATTAGGCAAATTTTCGACAAGTGGCCGGATTAGCACATACACTGCCTAACGCACAATTAGATTTCGCAATTGACAAAAAACACAGAAACAGTTATAATCATGGCGTGTAACACTGGGGAATCATAGATGATTTATAAAGGTTTCAAGCTAGACCGGTTTCAAGAGGATGCAATCTATGCAATAGATCAAAACCATTCCGTCATCGTTACCGCGCCAACGGGCGCCGGCAAGACGGTAATTGCCGAATATGTCGTCGAAAAGTGTATTCGGCTAGGACGCCGCGTAATCTATACTGCTCCGATTAAAGCCTTAAGTAATCAGAAGTACCGCGACTTTTATCAGCAATACGGAAATGCCATCGGAATCGTCACAGGCGATGTAACGCTCAATGCATCGGCGCAAGTGTTACTCATGACGACCGAGATTTTCCGGAATGCCATCTTCGACGACGTCACCCGATTAGAAGGCATCGAATATGTTATCTTCGATGAAATCCACTATATTAATGACATTGAGCGCGGAACGGTTTGGGAAGAGAGCATCATTTTCGCACCGCAACACATCAAATTCGCCTGCTTGAGCGCAACCATCCCGAACATCCATCAATTTGCGGAATGGATGCGAAGTGTTCGTGAGGGAAGAATCGAGGTTGTTGAAGACCTTGAACGCCCAGTGCCTTTGCAACACCGCCTTTACCTTGAGGGTTACGGAATTGGAAATATCGGCAATCTTCGCGGAATTCAGGAGGAGATTGCATACGCAGGATTTCACAATCAATCTGTGGACGAAATTGGCGCGTCCAAATTTCCCGAGATTATTCGCGCCGACCTCATTCAGCATATTCAGAAGATGGGGCAACTCCCTTGCCTCTATTTCTGTTTTAGCCGTAAAGGGTGCGAGAAAAACGCCGAATATTATGCCAACCACAGTTTTTTGTCTGCTAAAAATCGCGATGAAATCCTTCGCGTGTTCGATTCGCTCTGCGCACGGTACAACATTCATGGCGAAAAGAACATTGAGGAGTTTCGGTATCTAGTCTCAAAGGGCGTAGTATATCACCATGCTGGTATGCTGCCGACCCTAAAAGAGGTGGTTGAACACCTGTTTGCGTCTGGACGGATTCAACTTCTTTTTACAACGGAGACGTTCGCTGTCGGAATCAATATGCCGGTGTGTACTGCCGTCTTCGACAGCCTAGAAAAGTACGATGGCGTTAATTTTCGATATCTGAAAGCGCGCGAATACCACCAGATGGCGGGGCGGGCAGGACGTCGTGGAATCGATACCGTCGGTTATGTTTATGCGCGAGTCAATCCAAGATTTGCAGATGTCAATCAGATTCAGCGTATCATCTCCGATAAAATTGAACCCATCGAAAGTCAGTTTAATCTATCATATTCAAGTATCCTGAACCTATATGAAAAATACGGGGATGAAATTTATGATGTCTGTACCTCAAGCCTGAGTAATTTCCAGAACTACGAGCGAATCGGCGAAATTGAGTCCGAAATGAAAGGTCTAAAGCGGGAATTCAATCGGCTGCCGCACCCCGTGTGCATTCATGAGGGCATTGATGCATCGGAGCAAATCAGCGGTTATAACCGTCTCTTAGACCGACTTGAAGAAGGTTCTCACCGCTTGAGAACGGAACGCGCGGAGGTAAAGCGAAAACAGCGCGGACGCGGAAGTCAGAAGCTGCGTTTGAAAAAACTTACACGTATTAAGCGGCAGCTTCGGAGTATTGAATCCACGAAACGTGAAAATCTCTGCTGCGAATGTGTTCAGCTAAAAGTGTGCCTTGCCCGGTACCAAAAAATTGAGAAATCCGCCGACCACATACGTGACCTCCAGGATCGGAGGGAATATTACAAGAATTATCAACGAAACCAGATTGCCAACCGACTGAAAGTTCTTGGAAAACTTGGCTACATTGATGGTTCCGGACTACTACCCAAAGGACGTGCTGCTTCCCAAATCTACGGTTACGAAATTCAAATTACCCAGTTGCTTTTCAGGGGATTCTTTGAAGACGCAGTTGAAGACGAAATCAATGTAATCATCATGGCGATTGTTTGTGAATCGAGAAAGGACCTTCATCACTATCGGAAGCTGAAAGACAAACGATTAATACAGATGGTGCGGGAAGTTGACAGCGAAATCGAGCACGTTCAAACATTGGAAAGGAAGCATCGTGTAGTCGAGGAGATTCCCAAGTTGGAATCGAAATTGAGTACCGCCATCCTCGCGTGGAGCCAAGGTTGTGAATTTGAAGACCTTCACCAATATGTGAACCTAGCTGACGGCGATTTTGTCCGCTCGTTTCGCCTAGTCATCGATCTCCTTAGACAGATGCGCCGGGCGATGGTCGGGCACACCGCGCTATTGGACAAGCTTGGTCGATGTATTGATAATATCAATCGAGACGTAGTGGATGCGGAACGCCAACTGCGAATCGGTCAAAATGGACAACCTACTGATAGCGGCATCGTTGTCAGCTTAAAGTAGTCCATATCGCGGCAATGAGTTAATGAAAGGCCGCCCAGTTCGAGTCGGTAAAGGATTGTCGTTTGACCGTAAATTCTGTCCACTCAATTCGAAATACCAAATGTTTCACTTTACGGACTTGGAGTTTAAAATGATCAAAACACTTTTCAAGCTGTGCTTTATACCAGTTGGGATGCTTTTGATTGGCTGCGGCAGCCAAAACGAAAACCTTGCGAAAGGGAAAGAACTCATCAAGTCGGAAAAACGGAATAAGGAAGCGCGCGCCGTTGAGCGATTTAAAACGGCAATTGTTGAAGAGCCCGATAACGCCGAGGCGCACTATCTTCTCGGTCATTACGATTCTGAGGATTTCTATGCTGAAGACCAAACACAAGCCATAATAAAAGCCTCTATTATAGAACGAGGCAAGCACATGTTTATCGCCTACCAGAACGATGAGCGCAAATACTTAGAAATCCTCGTGTTTGAAACCTTAAGGCACCAATCGCGCGAAGTACAAGATGCAGCGCTCGAAGCGCTCTATCTCGTTTACACGCAGGGAGATCGGAATGACCTTCTTAAGGCGCTAAAAAAAGCCATTAAATCCAAAGACAATCGCGACCGGCATGATGCGCAGTTGGTATTGGCGTCAATTGCAAAGCAAGACCCAGACACAATTATGCCTATTCTCGAAGAATTGATGGATTACAAACGGATGGAAACCCGCTTGAATGTAGTCAAAGCACTCGGTGAAATTGGCGATGAGCGTGCCATCCCGATGCTAGTGCAGGTAATCAACTCCGGGTCAGCCAAACGCAAGGAAGACAGAGAAGCTTCCGAAGTTCGGCGGCTCGCGGTTGAAGCATTAGGCAAAATTGGCGGCTCTGCCGTACAAGAGCTAGTCCAAATCGTCGAAAACAAGGGATCGGCAATGCGAGTTGACGCAATTCAAGCGTTAGAAAAATTGGGAGATGAAAAAGCCGTTAAGCCCTTGTTGGATGTTTTGGGTGAACAAGGCAGCCGAGAAGTTGTTGCCGAGTTGAGATAGCCAAATCGTCTCATGACGCCGCGGTTACCTGTAATACCCGCCAACATCCAGATTTCAAGCCAAGGGCTTTGGCGAATACCTCTATTTTCGGAAAGGAATTTTGATGATTCGGAAAATACAACTTTACGCGCTTTTAAGCACGCTAATCTGTCTGTCTGTGATCGGCTGCGCCGGAGAAAATCGTTATTACGATAATCGACTTCAAATGGAAGTCCAGCAGTTAGACAGCGACCTTGATAACCGGTGGTCAACAACCGGGGTAGTAATAATTGATGTCAAGGAAAACGGTCCCGCAGCCAGAGCGAAATTAGAACCCGGCGAACTGATCACCTATGTGATTGGCGAACGATTCATCAACGAAATCGGGGACTACGATGAGAAAAAGGCGATGAAAGACGACAATAATTTTATCCTGAAGTTTACGGACGGTAGAGACATTCGTATGTCCGTCCGAAGAACAGGCGATAAGGTCGGCTTAACCGTCAATGGAAATCAGGTCAGCAAAGTCGAACCCGGGAGTCCCGCTGATATAGCCAATATTAAAGTAAATGATACCATCAAAAGCGTAATTGATGAGCGAAACATCAAAACAATTAAGGACTACAAGGAAGCAATGCGTGAATTCGCCAAATACGATTCCAAAGTAAAATTCCGGACAACCGAACTCATCGGCGTGAAAATCGCAGCGGTCATTGCCCTCGGAAATCTGGGCGATGCACAGGCGGTGGACGACTTAACAGAAATCCTTGAAAATAGCCCGGAAATCTCTTTGCGGAAACCCGCCGCCAAATCACTGGAACGCCTCGTGACACTGGGGCATCTGGACAATCTATTACAGCAATTCAGGCGGGCGGGTACAGACGAGCTTCCAGCGGATGAATTGTCTCAGCATCAACGTGAATCCGCTGAAATCCTTGGGCTGGTCACTGTCGACCTTGAGGAAAATCGGGCGGTACTTACAAATCCATTCGGTACACAATTTCGGCACAGATCCGTAGCACTCCACCAGAAAGTAAATACAGAGCGAATGGTGGAGTTGGCAAAAAAATATATCAAGCGTGTCGTCGAACCGGATCAAGAAATTCGACGTGCTTGCCTCTCCATTCTGGGAAACCTCAAACCCTCGTCCGCTATCGCAGATTTAATCGCTGTGATGGAGGATGGCGAGGAAATTCCAGGCGTGCGTTTTCAGGCAGGCCTCACCCTCAGTCAGATTGGCGCCCCCGCTGTCGATGCCCTCATCGCAGCTTTTAAGGGCGGCGATGCCAGTGTCAAAGACATAGCAGCGTCGGCGCTCGGTAACATTGGTGGAGAAAAAGCGCGAAACGTGTTAATCGACGCGCTGAGACTTACCACTGATGCAACCATTAAACTGACTGTGGTTGATGCCATTGCCAGGATTGGTGATAGTGTCTCAATCCAAGCGCTCCGAAAAACCCTGCAAGCACAACAGCAGCAGCCTCAAGAAGATAGCGGCTTAGGCACATTCCTCGCTGAATTACTCGACCAGATTGAATCTCAATCCATGTAGCGCTTCGCTTGCACGGTGAACCTAACGCAACCACATTTCATAATCAGCCGATTTTGAAACCCATGAAAATCGGTCTCATTTCGGATCTTCATGTCGATGCCTCCCCGCTAAATAAGCAGATACTCCCTTATATCGTTGAGGCGGTTGAAGTCGCAAATTTGGACATATTCGTCCTAGCCGGCGATCTCTCTGCCAATCTGCTTGAACTCGGCAAGATTCTTGTCGAATTCTCCGAGTCAGGTCTTGCTTGTCCAAAATTGTTCGTGCCTGGCAATCACGATATTTGGGTTACCGAACGCCCACATGTCACCAGTCAGCAAAAATATTGTGCCATTGAGACGGTTTGCCGCGAGTGCGGTTTCCACCCGCTCACTGCTGACCCGCTTGTTGTAAACGACGTTGGGATTTGCGGGACAATCGGATGGTATGACTACTCTTTTCGAAAGGATTCATACAAGATTCCGATAGAGAGATACGCCGCAAAACAACTGTTTGGGGCGGTTTGGAACGATTTGAAATTCGCAAAGTGGGGAACGGATGACGTAGAAGTTGCACAACGATTTGAAAATGAACTGCAAAGTCAGATTAATACAATTAAGGATTCAGTTCGCCGTATCGTTGTGGTAACCCACCACGTTCCATTTCAGGCCTGCGTGCGCTATCGCGGCAAACTCCCGTGGGATTTCTTTAGTGCATTCATGGGCAGTCAAGGGCTAGGTGAAATCTGCCAAAATGAAACGCTTGTCACCCATGCGCTCTTTGGTCACTCCCATTTCCCGTTCCATCAGCAGGTTGGCAGTGTCACCGCAATCTGTTCACCTGTCGGCTATTTGCATGAACCGCCGACACGGAGCTTAGCTGGTTACGCGCAAAAACGATTGGCACGATTTGAGGTTTGATGCGTTAGCTTTTCTAACACAAGCACAAGGTAGCCGTGTAAGCCGCGTAGAATGTAGCTTGAAACCGAGTTTTTTCTTCAAAACACTGTTTCTGTAACGGAGTAACATATGGATACCACTACTCCATATCTGTCGATTTGGTTTTCCAAGCCCTAATTGATTCCAGCACAATGTGTAAACCATCCTCGTGAATAGAGCGTGTTGACATTTTGGTGCTGCCAATGCAACAAACGACCGTGTAATTCGCCAAAAAAATCTACGGACGGGTCTTGTGCCCGCCCAAAACCTACCGGATTGGTGGTGCTTCAATTTGTCAAATGTCAACAAATCCCAACACAAACGTGCTAAGATTTCCGTTGACCGGCGTGTGAGAGGTGATTAAAATAGATGCACCCATTATTTTTTTACACCGCAGTAGGTTCGGTTTTCTAGCCGAACCGGTTTATATCAAATTTTATAAGCGCAGTTGGAAACCGCACCCGCCGAAACTTGCGTAAACGTGAATGGATTTGACCATAAAATTAAGCTACTGTTTTTAGGAGTTTAGTATGACCGAGGTAACAAATCATCAGTACCCTGTGGGCAGTGAGCAAAGACCGCTACGAACCGCCATTGTCGGATCGGGACCTTCCGGTTTTTATGCGGCAGAGGCGCTGCTCCAACAAGAAGACGTTGTGGTGGATGTTGACATTTTTGACCGGCTGCCTACCCCGTATGGTCTCGTTCGGTTTGGAGTAGCACCAGACCACCAAAAAATCAAGAACGTGATTCGGGTGTACGAGCGCACTGCCGCGCATCCGCGTTTTCGTTTCTTCGGTAACGTACAGTTCGGACGCGATCTGCAAGCGGAGGACCTCACGGCGCACTACGATCAGGTTGTATTTGCAGTCGGAAATGAAACAGACCGAAGGCTCAATATTCCCGGTGAATCCTTTGATGGCAGTTACACCGCGACCGCGTTTGTCGCTTGGTATAACGGGCACCCCGATTACGTGAATGCGCACTTTAATCTGGATCATCGGCGCGTAGTCGTCGTGGGTATTGGAAACGTGGCAATGGATGTAGCGCGTGTCCTCGCAAAATCGACCGATGAGTTGGCAAAGACCGATATATCCGACTACGCACTGGAATCCCTGCGAAAGAGCCGCGTGAAGGAGATTGTGATTCTCGGCCGCCGGGGCGCCGCCCAGGCAGCTTTCACGCCGAAGGAAATCAAAGAAATAGGATCGCTTGACGGGGTAGACTTGGTTGTTGATCCCGCCGATGTTGCACTTGACGAGGATTCCAGAAAATTACTGGCTGATAGCAAACAGGCGCGGCAGAATGTCACATACCTTACAGAAAAGTCCGGTGAAGGGCTGGGGACGAATCCAAAAAAGGTCTTCCTTCGACTCCTGCGTTCGCCCGTCGAAATTACGGGGGAAAATGGAAAGGTGGCCGGCGTCAAGATTGAGAAGAATGTGCTTTATAAAGATGACACGGGCAGCCTCCGACCTCGCGGAACCGATGAATACGAAACCCTGTCGTGCGGCGCCGTCTTCCGATCCGTCGGATATCACGGTGTCCCGCTGCCGGGTGTTCCCTTCCATGAGAAATGGGGAATTATCCCGAATGAACGCGGTCGTGTAATCGATCCCAAGACCCGGAAATTCGTACCGGGACAGTACGTGGTGGGTTGGATGAAGCGCGGCCCTTCAGGACTCGTGGGTGACAACAAACCGGATTCAGCAGAGACTGTCCGGTGCATGATGGAAGACATTGACGGTAAAGTGGCGCCGGTGTCCGAAAATATGCAGCCGCAAGCCGTCGAACGGCTTTTGAGTTCCAGAAACATCGTCTATCTGACATTCGCAGACTGGAAGAAACTGGATTCCCTAGAGACCGAGAACGGAAAAAAAGCAGGAAAAGTCCGTGACAAGTTCGTAAGCCTCTCCGACATGCTCAACGCCGTGGGTAAGTAATGAGTAACGTAGTAATGTGGGTTGGGTAGCGCGGATTCAATTAAATATGTCTCGCACTCCAATTGAACCCAGTTATGCGATACTGCATCAACTCGAACAAGAACGCAGCGCAACCCAACGATCTACTGAGCGAATGGCGAAGGCGATAGTTTTCTAGTGACTGCGATTGAAATCCAATTCATTTGTAGCAAATCCCAACCCCCCACCCAAGCGAGGACAAAATATGGAACATGAAAAAAACGTCGACACTAGCGAAACTTGGGGAACTCGTGTTTCGCCGCCACCCAACGATGCGCAGAGAGAGCGGTTTGGTTACCAACCCCTCGATTATCAGACGACCTTCTACGAGGCGAATCTCGGACGCCACGCACCAATCAACAACCAAACCACGATTGGAATTCCCGGCACCGTTCCGTTGCCATTCAGTTACTTGATGCGAGCCCGGTATAGCGAATTTGACCTGCGTTTCGGCTTGTTATCGGATGACGGAACAGAGGTTCTCCCCTACGTCCTCGACAATTTCAAACAGGAATCCCCCGGCGGCTGGATGCCGGGCTGCATCAACCAATGGGACCATCAAGGGGTGCATTACAGCGTCTCCGTCATAGTGGTTCCAAATGACCCGCAGCCGTTCGACCTCTACGCTATTTCGCTCAAGAACACAACCAGCGAACCGGAAAAAGGAAAACTAATTGTGACGCTCGACGGCGCACCGTCCCTGAAGGCGGAAGACGGCCTATTCTCCGACAGCGGCAAGCCGATGGTTATTATGGATCCTGTCGTGCCAACCGAGCGAATCGCACGCCCGATCGGCTGCGTCGATCCCCGCACCACGCCCGCCGCACCCTGGGAGCACGATGCTCCGCGAACCACAATATGGCTGCGGCACCGGAACGGGTGGTACGGCACCCCGATCGAATACGTGATGAAGGTTGACGAGGGCGAGCAACTTCAAGTGTTTCTCGGTTACAGCGGCGTCCCGAACATCACTACCCCCAATTGGGATGAACCCTACGATAAGATGGAACCGGACATCCGTGACCTGCATACCCCATTGCCCAGAGAGATAATCGCGTCAGTCGAGGGCGATCCGAACCCGCAAAAGCTTAAATTAGAACGGTTGAAACACGTTGTTCAGCGGTTCGTCGGAGAAGATACGGACGGAGATGGATACATCAAAATTTCGGTCCGAGCGGCGCCAGAGTCGCGTCAGCCCGCCATGCTCAGTTGGATTCGCGCCTACAAAACGGATGTAGAACTCACACCCGACGTGATTGAGGCTGACGTTGATGGAACTATTGGCGAATATATCATCGATTCGGAACACCATGCGGGCGGACCCGGGGCGTTCCTGCGCGAATTGAAGTCGGAAGCGGAGGCGCAAGAAATGATAGGTGCGCTGCTTCGCTACGAGATGGACGTAGGCCGTGATTTCAACGATGGCATTTCGGGATTGCGCGATTCGTTCGGTGTCGACCTCACTGCGTTTTCCCAACGCTTACACTATGCGCCCACGTTACAACCCGGTGAAGAGCGCCAATACCTATTGCGAGTCCCGGCAATCGACCGTCCGGAACCGGCGCCTTACGGTAATCCCTATCACCCGTATGACACTGGCGAGAGTTGGCGCGTGCATCTTGAACCGCGCTACCCCGATAACCCGGCGGACTATGGCGAAGATGTGCCGCCCGATCGCAACCCGGGCGAATACGCAATTTACGGCCCCAAACCACGAACACTCTGGCTTGAACAAGAAAAGAGTGCCCGAAACATTCGTTGGGAAGAGGCATTGGACCGAGTTTCATCCTATTGGAACGGCTTCATTGCGTCTTCAACCCGATTCATTACCCCGGAACCGGTCGTTGAAGCCGCATATCGCCACCACCTTGCAACATTAGTTCTCCATCAGACGTATCTCGGCGCGAAGGATTTGCCGCTCATGATGTGCGGCCCTTTCTATTACTGGGACCACACCATAAGAGACTGCGCTTACCAAAATATTGCGATGGGATATGCCGGATTTCTCGACGAACACCGCGCCCTGGTTCAAACCGTACTAACGCCGCGGGAGGAGCTCCCTCGAACCCGATGGACGCTAGGACAGTGGCGTACGGGCGACCCTAGCCGTGACGGCATTTGGGTGACGCGGACTCGTCAGTTCGATGCACAAGGCCAAACGCTATGGTGCGCGCTTGAATACTGGCTGTTGAGCGGAGATAACGAATGGCTGGCGCAAAACTATCGCTCCCTCACTCGCGGCGCAGATTGGGTTATCCGGATGAGAGAAGCGGAATGCCACCGCCTGAACCAACCTGAGAGGCCGGAATATGGACTACTGCCGCCATCGTCCGGCGAAGGCGGCGGCGGCGGACACTGTTTCTACGTCAATGCGTTCGCATACCTGGGTTTGCGGTTGTTGGCTAAAGCTGCGGGGACGTTGAACAAGGTTCAAGACGCTTCCTACTACGCGGAACAGGCGGAAGACCTGAAGCGGGCGCTTCATCGATCCATCGAAATGAGTTTTGTCCGCTTTAACGACTTCGCGGGCACCATCCCTACAAATGTCGCAATCGGCGAAGCGCAAAAGGAAGGCACCTTCGAAACCGCGTTCGGCGGAATTCTCGTCCACCCTTCCCGCGTGATGAGTCCGCACGACCCACTCATGGATGCTTTCTTTCGGTTTCGAGAACACCTCGGTAACACCACCGGCGGGTTAATGGTCTGGCCCTATATTTTTGTCGATTTGGCGTTGGGCTATATTCATCGCGGCGAACCGGATCGCGCAGCCAATCTGTTCTACGCCTTTTTAGCCAACGGCTCCACCACGCACGATTGGAGCGAAGTACAAAGTCTCAACGTCAAGTACGCCGAGTTCACTCCGCCGAAACGAGGCATCAAGGGTGGAGGCGATTCGCCGCATTCGGAAGCCTGCTCCAACTACATCCATTTCTTGCGCAACCTGATGCTGCTTGAAGACGAAGAGGAGATTCTCCATATTGCCCCAGCCACACCGCGTAAGTGGCTCGCACAACCCGAACCCATCGGCGTGGAAAACGCACCGAGCCACTTTGGACGGGTGACCTATCATTTTTCCGCAGACCCGAATCAGACGACGATTCGAGGTGATGTCCAACTGTGCCCCCAGCGCAAACCCAGTCGGTTACTGATACACGTCCGCGGCCCCAGCGGTAAGGGCTTGCGCTGTGTAAAGCTAAACGGCCAGACTTGGGACGCATTCCTAAAAGACACCATCATTGTCGACAACCCTCCTAGCAATATCAGGCTAGAGACGGAATATAAGCGAATGTAGGTTGGGGCTGCGTCAACGGCGAATCTCAACTTACGACCTCCTCTAACCCCTCCTCGGCAAGTTGGGGAACGATGATTGAATGAACAAGCAAGAACGTCCTCTGTGAGAGACGGATCAACCGAACGAATAGTGAGGGCGATAGTCTTCAAGTCTTCATGTTCTTGTAGCAGTTCCTGTAGGTTGGGTTAAGCGGGTTCAATGAAAGACGCCTCAATATCCAATTGGTCCCCGTGAGGCTATACCGTTCCAAATTAAATAGAATGCAGCGAAACCCAACTCTTTTCAATCTACCCCTAGACATAATCCCTACAATGCTTCAACTCACCTTACAACTGTTCAGCAGCAGTATATCTCAAGCTCTCTCGCCTCCCGCTCTTTGCAGCAATCCTCTACCGCATCAATTGCTTTTATTCGCTCGATATAGTCCTCAGGAAGACTCGCTTCCTCCGCCCCCTTCAAAACATGCGTCTTGTACCATGTATAAGGTTTCAGTTTTGTGCCCTTCTTCGTAGCATAGTAAGTCACTGCACAAACAGCGGAACAAACATTGGATTCGACGGTAACGATTTTTTGAGCATAACCGAATCTTAGTCCCTCGGCGACATCAAGAAATGCCTTTTCCTTGTCGTCGATGTGGTACACACGTCCCCATACCGCATCAGCCGCTGATGAAACCACAATATCGCACTTGCCGGATTCATCAACACTTTCCTTGTGAAATTCAAGACGGTGGCAACGGAGTATTCCCGCTCCAATCGGCTTGGCGGACGGTACCCTTTTTTTGATTCTCTTCAAAGACATGTTGGAACCATACGCAAAATATGTCCTAATACCCATTGGCGTTCCTTTCAACTTAGTTGACACCAAACCCAACGCTTTTCAAACTGGTAGGTTCTGCTGACTCATCATTGCAACCCGACAATCAAGTGCAGCGCACAGATACACCAACGCTCGTAGGGGCTGGGTCTCCCAACCTAAGTTCCCGCTTCAAATCTGAATGGGCGGCAATTACTTGTAGGTTGGGGAGACCGGATTCAATGAAGACGCCTCGAATTCCAATTCATCTCCGTAAGGCGATACCGCTTCACATTCAAAAAGCATGTGGGAAACCCAACGTTTTTAAATCTCCGTAATGACCATTCGGTGAATCACGCCAATACAAACATCGAAACGACAAATAGCGTAGGGTTACGTTACACCTAAAAATTCACTAACGCATTCAATCAATCGAATCCCATTTTTACAATTTACGTGATTCACCCACACCAATCGACCCACCCTACGAAGACTTGTGCCAGCATTGAATTTTCCTTGCTCCGAGAATCGTCGGAGTTTCACAGTTAGCATATCCGATTCTCGGAAAATAACAGATTGAGAGCCAGTCCCAGACTGCGTTTAACGCCTCCCGAACTTCAATCCGATGTCCGATTCGTTTCAATTTACTGTGAAAACTGTGAAATGTCTTCCCGTCATTTACACCGTTTCTACTAGTGCTTTCCCACTCGCGTTTTCGCCACCTTTTCCAATTCGAACAACGTAAATCTAAAAGTCATCGGGCACTTGAATCTCTAGCGCCAGCAGAGCGGAACTCAATACCTTGCCATAGGCATCCATTGTTAGCGTGCGGGTGGCGCCGCCATCCAGCGCATTATAGAGCACGAAGTTTAGCGCTCCCATCCGCGGCAACTCGTATCGTTCCACGTCGCCTTTGACACTCCCCTTAAAGAAATCCTTGACGCGTTCCGCCGTGACTTCCCGTTTAATCAATTCGTAATTTTTTTTGTCATAAACGATGAGTCCGATGTTTCCTGTATCGCCTTTGTCGCCGGACCTAGAATGGCAGATTTCTCGGAGCTGAATTTTCTTCATTTTGCTTTTACACCTTGGTATGAATATGTTCGCCTGAGTTTAAGGCATCAACTCTTGTTTCCAATGTGTCGAACGTCAGAATTCGATTCTAGCAAATCATGAGCGATATGTCAACGCCATCCACGTTCTTCCGCTCATAGCTCATAGAGTGTCTCATCGACATCCTGCTTAGATTCGCTGCTGCCCTTCCTCCGGCGTGCTTCTAACAACTTCGGTTCATCCGCTCCGAGCAAATCGCCCATCTCTTCTTCAATCTTGGCGGGATCTTCTCCCTGCTCAAGGCGGCTCAGGGCTTCTTCCATCCCCGATCCCATGTCCAGTCCGGTTGCATCGGAGAGCTTTCGCATCAGGTCGGCTGCTTGGAGCGGGTCATCTTCGTTGATGTTATCCGCTTCGCTGGCAAGCATCGCCATGGCTTTCTCCATTTTTGCTTCGTCCATCTGCGACAAATTTGCGCCATCGCCGCCTTCGCCGTTCCTAACGGAAATTGTGGCGAACTTCGACACGTTGCGCTTTAACTCGGTGTTTTTGCATCTCGGGCAACCCGGCTTTTTCTCTGTGTTAACCGTTCTGGAGAAGAATTGATAGACCGTATGACATGCTTTGCAATAAAATTCGTAAATCGGCATCCAACTATTCCTTGAGGAATCTCCGGTGGCGCTTGATTTCGCCTACTGCTGTGAGCCTCATTATGCAAGGAGGCGGATGAACTGCCTCCAAATGATGTTAATTTAAATACTCTCTAATTCGTCAATATTATCTGAAAATCGGCAAAGTTTCAAGCACATTTCTCTTTGCGCGCTTCGTCTCCGGAGGATCGTATCCATTGCGGCGTACACACACCGAACGCCTGAAGACGGAGACTGGCATGAACGTGCGTCGGAGTTTTTCGTACGCGGTGCGAACCAATCATCTACACCACAAGACGGATGTATGGTAGAATTTACTGCGGCGATACCTCTGAATTTCCGGCCGTAAATGTGGATTAGTGGTGTTATCCAGGTAATTCTCCCAAGAATCCTAATCCAAAAAGATGCACAGGGACAAAAGACAGATGTACAATGATGTCATTTGATTCATCGTACGCAAGCGTTAACATTTTGAAAATACAAAGGAGATTGACATGTTTCTTGAACTGCGTCAGTATCGTACAAAACTCGGTCAACGTGATAATTGGGTGAAGTTTATGGAAGAAAAGATTATCCCGTTCCAAATCTCGCAGGGAATGGTAGTATTAGGGAGTTTTGTTGGGCTGGAAGAAGACGATTTGTTCGTCTGGATTCGCCGTTTCGAGAGTGAAGAGGAGCGGCAGCAGCTGTATCAAGCAGTCTACGAAAGCGACTACTGGAAAAACGAAATTAACCCCCATGTTCCGAACATGATTGATCGAGAGCGAAGTGTAATCACACGTCTACAAGCGACTCCCAAGTCCGTTCTCCAATAACACAGAATCGTCCCAATAAGTTGAAACCGCATAAACCTTCTTTAACGGCTCAGTGTCCTAACTAATCATATGGAGTTAGGTGCGCTCAGCGGCTATAAGACCGCAGCTGCGCTTAATCCGTTGCCCAGCGTAGCATACTCGCGGATACTCTAATTTCCATTGATATTTCAAAAAGGATTTGGTATACTTTTTCTGACTGCTTTATCCGACTTCGGCTCAATGCCGGATGGTGGCGTAAAAGAACTGTCGCACCCTGCAATTTAAAGCTGTTTTTAGCTCGTTCTGCCGATGAACTAAAAAGAAAGGTTCATGTGTTGTGAACAAAAATGCAAAAAACATAGTGGTTTGGCTAATCATGGCATCCATCGTTACCATTGTAATGTGGCGCCTTATCAACCCCGTTGATAACGTGAAAAATGACCCGAAGACCTCTGAATTCTATCAACTCATCGAAAACGGCGATGGCAGGACTTATTTTGACGAAATTACGATTGGCAAGGAGTGGATTAAAGGTCAACTCAATGAGCGGGCTATGCAAGACAACAACCCACCATTAAAAGCAAATCCAAAAGGGGAATTCAGAATTTATCGCGACATATATTCGGAGTATCCACTTGAAAAGAAATTGATGGAGCAGGGCATACCGTACAACGTTGAACCGCCGTCGCAGATGCCGCAATGGATCATGATCTCTTTAACATCAATACTGCCAATTATGCTTTTTATTGGGATTATGATTTTCCTTTCAAGGCAAGTACAAGGAACCGGAAATCGGGCTTTATCGTTCGGAAAAAGCCGCGCGCGGCTCCACTCTGAAAACCAACCCAAGAGGACATTCGCAGATGTTGCAGGATGCGATGAGGCGAAGGACGGCTTAGAAGAAGTTATCGAATTCCTCAAGGACTCGAAGAAATTTCAGCGGCTCGGCGGGCGTATCCCCATGGGCGTTTTGTTAATGGGACCGCCGGGGACAGGAAAAACCTTGCTTGCGCGTGCAGTTGCTGGAGAAGCAAACGTCCCGTTCTATAGCATCAGCGGATCTGATTTCGTTGAGATGTTCGTAGGTGTCGGTGCATCCCGCGTGCGCGACCTCTTCGAGACTGGAAAAAAGAATGCGCCGTGCATCATCTTTATTGACGAACTCGACGCTGTAGGCAGGCATCGCGGCGCTGGCATCGGCGGTGGACACGATGAGCGCGAACAGACCTTGAACCAACTGCTCGTCGAAATGGACGGCTTCGATATGTCCGAAGGAGTCATTCTCATTGCTGCGACGAACCGCCCGGATGTGTTAGACCCTGCTTTACTTCGTCCTGGGCGTTTTGATCGCCAGATTGTCGTCGATCTCCCCGATATCAAAGGGCGCGAAGAAATTTTCAAAGTGCACGCTGCATCGCCGATTAAGGTCGGTGAGGATGTAAACTTAGAAATATTGGCGCGGGCAACGCCATACTTCTCAGGCGCCGACATCGCAAACATGGTGAACGAGGCTGCACTGCTTGCAGCCAAGGAAGATAAAGATGCAGTTGACATGAGCTGTTTTGATGAAGCCAAAGACCGAGTCATGATGGGGCCTGAACGCCGTAGTCTAGTCATTAGCGAAGAGGACAAACAGGTTACGGCTTATCATGAGGCGGGGCACACGTTGTTGCGGCATATCATTCCGGACAACGACCCTCATTATAAATCTACCATTATTCCACGAGGGAGAGCACTCGGTGTCTCGGTGGGTTTGCCGCTCGAAGAGCGCCGTAACTTCAGCAAAAAATATCTCATTGCCGGCATTACCACAGCGCTTGGCGGACGTGTCGCTGAAGAACTTATCTTTGGCGAGCTGACCACGGGCGCACAAAATGACTTCGAACAAGCCACGGATCTGGCGCGTAAGATGGTTACGCAATGGGGAATGAGCGAACTTGGACCTCTTTCCTTCGGCAGGCGCGATGAACAGGTCTTTTTGGGCAAGGAAATCGCCCACCACAAAGACTATAGCGAAAAAACTGCCGTTGAAATCGATCAAGCCGTTCATCACATCATCACAGGTTGCTATAATCAAGCCAAGCATCTCATCGAGACGAATCTTGACGGGCTGAAAAAACTTGCGGATGCTCTGTTAGAAAGGGAAACGCTCATTGGCGACGAGATTGAGGAAATTCTCGGGCCTCGCCACCAGGTTTCTACTACCTAATATTGGCGCTGCAATCTATGAAATGCCGCGGAAAGCAACTCGTATTTGGACAACGCACGCTTATTATGGGCGTGTTGAATGTAACGCCGGATTCCTTTTCAGAGAGCGGGCGTTATTTTGAGGTTGATAGTGCTATTGCCCATGCCAAAAGCATGGTTAAGGATGGGGCGGATATCATTGATATCGGCGGCGAATCGTCTCGACCGGGCGCATTATCAATTTCCGCCAATGAAGAGCTCGCCCGCATCCTGCCAGTTGTTGAAGCGCTCGCAAGCGAAATCCCTGTTCCCATTTCCATTGACACCTGCAAAGCGCATGTCGCGCGCCTAACGCTTCAAGCCGGAGCCCATATCGTTAATGATATTTCGGCGCTAAACGGCGATTCAGACATGGCATCGGTCATCAGCGAAATGCACGCAGGATTAGTCCTGATGCACATGAAGGGTAATCCTCGAACAATGCAACACGCGCCCGCCTACCAGAATGTAACCTCGGAGATTTGCCTATTCTTCCAAGACCGTATTGAGGAAGCAGAAAAAAATGGAATTCATCCGGATTGCATTTTAATTGATCCCGGCATCGGATTTGGGAAAACCACTGAACATAATTTGGAAATTTTACGCCGGCTTCGTGATTTTCAACCCTTGAATAAGCCCATCCTAATTGGTACCTCCAACAAATCTTTCATTGGCAAAATACTTGATCTTCCAGTCAATGACCGGATGGAAGGCACCGCTGCTACGGTCGCTTGGGCAATTGCTCAAGGCGCAGACGTCGTCCGTGTCCATAATGTAAAAGCCATGCGTCGAGTTGCTCAAATGACAGACGCAATCTATCGCCGCGCAAATTCAATTTCTTCCTGAGGGTCCAGAATTTGAAGCCTGCTTTAAATAGCATCACAAATTACGCTAATCCTGTATTGATTCGAGGCGTGGGAATCGACATCGTTGAAGTCTCACGAATTAGAGTCGCGAGTTCGCGGTGGGGAGACCGATTTGAGGGGCGGATTTACACGCCGGAAGAAATAAAATACTGCGGCGGCACAGATATACGCTATCAAAGGCTCGCTGCCAGATTTGCCGCGAAAGAGGCCGCCTTTAAGGCACTTGGAACCGGGTTAAGGCCTGGTATGTGGTGGCACGATGTGTCAGTCATCACGGGTGAACTCGGCAAACCGGAGTTAATCCTGAACGGTAGGGCACGTCAACATGCAGATTCACTGGGTGTGTCCCAAACCTTTGTAACGCTGGCGCATACGGACAACTACGCAGTCGCAAATGTCATCCTTTGGGGCGAATTGCAATAGTCTGATAACGAATTCCATTAAACAACTGCCGATTTGACAATACAACTCTTCGATTAATTCGTAGAGTCTACGCACTTTTCAGTAGGTGAGGCGATCATTCGCACTGCATAAGAGCAGTCAGAAACACCGCCTAACATAAGAGTTCTAACCTAAGTAGGCGCGGTTTCCGGCCGTGCCTGCGGATTGAACAAATACCGGATTGGTTAGGAGTCTGAACCTAACGCAGTGTATAAAAAATTTATGGTTTTGCTATAGTTATGAGATGCCAACGGGTTAACATTTTCATTCTGGCGTTTTGTCTTTTGGACGCATTCAACCTAGCATCCGCGGCAGATGTGAATGGCGCAGCTCAATCTGCAGCCGACGTATTTCTGCGGAGGTTAACCGCAGCGCCGCATCAGGGCATGGGCGGCAGCTTTGTCGGTTCGATTACAGGTGCAAATGCGCTGAATGGTAATCCGGCGGGAATTAGTTTAATTGAGGGCAATCGATTTGTTGCCCACGCCGCGAGATTCCCTCGCACAGTCGCGGTGGTTTCCAAAGTGAATGACGTTGAACGGCATGAAGATTATGGACGGTATGACCTCCGCGCGTCGGGGTTTGAGTCGATAAATTATATTGAGCCCATGGATAACGGCGGTGTCGTCGGTTTTGATGTCACCTTTGAATATGAAGGGCGGTTTAGCCGTGTCAACCACCTTGGCAAATCCACAAACAATTTCCCAGCGAATAACCTAGCAATTGGAGTTGGTTACGGAAAACGCCTGATCGGTGAATTGTTTATCGGCGGAGACGCGAAGTGGATTAGATCTAAAGTACATGAGTCTGAGTACCGAGGACACATCGGACACGGATACGCTTACAACTTGGGGGCGATACAACAAGTTGGTAAAGAATTCCGATTTGGGATTCTAGTCAGAAATCTCAGCAACGGTTTGTCCTTCTCTGATGATTCGATACCAGATAAAATTCGCCGTGATGTGCTGTTTGGTGCAGCCTATCAGCGGCATCATAAAGATGTCACCGTGCACGTTGCGTTCGATCTCAATCCCCCCTTTGAAGACGGCATCCGTACCGGCTTCGGGGCAGAAGTGTGGTATCGTGGGCGTATTGCAGGTCGAATCGGCTATCTGCGCCATACCGAAAACCGGATTGGTTCGATATTCAATCTTGAGACAGAAGATACTGAAGTTGAATACCGCCTTTGGAAAATGGAAGGATTGACCGTCGGAATGGGGATGAATCTGGGAACGATGAATATCAACGCTGCCTACATGCCTCAGATTAAACCTCAAGCCAATACCTCGGAGCAAATACGAATCGATCGAGGACAATCGGTGTATTATTTTTCAATCGGTCGGAGTCACTGAAAAGAACTATAGCTATGTGAACCAAAGCAAGAATAACACATACTAGATGAGCTAAGAGGAGCATTACCATAACTAATCAAACGTACGAGGCGAACAAAGTAGACGAGGAGTTTCTGCGGAGGAAAGAGGAGCTCCGTATCGCGCCGGGACCAGCTGGTGATGACGTTCCAGAGTGGATGTGCGACGGTATTGAGGAACTGTACGGATGCTTCAATGACACTGCCGACATATGGGACAAGAAGTTCGGTGTCGAGTCAGATGACCCGTTTTACCAAGCTGTTGCGTGTCCAATCCCAATGACTCAAGCAGAGGTGGACATTCTGGATCTTGGTTGCGGCACTGGCATACAACTCGAATTCGTTTTTGCCAAAGCCCCTAATGCTAAGGTAACTGCAATTGACCTGGCTCCCAAAATGCTTGAGCAACTGAAGTCTAAGTTTGACAGTGTTGCCGCTCAATTGAAACTCGTTCAAGGGTCGTTACTCGACCTGCCACTGGGTGAGGACGAATATGACTATGCAATCTCAACCCTTACCATGCACCATCTACCACCCGAGCAGAAGGTTCGCGTCTACAAAAAAGTGAGAAATGCGCTGCGTCCCACCGGCTTGTACATTGAGGGCGATCAGTCGAATTCTCCTGACGGTGAAATTGAGACCTTATATTGGTTCAACCGATGGATCTCCAATCTCCCCGGTGGAAATCGTGCTGAATGGAACTACGACATTACGCTTTCTGTAGCGACCCAGAACCGGTTGCTTCGAGAAGCGGGTTTTTCTGGCGTTCAGCTCGCATGGGAAAACCCTGGGAAACTCGCAGTGTTTGCCGCCAAATACTAGCGCGACAGCGGAATGCGACTCGGAGGGATTTTCACAATGGTGTTATCTCAAAAGACAGGCGATGGTTTATTTATTTTGCACCGCATAGCAAAAAGACATTGCACGAAAGCAAATTGAATACGCTACCATGAGGACATATTTCAGCATAAGCAGAACATCCGTTCAGGTATTGAAGTTATCTACCCCGTAAAAAATACGTGAATACTGGGGATTTGGAACTTCGGGAGGCTGAACCGTGAGTGAAGTAAAATATACGACCACACATGAATGGATTGAGGTTATTAACTCAGAAGGGGTTGTTGGCATCACCGAACGTGCCCAACAGGCCTATGGCGACATTGTATTTGTGGAACTTCCGTTGGTTGGAGACGAACTTGAGCAGGAAGACACATTTGGCAGGATTGAAGTTGCCGACGGAGGTACTTTTCCCGTGTATGCCCCAGTTACAGGGGAAATTATCGAGGTGAACGTCGCCCTTGAAGATAATCCAGATCTAATCAATCGTTCGCCGGAGGGAGATGGTTGGATCTGTAAGATGACTATAGAGGGACCTAGAGAACTCGATATCTTGATGGGGTCCGATGAATACGAAGAGTACGAGGAGGAAGACGAACTCGAAGACGATGAATACGTTGGCGAAACAGATTTTTACGATGAAGAGGAGAATTAAAGACACTGAATGTAACCTGGAGGAGATATGCTAGGTGCGATTATTGGCGACATTGTCGGATCAATTTACGAGTGGAACCGTATAAAAACCAAAGAATTTTCATTCTTCGACCCGCAATGCGATTTCACAGATGATTCGGTTTGCACGGCGGCTGTTGCTCATATCTTGATGAATAACCTCCCACCAGCGCAGTCGATGCAGGAGTGGTGCCGCAGGCATCCGGGCCGTGGATACGGAGGATTTTTTGGTCAGTGGATTTATTGGGAACCAGAACCCTATGAAAGTTACGGCAACGGAGCCGCAATGCGCGTCTCGCCTTCCGCTTTCCTCAACCGAGGCGACCTTGACGCTGCCCTAAATGCCGCCGACAGTGTGACGGGAATCACTCACAACCATCTAGAAGGGATGAAGGGCGCACGGGCAACAACACACGCTATCTGGCTCGCGTATCAAGGGGAGACAACAACCGACATTCGCCGAACTATCGCTATCAAATACGGCTACGACCTGAGCCGAACCGTGGACGATATCCGTCCCGGTTATTCTTTTGACGAGACCTGTCAGGGAACGGTGCCGGAGGCAATCACATGTGCACTGGAATCTGAGAGTTTTGAAGACGCAGTGCGTAATGCAATTTCGCTGGGCGGCGATGCCGACACGCTCGCCGCAATTGCAGGTCCCATCGCCGAGGCGCTGCACGGCATTCCCAATGAGTTTAAAGAACTGGTAGAGAATCAATACCTCGCAGATGCTCCAGATATCTGCGAAGTGATGCAGGAAATGTATCGCGGCGCCGACGAATAAATTCGCTGTCTTTCCGTAACTGCTCGGTGACACGCTATCTGGTTAATGTAGGTTGGGTTGAGCGGTCAACTGAGCTAATAAATAAATCCTACGGATAGTGAGTGTGATAGTCTTAACTTTCCACGCATCACTCTCCAATGCTTCTACTCGTAAATCCAGTGTCCGTGATATAGATTCGTCGCACCATGTTTTGTTTGGGAGCGTGCACAATCTGTCGAACTCGATACCCCAAATCTTCAAGCGGTTTGCTTAGGTCTTGGATTGCAACAAACACAGCTTTGGGCGCTACGTTATTGAGATTCTGCAAAATCTCCCGGTCTTGTACCGGGGTGCGATCCAGCATAATACCGTAAGGTAGGTTCGCCGCTAAGGCGTCAAACGGCTCGCTAATTTGACGCGCATCGCCGAGTAAAACACTGGCGTCCAAATTGTAATGCGCCAAATTCCCCTGCGTTGCCTTGACCATCTTGGGATTGATGTCATACCCAACGACCCGAATCCCCATGTGCGCGGCTTCTAACACAATTGTACCTGTTCCGCAGCACGGATCAACAAGCCGGTCGCAAGGGTCGGCAATCAGGTTGACAATCGCTCTTGCGAGTTTTGTTGGAAGCGCGCTTGATGTCATGTACGGACGCTTTCGGTGGACAAGCCACCAGCCGTCCGATTCAGACAAAAGCCTTCCCAACCAGACTTTTTCATTCGTGATTACGGCCAAAAACACCACTCGCGGTCGTGCCAAACACACTGCACCCTCAATGACTCCGCCAATGAGATGAGCGATTTTCATTGTGTCCACTGCCAGACGGCGCGGTCGTTTGACGACCGACACACGAAAATCTTCAGCGTATAATCCTGAGGTTTCTATCTGTTCGCAAACCTCTGGGATATCTTCTCCTTCGAACAGAATTTCCATGCAAGACTTCACATAGGCGCCGCGTGTGACATCAACACATCTTTCTGAGATTGTTATCCCGCAAGCATTTGGGGCGTGACCCGTTAAAATCGCGGATTCAGCGTTTACCAGCTCTGCCTCTTGATTGGGGACACTTGTCAGATAGAGATAATTTCCGATGGACATTTTTTACGTCCTTTAGAGACAATATTTCGGAATGGTATCACAGTTTTTCGGAGAAAGTCAATCTTCGCTCAACCTAATGTTGCCGCTGCAACATCAAGCGCAGAAACCTAATTTCAAGTGAAACGCTTATCATGTCTTTAGTCAGATTGGAACACGTCACAAAATCGTATGACCCTTACCTCATCCTTGATGATATATCTCTATCAATTGAACATCGGGATCGGATCGGACTCATTGGTCCGAACGGCAGCGGTAAAACCACGTTAATTTCAATTATATCGGGTTTAATCCCAGATTTTCGAGGGATGGTCGTTCATGGGAAAAAGACAAGGATTGGGTACCTCAGCCAAGAGACCGACTTACATCCCGACTGTACGTTACGCCAGGAGATGCTGAAGGTATTTCAAGCACAGCGAGATCTGGAAGATCGGCTTCTCTTGTTAAGCGAACGGCTGGAGGACGACAGGAATAACCCGGTGATATTAGAGGAATATGCCCGGATGCAGGAACAGCATGAAAACATCGGCGGTTACGGCTATGAGCACCGGATTAACAAAACGCTGGGAGGGCTAGGGTTCTGTGATGCTGATTTTCACCTAAGATGCGGTATTTTGAGCGGTGGCCAGAAAAGCCGAGCCGCACTAGCTAAATTGCTGCTTGAAGCGCCCGATCTACTCCTTCTTGATGAACCAACCAACCATCTTGACATCAAGGCGATTGAGTGGTTGGAATATTTCCTGAATACTGAATACCAAGGAGCGGCAATCGTCATCTCACACGACCGCTATTTTTTGGATCGCGTTGTTGGAAAAATTGTGGAACTCCATAATCACAAGATTAAGACGTACCGCGGAAATTACACCAAGTATCTCGAAACCAAAAACCTCGAGACTTTGACCCAAGAACGCGAGTATAAAAAACAGCAACGGCACATCGCTCACGAGGAAGAGTTTATTCAACGTAACATCGCTGGGCAACGCACACGCGAAGCGAAAGGGCGGCAGAAACTATTGAATCGGTTAGAGCGAATCGAAAAGCCCCATACCAAAACACCAAAAATGAACCTCAACTTCACGCTGGCTGAGCGCGGCGGAAATGACATTTTACAATGCGAGAATTTGGGCAAACGATATGGAGGTGTGTCAATTTTTGAAAACTTGTACTTTGAAGCGCACCGTGAAGATGTCATCGGAGTCATTGGACCGAATGGGGTTGGAAAGACAACGCTTTTCCGACTGATTCTCAATCAGGAACAGCCGACCACGGGAAATCTAAAGACAGGGCACAATCTTCAGTTCGGATATTACGATCAGGAACTGGGAGGGCTGAATCCAGCGAACACCGTAATCGACGAGATTTGGGAGTTGCGCCCAACGCACACCCAAGGAGAGATTCGCAATTACCTTGGAAAATTCCTGTTTTCCGGTGATTCAGTGTTCAAGCGGGTTGGCGATCTCAGCGGCGGCGAACAGAGCCGCGTTATGCTAGCTAAGTTGCTCATGGAAAATGCGAATGTGCTTCTTCTTGATGAACCGACTAACCATCTCGACATCCCATCTCGTGAAGTGCTTGAGGAAGCCTTGGCGGCGTATCCCGCAACAATCCTGATAATCTCCCACGATCGCTACTTTCTGAACAAACTCGCCACCAAACTGGTAGTTTTTGAGAACGGCACAGCTAAGCAATTCATCGGGACTTACGCTGAATATGAAGCCCATGTTCGATTGGAGAAGGGGATAACAACGCAGGAAAAGACGGCTGCGCATGGGAAACAGCTACCAAAGGGTGCCAAACAGGAACATGAAAAGCCGCGGATCGCTCCGACTTCGAAAAAGTCAAAGAAGAGGCGGAGAAGGAATAAAGCAGTTCGTATTGCTGATGTTTAATGTATTAGGCAATAAGCTGGTCGCAAATATTGTCGATTGCATCGGAGAGTCCCTCCAAATTCGTCCTACCAATACGTATACAGTGT
Organism: Candidatus Poribacteria bacterium; assembly: GCA_028819845.1. Classification (GTDB taxonomy): domain Bacteria; phylum Poribacteria; class WGA-4E; order WGA-4E; family PCPOR2b; genus JAPPKS01. The sequence goes on along the minus strand of JAPPKS010000013.1, from coordinate 61,287 downwards.
AGCCTCAAACAGAGTCAATTGAAGGCACAACAACCCCGCAACCCAATAGAATGGAGATGTGCTCCGTTGATCGTCGCAGAGATCTCGAAGGTACTTTGCAACTGGAATCACGACAAACGGTGCCATGAATAGCCAGATGCGTTCCACCTCCATTGTGTACAGCGTTGAAAAAGCAATTACGAGCAACGAGATAAAATAGCCAATCGCATAGATGTCTCTTCGCCGAAACATCCGTGGAGTCTGATTCGACCATACTATCGTTATGGGTATTCCGATGCCGATTAAAAAGGCAAACAGGTTCGCAATGCTTACGTGAAAGTACCGCGAAATTGATTCGTACCCTGTCCCCATTAAATTCTCGTCCTTTTCAATCGCAGCCATTAACACGTCAAGTAGGTTGAACCTAGTGAGCGCAAACATTAGAAGATAGAATCCGGTGAATGCCGCGCCGGCAATGAACAATGCTGTCAACACACCTTTGAACCGTTTGCGATCCATCATTAGTGTAAGCAGTGTCACAACACCAAAAAACAGTCCAATGAAAACAGTTGAAAAGGTCATAAACATCCCAAATCCGAGTGAAATTCCTGTTAGGGCAGCGTAAAGCGTTGATCTGGTGGACGTGGCTTTGTAAAATAGATAGACGCTAACCATGGGAAATACACTGAACGGCCCATCCATGGATGTTGTCGTGAACATGACAAAGTTGGGCATAATCAAGAATAGTACCGTGGCGTACCGTCCAACCACTTCACCGTATAAGTCCTTCGCGAGCCAATAGATTGGAATTACGGTTATACTCGTAAAGCAGATGGTCGCAAGGGCGGCGGACAGTAGACTATAACCAAAGCATTTACTGGCCATCCATAGAAACAGAATGCCGCCCGGTGGATGAGTTTGGGAATGTAGCGATAAAGTTTGGAACAGTTCCGGTTTCGCATAGTCTCGCAGAAAGGATTCGACGCCCACCGCGTCAACTTTCGGTACATCCCCATAGTATTCCAAGCTAGTCCGTGTGTATGGTTCGAGGAAGGCGGGTATGTGCTGCCCATCCACCTCTTGATAACCGTCAATCATCGCAACGCTGATGCCGATGACTAGAAAACTCAAGATTGAAATTGCAAAAAACCGAGCGCGCGAAGTAGCTTGACGGAGTAGTATTTTTCGGCAAATTAGAACGAACCCCGCGAGGATAATTAACGCCGGAAATACCCACAAACTCAGGTTGGGTTGTGGTTCCGCATAGAGCGGTGCAACATGGCTGTCGAATTTTACCGCGCCAAGATTGAGCCCATCCATCATCAGATAGACTAGGAACTTGTGGTAAATCCAAAAGAAGATAGCTGCGCCGAGACATTGGATTGGGATTGATTCGAGGTAGTTTATAAACCGATTCCGTTGATTGTTTAATTTCATCTTTCTACAATCGTCTTTTGGAAAGAGGCGAATCACTGATTCTCGCCTCAATACCTGCCATTATCCACGCTAATAGTCTTTGCCAGTTCCTTCGCCTGTTTGACTTTTTCGAGAATCAAATTGCATCCGCCTTGCCAAAAGTCAGAAGATGTGATGTCAATTCCCATGTCAGCGATTAATTTTGCAGGCGGCGCAGAACCACCAGCGCGCAACAATTCAAAGTAGGCGGGCACAAACGCTCCGCCCTCGTGATGATACTTCGCATAAAGTGACAGCACCAGCAACTCGCCGAATGCATAGGCATAGACGTAAAACGGACTTTGGTTAATGTGCGGGATGTAAAGCCACCACCACTGGTGTTCTTCGCCCAACGTCAGTGAGTCGCCGAACATTTCCTGCATCGTCTGCTGCCAGAGTTCACAGTAGGCTTCGGTAGGCTGCTCACCCTGTTCACGCCGCAGACGATGCACTTCTCGCTCGAAGCGATACATAGCAATTTGACGAAACACGGTCGCAAAAGTGTCTTCAACCTTCCCGCACAATAGAGCCAGCCGCTCTTGTGGCGAAGACAGTTTAGCTTGAAGCGCGTCGAACACCAGCATTTCACCGAAGGTACTCGCTGTCTCCGCCAGCGGTAGGACAGGGTAGTAGTTAAGCAAGCTCTGTTCGCTGGCAAGGACATCATGAACACCGTGCCCCAATTCGTGCGCTAACGTCATCACGTCACGCGGCTCGCCAGTGTAGTTCATGAGGATATAAGGATGTAAATCGGGAGTGATAGCGGCACAATATGCGCCGCCCTGTTTACCTGTTCGCAGCGCGGCATCAATCCAACGTCTGCTGAAAAACGGTTCGGTAATCGCGGTGAGTTTCGGTGAGAAACGTCCAAAAGCGTCGAGCACGATGTCTTTGGCTTCCTCGAATGAGAACTTAGTGCGTTTACTGGTTATAGGGGCATATCGATCGTAGTGGGTCAACGCATCCAGCCCTAGCAACTCGCGCTTGAGGCGATAATAGTCGGCGACGGTTCCATAATTGTCCACACACACGTCCACAACCATATTGACAACTGCCTCGTCTACCTCATTGTCGAGGTGACGTGCTGCTTCTGCTGTCGAAAAGCCGCGCAAACGGTCTATTACCTGTTTTTCGTGAAGCAGCGTATTAAAGATAAATGTCAGTATGTGGGCGCCCTCTTTGAGCTTATGCGTTAAGGCGGTCGAGGCCGCCTTACGCGTTTCACGGTCGGGGTCGTGGAAGCGTGCAAGCAGCTCGCTTTGGGTCAGTTCCTCTTCACCAAGTCGGAAAATTTGACGTGATGTTATCTCGGTGAATAACCGTTCAAATGCACGGCCGCGTGTATTGGCGGTTTCCTCTAAAATCCCTTCCTCCGCCTCGCTTAAGTTGTGTTTTGCAAGCTCACGTTGGTGTTGAAGATAATGACGGTATGGTTCGAGTTGCGGTTGACTGATTAAACAATCGAAAGTGTCCTGCGGGATGTTTCCAATTTCGAGTTCGAAGAAAATTAAATGCTTTGCCGCAACTGAACCAACCTCCCGTGTTCGTTGTAGTAGTGCACCGCGGCGGCTATCTGCAGTATCTGTCGAAAACAGCAGGTTAGCAAATGCCCCTGGCTTGTACTGTGCCTGCAGTATTTTTTCATAGGCTGCCAACGCCGATTGGAGTAAATCAGCGGTTACATGAGATCGGGCAATACGCCCTTTGTATTCTTGTTCAAACGCCGCCGCTTGAGCGGTCATCGACGTCAAATCTTTTTCTAGCTCCGGGGCTTCTATGCCTGAATAAAGGTCCGAAAGATCCCACGACGGTAACCCGCCAGTCTCTTCAGTTTTCACAATTTCCTCCAACCTTCAGGTATCTGTTATTGGGGCAGGTTTTTGAATGTCTTGTTAGCCAAACCGGCGGCATAACGCACTGCAAATGGCAAAGTAAACTCTTACGTCAATGGCATGAGATTTCATTCAATCAACAAAGAACTGGGGGGCAGGAATAGTCTGTACGGGTTTAGGTGCGTGCGCGGGTCGAAGGAAAAGGTGTAACACATCATCAAATCTTGGGGAACTGATGACTAAACCGCCGCCATCATGCTTCAACCGACCGTGATAGTAGCTCCTGCAAGCGGGTCGAAAATTGATTGTAGAGCTCACGTTTCATCGGCGGCCACTGTCCCGTGTGGATATAAATGTACGAAGGGAGATAAAGCATGTTGGCAGCCATGCGATGCTGGTCGTTACTGGTGTTGGCGCCGCTGCGATGCCAGAGTGTGTCGTAAAACGCTAACACCGAGCCTTTTTTCCCAACCACGGGAATTTCCTGCGGATAGCGTTCTTGTGACGGGGAACGGCGCGAATGGTGGCTAAAAGGCACAACCATTGTAGCTCCATTTTCTGCCGTAAAATCAGTAAGCATCCAGAAGACTTGGAGATCTATCGAATAATCCACAAACGTATGAGATCTCTCCCTTGCCGCCCAAGCAGAATGGAGTCCCCCCGCTTTTGCACCGGGTTTACACCACTTCATCGCTACGTTGTTCGCAAGGATAAAATTATCGCCGAGTACCATCTCCACCAATTCAAGAATCGTGGGGTGAGTGCACAGCGGAGCCAACTCCGGAATGGGATTTAATGCCCCTTCCAGACTGAGATATCCATTCGTACTCCAGATATGCTCGTTCTGATGCTCCATGAAGGAGCGCGCTTGTGCATCAAGATGGCCTGCTTCATCCGGATCTAGTTGATGTTCCAATATGCAATAGCCTTGCTCGTCCAACTGCCTCTTGGCTTCTTTCAGCTCCATCCTCTTCTGCTCTCCGCGTAATTCAAAATCTTCCAAACGCCGTTTATTCTTCAACCGATCGCGCCAATAGTTCTTGCAATCGCCGCGGGAATTTATCGTAAATATGCCGCTTCATAATCGGCCAGCCATCTCTGGGCCGGTAAATGAAAGAAGGCACGTAAAAGACGCTGGCTGCCATTCGATTTTCATTCTGCGTAGTGTTTGCGCCGCTGCGATGCCAAATTCCGTTGACAAAAACTAACACCGACCCCTTTTTCCCGACGACCGGAACTTCATGTTGATATGTACGGTTGGAAGTAGGATCTCGCCGGGTATGATGGCTAAACGGAATCACCGCGGTCGCACCGTTCTTCGCTGTAAAGTCCGTGAGCATCCAGAACACCGCCAATCCTGTGGGCGAAATAGGCCAAGGCTTCGGGATACTCGGTAACGGCCAATCCACGTGTAATCCTCCCAATCCCGCCCCGGGTTTACACAACTTCATAGCGACATTGTTTGCAAGGATAAAATTTTCCCCCAGCGCCGTTTCTGCCAATTCAAGAATAGAGGGATGGATGCATAGCGGCGCGAGTTCAGGAATGAGGTCCAATGAACCCTCCAAGCTAAGATACGTTCCCTGCCCTAGAGTAGACTCCATCAGGTCGCACGCTCGCATGTTAAGGTAATCGGCTTCGTGCGCATCGATCTGGTCTTCCAATACGCAAAAACCTTCATCGTCTAATTGAATTTTGGCTTCCTGAAGATCCATTGCCCCTTTAGTGATGCTCCTACTTGCACCCAACAACCAGAATCAACACTTGCAACAAACTACGCTTACCTAAGCTAACCGGCGATTGATAGCCGGAATAGGCTTATCGGTCGGTAAATTTTGGACATTCGCTAGTGTAGACAACCTCCTATTTTTTCAAGGTTCCTCCTGGTGAATCGGCTAGTGCCTACATTTAGCAAGCGTTCCAACAGCTTGAGACTTAGAAAGCCGCCACGCTTCGTTAACTAGGTTGTACGGTTTTATTACCTGAATGCTTGGCAATTAGTTCGCTAACAATTGGAATTAATTCTTGAGGAATTTGTATAACTGTTTGAGATGAATCCGCAAATGCAACTTCATCTTCGGCCGTGGCTTCATCTGCCGCCTGTTTTTCGTAATGGGTGACGACCTTCTGAACCCGTTTTTCATTCCAGTTGAGGGGAAATTTGTTCTGATTTATCGTCGTCCTCTCCCTCGTTGGCTTCTTTGATATGCCGTTAAGGGTTTGCCCTTCAATGCGTATGCCGTAACTACAAACACGCTATCAGGTTGCGGATCTGGAACGTAAAAGACTCGTAATTAGCGTCCTGCTTGCGTCTGACCGATAGCAACGCGTGATTCTTCACACCCGTCTCGATGCTCCCCCGGATTCCGTAACACCTCCTCATTTTCCTTTACATCAACATCATGGTGGTAATTTTGAGGCAAGCCGTTTGCCGGATCGATGTCAATGCGAATGTTCACTCACTGACTCAAATATAGAAATTTTCTTACAACGGCATTCTCCCGACCGTAGCTTTTTTGGTGAACCTATCGGCAGAACTTGCCGGATGATTCCGTTCCATTTATTAACTGGCTGAGGCTGGGTTTCTCCACCTAAGCCAAATTCCCATTTTTGTGCTATAACCCATTAAAACGTATTCTCCCAGCCGATATAATACAACCCGCCATTGAAACCAAACGGTGCAGAACGCCGCGAATAGGTAAAAACGCCCGGCGAATCGACAATCACGTTACCCCACGGATCCACGATTTTCCCGCCCCGCGATTGCCCAATATGGTTTTCATCCGGCGTGACGTTGAACAAGTTATTCGCACCGATTTTGATTCGGCCGTACTCGCCCACCCCGTAACTAATTTGAATGTCGGTAAGATACTTCGGTGTAAAAGTTTGGCTTTCACCGCCATCAATCACGGTGTATTCACCATACCGATGGACTGCATAGTCCACCCCTAGTGAACCGTTCGTATATCGGGTTGACATAGAAACCCTGTCTTTCGGTTGCCACGTCTCAATGATTGAGCGGTCTTGCTCAGTGAAGAGGGATTCAGGGAGATTCGCGGGGAGATTTACGTCGGTAATCTCGGTTTCCGTATAGTTTGCGGCGAAGCTAAGTAAGAGTCTTCCTTGCTCGAACACCGGGTACGTATAGGACGCCACAACGTCTACGCCTTGTGTTTGAGTATCGGCTGCGTTCATGAAAAATTGCGCGCCTGCAACGCCTGAATCGGCGAGACTCTTTCTTATCTCTGACGGAATCCCTTCATTGCCGCTCGCCAAGCGTCCACTAATGATTATGCGGTCGCTAATGGTTGCCCGGTAGACATCTGCCGTGAGCGTCAAGCGCGGAAGCGGACGGAGGATAAATCCGCTGCTGACATTCACCGCGGTCTCTTCCGTCAACTCTGGAATACCGACAGCTTTTGCGATACCGCTATCGTTTCGGAATGTGCCAATTTCTTGGGCGACCGACTGGCCGTCAACCGTATTGAATTGCGTGCTTACGTTGTTGAAATACAGTTGCTGCATAGAGGGCGCGCGAAATCCCGTACTTGCTGAACCACGCAGTGCTAGCTCTTCAATCGGTTCATAGCGCAGCGCCAGCTTGCCGTTCACGGTTGATCCAAAGTCACTATAGTTCTCAACCCGCCCAGCAGGATTGATGAACACCGACTCAATGGGATTTAGCTCTACATCCGTGTAGAATGCGAAAGCCGTACGCAGTTCGTTCACTTCATTTGAGGGCTGGAAGCCAGGGAAAACCTGGATTCCGCCTGAAGCGCCGCCGGGACCATCATAATCTCTGTACGAAACTTCCTCACCTGCTGTGATTTGGTAGATGTCGTTCCTAAATCCGCCTCCGACTGCAACGTTTCCCCAGTCCGTCGGAAGTGAAAAATCGAGGTCCACCGTGTTGAGGAACAACCGCAGGTCGCCTGCGTCAGCGGATGATGGGCTTGAGCCATCGGCAGCGACAAGCGAGGCGTTGTGTGAATTGCTGATGTTGAACGCAAAGCTATTGCCGCCCGTGACGACGCTCGCATCCATCCGCATGCCACTGTTGAACTTCTGCTTGATTCCCACCCCAATAGAGTAATCAAGTACACTTGTGTTGATTAACGGAAGGAATCCATCGGGATAGTCCGATCCTTCCGGGTTACGGTCAAGTTGATTGGCTCTTCGGTAGAATCCTGCGCTGGTGTTCTGTCGATTGGAATAATCAAGGAAACTGTAGAAGGCGGCGCCTTGCCAAATGCTGTCAATCGGCTTGTCCAGGTTCAAAACTAAAGTACCTTGCCGAGACTCCGCATCGCCGATACGGAAATTTTGGCGGTCAAAGCTATGTTCTTTGTTGCCAGCGTCATTTACCAGTTGGACAGGACTACCCTCTTTAACTTCGCTGCCGGGATACTGAATCACGCCCGACAAGCCAGCGCGGTTAGTTGGTTGTCTGTCTCGGTATTCAATTGCACCGTGAATAGTACCGTCACTTCCAAATTTAAACCCTTTATGGGCGTTCAGTGCGAACGTTTCACCGTCCCCGGCGTAAGTAGAGCCGTAAGAGTATCCTAATCCTCCCTCGTAATCATCTTTTAGCACTATGTTGATGACTCCAGCGAGCGCATCTGAACCGTACTGCGCCGACGCACCATCGCGCAAAATCTCGATTCGTTTAATGGCACTTGCGGGAATCGCATTCATATCCACGCCCGCCGTACCACGCCCGACTGAAGTATTTACGTGAATTAATGCACTACCGTGCCGCCGTTTGCCGTTCACTAATACAAGTACCTGATCGGGCCCCAATCCTCTGAGTGTTGCGGGCCGTAGTGCATCCGTACCGTCGCTAATTGATGAACTCGAAAAGTTGAAAGACGGTGCCAAGGTCTGTAATACACGACCTACTTCGGTATGTCCTGTCTTCCGGATTGCCTCTTCGTTAATAACATCAACCGGTACCGGCGAATCGAGCCTACTCCGCTCCGGCACACGCGTACCAACGGTGATAATTTCTTCTAGCTCGATTGAGGTTGTCGCCTCCTCCGCCTTAAGAGAAAACGCGAACAATACTAACATTGAAAGCGCAACAAAAAGTCTGAGTTTCATAAATTCCTCCAGTAAGTTTGAAAAAAATTATCGAGAAATCAGAATTTGCTAAATAACAGTATCAATCGGTTTTTCAAGTGAAATACGCTATTTAGGTGTTTCGGGCAAAAAAAAGTAGTCACCCTGAATTCAACGCGATGGCTCATGTACCAAAGCGCTGACGGGCGTATGCAAGGCGTTTTGGATCGCCAACATCAATCCAATTGATTGCCGCTTTGAGCACATAAAGGTTTTGAGCGTAAGGAAAGACATCCTTCTCAATAGAAAACACGTCATGATTGGGGAAGTAATTTGCCATTGACCGATTAAATAAATACACGCCTGCGTTGATAAAGCCAGACCGCTGAATCCGTTGCTTTTCACGAAATCCTGTAATCCTATTCCGATCGTCCGAATCAATCTCGCCGTAAGTACTGACATCTTCGACCAACACACCCAATAAAACACCCACTGTCTCGCGTTGAAAGCAATTCAACATTTCAGATAGAGAAAAATCCTCCAATAACACATCGCCGTTCAATACAAAAAAGGGCGACGTGCAAATATACTGCATTGCATGTTTGATTGCGCCGCCCGTGCCCAATCTTATTTCCTCTTTGGCGTATTGCATGGATACACCATTGCACCTCACCCCAACCGTTTCAACTAGTGTATCATGCAAGTGCCCCGATGCAAGAATGACTTCATCCACACCCGCTTGCTTCAGTAGTTCGATTTGCCACTCAAGCACCGTCCGACCGCGTATATCCAACAGGATTTTCGGTACACTTTTTGTTATGTCACCAAGCCGGGTCGAAAGCCCTCCGCACAAAATAATGGCTTGCATCAACCATCGCCTTTCTATGTTTTACCCGTTCTGTTGATGACAAAGCATCAAGCATTCGTACGAAACTCAAATGCATTTTCTATGTGTTGGAGATCGATGAGCTCGCATTTTAACGAGAGGTATACTGCGATAACATCGAATCGGCAAGCGCCGTCCAGAAGATTGTGTTCTTGCAAGTAACTCAAAGCGACCTTCGAAATCTGCTTTTGCTTGGTTGGCGTCACGGCGGTCTGCGGTGCGCCAAACTTGAGACTTCGACGTGTCTTGACTTCAACGAATACGGTTCGCCTCCCTTGGCGAGCGATGAGGTCAATTTCACCGAAACGCAGGCGGTAATTCCGCTCAAGTATCCAATAGTCCTGTGCTTTAAGATAATCGACGGCAAACGCTTCGCCAATCTTGCCAATCTTTATGTTCGAGTTGCTCATGTTACTGAAGTTTAAAACTACGCCGATGTATCGGACACACTCCAACTTTAGAAATTGCCTGCCGATGCTGCCTTGTACCGTATCCTTTGTGCCGTTGAAATCCGTAGTGTGGATAAACCTTGCCTAACTCAATCATGAAGCGGTCCCGTTTAACTTTTGCGATGATAGATGCCGCGGCAATTGATTGGTAGAGACAATCTCCCTTTGGAATGGCGTGAGCGCGAACGGAGATGGGAGGAAGTTGTGTGCCATCAACGAGAACAAAATCGGGTAAAGGGGAAATACGTTCGATGGCTTCACTCATTGCTATCAGTGTTGCTTGGAGAATATTCACTCGATCGATTTCTTCATTTCCTACGCAGCCGACACTGACAGCCACCGCTGATTTCTCAATTTCAATAAACAAATCGTCGCGTTGCTTGGGTGTCAACTGTTTTGAATCCGTGAGCCCTGGGATGGAACAGTTGAACGGAAGGACAACGGCGGAAGCAACGACTGGCCCCGCTAAAGCACCTCGTCCAGCTTCGTCAACCCCCGCAATACGGTGATAACCCTGTTGTTGCAGAAATCGCTCAAATGGTTGTATCAGTACCCGGTTCATTTATATCGCCGGCAAACGCAATTTTCGTCACAAACAGATTCATATTAAGTCTGACAAAGCGATCATACGGAGTGTTACGCCTCCAATAGAAGTCGTTTTTGACCGTTTGAAATCTATACATCATTCCGCGTCCACCTCACATAGTTCGTGTGCTGGAAACTCTTGGCGCGGTTAGCGGTGTGCTGCTTCAAACGGAAAGTCGTAGCGCGAACATCCGTAAGGGTAATCCTGCGGAATTATTCGGCCGCGTAAACCTTTTCGGCCGCCTCTACTGCTGCTAACTGTGTAACGTCAGGTAAGAGGTCCTCAAGTGCGGAGAGCAGACGAATGACACTCTCTTTGCGGCAAGACTCACCCATCAGCCCGATTCGCCACGCTTTTCCTTTAAAAACGCCGAGTCCACCACCAATTTCAATATTATATTCTTCCAGCAACCGGCGGCGGATGCCGGCATCATCCACACCATCGGGGATAGACACGGAAGTCAGCATTGGGGCACGGTGTCCCTCTTGCGCAATCCGCTCAATTCCGATTGATTCCAATCCAGCCGCTAGTGCCTGCGAATGCAATTGATGGCGGTGGTATCGCTGAGTTAGCCCCTCTTCTTCGACTAGTTTCAGTGCTTCATTGATGGCGTAGTTCATTGAAATAGGCGCGGTATGGTGGTAAACTCGCTCTTTGCCCCAGTAGTTCGAAAGCAGCCGCATATCAAGGTAAAAACTCTGTATTTCTGTTTTCCGTTTGTGTATAATCTCGACCGCCCGATCGCTAAAACTCACCGGAGAAAGCCCTGGCGGGCCGCCCAGGCATTTTTGTGTACAGCTATAAGCTACATCAATACCTGACGCATCCAGATTGACAGGAACTCCGCCCAATGAAGTCACGCAGTCTACGAGTAAGAGAGCATCATTGCGTTTTGCCATGGCGGAAATATCGTCTAAAGGCTGTAAGACACCCGTGGACGTTTCTGCATGAACAATGCACACAATCTTGGCGTTTACTGCATTTAGCTTGTTTTCAACATCTTCAGGGTCAATAATGTTTCCCCAATCCCCTTCAACAACATGCAGTTTTCCCCTGCATCGTTTCACAATATCAGCAATTCGCGCGCCAAAAAAACCGTTGACGCAAACGATGATTTCATCACCCGGTTCAATCAGATTGCACAAGGTAGCTTCCATGCCAGCACTCCCTGTTGCTGACACTGGGAACGTCAACTGATTTTCGGTGCCAAACACGCCGCGAAGCAGTTCCATGGTCTCATCCATCAATTCCAGAAAAACAGGGTCCAAATATCCGAGCATGGGTTGGTTCATTGCTGTAAGTACGCGCGGCGGGGTATTACTAGGTCCAGGTCCAAGGAGAAGGCGGTTTGGAATTTGTTGTGAACTATTTTTGAAATCGGACGTGTTCATCCAATAAGACTCCAATCTTTGTCGAAGTTAGGCGAGACTCCGATTCGAAGCCGCTTTCGCTGTTTGTAAAACCTACATTTCCCTTTATATTTCAGGTTGCAACTTCCTAAAAGTAGACTATTCTGAATGTCCGACCCCGTTCAGTTAATGCTATCGAATCGGTACACCGCTAGGACAAAAGAAGCGCCCAATGATGTCAGGAACTTTCGGTAGTAGCAACATGAGTAACAGTAACACAAATCCTTACGAGTTGTCAATAGATTTCCGTGGCTAGCTGAAGGCTGTTCAGTTCTGCCAATGAGAAAAGAGAAAAACAATGGTGGATCCATTTTTCGACAATTCAGGGATGTAACAACGATTCGATCGCAGACTGCTATGGCATCAGATGAGGAATTTCAATGTCAGTTGGAAGGGAAAAGAACTTCACATACCGTGGAATAAAACTATCGTCCTAAAAATGTCTGAACGTCCGACGGAAGCCCTGTTATCTTTGTAGCCGGATGAGCATCGGATAATCGGGTACGTACAGACCGCGAATTCGAGTGTTTTCAACCCCGCCTTCAATATCCAAGTCTTGTTGATAGCCGTGCAGCACGTCCATCCCGATTGCACCGCTGACAGGCAGCTGGCACGTAATATCGGCAACTATGCCGGAGTCGTCGTCCACCGCTACTCCATTGGACCACAGGGCTACCAGTAGATCGCCATTTGGCAGTTGAAATCCGTAATGGACAATCTCAGACGACTCGGTATGCAACACAACCGTGAAGTCATCCGCTTCAGCGCCCGCAAGGATGGTGCACAGGCGCCGAGCCACCTCCGGGCATTTGCCCGGAAACATGCCGCTTACCGTCACCGTTATGTCAATGCCCCGGTGCATAACTATGGTACGTGCGATGTATTTGGCGGAAACTATGGCGGACACTGGCCCCTGTGGTTCATCGGCGCTCTCGACACGCCATAGCGCTTCTTCCACAAGGTATTCCCCTTTAAAACCCTGAACGGCAGCCAGGTGCCGTATTTCCTCAACCATCTTAGTGTAATTCTGGTAGTAAGGATCGTCCGGTCGATGCCCGTAAAACGGATGCCAAGAGATTACATCAACGAGTGGAGCAATGCCGGAGCAGAGCACCTCTTCCAAGTATTCGCGGTGAAGCGTGTAGCGGCTTGCGTTACCATATCCAGGGAATTTCGGCTGCCACCAGCCGCCGATTGCGCCGATGACAATCTTGGCTTCTGGCGCCTCTTTGCGTATCACCGGTGCAACATGCCTAACAAGCCTCGCATAGTCAATCGGAGGGATGCGGCCCCAATCAGTACCGGTATCTGGTTCGTTCCAAATCTCGAAATACTGGACGCGGTCTTTGAAGTGTTGAACGAGCGTTCGCACGTATTCTCGGTAGTCGTTCATCACTGACGGTGTTAACCGCCACATATCGTCCCCGCGGGATCGACCATCGCCAACACCCATCGTCATTACAACCGTTACACCGCCCTCAGCGAGATCAGTCACAAAATTATCCGGCGCTGTGTCGATTGAATAGCTTCCCGGCGCCCTACGAACGCGTTGCCAGTTAAGTCCGCTGTTCCAGAATCCCAGTCGAACCCATTTGAGTCCTATATCAAAGATGTGTTCGGTTACATTGGGATCGCTGCCGTAATCCCCGCCAATACGGTTATCTAGGAGATTAGGTGATCGTGCGACTTTAATCCTGGTCTTGACCATCGTATTTCCTTCCTGAATAATGTATGCTGCACTCGCTTCTGAGTTCATCGAACCAACGAAAAGTCCTACCACCGTCCACGTTAGCACGACAACTCGCAATTTTGTTCTCTTCATTCGCCAGACCTTCAAGTTTCAGAAATCCTTTCACCCATGCACCGACGGGTTGAAACAGTTATATGATGACCCTGCCACAACAGAAACAAAATTCAGACGCTTGAAACTGATGGCAGGTGAATTAACGATCCGTTCAATCTCACGTGGAGCACTTCGATTTGGACTTGCTTGACGCTCTCGAAGCAGGGCGCTAATCTGTTTTACTTGGCTGTTAGGAAACGCAAGTCACCGTCATCTGGGTTCCACAGGACTTTGGTGGGTCAGTCACGCAGACTGCAGATGAACGGAGAAGCGGCGTTATTGTAAGAGTATACCTGATGCCATTCTGAAAAGAAAGTCCATTTTAAGGGAGTTTCATCACTCTGTACCGGTCCCTAGGGGCAAATTATTTGCTTCTCACCATACCTTGACAACAGAGAGTACGATTGTTATAATCTCGCCTCAAACCGGAAGCAGATTAAAACCCTCAATTTCACTGCGAAAGAGATATGAAGTATGGACGGAAGCAATAGAACGAGTTCGAAATTGGCAGATGTCCAAACGATACGCAGGGAAGGATTCGTTACAGTTGTGAATTGTGTACACAAGGAACAGAGGGAGAAGAAACAAAAACATCCGTTCGCTGCTTTAACTGCTACGCGGTACATACTACAAACCGCGGTACATTTTTTGATTTGCGTTCTGCTCTTTCGGTGTTCCGTGCTGCCAACGCGGGCTGACCTAAAATTTAGCGAGGTCACATCTGAAGCCGGCGTTCAATTTAAGCATGAAGATGGACGCAGCGGCGCGAAGTATTATCTCGAGCCCATTGGAGCTGGTGCGGCATGGTTCGATTATGATCGGGATGGAGATATAGACATCTATTTCGTGAACGGGGCAGACCTACCAGGCATGCACTCCGTTGTGCCGCCAACAAACGCACTTTATCGCAATAATGGCGATGGCACCTTCTCAGATGTAACAGTTCAGGCAGGCGTGGGCGATGGCAGTTATGGTTTCAGTTGCGCCGTGGGAGATTTCGACAATGACGGCTTTCCAGATCTTTATGTCGCTAATTTTGGCCCAAACGTACTCTATCACAACAACCGTGATGGTACTTTCACGGATGTGACAGTTCAGGCAGGAGTAGGTGACACCCTGTGGGGAGCTTCTGCTGCTTTTGCCGATTATGATAATGATAGTGACCTGGACCTGTATGTCGCGAATTATGTTGCGTTTGAATTGGAGGACAATCCCCAGTGCGGTGAGTTTAACGTGCGAACATATTGTTCGCCTAAAAACTTTGAGGGGACGCCGAGTGTACTTTACCAAAACAATGGCGACGGTACATTCACGGACGTAACCCGTGAAGCCGGTGTGTTTAACCCAAACGGTAAAGGAATGGGAATTGTCTGGTGCGACTACGACAACGACCACGACCTCGACTTGTTTGTGGCAAACGACTTAGAAGCCGACTGGCTTTTTCGGAATCAAGGCAATGGGGTGTTCACCGAGGTCGCCTTATTCAGCGGGGTTGCGGTCGATGAAACGGGTAGCGCATATAGCAGCATGGCACCGGTTTTTGGCGATATTGACAACGACGGGTGGTTCGATCTGGTTGTAACAAATTTCAGTGGTGAGCCCAACGCTGTCTACCGCAGCGAACGAAACGGGCTTTTTGCAGATATCACGTACCGATCTGGCATCGGTGCCCAAACACTCATGCGACTCTCTTGGGGTGCAGATTTCGCAGACTTTGACAACGACGGATACATAGATCTTTTTGTCGCCACCGGAGACCTGAACGATAACATCCATCTCATCAATCCGAACCTCACTTATGCCCAGCAAAACCAACTTTTCAGAAACCGCGGCGACAGCACGTTTGAAGATGTTTCCAGTCAATCGGGCGAAGGGTTACTTTTGAAAAGTGTGAGTCGCGGTGCGGCGTTTGGCGACTATGATAACGATGGAGATATTGATATCTTAGTTACCAACTGTCATCAGACGCCAAATCTCCTGCGCAATGACAGCAACCATCTAAACCACTGGCTTACATTTACAACAGTTGGCGTGCAAAGCAACCGTGATGGTATCGGGACCCGTATTATGGTCGTGTCAGGCGGTAAATCACAAATTAAAGAAGTTAAAAGCGGGGGAAGCTACCCTTCGCATAGCGATATGCGATTACACTTTGGGCTTGGTCAGTCCGATACGGCAGATTTAGTAGAGATTCACTGGCCCAGTGGACTTGTAAACCGATTTGAAAATGTGAAGGGGAATCAATTTCTAACCGCGCAGGAAGGAATGGGTTTAAGGGAACAATAAGCGTGCGAAAATTTCACACCTTTGCTTCTAGGATTTCAATCATCTCGAATACAAGGCCGTTGGGGGATTGGAAAAAGGCGATGCGGCGCGACCCATACCCGCCACTGACCAGTTTTGGCTCGATAAGCACTTTTGCACCTAGCCCGGTAATCTGTACGTACGCTTCCGCAAGGTTGTCAACTTCAAACACAATGTGGGTTAATCCGGAGATGAGTTGATGTTCGAGCTTGTGTTCGAAAACCGGTTCATCGACTAGAAAAGCACGGGTTCCACCGAACTCCAGCAGCGCGGTATTGTATTTTCCCCCACTTGGATTTATTCGGCGTTCGCGATACCGGAGTTTGGCGCCAATCGCTTCCAAAAAACCGATTTCCGTATCTAGCTCCTCAATTTTCAAGCCAATATTCCAAAGCATGGGATTCATGGAATCCCCTCTTGCCCGTTTGATAACGCTAGCTGCGTGTAACCTCCGCCGTAAAATATAAGCGGTTCGCCATCACGCGCCTCACCGACAACGGGTTCACCGAGGAACATGTCGTGATCGCCGCCCGAAAGAATCTCGACGAGCCGGCAATCGACGAACGCGAGCGCTTCAACCAAAACGGGCGCCCCGGTCTCCGCTACGGTTAGCGGCAAGCCGGAAAAGTCTTTCGGTCCCGGCATTGCAAACTGGCGAGAAGTAGACTCCTGATCGGCCCGCAGCACATTGATGGCGAAGCATTTGCCTTGCAAGAGCGATTCGTGCATGTGACTCAACTTGTCAACGGAAACGACGATGCGCGGCGGTTTCAGCGACAGAGACATGATGGCGTTTGCTGTCATGCCGGTGATGTGGTCGCCGTATCGCGTTGTCACCACCGTGACGCCCGTTGCAAAGCAGCCCATTATCTGCCGCTGCAACTTCGGATCAAACGCCATGCCAAACACCTCCTTAACCAGAATCAATGGCAAATTAAGATTGAAACTTCCAAGGTTACGCGTCTTCTTCGATTCTGAACTGCCATTCTGAGAAATGCAGTGAGGCTTCTCAAAACGATGCAAACAGCGATGAAATGAATTTAGACCGATGGCAATGCGGGTATGACCTCATCCGCCAGCAACATCATGGATTGCATCCATCTCGCTTTGTCGTCCCAGTCGTGGGCAATCATCAGCAGTGTACCAAAACCACCGGTCACATCCCATAAATCTTCCAATTGACGGACGCATTCCGCTACATCGCCGATAATACATATGTTCTTTAGGACGTATTCCGGAGTGACCTCATCATCGGGCATGTCTGGATGCATTTTCATAATGTCTAGCAGGTTCGCTGCTTTGACAATCTTAATCATGTAGTCCCATGAACGTCCGAAAGTACTGTTGACTGCGAAGTCCCAAGCTTCCTTTTTTGATTCCCCTACGAAGATGCTGCGCGATACACCCCAAATGGATCGGTCAGGGTTTGGACGACCGGCGCCTTCAGCGCCAGCGCAGTACGTTTGCCAATGCTGGGCAACCGTAGCCGCCGGTACCACATTTGTGCTCACCGGGATATAACCGCGCTCACCCGCCGTTCGGGCTCCCATTGACGTTCCCTTAACTACGCTCATCGCGATTGGCGGGTGAGGCTTCTGATACGGTTTAAGCATTGGCCCTAGGGCAACTTCAGGATTTGGGTTTTCGATTCGGATCCGCCAGAAATCACCCTTGAAGTCGAATGGCGCCTCGGCCTGCCATAATTTGAGGACCATATCAATTCCCTCTAGCGTCATCAGACCCTGCGTCCTTGGATCCGGCAAATCGAACAATTCCCAATCGGTCGGCACGCCGCTTTGACCAAAGCCGCAATTCAAACGACCGCGCGCTAAGTGATCTAGGTATGCAATACGAACTGCTACATTGACTGGATGATGGTGGGGGACGATCACCACACCCGGACCAAAACGGATGTTCTTCGTGAGCGGTAGCATGTGGGCAATGAACATGTCGTTGGCAGGTATGGGTTCCCAAGCAGCCGAGTGGTGCTGACCAACCCAGACATCGGTGAATCCGAGCTCGTCGGCATGAACTACCAGTTCGATATCTTCCTCAAAACATTCAGTTCGGTCTTTTTCCGGTGGATGTAAGGGCATCATGAACATACCCAATTTCATTGCTGTACCTCCCATAGCATAAAGCTTGGTGATTCCATTTAATGCGGGTTAAACCGAAGTTTCAATTATAAGACTTAAAAGTACGGAACTCAGCGCTTTTCCACAAACATCGAACGAGAGAGTTCGGGTGGATCCACCATCCAACGCCTGATGCAGCACAAAGTTGAGTGCGCCCATCCGAGGCAGTTCGTATCTCTCCACTTCGCCCTTCACAGTTCCTTTGAAAAACACCTTGACCCGTTCTGCGGTTACTTCTCTTTTAATCAATTCATAGTGTTGTTCATCATATACAATCAGACCGATGTTCGCGGTATTCCCCTTATCCCCGGACCTTGCGTGACAGATTTCTCTCAACTGGACCTTCCCCATGAGCTATGCCTCCTCAATCAAGACTTCAGTCTTAACCTTAACCCGCGGTATGAACGTTGAATAGTAACCAAGAATCTCAGTAACGTCCTCTTTCCTTAAACCGCGGCCAATGGCAGCTGGACCGTTGTTGTCAATTGTCTCTATCTCATGCATTATCTTCCAAGCTTCAGCGCTTTCTCGAGTTCTACCTGCAACGCGAAGCCCCACTTCCCACGGAACAGTTTCTGGTTTTTCATCGGAGGAGCCATACAGTGAATTGATTCCCAACAGGTCGAACCGTAACGCATCCGCCTTCAGATGTGAAATCAACTCCAACCGCTTTTTGATGATATCCGCAGCTAGTTTAGCCCTTTCGTAGGCACCGGGGCCTGCGTAGAAAATTGTACCTTCCGCTCTATACCCGTCTTTGACGCCTAAGTTGACCTTCAGCAATTCGGGTTTGGGGTTTCCCTTGATAACACCGGTGATTGCAACTCTATCGGGACCAATCTGCTCAAAACCCATATCACTAAAATCCGAGATTACATCCGCCTCAATGTATCTGGTCGGGTCGCCGACCTCGTATAACATCTGCTCCGCACAAGTAGCCGGACTCACGAGCCCTCCGCTTCCCGGAACTTTCGTTATAATGGCATCGCCATTTGGGGCGACCTCAGCGATGGGGAAACCCAAGCGATAAAGATTGGGAACAACCTTGTAAGGCGGATCTGCAAAATATCCGCCGGTCAACTGTCCAGCGCACTCAAACAGGTGCCCTAGTATAATGCCCTTGGCGAATGAATCCCACTCATCCTCACGCCAGCCAAATTCAAAAATCATCGGCGCTAGGTACAATGAAGCATCGCCGACCCTTCCCGTCATAACGAGATCTGCCCCGGCTTCAAGAGCCTCCACGACAGGGTCCGCGGGTATGTAGGCATGCGCCGCAATGAGTCTGTCGCCGAATTCACTGATCCTCTTTTCAGTCTCGTTAACCTTCAGATCGAGGTCTTTGACGAGCGAAAGAACATCATCACCTAATACCACAGCAACCTTCACACCGCCAAGCCCTAATTCTCGTGCCACCCTAATCGCCAAATCCTGCGCCGCTTTGGGATTTGCGGCTCCCATGTTGCCTATAATTTTTATCCCTTTGCGGGCGCAAATGGGCCAGATTGCCCTGAGCCGTCTTTCCGTGTAAATATCGAATCCCTCATCAGGGTGGCTCAATTTGTGTCTTTCAAAAGCTAGCATCTCACTCTCTGAAAGGGAATCAAACACAATGTAGTCAATCCCGCCCTTTTCGACTAGTTCTACCGCTGGCTCAATCCTTTCCCCCGGACAGGCCGAGCCGCCTCCCAATTTTAACAGTTTCTTCCTCGGTGCCATGTTATTCCTTCTCAAGATATACACCCTTCACTTCTTTGCAGACCGCCATTTTAACACAAATCCCTATATCAATCAATACTAGAAACATCCTAAGAAACATGAAAGAAGCCGCCGTCCCATTGATGAATGTGATATCGCCATAACTCTCTTTTCCCTTGGAAAAAATATCACCAAAGTGCATCCAATGTACACGTCGCTGAGCTGAAGCATCTCGGCGGCAAATTGTGGCAGGCCCCATCTATTTAAAAAAGCATCGAGCTACCTCGTCTCTCGGTTAAGCAACAGTGAGAATGGGCGGAAAAGAGAGGTAGAGTGCTTATCATTACCCTTTTGGCGATTTGCAAGGTCTGTCTCGGAACGGTTTCTAACTCCGTTCCAAATCCAAGTGTAATGCAAAAATCCGTCGGGAAATGGAGCAGGTATGATTGCTCTTTGACGCTAAACTGGCAATACCGTAAACTCAACAACTAGCAAGTCAAAATTATAGGTACGTTCTTAATACCGATAAGATGTCGTCCAAAAAATTAGGGGCAAATCATTTCTTGGACAGTTCTCAGCCCGAATTGAGAACAGCTTGACGTGTAACCGAAATGAAGGAAATCTTGTGTCGAGATGAACGTTTCAAATAACCGAATTGATCAGGTCAAAAATACTTAAATTCGGCGGTCTCTGCGAGATTCAATTGGACGGTCTCTTGCTACTGCGGGAATTCAATGGGGGCGGTGTTTTGGATGAACCTCAGATCGGCAACTTCATTCGGTAAACACACGGGAGAAAATATAAAAGCAAAATGCGTGCACTGCACAGCCATCGCGTTCCGGGATAAATTTTTTCTTCTTATCCCCTTCCAGGAAAGGTGAGCTCAGCTACGCCCGATTTATCTAACTCTCCCTTACCGATTTCAATCATCTTATCAAATTGTCTCTTCGTAGCTTCAGCGAGCGGCAAATTCAAGCCGGCAGCTTTAGCAAGCTCAAGGGCAATTCCTGAATCCTTTGCCGCATGCGCCGCCGAGAAATAGCATTCGTGATCTCGATTTTCCATATCTTCGCCATCTGTCTCCAGTACGCGCGAATTGGCTCCAGTTTGAGCAAAGACTTCTTGGAGCATAGACAAGTCGAGACCGAGCGCGGCGCCAAGTCCTAATCCTTCAGCAAGAGCGGCGGTGTTAATGTTCATCACCATATTGACCAAGGCTTTCACCTGCGCAGCTCTGCCGGCATCGCCGACATAGCGGAGCGCTACACTCATGGAATCGAGAATTGGTTTGGCTTTGTCAAAGGCGTCTCTTTTGCCGCCGCACATCAGGTAGAGCGTCCCATCACGTGCTTGCGTGATACTGCTTGCCATGCAACCTTCCAGACTCTGGGCGCCACGTTTTTCGGCGAGTTTCTCAACATCGACATGAATCTGAGGCGAAATCGTTGCGCAATTGAGAAATAGCTTGCCTTCTGCACTTTTTAGCAGGCTGTCTGCATCAGATTCCGAGAAAATTTTCCGCATAGCATTATCATCGGTCACAACCGTAATAATATAATCAGCGAGTTCTGTCACTCGCGCCGGACGATCGGCCGCCTCCGCGCCAATCTCCTCGGCGAGCATCCTAGCTGCTGCTTCTATAACATCGAACACTGCAACAATTGAAAATCCTTCATCATGCAAATGGCGCGCTATGTTACTCCCCATCCGACCCGTACCAACTACGCCAATTTTGTATTCTGAGTGTGCCATCGGTTGCCTCCCAAAAACTTCGGAGATTGTCGTGACGAATCTAGTTGTTCTGAAAGATTAAAAAAGTCTATCACAGCTTCGATATAATGTACAGCGAAAAGGTAGAAGATCCTTGGAAAGGTGATGAATAATTCCTGGAGCAGAGTTTCATATTATCCCAAACGCCAATCGAGCGCGGCCTTCAATAAGGGTGAAAGAACTCCATTCGTTCTATCCCAACCTTCCATCTTTATCATTACCAATTCACCTAAACTTCATAACCCATAGATCGTTATAGATGATAATAGTTTGTGTTTTCTCTTCGATTAAAAAAACGTGACACTTGCTTTAAAATTTGATATAATGATAAAAACGTCGTAAATGTGTTTCTAATCCACTCAGTTTTCCGAGTGAAAGCATGCCTACAATCTTCGAAATCGGCATTGCAATTAAGTCTTATCGTGCCGTAAAGTGGGTTTAATGCTCATTGTTTATTTAGCCAGGAGTTCAATAGCGTAAAATATCTAAAGGTGGCCACCGAGTTTTTTTGGATAATCGACACGCAGTTGATGCACCGGCTGATACAGAGGTACACTAATGGTTCTATCGGATCAGGATATCTTAAGATATTTGGAGAAAGGGAAAATCAAAATTACGCCTGCTCCGGACCTCACGAAACACTTGGGTTCCTGTTCTGTTGATTTTAGGTTGGGAAATACATTTCGTGTATTTGAACATAGCAAATATCCATATATTGATTTCCAATCTGGGATTGACATTAATGGATTGATGCACAAAGTTGAGGTGCCTGACGGAGAGGCATTTACCGTACAGCCGGATGAATTTGTCCTTGCTGCGACGCTCGAAACCCTTGAACTGGCAGACGACGTGATGGCGCGGCTGGAAGGGAGAAGCAGCATTGGTCGAATCGGCATTATTGTTCACAGCACCGCAGGACTATTTGATCCCGGCTGGGTCGGTACAGCAACCTTAGAACTTGGCAATCTTGGACGCATGCCAGTTAGACTCTATCCTGGCATGCGGATTTGCGCGTTTACGTTTGAAATGTTATCTTCCCCTGCAAAAGTACCATATCGCCAGAAACCGGGGAACAAATATGCAGGGCAGATTGAACCGGAAGCAAGTCGTTTTGTTGAAGATTTGACCAGTTAGCAGCCGACTACAGCAACGGATCAGAATGCTGAAACCTTAAGCAATAGTGCTATAATTTTCAGCAGCAACAATTTTTCAAAAATTTTTAGTGGGTGCATTGTGCTGTCGCGTAGATGTGACTTGGTGGACACGGTTTCAACGCATTGTGAAGTCTCGAATCACACATTTCAGTTATTCGCTTGCAATTGTCGTCAGGTAACTCGATCTGTTCTGAAAGTTGGCATAACACTTGCTCATGTTTCAAGTATTTGTCCATGTTTCTGTCGGGAAAATAGCGTAAACGTTACCTGATTTTAATTAAGATCAAGTCTACAAAATCTCTAAATTGGTAGTCATTGCCGCTCAACCCGGCGAAGAAAATTTTAGTCATAGAACCCTGTATTAGTTTGCTCTGATTGATTCTGTTTCATTAACGTCGGACAGTTTCAATTAAGAATTGATTTTATCACTACTTCTGAATCATTTGCGGAGGATTTTTGATGACAACGAGTGAAGTGATTGCTTTTGCAAAAGAAAAGGAACTGAAGATTGTTGATTTCAAATTCATGGATTTGCCAGGTATGTGGCAGCACTTTTCGATGCCAATATCGGAATTAACCGAAGATTTGTTTGAAGACGGCGTAGGCTTTGATGGTTCAAGTATTCGTGGGTTTCAACAGATTCACGAAAGCGATATGCTGCTCTTTCCAGATCCTGCAACAGCAATAGTTGATCCAGCTTGTAAGATTGATACGTTGAGTCTTGTCTGCAATATTAAGGATCCGGTGACGCTGGAAAGTTATTCACGCGATGTACGGCACGTCGCCCAGAAGGCGGAAGCATATTTACAATCGACAGGAATTGCCGACACTAGTTTCTGGGGGCCCGAAGCGGAGTTTTATCTCCTAAATGATATCCGTTATGGCCAAGATCATCACTCGGGATATTACTTTGTCGATTCAGTCGAGGGAAGCTGGAATACAGGACGCGATGAAGGGCCTAATCTTGGATACAAGCCCCGTTATAAAGAAGGGTATTTCCCGGTACCTCCATCCGATACGCTGCAAGATGTTCGTTCTGAAATTATCCTCAAGATGATTGAATGCGGGATTGATGTGGAGGTTCATCATCACGAAGTAGGTACAGGTGGACAGGGTGAAATCGACATGCGGTACGATACCTTGGCACGGATGGGCGATAAGCTGGCACTGTATAAATACATCATCAAGAACACTGCTCGCGAACACAATCTGACGGCAACCTTTATGCCGAAGCCGCTCTTTGAAGACAATGGTTCGGGCATGCACATCCACCAGAGTTTATGGAGGGACAATCAAAACATTTTCTTTGATGCGCAAGGTTATGCGCTTTTGAGTGAAACGGCGTTATATTATATCGGTGGGCTGCTCAAACACGCACAATCATTATGTGCGCTGATTGCACCAACGACAAATTCTTACAAAAGATTGGTGCCGGGATTTGAAGCACCCGTCAATATTGCGTATTCTCAACGGAATCGAAGCGCATGTGTCCGAATCCCAATATATCACAAGAACCCGAAGGCAAAACGCGTTGAATTCCGAACGCCAGATCCATCTTGCAATCCATATCTCGCTTTCAGTGCCTTACTGATGGCAGGCCTTGATGGAATCCAGAATAAGATTCACCCGGGAAATCCTGTCGATAAAGATTTGTACGATCTCGAACCGGAGGATATGGCTGCCATTGATTCCACCCCAAGTTCCTTGTCGGAAGCACTTGACGCCTTGGAAGACGATCACGAGTATCTCCTCAAAGGTGATGTGTTTACTCAGGACGTGATTGATTCGTGGATAGCGTATAAGCATGAAAACGAAGTCGATGCGATTAATTTACGTCCACATCCATACGAATTCCATCTTTACCACGATATTTAATCAGAAACCCAAGCCCCGATTGGAAAACGAATCGGGGCTTGCTAAACTTACCAAAATCGCTTTGGACGAAGGAGTAATTCAACATGAAAAAGTTAGAGTGCATTATCCGTCCCTTCAAACTGGAAGAAGTCAAAGAAGCCCTTAACAGCGTCGGTGTTCGTGGGATGACAGTAAGTGAAATTCGCGGCTTCGGTAGAAGCCGAGGCCACACAGAGCTATATCGGGGAAGCGAATACACCATTGAATTTGTCCCCAAGTTAAAACTTGAAATTGTCGTCTCGGAAGAAAACATCGATCAAGTCATTGAAGCTGTGCAACACGCAGCTTCAACTGGAAAGATTGGCGATGGGAAGATTTTCGTTTTGCCCGTTGAAGAGACGATTCGCATCCGTACCGGTGAAAAGGGATCTGCGGCAATTTAATCGCAATTTTAGTTTTGTATCGATCGAACAACCTTTAACGGGTTGATTTAGTCTGGTTTGCGGCGGTCTTACAATCGGCAAAATTTTTGACTAGGTCGGATTATGCCTCATCTTCGGAAATAACCCGTAAAGTCAGGGCGATTCTCTTCGCTTCTGTGAAGGCAGAGTTTCCGCCGAGAAACTATAATTCTTCTCGGACATCGGGTTTTTTTGAAGTTACTCCGCTCACTGCCATGTTTTAAGCGAGACGTTATTTGGCAGAATGTAGTCTCCGCCAACGCTGCAGCATTCAACCCGCCGCTTCTGACGACCTCAATTTCAATCTGGCCAGTTACCACGAGCGTGTATGAGAAAAGCAGCTACGAGGAGGTGCTGCTTGTTAGATGTTTCTGTGCCAGAGTCAATTAACGTTCCTAATAAATTAAAAATTATGCCTGAAGGTCCTGAGGTTGAGCGGCACCGGCGCGATTTGTTGGTTCTTGAGAAAAAACGACTTCAGAAAGTAGCTTTTACCCCACTAGCCTTAAAATACCGACGCTATCAAGAGCAACAAGGCAAATTGGGTTTACTTCTAAAGAAAAACCCTTGAACGCCTCGAACGCCGCGGAAAATTCCTAATCTGGTGGTTCGAGCGTTTTCTCGCGCTAGCCCACCTTGGAATGACCGGCGTGTGGACCATTGAGAAACCGGCAAAAGATCTGTCAAGTGAGATACCCTCAAACTATGCGAAAGTGGTTTTGGATTTCGATGGCGGCATGAGAGCTATTTTTGATGATATGCGAAATTTTGGGCGGTTTCAAGTATTTAGCTCTGAGCAAGAACTATTGGAACAAGTTCCTAGCGTGAAAACCCTCGGTATAAACGGTTTACAAGAGCACTTCCCTCAGGAGCAGTTTGAACAGCTTTTGAGTTTGCCCATAAATCAGACAAAGCCGTTAGGAGAAATTCTAATTTCTTCACGGCTGGTTGCAGAAATAGGTAACGTATATAAATCAGAAATTTTGTTTTTAGCGAAACTAGACCCAAACACATTCGCAAATGAGCTCTCGAGTTCAGAGAAGAAATGCTTGGGACAGTCAGTCAGTATAATTTTAAGACGTGCCTTTGAGCAAAATGGAGTTACCGTAGCCAATTACCAAACCGCTGTTGGTACGGCACAGTCCCAAGGTTTACACTATGTATATGGGAAAGAGGGTAAACCCTGCCCAACGTGCAAATCTGCCATTGAGCGTATCGTGCAAAAGCAGAGGTCAACATATTACTGCCCTCAGTGCCAAGTGCTAAAATAAGTCCCGCTTAAACCAATTCCATATTACCCACCATAGACTCCCTCCACTCTCTACCACAATCTACCGATACCGAGGTTGTACCTACCTGCAAACTTTACCAAACGTTCAAGTACGGCATCAAAAGAGAATGTAGAGCGTTCACGTAAATGGCGCCATCTACAGTTGCCATGCTTTCCATCGGTGAAGCCCCTCTTTTCCTTCAGATGAAGTTCGCTTACCCACCGAATGATGCTTGAAGGTTGAATTGCACAATGGAAAAACGTCTTGACATCTCTAGCATCGCGGAATATAATGGTTTGCAATTTTTTACGACCTCGCATAAGGCAATGTGCCGCCGCGCCATGTGCGTATGCAGTAGAGTGTTGAATTGAAAATTTCGGTTTACGGAAGATTTCTCGTTATACCAAATACGTCAAGATTTGGCTGAATTTAGCAATGGAACCTACGGCTGATTGCTTTGGAACAAATCTTGTATGAACCGCAAAAAATAAGGAAGAATTCATTCATGAAGTTAAGACTAGCGCTTTTCAGCGCCACACTTTTAATCCTTGTCTGTCTAGAAACCCAAGCAAGACCGGGTGATTCACCGCATCAACAACTAAAAATAAACGCTGCGCGAGAAGTCAGCTTCCCATCAACATCCACTGATGTAGGGCACGTGGTAGTCATTCAGGGCAACGAACACCTCGTCCAACCTACAAACTTTTTCGATTTAGCGAATAGCAGTTTACGATTTACCCCCAATGCTGTGGAAGCATACGATGTGTCCAGACCCGATGAGGTTGAATTTGAAGCCGTTTTCGGCCAGGTGTTGGATTTGAGCGATGACGACAGCAGAAAGATTGCCATCGGATTCCCGTTCACATTTTTCGGACAAGCATATACCGACGTCTTCGTAAACTCCGATGGAAACTTGACATTCGGTACAGGCGACACCAATCCGCGTGCTAGAGATTTGCAGAACTTCTTGGGGGGACCGCCTCGCATTAGTGCGCTGTATGCGGATTTGGACCCTGGATCGTCTGTACCCTTTAGTGAAGAAGCAACCGCAGTTGAAGTTAAAGATGCTCCGGGCCAAATTACAATCACTTGGTTCAATGTTCCGACGTTTGAAGCTATTGACTCACAAGTTACGATGCAGGTAGTTCTGTTCGATACAGGCGTTATCGACATCCGTTTCGAATCGTCTAGAGTCCGAACAGGACTTGTGGGATTATCTCCCGGGGGGCTTAACGACGCCTTGCAGACAGCTTTGGTCGACTATTCCGATGATTTGCCGCTTGAGGGATCAGCAGGTGCCATCGCCGAAGTTTTCGTAGACAAAGCTACAGTCAACATCCAGAATGTTGCTCGTGAGTTTTATAAAAGCCACGGCGACGATTATGATAGTTTAATTCTCTTTACAAATTTTGAATCAGATTTGGACCTCTTTGGTGTGCTCGCCTTCGCAGTGCCCGTCATGAATGATGTGTTGGGAATTGGCAGCGTCTATTCGGGCAAGGGCATTTTCCCGATATTCGATCATACCGATGATTACGGGAGTCAGGGCAGGTTGAGAACTTTTCTCGTGATGAAAAACTTAAAGGTGTGGTCTGACAATCCATTAGAAAACGTCAGTGGTTCCGCAACTTCAACTTTGAGTGTCGTGTTGCACGAGTTCGGACATGGATGGGCAGTTGATTTAAACCCAACCCAGTTGTTAGGACGCGGCTTCACGCATTGGAACTTCTTCCTGCATACCGGTGGCTCGGTTATGGGCGGCAACGATATTCGCGATAATGGCGATGGGACTTTCACTACTTTAGACCCGAAGGACATATTCGGTCCACTCGATTTATATTTGATGGGCTTATTGAGGCCGGAGGAAGTCCCTCCGACGTTCCTAGTCGTTAATCCCCATGACATAGACATTCCGCCGCCATTCGACAATCCTGCCTTATGGGGTAATTTGCGATTTTTGAACCCCATGGCAGATGTTTCATTCCGCGGCGAGAAAGAGGAAGTTACAATTGAAGGAATAGTTGCAGCAAACGGAGAGCGAATTCCGCATGCTGATTCTTCCCAAAAGGATTTTCGGGTCGCATTTATTCTCCTGACAATGGGTGAATCGGCACCCGTGACGCAAGAGATTGAGAAGGTTCAAGCCGTCAGACGATTTTGGCCGCCGTACTTTCACCGAGCGACGAACAATCTAGCGACCATGGTCAGTACGCTGGATGGTTCTGTTGAAGATGTCGTGTTGCCAGAGGAAGCTACCGGCAAACTCTCGTTCACGGTGCCCCTAAACAACGGCTTGAACATTATTTCGCCGCCTCTGCGTCCATTGGAACCGTTTACCGCTCAAAGTTTCATGGAATTCATGAACGCGACGATGATAATCAGTATCTCGGACGAAGGCAGATTCGTCTCTTGGACACGTGACACTCCAGGCGACGGATTTCAGATTGAGGGCGGACGCGGTTATATCGTCAATACGCCGAATGGCGGCGATGTCAAGTTCACGGGAGCAGGCTGGAGCGATTCACCGGATGCGGAAGGCATCGCAGCCCCGTCGGCAACGCCAATACCGCAAAATCTATGGGCGTTTGTTGTTGACGGTGTCATAGACGGAGAAGGTTTCCCCGGACCCTACCATGTTTCGGTGAAAAACCTCAGAACGAACAATCTGCTCACAACCGCAAACGTGGAATCAGGGGCCCGATTGACGTTAGGTTTCGCCGATATGAACCGGAACCCATTAGTCCACGTTGGAGATACACTGCGTTTGACTGTGACGGATGTCACTTCAGGCGAACCATTTGGAAAGATAGATAAACTGGTTACGCTGGAGGATATGCGGCGGGCTTACTCAACACTGCATTCGACGCTTGCCAACTTGGTGCCGATGACCACTCAAGTGCTTCAGAATTACCCAAATCCATTCAACCCTGAAACATGGATTCCGTATCAGCTAGCGGAGGCGTCCGAAGTGTCCATTACCATTTATGACGCAACCGGACGCAGTATACGTACACTCCAACTGGGGAATCAAGCCGCTGGTTCCTATCTGACCCGGGAGAAAGCCGCCTATTGGGATGGGCGGAATGACCGCGGCGAACGAGTCAGTAGTAGTCCATACTTCTATAAGCTCGACACAACAAACTCCTCCTCTGCAAGACGTATGGTTATCCTCAAATAATCTTCCGATTACTCATGAAATTGCAAATGCCAATTGAATTGTAGCTGAACGGAGTAGCCAATCAGCCGTTTGAATATCGTACAGTGCGCACTAGCAGCGTCATCCCGAAATCTGGCTGTTAATATCGGGATGATGCTGCTATATAGCGATACATCCGAACGATTTAAATCCACGCAGCGGCTAGACTAAGAAATACAGACCGGGCGAATTGAAAACGCTTATCGTTACCCATTGTCGTTTACAATCAACTCCGGCTCAACTCGCAAGATACGGTCATCATCTGCAGCAGGTCTGCCCCGGCCGTCGCGGTTGCTAGTTGCGAGGTATATCTGACCGTTGGGTGCTACGAGTACATCACGCAGCCGTCCAAACTCGCGCTGAAAAAGGAATTCCTCGCCAACCACACGACTTCCGTCTGCGGAAAGCGTTAGCCTGACTAGCGCCGAACCCTTGAGCGTGGTGAAGAGAAGACTACCTTTCCAGCCAGAAATGAGATTGGCATTGTAGAAATCCGCCCCTCCAGGAGCGGTTGTGGGCGTCCAAGCCGCGACGGGCTCGGCGACGTTGTGTCTATCGCAGAAGTCGCCTTCCCCGCGAACATCATCGTCGCAAAATCCGCTAACATTTGGCCACCCATAATTTCGACCAATCTCCACGCGGTTAACCTCGTCATTGTCAAATGGACCGTGTTCCGTCAGATAAAGGCCGTCGGTCTCAGGGTGAAAGACCAATCCTTGAGCATTGCGGTGCCCGTAAGAATATATGGTCGTGCCAAACGGGTTGCCCGGCGCCGGTTGACCGTCCAACGTAAGGCGAAGCACCTTCCCAGCAACAGAGTTGAGGTTTTGAGATAAAGCCGGATTTCCGGCATCACCTGTTGTCATGTAGAGCAAACGATCTCGTCCCACGGCAAGGCGAGAACCGTTGTGAAAGGTAGCGCCGGGGATATTGTCCAGCAGAATTTCTGGGTTGCCGAGCGAAATGCCATTGAAACGCATCCTTACTAGCCGATTCCGAATCGCATTCCGTGCGCCAAAAGAATTGGCGAGGTAGACGAAGGGTTGTGTATCAAAGTCTGGGTGGAATGCGATTCCCATTAATCCGCTTTCACCGACCTCAATTACATCGACTTGGCCAACTTGTATAATCTGACCGTTGGCGGGATCAACGCGATAAATTCTTCCCCTACGTTCGGTCATCCAGATGAAGTCGTCTGGTCCCCAAGCGATGTCCCACGGTGTATCCAAGCCGGATACAAGCGTTTCAGCACGAAGAGGGCCAAGGGTAATTTTATCGTCGTCAATGGCATCGCTCAGCAGATTTTCCGATTCTGAACATCCGGATAACCAGTAGGCGGCAATGCCGAATGATATGAGTTTGAAGAAATCACGTCGTCTAATTGGCCGCTACTCCTGCGTAATAATAAATCCTAAGACGGTTATCATTGGTATAGCAGAGGTTTCAAGCGTCGCGCAAACGATGCTAGACATCCAATTCCCATTTAAACGATGCCCTTCTCAGTTTTGATTCGCTTGACATAAAAACTTGTTTACCCGCCCGCACGCGAATCCCCTAGTTTCAGTGTTTCTGCCCAAACGCCCCACGCGCTTTTCATTCATTCTTGTCGAAGGGCATCGCCCACATCGGAAATGTGTCGCCGTGATTCCGCGCATCCGCTACTGACAAACGCTTTTCAACTATCATCTTCGGCTCCCACGGGCCAGTATGACGCGAATTATAGCACATTATCTATCCATGTTGACACCGCAATCAAAGAATTTTGACCCGTTTTTTCAGTCCTTACACGCCAAAGGGAGAGGTCGCTAGGCTTTAGATTGCAATCCTTTTTTCTGAGAGATGGTCCTGTTCAACATGGAATTCCAATTGTAAAACCTAACCAAATATTGTACAATGTTTTGCGACAATAGGTATTGATGGAATATTGGGGTGAACATAAACGAACCAATTGAAGTTTCGCGTCTTGGCTGGCAACTTGATTTGCGAATAATTGTTTAACCTTCAATCCTGGATGGAAGGAGAATGCAAAATGGCGAGTGGTATCGGAAGACTTTTCAAATCAATGTGGTATGCGCTCACAGGAAGAGCCCATGAGCTTTCCGATAGGGTGATGGAAAATCCTGAAGCTATCAGAGGGGCTTATGAAAAAATTATCTCGGATAAAAAAGCGAATGTCCAGCGTTACAAGTCGGCAATTGGTCAACTGATGTCGCTAGTTAAGCGGAAAGAGGGAACTGTTCAAAATTTAACCGACGATGTAGATCGGCTCGAACGACTCAAAACCGGGGCTTTAGCGAAGGCAAAGCGTATAGCCGAAGATTTGCAGAAACAGGGGCAGGCACAGGACTCAATCAAACAAAATCCTGACTACACGCGTTGTGTTGATGCTTACAACGATTTTAATTCAACGCTGGAAGAAAAAAATGCGCGAATCCAGGAGCTTGAGGCCGACATAGAAAGCGCTCAAGAGGACATCAACGGTCATATGACGCAAATCAGTGCATTACATCGAGATTTGGATAAAATCAAGCAGGAACAGGCGGAAGCTGTCGCTGATTTAATTACGGCGAGAGAGCAAGAACAAATTTCCGATATGCTATCCGGCATCAGTACTGACGGCACATCGGCGGAACTTGCAAGGATGCGGGATGTTCGGCAAAAGGCGAAAAGCAGAGCGCACGTGGCTCAAGAATTAGCCGGCACCGACTCTCGCAGCGAGGAGGAAACATACCTTGCTGCCGCCAGAGAATCGACGGCGACCAACGAGTTTGACGAGTTGATTTTTGGGGCGCAACAAACTGATCAAGAAGAAGATCGGAAATCCTCGGCTGATACGGAATCGAAGCTTCCTGTCTAATGACACAATCCGTATATATTGCGTCTTCGACATTTATCTAGTTACAAGGACGCATTGAGGAATAGGAAAGCATGAGGTTACGTGCAGTCATTTTAATTGAATGTGCGCTATACTTTGCATGTTCATTGTTGCTTTGCAGGTCCACATCAGCCCAAGTCAATATCTTCGACGCCGAAACCTCACAGCAGATGGAATTGGGGCACGGCTGGTATAACAAAATTGCCTTTAATCTCACGGCTCATGCTGGCAATACGGATTTGCTGACACTGAAAACCCGATTCCGTTCGGATTATCTAGCTGAAAATTACCATCTATTCATTTTGACAAACCTCCATCAAGGAAGTAAGGACAACAAATCGTTTATTGATAAAGGTCTGATTCACTTGCGCGGTATTCGATCCGTAAGTCAAGGTGCAGCGGTTGAGACATTCGCTCAAAAGCAATTCAACGATTTCATCCGGTTGCAGGACCGTAATTTAGTTGGCGGCGGATTTCGAATTTCGCCGTTGAGGAAAGTAACCAAATCGGAAAGCCATAGGGCGTTTAACCCCTATATTGGCATCGGTATAATGTGGGAAGACGAGGTCATCAATGATGACGCAAGCGAAGCAAAAATCGAATCAAACATTATCCGTTCGACCAATTACGTTACTTGGACCTGGCGGATTGATGAACGGCTAACCTCCGCTGCAACGGGCTACTATCAGTTTCAGCCGGCAAGCTTCTCCGATTACCGGATTCTATTTGAGGGAAGCATCGGATTTCGATTGACCAAGAAGCTTGGATTTACGACATGGTTGGGTTTCCGCTACGACAATGAACCGCCCGCTAATGTCAAGAAGCATGATTTGGAAATCGTCAATGGACTCAACTTTACCTTTTAGATTTTAGAGTTTCTTTTGGCGGACGCCGTATAGTAAAAAGAGATGGAGGTGTCGAAAAATAGCCGTCAAAAAGCCGAAATATGAGTTTCTATCTCAAACGGGAACAATAATCAACGCAGGAACGTCGAGAACGCTTATCCTTGCAGGAAACATCCACGATCTATTCTATTGCGCTGAAGCCAAAGACGAGGGGGATTATGTTCCACTAGTTTCACTTTTGACGAAGAGCTGGGATGTGGCAGGTTTTATCCTCATGGTTTATGAACTCAATGGCCCAATCAGGTTTTTGAGAGTCAGCGACAGGGCAAAACTGAAAAATTCCTTCGGATTGTGGCGGCAAGATTCAGATCAAAACCCTCTCTCCAGAAACACCTTTGACTATCTCATCCCAGATAAACCGGTGAAATCCGCGGAGGAGCAATTTGACGCACATCTGAATGGTTCGATAGGACACCCAACGGTCGCCCTGGAATTCCTCCGGCAATTGTGTTTACTCTCGCGATCAGTTGAGTCACTTGGCGATAATTTGTTGAGAGAAAGGCTAGTGATAATAATTGAAGCGGCTGACATGTTGCTTCCAGTGGGTGAAATTCAGAGTCTGTCCCAAGCGGATAGGCATCGAGTCAGCATTGTCCAAGATTGGATTCTTGACCCTGATTTCATGAATGGGGATGACACGGTTATGTTTATCGCGGAATCCAAAAGCTTGTTGAACTCCAGAATCACCCGGTTACCTCAAATCGCGACCGTTGAAATCCCGTCGCCCGGCGTTGAAGAACGACGACATTTCATTTTTTGGTTCAATCGGCTCCAAAAACCTAAAGAGAAGCGGTTGCAACTCTGGGGAACACAGGAACAACTTGCTATACTGACGGCCGGGATTTCCATCCATGCGCTGCGGCAACTTCTGATAATGGGGCTCTACTCAGGAAATAAAATTCAGCCGGGCGATGTCATAGAGAAAGTTTCCGACTTTATTGAGGGGCAGTTGGGTGAAGATGTCGTCGAATTTAAAAAACCGGCACACGGCTTGAAAGCAGTGATCGGAAATGAGCGGTTGGTCTCCTTTATTCAGACCAAACTGTTACCTCGCATCACGTCAACTGGAGCGGATGCAATCTCGGGCGCGGCGGTTTGCGGTCCGATTGGAAGCGGGAAGACGTTTATTTTCGAGGGCCTTGCGGGCGACTTGGATATTCCTGTTTTAGTTTTAAAAAACATCAGGAGTATGTGGTTTGGGCAAACGGATGTCATCTTTGAACGTCTCCGGCGTTTATTGGCGGCGCTGGTTAAAGTCATGATTTTCGTGGATGAGGCGGACACGCAATTCGGTGAAGTCGGACGAGAATCACATGCCACCGAACGGCGACTGACAGGAAGGATACAGGCGATGATGTCAGACCCCCAACTCAAGGGCAACATTACGTGGCTGCTGATGACCGCTAGGATTTACAATCTATCACCGGACTTGCGGCGAGAGGGAAGAGTCGGCGACATGATTATACCGGTGCTTGATCCTGAAGGCAGGGATCGGGAAGCGTTTATCAGGTGGACAGTGCGGGACATTATCAACGAAACAATTGGAGATTCGTTCATGGATAAGTTGTTCCAAGCTACAAAAGGCTATTCCGCGGCAAGTTTCGCTTCACTCCGTTCCGACCTTAGCGCAGCCGCCAAAGACGGTTCGCTATCGATCGAGCAAATTCTTGAAATCGCGGACGATCGCATTCTCCCGAATATCGGACCTGTCAGGCAATATCAAACGCTGCAAGCCCTAACGAATTGCACTATAAAGTCATTGCTTCCTGAAGATTATTCCCCGCAAATGCGGCGTGAGTGGATAACGGGTATTCATAGGTTAGAACAGACGGGGGTTGGTGGAGGACTCAATTGAGCCGCAAACACGTTTTTGAAAAACCTAAAAGTGCTCGCAGGAGTAATGCGAAAAAGGTGTTGAGTATTGCCTAATGCGTAATGAGTAAAAGCGGTAACTCCGATTATTACCAATTCAAAAGGTTTCACAGTGATTCACAACAAACCGATTAAGTTTTGGCTTTATTTTGCGGCATAAAACGGGCGGGACATCATACGTGACTGACGTTCTTACGCCCCACATTGACAATTTCATGCCATTGAGCGCCCAACTCAGAACTGTACAACCCTACCTTTGAACGGAATCCCGTTCTGATGCGAGATTTCGCCTTCGCCCTAGATAATTTGTTCCGTCCTGCTTCACTCAATGATTCTCGTGCCAAACGAATCTGCGCATCATTCATATACTCCGAGACGCATAGGAGAACATGGTTGCGCAAACGCGGATTGGCATGGAAAAACTCATTGAACGGCAATTTTAAATTTCACAGTTTTCACAGTAAATTGACTTGGAACCGGACATTGAAACATGATTTTGGAGGCGTTAAATCCAGTCTGGGACTGCATTTCTATCAGTCGTTTTCTCATTAACCGGACATCCTTACTGTGAAATTTCACGGTTTCTTGAAGGTCTAGAGCGTTCAAGGTTGGCGTCGAAGTCACATGGGTAGAGAACGGATACCAATGGCTTAAATGCGCCGGCCGCGCCGAGGGATAGCGATGAGGCTGACAAGGATGAGAATATTTCAATCGGGAGATCGTGGGGAAATGGGAGCCAAGGAACTCTAGAAAACTTAATACAATCATAGTATACATGTATATATCATGCCGCGATTCGGAAATTGTTCCAAGCGTATGCAGCATGTACGGGGGAATGAAATTTGAACGAACCGAAAATGATTACCCACTGTGGAAGAGGCATCTGACCATCGCGCGCCGTTTACAATCATCCTCACTTTTTTTGGACCTGTGGGTAACTATAACTTTATAGGGAGAATTTTTGAATGCATGTAGATGGCTGCAATTTGCGATTCAGGCAATAAAAACTTGCGTTTGCTTGCGGTCAAACTCACGTTATAATATATAAACAGGGACGCGGGTTGGACATAGGATTTGATTGTTCACACAAGGAAAGATTGCCGTGCGGATGCCGATGTTGTTTCGTTTTTCACTTTACGGTGCGCTCAAGAATCAACGCTACTATGACCCGTTCCTGATTCTCGCATTTCGCGAGAAGGGTCTCTCATTTTTTCAGATTGGCATCTTGATTGGGTTTCGTGAGGTCGTATCCAATGTGTTTGAAGTGCCGTCTGGCGCAGCAGCGGACCTCTACGGCCGCCGCCGCGCAATGATTCTCGCATTCTCTGCATACATCATGTCCTTTGTGACGTTTGCGTTGAGCAACTCGCTCGCACCGTTATTCGGCGGAATGTTTTTCTTCGGCTTAGGCGAGGCGTTTCGCAGCGGAACGCATAAGGCGATAATTTTTGATTGGCTGCGGATTGAAGGGCGGTCAGACGAGAAAACGAAGGTTTACGGCTACACCCGCTCGTGGTCGCAGATGGGATCTGCAATCTCAGTGCTAATTGCAGGTGCGTTGGTCTTTTACCGCGGCAACTTTACGGACATCTTCTGGTTCTCAATCATTCCATACGCTTTGAATATCATTAACTTTTTCGGCTATCCGGCACAACTGGATGGCGATCGAAAGAGTCGGGTTTCTCTCAAAGCGGTATTCATCCTTCTCGGCAAAGCCCTGAAACAGCTCCGCCAATCCGCCCCGCTCCGGCGACTGAACCTCGAATCAATGGGGTTTGAAGGCATGTACAAGGCATGCAAGGACTATCTCCAACCCATTCTCAAGCAGACGGCGATAGCAATACCGTTGCTTTTGGCATTTGATGCGGAAAAGCGCACGGCGTTACTGGTAGCGGCCGTTTATTTTGCACTCTATTTCCTGTCTTCACTCGCCTCTCGCAATTCGCACAAAATTGCCGATTGGCGAGGCAGCGATGACGGTGCCGCGCGTTTTTTGTGGTGGATTAACGGCGTTGTGTTCGCCATGTTGATTCCTTCGCTGTGGTTCGGCTTGTATCCCGCGATAATTTTACTTTTCGTGGCGTTAGCAGTTCTTGAAAATTTCTGGCGTCCGGTATTGATTAGCCGATTCAACGCGCATTCCACGCCGGATATGACCGCAACAGTGCTTTCGATTGAATCGCAGTCCAAATCGGCGGCGACAGTTGTTCTTGCCCCTCTGCTCGGTTGGACGGTCGATTTAGTCGGGGGGTTCTGGCCAATCGGCGTTGCCGGGACTGTCATTGCAGTGGCAATAATAGTTACTCCAACCAAAAAATGCAAACTACCGCAGATCTTATAAAATGGGGTAGGAACGTCTAAGATTAGTGAAGACTATCGACTTCGCTGTTTGGTCGGTTGAACGCTTAACGCATTCTGCGACCTCCGCTAACCCCTCCATGGCAAGGAGGGGAATGAATATTGAATGAACCGAATAAGATTGCCGATTTTGGGAGCGGCATGTAAACTATCGCACAGGGTTTACTATCGGCTTTCCAATTTATTCAGTTGAACATGTTCGGCCGGATGATTGTTACACGCATTCTACGGCCTCCCTTATCTCCTCCTTGGTAAGGATGGGAATGAAGATTGAAATAAGCCAATAGTTTACTAGCCCATAAGATTTACGAGGACAATTTTAATCAATGACTGCGAACTCGATCGAGCACGCCACGCGAGATCCGCGCGACCATATGTTGTGGGGATGGGGGAAAGGCGGCGCCTACTACCAGAGACTAGCGCGAATTCTATTGAAGGCGCATCAATCCGGTTTGCGTTGGGCTGCTCACCGCCTTCGGGAATACCTGCCGCGATTTGCGGGTGCAAAATATGAACAAGTCCGCGCCTCGGACCTGTCATTAAAAGAGGCGCAACTCGTGATTGCGCGTGAAAGAGGATTTACGAGTTGGGAGGCACTCATCGAGCGTGCAATCATGCTCGGAGCCGACCCTACGGAGCACACCGACGATACCTTGAGTGCAGCGTTTGAAGCCGTCAGGAAAGGCGATTCAGACACACTGAGAGAACTGTTAAAACATGACCCCTCCATTGTCAACGCGATGATAAAGGCGCCCGAGATATCTGAGGACTATATCACACTTCTTGAATACGCCGCCTCGATCGAAGGCATCTCCACCGACACTCGACTTCCCATAATGCGCGCCCTTATCGGAGCAGGGGCTCGAATGGAAAAAGTGTTTTGGGCAAACAATATAGAAGCTGTCCAACTCCTCATCGAAACCGGCGCGTTACGCTCGGACGAATCGCCCGCCGTTTGGCAGATAAAATCGGCCATGTTGCACGGGAATCGGGATGCTGTCGATTTTTGGATTGAGCGTGGAATATCGCCGTGTAGCTTTTGGATGGCGGCGGGCGCCGGCGGCATTGACTCGGTTAAGTCTTACTTTGCTGAAGATGGAGCCCTGAAGCCGGAGGCGGCATCTGATCGACCGAACCTCGGCGAAATCGGCTGGTTTGAAGAGACGTGTCGGTCGGACGATCCGCAAGAGATTCTCGAAGAAGCATTGTGTATTGCAAGTTTGAACGGTCGTGCGGAGGTTGCCGCGTTGCTGATTGAACGAGGCGCGCGAGTTGATGCGATACCCCCCGGCTTAGGCGCAGTGTGGACGCCGCTGCACTTTGCGGTGTTCAAAGGCCATCTGGCAGTAGTCATGCTTCTCGCAGAGCGAGGTGCAAACCTAAATAATAAAGACGGTGCTCATCACCTATCCCCGCTCGCATGGGCAGAACACGAAAACCGTGTTGAGGTGGCGCGGTATCTACGTGCCCACAGCACCATAATTTGAACACCAGGCTGAGACGTAGCATCCCTAAGCATCAGATCAACCATACAG
Source organism: Candidatus Poribacteria bacterium (assembly GCA_028819845.1). GTDB lineage: Bacteria > Poribacteria > WGA-4E > WGA-4E > PCPOR2b > JAPPKS01. Next base: position 22,399 of record JAPPKS010000013.1, on the reverse strand, counting down.
AATGCACCGATTTTGCCTCGGCAAATTTCTGCGGCGCAAATTGCGATGACAATCAGGAAAAGGCGAGTATTTTGAGAAATGGTTAAACGCATCATAGTGGTCTATGGTTATCGAATAAAATTCGCTATTGGCTGCATTGGTTGTGTTTAGCCTCTGCGCCGCCAATTACGATTAAAAACACACTGTCCTCGTTGGCGTAAACAGAGTGAAGGACATCGGCAGTAAAAACAACTGCCTCGCCTTGCTCTAGCGTAATTCTCTCAGCGTCAGTATTAAACGAGATGTTTCCGCCGAGGCAAGTGACGGTGGCTGCGGCTGGCGCGGGATGCTCGGCGAGTTCATGTCCGGCTTTGAGTACGGCCAATACCACCGTAAGCTCATCGCCGCGGGCTAATGTCAGCGCGGACCGCCCGGACGCTTTAAGCGTTGCTTCTTTCATAAGGTTTTCTGCCATTGACATAAGTGGAAGTGCCTGCGTCGCTGATGTATTCAGATCGGCTGGTCTAAGGGACCAGTCAAACGGGTTGTGCATAGTAAGTCCTCCAAGCGTTTGAGTTGAATTTGCGTTACTTATAGACCGAAAGCGAAAGAAAATAGTTTAATTCGGTGAAATTCGCACTTGTCGGGGATTAAATTGAACAGAGAACCGTGTGCGGCCGGCGGCATGAAATTGTCGAAGCGGCGCCGATTACAATCTTAATTGACAAGCAGGTGCAAGGCAATGGAGCCGGCGCCGTTCAGGCAAATCGAGCCCTACGAGAGACGATAGAAGCAGCGGACAGAGAAGTTCGAAAGGACTTTCCAGTTGCAGAAAAACTCGTATCGTTGATTGGATAGGAAAGAGTCAACAGGTAAAAACAGCCGCCAATCTTAATGACGTTTGCTTGCGGTCTTTCGTGTTAATCCTGATTTTCTCATCTTGACACGCTTGGCGCAGTGTGTAAAATGTGTTAGCGATTAAAGAGTTGAATCCACGCCAAGGCATCACGAAATAGAAGGGCTTCAATCCCGGTCACCAACTATGAGAGCGTAATTGGATTTAAAATGAAAACAGAGAGGGGATTATGACGGAGATGTTCAATCTTGCCGGACGAGTTGCAGTTGTATCGGGAGCGGCAAGCGGCATGGGTCGTGCGATGTCGTTAGCTTTGGCAGAGGCGGGTGCGGGCTTGATGCTTGCGGATATTGACTTGGCTGGTGCGGTGAAGACTGCTGGCGAAATCAGGGGGATGGGACGCCGCGCCATCGCTGTTGATTGTGACGTATCGCATCCGGATCAAATTCGCGCCATGTTTGCACGAGTGGACGAGGAATTTGGTCGGATCGATTTTCTAGGTAATGTCGCGGGCGAAGCGATCCGAGCAAAACCGGAGGTTATCTCGTTAGAAGACGTTGAACAGACTTGGCGCAACCTTGTCTATGGCAGATTCTGTTGTTGTCAGGAAGCCGGTCGGCGGATGCTTGCCGCTGGAAGTGGGAGCATCGTAAGTCTCGGTTCTCTGGCGAGCATCACGGGTATGGGCCGCGGGCACATCGCATACAGCATGGCGATGGGTGCGGTTGTCCAGATGACACGGGAACTGAGCACCGAATGGTCGGGACGCGGTGTGCGGGTCAATGCGATTTTACCCGCACAAGTATTAAACCCAGATTTGCAGAAACGCATCGACGCTGATCCGCGAATTAAGGATCGGTTCCTCAGCGGCATTCCAATGGGACGATTCGGCCGCCCTGACGACATTCGCGGCCTGGCGGTATTTCTCGCATCGGACGAGTCTTCATGGATTACCGGTGCGATAATTCCGATGGACGGCGGCAATTTGGCGATGAATGCCGGCGGCTCAATCGGCAGTGAAGTGTTTGATGAATGACTGAATCACGGATATTGCTTGTGTTCACAACAATGTATCACTCCTCCGTTGATACAGGTAGCCCGACGAAAAGACGGCTGTCCACATCAGTAAGCGGATCGGTCTCGCCGGTAGCAGCGGCTCGGGCGAAAACGAAACCTGGGTGTTTAGCGCGCATTGCACGCACTAGGACGGTGAATCCTGCCGGCTCACTGTCGTTGCGCAATTCCAATTCTATCCGTTGTCGTTCCAAATTGAGCCGCACAATCTCCTCCCGCGAAATGACGGAAAGCGGGTAAAGTTCCCCGGGTGTTAAACCGTCGCTATACCCGTTGCGAACGATGATATCTCTTCCTTGAAGGTCCAAAACCGTACCTTTCCCCCCGACACAACAAGCGATTCGATGAAATCTACTATGTGCGTGTTGGCTTTTTGCCGCAAGGATGTGCGGTCCCAAGTTGTTGTCCGCGAAGTCGTTACACGCGGCAAGCCATTCGACCAGCTCTTCAGCATAAGCGTTCCAAGCGGGTGCATCGTTGGGATCTACCGGAACGGATGGACTGCCGGCGGGGCTGCTGATGAATGCGCTCATGGAAGCACCCGATTCCTTAGCAATTGCGAGCCCGCGCCGCATTAGACGTTCGGCTATTTCAATCGTGCGGTCTATTCCATCGCATTTGAGGATGGCTTCTAGTGACTTTGCCAGCGAATCTTGTCTAACCAGACCGTGTGGGGCGGGGATGTCGGTGCCGATAATCTCGGCGATTTCGCCGCGCCCTTCCGGGGTGAGGCTTAAATGCGCCAATCCCCACATCGCGTCATGCGTCGGTGCCAGCAATTTGGATAAACTTGGGTCGTATTTCAGATGTCCGGCGATGGAAAGCCGTTCACCGGCTTCGCGTTGTCCGCTTTCAGTGATTGGGAGAAAGACTGCTGCTTGATCGCCGTCAAAATTGGCGTTCATCAACTCGCACACGAATGGGTGCACGCGGATGACGCGGTCGGGGTGCCGCACCGGATGAAACGCAACAAGGTTAGTGAGTGTATGCGCCGGTGGACGAAGCATAATTACCCACGAACCCGTCATCAATTCATCCAGGACATGTGTTGCATCTTGACTACGCCGCCGTACTCCCTCTGCTCCACCAAGTCTCTTTGTAACATGATGCCCAAAGAGTGACCACGCCATCTCTTCCGGAATACCGACCTGATCAGCGCGCAACTCTGCGGACGGCGCAATGACGGCGCGTCCGCTGAAGAGGCTCCGTGACTTAAAGTTCATGACAGTTGGACTTAGGAGCGCATTGACATATTCTGCCACGCGCGTTTGGAGCTGCTTGAGGGATTGGCGGGTTAGACTTGCCGGTGTACGACTCGCAAGCATCCGTTCAGTCCTGGCGTTAACATCGGCAAGCCCGTGATATTCAGGCATGTCTTCACGGATACCGACCTCATCAAGGAATTGATCGCGGCACCACGGATGAGGGACGGGCTGAGCAAGCTTGAGCGTATTCCCATTCGGCGGCGCAAATCCAAAAGTCAACTTGCCGCCGCTGAATGTAACCCGAATTCCTGCTGCCGAGAGCCGATTCGTGAGGTTAGCGAACATCGGCGTCGGTGGGTCCGCCTGCTCAATTTCGCCTATTGCGAGGCGCTCCGCTAACGTATACGCATCAGTCCGATTCATGGCGCGTGTGTTAAAATGTTCCCTCAATGTTTCAAATACTGAGGCGCTGCGTAGTCTATCGTATTCAAATTCACCAAGCGTTTGGAAGTACCTATGGTCTTCAATATTGGTTGAGTCGGATGCTTTTATTTTATCTAACGCAATGTGAGCCAGACGTCCCCAGTAAACCCAACCCACTGTGCTAGGTCTTGCCAACTTCTTACCGTCTCGCCCAAGTGTGAGGATCTCCATGCCGTCTTCGGAAAGTCCTGCGTTTTTGATGCGTTCGCGTAATTCGCCTGCACTCGGTGCGTGGAATGGCGTCACGATTGCTGGCTTATTTTCCAATCGTGCAATACGCCCCATCACCGCCTCTCGTAATTGACCGACGTTCATTAGCGCGTGTAAGCCACCGAAACTGAATACAAGTTCCACCGGTGTACCGTCGTCAAGGTGCGGCATCTCATCGTCAGGCAGGATGCGCGAAACGACCCCTTTCGTTCCATGGCGGTTGCCAATCTTATCGCCGGGTTCAACGGCGTAAGGAAAATCCAGACGCGCTGCGCACGACTGGCTTATCACGATGCCGTCTTCAAAGGTATCGCCGCCCCATGAAATGAAAGCGGTCAATAGGTTGCGACCGCACCAAAAGTCAGGCACATCCGGTTCGTAACCCGTTTGGACAAGTGCGGGCTCCGGAGCAGCAGCCAACCTCGGAATCTCTTTGGCTTGGCGTAGTGGAGCTGTCTCCGGAGACGAAGGCGCCATCCACTGACACAACATGTTAGCCCCCATCATTGTCCGGGCAGGATCGTTGTGTTCAAGAAATGGGATCATTGCCGATGCTATGCCGAGGTTTGCCTCTGGGTTTTCATCAACAACGACCAGTTTTCCGCCGCGAATCTCGGCGCCCCTAGCAATCGTAAGGATTCGACCTATGTTTGGTCCCTCTGGCGTCTCGAAAGGGCATGCCCGCCCGAAGTGGGAGGGGGTGAACACCTTCTCGCGGTTCAGAACGTATAACCGTCGAAGATGCCTATACTTGTCGAGCCAGTTGGTCTCCTGTAGTTTCTGTGCGTGAAATGTGTCGCGAAAAAATTGCTGTGACCATTCATCAAGTGGGAGCCATGACCGTACAGAAGCTGCTTCCCACGACAGGTCTAGGGAAGCACCCTTCAAGCGCATTTTGAAATAACTGTATAGTTGGTCCCCAACACATCTTATTTTTGCCTTTTTAAGTTTATGGGTCGAAGCCGTTGGAACAACTACATAATTTTCTCCGTCGATTTTGAACATCCCTTCATCGTCCGGCTGCGGTATGTCGGCGTATTCAACTTCAACGTCGCCATCAGTTGACGTGAGGGAGATTTTGATACGACCGGTGTAAGCACTGACAGATTCAAAATGGAAGCCAGCTAACGGTAATCGCTCGGCGAGTAGCCCTGGCAACCGATTGCCCATCAGTTTGCCAAAAGATTCTTTGTGCCAAAATGCGGTGACGTTGTGTGACATTGCGGTCTCCTCCTCCCATTGGGAATTTCGTGTAGTGTGAATCGTGATGTGGAATACGTAATGCGTAATACGTAATGCGTAATACGTAATGCGTAATGCGTAATGCGTAATACGTAATGCGAGGCGAGAAATAGCCTTTGCTGCGCTTCCACTCGCCTACTCACTTACTCTATTCTTCGTTTTCGTCTGCAATCTCCTTCCATTCTTGAGCGAGGCGCCTAATCGAATAGTGTAAACGCGACTTTACAGTGCCTTCCGGGACGCCAATCTCAGCGGCAACGTCGCGAAGATTCATCTCTTTCAGGTATACAAGCTGAAGCACGTCTCGTTTATCTTCGGGGAGTTCTTCAACAAGCCGCCAAAGCAAATTAGACTGCTCGGCTTTTACTAACATTGCGTCGGGGCTACGTATCGACGTGTCAATCATCCAATCCGGATCGGGCGCGGATTCGTCCGCATCATCAAAATCATCCGGCGGTAATTCGAGGGGCTGTTGCTTCCGCCGCCGCAGCGCGCGCAGATAATTGAGAGCGAGATTTGTAGCGATGCGGAAAAACCACCCTTTGAAACTACCGCGTCCGTCCCACTGTTCAGCGGATGTCCATAGACGCAAGAATGCTTCCTGAACCAAATCCTCGGCCGCACTTTCGTCCTGTACGGTGCGTATGATGTGTTGGCGGACGGACGCGCTATATCGTGCCCAAAGCACTTCAAACGCCTCCGCATCGCGTTGAAGAATCTTATCAATGAGAAGTTCATCGGATTGTAAAATCAATGCTCATCAGCTTAAGAAAGTACCGACTTAGGTTCAGGACATTTTGATATTGCTTTTCAGAATTACCGGCGAAAGGCGGGGCGATAGGTCATCCGGTAAGCTTCCATTCTAAATGACACCGCAAGGAAATGAAAAGTTCACAGATTTTACGAAAAATTCAGCGGGAAATTTGTTGAGTGGGAAATCGAGGCGAGATAGAAGACGAAAGCGTTTGTTACGTATGCCAGTGGGTGGGGAATACTGTTTGACACAATACTGCCAATTGTGCCATAATGGTCAACACTTGCGGACACAATTCTGACTGAATGGAATTCTTGAAAGGCGGAGTGCGGATGCAATGAAAAGGACAGAAACCAAGTTTGCGTGTATCATACCCGTCTTCAATTTCAAGAATGTTCCAGCCAGTATCGACTATTATGTAAAAGTGCTCGGTTTTAAGAAGGATTGGGATTGGAGAGATCCGCCAGGCTTTGGGTCTGTATCACGCGGCCACTGTCATATAATCCTATGCCACGGCGATCATGGACAAGCTGCAACCTGGACTTGGATAAGTGTCGAGTATGTCGAGAAGTTATATGAAGAATACTAGGTGAGCGGTGCTACGATTCGAGAGGTTCCAACAAACTACGTCTAGTCGTGCGAAATGAAAGTGGAAGACCTTGATAATCTCGTTTTGCGATTTAGATCGGATCCCAAATCAGATGAGTCTAACAGCTACTAAAGTTGCCGTATATTGTAATTCCATATAAGCAGTTGAGCGCATCAACGATTAAACTGTCATCTGCTTATACAAAATTGCTCTCAACCGTACACGGGTAGGTGAGGTTTGTGGACTGGAAATCTAGGGGCATAGCAGACTGAAATTTAATGAGAGAAGAATGCCGTTGCTCATGCCTTCAGCCATTTGTAGCGCCCGGAATACCGGTTTAATATTGAGCGTTAGTTAACCGCGCATTCCGCATCATAAATACCGCTGAGCGCCGACCAAAGCGCGTCGCACATTTTCTCACAGGCTTGAAAAGCAGAATCTTGTTCGTCTGGAGCGAGTTGTTGCATTCGATGCAGCAGTTTTTCCGATTCGTGCTCATTATGAGAGTGGATTTCAAAGTAAGGCTCTACTTCATCCGGCAGTTGGTAAAACGCTCTCAACCCTTCGAGTTTAGACTTTGATGTGGCGGGCTGTTGGGCTTCAAAGGCATAAAGCGCGCCCAGTGCAGTTTCCGGGTTTTCCCAGAGCGACCGTGCGACGCCAACCAGATTTTTGACCTGTGGAACATGGGCTTCGCCAACGTGTGTTCCTAGTCCTTGTGCAAAGTCTTCCCACAGTTCGAGATGTTCTTTTTCTTCTTGCGCAATTTCCTGTTCGTTCAAAGTTTGCCAACCATCAGGTACAAGCGCGATGAAGGCGCCGTACTCACGGGCGTATGTTCGCAATGCGTCTTGGGGCAACTGGCCTGCGCTCCAAGCTAAATAAAAGGGGTGGTTGAGCAAATTCCGATTCTCAATGATTTCATCGAAGCGTTGCTCTATGTTCATCCGATTGTTCTCCATTCCGAATTCGTAATCTAAATTTGAGATTGAATAATCTGCCTGGATATTGGAATCTGTGCATCTGGTAATGTATCGTCAAGAATAAATGCTTATCATGGGTGCAAGCATCAACCTAGGCGATTATAGCACAACTGTCAGTCTTTGTCAATATCAAGTTTAGTGCTTGGCGAACACAGCCGCGTAATTGCCGCGTGTTTTTCATCTACTTCAGTTAGTTGGCCTGCGTCATACAGCAGCGCTGCTCGCCCCTTCACAAACGCAAAATATTTTGTATTCGGTTGTGTAACAGGGGCCAACCATGACCAACATGATGCACCGAAACTGGCGCCGATTTTAATAGAGAGGGTTCCTGTGCAAGTTTCGGCGCACGTTCATTTTTTTAGAGGCGACGATAATGCCCTATCATTCCGTGTCTTGAAGTGGATAAAACCCGATGGCTGGAAAACCGACGAGGAGTTACAAATTAAAGCGACGGATTTTTCTGATGAGGACTTGAAACGCACCATGACGTATTCACGTTTAATGAAGTAGGCTTTGCGAACAGTCTGTGAATCGAAGGAGGAAACCCGTTGTATCTCAATCAGATTAAAATCAGTAGTTTTAAGAGTTTTGCCGAAGAGACGGAATTACTGCTCGAGCCGGGCGTCACAGTGGTTGTGGGACCGAACGGCTGCGGCAAAAGCAACGTTTCCGACGCCATCCGATGGGTACTTGGCGAACAGAGCGCCCGTGCGCTTCGCTGCGCCAATATGCAGGACATCATATTCAACGGCGGCGCGAATTTCAAACCAGCGCCAAGGACGCATGTTTCTCTGAGTTTCACCAACGTCGATGGAAAGCTCGCACTCGAATCTCCGGAGATTGAGGTTCGCCGCCAATTGACACGAAGCGGTGAGAGTGATTATTTTATCAATCAAAACCCCTGCTTGCTGCGGAATATCACGGAACTGTTTATGGACACCGGAATCGGTGTTGATGCATACTCCATAATGGAACAGGCTAAGATTGACCTCATCCTCAACAATAGACCGGAGGAACGCCGCTTTCTGTTTGATGAGGTTGCGGGTATCACCAAATATAAGCGCCGTAAAAAAGCCGCGATAAAGAAATTGGAAGCCACGGAGCAAAACCTTGTCAGAATCAACGATATCATTCACGAATTGCAGCGTGAAACCGAGTCGCTCAAGCGGCAGGCGCAAGAGGCTGAGAGTTATCAACGACTGCACGATGAGTTGAAACAGTTAGAACTGGAACTGAATCGCCGGGAGCACGGCCGTTTTGTGAAGGAATTGACGGAAACACAACTGAGCTTGGATGAAATCTTGAATCTGACGGCGGGCGCAAATGCGACAATTGAAACGACCGAGGTACAGATTGAAGAAGCAACAGAGAAACGGTCTGAATTAGACGTATCTATCCGGGATGCGCAAGAGGTTGTACGTCAATTCATGGGTGAAATTGAGAAGACGGAGCGACAGATTGCGCTTTACAAGGAACGACAGCTAAATATCCAGCAGCAGCGTCAGCGTGCGGTACAAGCGATTGACTCGTTGGAGAAACAGCACGCTGAACTCGAATCCCAAAAGGATGAACGCGAGCGAGAACGGACGCAACTAGATGTCGCGCTCAAGCTGGAAGAAAGCCGTTTGACTGCGCGGCGCCGGGTTCTAACCGAACTCACTACGAGGGTGAATGATGCTGAACAGACAGTGAATAAAACAAGAGTGGAGTTAGATGAAAAGAGCGCACAAGTTTCACAGGCGGAAGCACAGCTTACTTCACTCGAAGGCAAACTTACTTATTCCACGGACAATTTGAACCGGGTTGTCGAGAACTCAAGGGCGTTGCACACGGAGCTGGAAACCGCGAAGGAAACACAAACAAAGGCACAGAAACGCGAGCGACAATTAACAGCGGACCAATTTCGCATTGACACTGAAAAACGGAACACGGAAGAAGAACTGCAACAGCATCAAGATGAACTTCGGAAGCTAGAATCTGAGATGCGCGGCATTCAAGATTCGCTTGGCATGAGCGTATCGCGTCTCAAATCATTGCAGGAATTAAAAGCTGCTCACGAGGGTTTTTTTACAGGCGTACGAGCTATTTTAAAAGCTAGAGAAATACATCCTGATCGATTCGGCGGGGTTTGCGGAGTTATCGCGGAACTGATTCGCACCGAGCCAGACTACGAGTTAGCCATGGAAGTGGCGTTGGGCAACGCCCTCCAAAACGTCGTTACAGAAACGGCGGAGGATGCCCAGGCGGGAATTACATTTCTCAAGGAGACGCAGGCCGGCCGAGTGACATTCCTGCCTCTGGATATTCTCCGTTCTCGTTCCTTCCGGGACAACAACCTGCTCAAACAGGCCGGTGTAGTCGGTTTAGCCTCCGAGCTGCTAGATTACGATCCGAAATATACAGTCGCGGTTCAACAACTGTTGGGGAATACTGTCGTCATTGAAAATCTTGACAGGGCAATAGAATTGACACGGAGTTTCCGACCGAGCGCCCGTTTGGTCACGTTGGAAGGGGAATTGATTAATACCTCCGGCGCAGTCACAGGCGGTTCCAGCAAAACACAAACCAGCGGCCTGCTTAGCCGGCCTAGAGAGTTGGGAGATTTACAGGAGCGAATCAAAGAACTGACGGGAGTTGTGAACAAGAAAGACGCCAAACGCAAAGAGCATGTTAAACTGTTAGCGCAGCTTCAGCAGACTCGCCAAACGCTAATCTCGAAACAGCAAGACAACGAAATCGAACGCGCAAGCCTGACAAAGGATTTGGAACAGCTTCATGACAAAATTACACATCTCAACCGGCAACTGACCGATGCTGAAACGGAAGGCGCAAGTCTTCATCAGGAAACAGAGAAGGTCAAGGCAGACCGGGAGGCGCTTCAAAGCCAACTTGCGGAAGACCAAAAAACACAACATACACTACAGCGGCGGATTGAACGCTTATCTGAACAGATTGAAGTCGAGTGTAAGAAGCGAGATGAAGTTTCAGAATCGTGTCAGGAACTTGAAATTAATTTGGCTGGTAAGCGTGAGAGATTGCAGGGTCTGGGCAATGAACTCGCAACACTGCAGAAAAACCAGGTGCAAATCCGCGAGAGCATTGGAGAACATCAGGAAATTATTGACTCGGACAACCAGACGCAACAGAATCTCTCGGAACAGATTGACGAAGTTCAGCGCCAATTTGTACAGGCGGAGGGTCGGAAATTTGAAGCCGAAGAGTGTGTGAGCCAACTGGAGGCGGAGCGTGATGGTTTAATCGAACAGATTGCTGAGGCGCAAAAAATGATGCGCAGAGCGAGGCGCGAATTTGATAAACATAACCGCATGCGCCACCACTTGGAGGTAACGACTACACAATTGGAGATGCAACTGAAGGCAATCTCTGCGCGCATTCAGGACAAATATCAGGTGTCCATCGATCAGATTGAAGTTGAAGAAAATCCGTCTAGCGATCTTGAATTGATGGACGGGATTGAGACGCTAAAGGTTCAGATTGAGAGCATGGGTTCCGTTAACCTGGTGGCGATTGAAGAGTATCAAGAACACAAGAAACGCGAGGATTTTTTCGCGGAGCAGCGTGAAGATTTGCAGAAGTCGCTCGAATCAACCTATCAGGCGATTCAAAAGATAAACAAGACCTCACGGGACGCCTTCCTCAATACGTTTGAGCAGATTCGATGTAACTTCCAGGCTGTTTTTGAGGAACTCTTCAACGGCGGAGAGACGGAATTGCGCTTAACGGACGAGTCCGATGTGCTAGAAGCCGGGATTGAAATTATCGCGTGTCCGCCGGGGAAACGCCCCCAGAGTATAACACAACTGTCTGGTGGTGAAAGGTCGCTGGTTGCTATCGCTCTGCTGTTTGCCATCTTCAAAATCAAACCGAGCCCCTTCTGTGTTCTCGATGAAGTTGATGCCGCTCTTGATGAAGCGAACGTACTCCGATTCACGAATCTCATTCGGAAATATGCTGAACAGACACAGCTCATCATTATTACCCATAATAAACGAACGATGGAGATTGCCGATACGATGTATGGTGTGACCATGGAGCAGGCGGGGGTGTCGAAAGTCGTCTCGGCGAAGTTTAGCGGATAAGACGGTTATGAATTTTAACCGTCGCGTTTTAATCCACTCAATCAACTATAAGTTCATCTAATTTTATTCAGGCGCCGTTTGAAGAATTTGCTATTGCTAACTAATCGAATGTTTTGGCCGTGTCGGCAGGCAAACGGTTAATGCATTGTTCAAATGGGAGGTTTACTTGTTGGTTGCTGCGTTGTATTCCCGCTTGGGGTTATAATAGCAATCCAACATAAGGTGGAGCGTATTATGAGAACTTCAATTGCTCATCTTGCAACGCTTCTGGCGTTGTGTACCGTGCTGGCTGATTGCGGTCCCGCGCCCGGGAAAAGATATATCCCGAGCGCATCAACTTCCATAGATGGCAGCTTCGCACCGAGAAATGTACCGGCATCGTCAAGCCCGTCATTACCGTGGGTAGCAGAGGTAGAGTCAGCGCGGCTGCCGTTGCCGAAAACTATTTTCAAAAACCAACCCCTCAATCACAGCATTGCAGATTTCTACGCAAGGATAAAGAGACAGGACGACCAAATTAGCCTAGTGTCGAATTGCAATCTTGATGTATTGAAGGCGTTTATTGCATCAGGCTGGGCGCCTGTGGTATTGTTACGGTATGACGGTCCAGTGGAATTCTGGGCATTGCTTGGCTACAACGACGGCGACGAGCAAATCCAACTGACGAATATTTCGAGAGCCCATTCAGGCACGAACGATCTAAAACGTCAGAGGATAAGGCGTTTGCCCTATTCGGATTTTCTTAGGATGTGGTCTTCTCGGTGGTCTGTTAGACGATGTATGCTTGTTGCACCAGGCTTGGCATTCACGGAGGCAAAGGTGCGTTCTGTCTTGGCGAAATATCTCACCGCAACTCACGCCTCTCAAGTCAAGGTTCAAAGCCGATAATAAGGGGAATAGCACATCTGTACTTTCCTAAAACCGTGCGAAATACGCTTAGCTAAATCCGGTCTTCAGGGTTAAGTGCGGGATGGCACTTGCTACGGCAATAGGCGTTTCCCCTATGCGATTAAGCTGATTGTGACGATACATGATATAGTTGTGAATACGTCAATGTATACGCCCTTGATGTTACTGCAGGGCATTTCCATCTACGGCGTGGTGCCCCTCCCGAGAATTAAATTGGTGTAGATAATTCAACCAAGAATTGTAAATATAGAACAAACACGATTGGCAGCAGCGCTTTTAATTTGGGGTCTTGTGTAGGGGTGAGATTTATTTTACCGAAAATTTCGCGATTCGGAAATCGCTCCTACAATGTTTTTGATGCTACACGGCGCCAATCCCTCCGAGTACATTTCCGCCGACCACAGCGGGTTGAAAATTCGCATGGGGCTATAACATCCCTCCCACCGATTTACACACCGGCCATTTGGGTTTGAAGCGGGTCCAACTGACCCTCGGTCGGCTCTGCTCAGCAGAACCATGGCTCGGTTATTCGCGGCACTTGGATTCGATCGGCGCGGCGACTACGGTGTACAGACTCGGGAAGTGACTCCCCCCGCATTTTTGCCGCAAGCGCCCACACCCTGTAAAAAATACTCATTTCGTCCTCGCCTGCTTGGGAATCCCGTTCTACCAAAGTACTGACGGTTTTATGAAGTTCATCCATACGGGGATCGGGGTGACGCCACTCATAGCTAAAAGATGCTTGGTTTAGCGATCCAAGATAAGGCTTAACGGCAGGGCACTCAAGCAGAATGGATCCGGGCGGAATCAGCAGTCGAATCGCGTATTGTACGGGGTCTACGTGGTCAATAAGGTTGTGTGTATCAAGAAATTCCAACACGTTGGTGTAATCGTCTAAGGTAGTCCAAGGTGTGAACATGACCCAGGTGGGACGAAGTGCGATGCCAGCGTTTTGTACAATCTTTAACGCCTCAACGATGTCCTCGTGTTTGTGGCCTTTACTCAATATCTCAAGGACAGTATCACTTAGCGACTCTACCGCGGAAATCATAAACAAGCAGCCTAACGCTGCGAGTTCGGGGAAAATCTTTCGGTGTTCTAGGATATGCTCGATTTTAGCAGTGAAGTCGAAAGTGAGGTGCGGGAATTCCTCATGCATCGCACGGATGATACGCAACGAGTGCGTTGGCCCGTTTAGGAAGTCGGGATCCCCAAACGTGATATGCGTTGCACCGGCGTTCACCTGCCTTCGTATGTCTTCAAGTACAATTTCCCGCGGAATTACAAAAAACCGTCCATCGTAGACGGGCGGAATCGGACAATGTGTGCAAAGATGTACGCATCCGCGACTTGCCTCGACGTAACCGGTTAAGCGGTGCTCGCCTTTATGCTCCAAATGGGCATACTTTTCGAGCGCCGGCAGTGTGTCACGGCTTGGGACAGCGAATAGTAATCGTCGAAGGAGAGGACGAGCATTTGCGCCGGGCTGTATAACACCCTCTATCTGAACGTTGAGAGTTGAATGAAGGCTATTGTTTTGCGAGTGCAATTCCAATGTTTCGACGAGCGCCGTGAGAGGCGCCTCAAACTCACCCCCAATACAAAAATCCACGCCGTTTTCTAAGAGGTACTCTGCGTTTAGAACCGCGTAAAGTCCGTAGAGGCAGATAATTGGCTCCGGATTGATTTCTCGAATTCGCCGTATGACATGAACGCCCAGCCGCAAAGCAGTGTGCATCGGTACCGAGATGCCTATGAATCGAGCCTGTCCAATCTTCGCTGTGTCGAACGCCTCGACCGCTATGTCCATTGAATCGGGTGCAAATCCGGCATTTTCCAAAAATCCAAGCGGCAGACTGATACCGTGAGGTTGGTGTCCAAGTTCGTAACAAGAGATTAGCAAGATTGCGCCGCGTGACCGTATGCTCATTTGAAATCTTCCTGCTGCAGTTGTCTATTCATGGAAAGACTTATATACCGCGCATGTTGTTCCTTATCCGAGTGTTTCAGCCGCCGCCCGAATATGCCAGACGGTGGAAAATTCGGGAGTGCGGCCAAACATCCCTTCCTTAGCGTAAATCCCCTTAAAGTATAACATAGTTTTTGTAAACTCTAGGCGAAAAGCGGCGCGCATCGCGGCAAAATTGTAGTCGCGATATGTAGATCGCTCCTACGGTGGAAAATGTTGCGATTCGGAGATCGCTACTACAATCCGTTGGAGGCTTCACTTGAAATGTTCTGGAATTTTCACTTATAACCTATCGCTAATCTCCAAGAAAATCCTCTTGACAATGGAGCATGTCTATCTGTATAATTTAGCAATTTCTGTGCGGGTGTAGCTCAGCGGTAGAGCGTCAGCTTCCCAAGCTGAGGGCCGCGGGTTCAATTCCCGTCACCCGCTTCATCAGCCGTGTATTCTAGCGGAAGAGTTTTAATGCTCTACACTCGCCGTAAAAGATTAGTTGAGGAAGTTAATGGCTCAAGGTAATCGTCTGACGAAGGAAGAGATAAAACGAGATCAATTTGTCGAGACTGTCCTGAATTTTTACAATTTTCTCAAGAAGCACTTAAAATTGATAATCATCACAGCAGCGGTTGTGGTTGTTCTTGTAGCTGCAATGTCCTACTATACACAAGAACAACAACAGACGCGTGCGGAGGCATCTCTAGCGTTTGCGGAAGCCATTCAAAAATATCAAGAAGCGGAAGATGGTTGGTTGGATCACGAGAAGTTAGAAACGAGCGGCGAACAATTCCAGACAGGGGGCGAGGCGTTTCAAACGATTTTCCAGAATTATTCTAGCACCCCGTTTGCTGATAGGGCGCGATACAACTATGCGAGGACCCTCTATTACCAGGGTGATTATGCGGGGGCAATAGAACAATTTGAATCGGTCAAGAAAAGCCGTGAATCGGATAACCAAAATTTTGCTTTGTATGCTCAAAAGGCAATAGGCAACTGTTATGAGCAGCAAGGTCAATATGAAAAGGCAATTGAAGCCTATGAAAAGCTGCCGGACATCTTGATACCTGTTCGCGAGCATGCACTTGTAGATGCCCAGTTGAGCCAAGCACGATGCTATGAGAAACTCGGCCGCCTTGACGATTCGGTAGCAATTTATAAAGATATTATAGACCATTTTGGTGAAAATCTAGACAAAGCCATCCAAGAGAAAAGCCGCGATTTCATTTTCGGACGGAACCTTACACCGAGCGTTAAATCGTTGCTCACTTCACTTCCAGAAGCCCCCAGTGTGCCGGAAGCCGAAAAGCTAGTAAGCGAAGGCGCATATTATAAAGCCTTCATTGCATACGCGGATGCGGTACATCTCTACAAAGTCAATAGAGAAATTGACCGCGGACTAACTAAGGCGTTACGCACAGCTATTTATAACTTTGAAAAGAAAGCAGATGATTTTCTAAAAAACCTTCGAGATGCGCGTCGTTATGAATCGGAGGGTCAGCAGAGTACGGCTTTGTACTATTACGATCAAGCAGTAAATCTCGACTTTGCGCCAAGCCGTAACCTCTATGAAACTGCTCGCTTCCATCACGATAGACTCCAACACACTGTAAAATTTGATGACTCGGACTAGTAACTTCGAGTAATGTTGGAAAAGCTATGGTCGCCCATACAGAAAAAGTTCTTGAATATGATAAGTTGAAATCACTGCTCAAGAATTACGCTCTTTCTCAGTTGGGCGTATCAAGAGTAGAGAAGTTAAGGCCGAGCCGGAAGATAGACGAGATTCGAGAACAACAGAAACTTTGTAGCGAGGCGAAGGCTATTTATGAAACATCGAACGGTTTTCCACTAAGGGGTTTAACGGATATTTCTCCGGTTCTTCGAAAAGCAGCCAAGCCGGGCGCGATATTAGAAGCCAACCAACTCCTTGATGTCGGTCGTTTTGCGAATGTTGCTCAGAACGTCAGTCGATGGTTAGCGAAAATAGACGCGGACGACTTTCCAAACCTTTTCACACTCGTCAATAATCTTCCGACTTTTATCGAGTTATCCAAATCAATTACCGGCTGTATCGGTTCAGAAGGCGAAATTCTGAATCAAGCGAGTCGGACCTTGAGGCGCATCCGCCGGCAGTTGGTAAACACCCGGGAAAAGATTCAGTCGAAATTAGAAACAATCCTACGTTCTTCCCACCATCAGAAATCGCTCCAAGAAAACATCATCACCCTCCGAAACGATCGCTACGTCATTCCAATTAAACAAGACGCTAGAAGCCATTTCCCCGGAATTGTCCAAGGGCAATCCACAAGTGGGGCAACCGTATTCATAGAACCTTTCAGTATTGTTGAACTCAATAACACCCTGCATATATTAGCAGATGAGGAACGTGAAGAGGTTCGCAGAGTGTTGTTTGCATTGAGTGAACAAGTTCGCGAGTGTGCAACTAATCTGGATGCCGCAATGGACACACTGGGCGAACTGGATTTCTTGGGTGCAAAGGCAGAATTGAGTCTTAAGCTGAACGCGGTGGAACCCCGCCTCAACACACGCGGTTTTGTGAAATTGAAGTCAGCGAGGCATCCCTTACTAGAAGCGAATTTAAGGTCACAAGTGGGGAAAGGGAAATCGGGTACACCGGAGCACATAGTTCCGACTGATTTACACGTCGGCGACTCATTTCACACCGTCGTCATTACAGGACCCAATACAGGCGGAAAAACCGTCGTGCTCAAAACCATCGGTCTACTAACGCTCATGGCACAATCGGGATTGCACATTCCGGCACGGAGCGGTAGTGATATTGCAGTATTTGATGATATATTCGCAGATATTGGCGACGAACAGAGTATCGAACAGAATTTGAGCACGTTTTCATCGCACATCACCAAGATTATTGAGATTTTAAAGCATATTGAACGAGGCAACAGCCACAATAGCAAGCCGCGGCATGATGGGCAATCGTTGGTGCTGCTGGACGAACTTGGTGCAGGCACAGACCCTACTGAGGGAGCAGCATTAGGTATGGCGATTCTTGACCGGCTTGGTCAAAGCGGGGCTCGTACTATTGTAACAACACATTATGGCACGTTAAAATCGTTCGCCCAAACTCAGGAGGGGATGGAGAACGCCTCAATGGAGTTTGATTGGCTAACTTTAAGCCCTACCTATCGGCTTTTAATAGGTGTGCCTGGAAGCAGCAATGCGATTAAAATCGCGCAGCGGTTGGGTATGACCGACTCGATAACTGACGAAGCAAAAGCGCACATGGGCGGTCGGCTAGTCGCCGTTGAAGACTTCATTGTAAGCATGCAAGAATCACAACGTGAACTTGAAGCTGAACGTGAAATTGTCCAGGGGAAAGTCCGAGCTGCTGAAACCAAATTTAAAAAACATGAAGCGCTAATTAGCCAATTTGAAGTTGAGCGCGATGAACTTAAGAGAGCGGCTGAAAAAGAGTCCGCCGAGATTCTCAAGAATGCGCGTAAACTAATTGAACAAACAATCGCGGACGTGCGAAAGGAAAGTGCATCGAAAAGGAGTGTACGTTCGGCTTTCACACACATTGAGAATGCTGAAAAAGAACTCAGGGAGCGCCATCTGCCAAAGGGAGAAGCGCAGACAGACCACCTATCTCTTCCAAAGATACGGGTAGGAGATAAGGTTCGGCTCAAAGAGCTAAATCAGTTTGGGGAAGTCCTATCAATCAACAAAAGCAACAAGGCGCCGTTAAAAATCCGAGTTCGGAATATGGTGATGCAGGTCTCATGTGATGAAGTTGAATTTTGTCCGCCGGTAGAGGGCGACACACCGAATCTATCTGCTTCAGTGTTGGATGTACAAGACTTAAAGGCGGGCGTTGTCAAAACCGAAATAAATCTTCGAGGCAAAACAGTCACCGATGCGTTATATGAAACCGATAAATACTTGGACGACGCTTTTCTCGCCGGTTTATCAACTGTGCGAATTATCCACGGCAAAGGCACCGGTGCGCTACGCGGTGCAATACAGGAATTTTTATGCGAGCATCCTTTAGTTGTAGATTTTCGCGAAGCACCACTTAACCAAGGCGGCGCGGGCGTGACAACCATTAGCCTGAAGGATTAAACGCAGGGCCAATAAATTTGGTGGGTTGAGATGAATCAATCGTCGAATTACATTCCACCGGAACTACTGAACGAAATTCGAGCACAAAACGATATTGCGGAAGTGATATCTGAGTGTGGTATTCCGTTGCGTGCCGCGGGTAAGGAATACAGTGCGCTCTGTCCCTTCCACGAAGAGCAAAAGCCCTCCTTCAGCGTATCTCCCGAGAAGCAAATCTTCTACTGTTTCGGTTGCAACAGCGGCGGCAATGTGATTAGCTTCCTTCAGAAACATGAAGGCATGTCTTTCATCGAAGCCGTAGAGCGGTTAGCCCAACGTGTTGGAATTTCATTGCCGAGTCAGGACGGTAAATCGCGTGAGAAAAGTCGTAAACGTCTTGAACTTCAGGATGTCAACCGTTTTGCCATGGCGCATTTTCATCGACAACTCTTGACGCCTCAAATCGGCGGCAATGCGTTGGCATATCTCAAAAAGCGCGGTGTAAAAGATGAGACCATCAGCCATTTCCAACTCGGGTACGCCACCCGTGGACGCCAAGATCTTTTCAAAACTGCGGCAAAAGCCGATTTTTCGGTGCAACAGTTAATAGATGCCGGGCTCATCAAGAAAGACGAACACGGGTCCATTGACCGTTTTCGAGGACGAATCATCTTTCCAATTCTTGATGAACGCGGGGCACCTGTTGGATTCGGCGGGCGCGCGTTATCTGAAGAAACACTTCCCAAGTATCTGAATTCACCTACAACAAGCCTTTACGATAAAAGCAAGACGCTTTATAATCTATACCATGCGCGGCAAGCAATTCAGAAGGCAGGGAAAGCCATTCTGGTCGAGGGCTATTTTGATGCGATCATGCCCTATCAGGCAGGTGTGAAACATGTTGTTGCCTCATTAGGAACGGCATTTAGCGAATCACACGCTAGTTTATTGAATCGATTTGCTGAAGAGACGGTTATCGTTTATGATGGCGATGCCGCGGGTTTCCAAGCGACGCTTCGAGGGTTACATATTCTTCTGAAGAAAGGGCTGCGTGTTCGAATCGCGCTTCTGCCACGAGGTGAAGATCCAGATCAATTTATTCAATCACAAGGGTTGGATGCGTTTAATCAACTCTGCAACTCTGCGATGAATCTCATCGAATTTCAGATTCAACGTGCTTCTCAACAAGATGCAATCCGCCGAATTGATGTGAAAACTCATACAGTTAAAGAGATTGCACTAACCTTGTCTCATATTACAAGCAATGTTGAACTTAATGAATACATTTCATATGCTGCGCAAGAACTCAATATTGAACGTGATGTGCTATTGAAGGAGTTGCAGCGTCTCGGTGTAAAAGCAAACCGTTCTTCACAGGTGCGTCCCCCCTCCCAATATGCCGGAAAGGCAAGCCTCAAGCCGCGCGAGTCAATCGAATGGCAGTTGATTGAATCCCTTATTCAGAGTCCGAATCTTATTCCATGTGTAAAAGAGAAATTTCGCTATCAAGACTTTACACACCCCGATTTTGCAATTATTGCGCAAATGCTATGGGACGGGTGCAAGTCTGACGACCCGCTTGACGTGCAAGGCCTGATTGACACTTGTGAGAATGAGAAAATTAAAGGTACTATCTCGAATGCCCTTTTGCAAAGGAAGATTTCGCCAAATCTGAAAGTGCGGGTTGAAGGGTGTTTGAAAAAACTCAGAGAATTTTTATTGCGCGATGTAGAGCGTGAAAGACGTTCCACCGCCCTGACGCAGGGTGATAATAACATTGAGACACTTGCGGAACTTGTTGAACTTTCAAACCGAAGACGACATTTCGTCCATTAATCCCTCTTTTTGTTAGATAGTGAAAATCTCAAAGATTGGCACTCTCTAGACCTAAAGGAGAAATTATTAAGCATGGTTTCGAAGACTAAATTGAACAACGCCGTGGCAGAACCAGACAGAGATCAAGCTTATTTGGAATATAGTGAGCAACCGGATTCCTCACCAGAGGATTTCGATGATTTGTTATGTTTGGATGTGGAAGAACTTAATCCTTCCAATGACACGGCCGTTCTTGATGAGGGAGATTTAATGACAATGGATTTAAGAGATATTGATTGCGGTGATGTTTACTCTGATAGTGAGGACAATGCCGATGACGAAAACTACGACGATGCGTTGTTGCTCAATCTGAACTCGGAAAAACTTGACAAGGTTGATGACCCGGTCCGTGTGTACCTCAGGGAAATGGGACGTATCCCTTTACTATCTAAGCAACAGGAAGTCATTTTATCAAAACGAATTGAGGAAGCGCACAGAATCGTCCAGGAAGCAATATTTGAGACCCCATTGGCGATTGCAGGAATGAGCGAACTTCTGAACCTAATATTGGCAGGGGGCAAGAAACCTTCCGAGGTGATTGAGTTGCCGGTTTCCAGCACTTCGGCTAGCGACAAAGAAGAGAAATATCTCCAAACAGCGACGCAGCTTTTATCCACTTTGAAAGATGTGGAATTGGAAAGGTCTAACGGAGCGCATGGGCTCCAAAACCAAACATTGCCGCCTGATGAGGAAGAAACCGTCCGCGAAATGCCTAAATCGAATTTCGCAGAATTAATTCACACCTTAAAACAGGTGAAGATAAATCAGGAGGAAATCAGCAAGATTTCAGGCAAGATTAAGGAAGCCGGCAATGCTATAACCGATTTGGAAAAAGAGATTGCGCGAATTGAGCGGACGTGCCAGATGCCCGCGGACCAACTCCGCCAGCTAGAAGGGAATGGCTCACTTGACCAAATAGTAAGCCCCGATTCGGAGGCGGCGACGGAGCCGCTAAAACATCATAGTGGAGAAATTGTTAGGGCACAGCGCATGATTGGAGAATTGGAGCGCGAAATTGGCCTTCCACGTGGGCAATTGAACGAAGTGATTCAGCGGATTCATAAGGGCGAAATGCTCGCGCAAGAGGCAAAGATGATGATTGTCGAATCAAACTTGCGGCTGGTTGTGAGCATTGCGAAGAAATATAGAAATCGTACGCCTGGATTGGCATTTTTAGACCTTATACAAGAAGGAAATATCGGGTTGATGAAAGCAGTGGATAAATTCGATTATCAGCGCGGTTACAAATTTAGCACCTACGCGACGTGGTGGATACGCCAGGGCATCACCCGCGCAATTGCCGATCAAGCCCGTACCATCCGTATTCCTGTCCACATGATTGAAACAATAAATAAACTTATCCGCACCTCTCGTTATCTTGTGCAAGAAAAGGGACGTGAACCTACGCCGCAGGAAATTGCAGATGAAATGGACCTTCCCCTTGAAAAGGTAAGACAGGTATTTCGAATTGCCCAAGAGCCTGTCTCGCTAGAAATGCCTGTGGGCGAAGAGGAAGATAGCCAACTCGGCGATTTCATCGAGGATAAGGATTCGAAATCGCCGGTGAGCGAAGCGGCATTCACGATGCTAAAGGAACGGGTTGAAGATGTGCTGACGACATTGACGGAACGTGAGGCGAAGGTAATCCGCTTGCGGTTTGGCATTGGGGATGGATACCCTCGGACACTTGAGGAGGTAGGCGCAGAATTTCAGGTAACGCGGGAACGTGTCCGTCAAATTGAAGCGAAAGCTTTGCGAAAACTGCGTCACCCGGTCCGCAGCCAGCAACTAAGGGGATATTTGGATTAGTTATGCCCGAAGGAGTTCCTCGCCTTCACTAATGTCAATTGCCCCATTTTGCAATTTTATTGACAAATCAATGCCAAGTTTTTACAATAAGGACACGATTTCAGATGGGCCTATAGCTCAGTGGTTAGAGCAGCCGGCTCATAACCGGCAGGTCCTAGGTTCAAATCCTAGTGGGCCCACCACTTTTTAGTTGTTTATCATACTCGCCTAATGGGGCGTTAGCTCAGTGGTACGAGCGCTACCTTCACACGGTAGAAGTCACTGGTTCAAATCCAGTACGCC
>JAPPKS010000007.1 GCA_028819845.1 Candidatus Poribacteria bacterium | reverse complement strand
AAAACGTAATTGCATAAAGCAAGTTTCATTCCCACACTTAACCCTGAAGAACCAAAAAATATAAATTCCTACTGCGAGGCCTCTGTGGATTGCTTGGAAAATTTTTTCCATCATGGTGTTACTTCGTCCTTGTGCCAGGCGACGCAAATCGGTGATATAGAGGTGGCGAAGGAGCATAGCAAAAACCTTCGCCGTTGTGACAGTTGATAATGTTCACCAGCGACTTTTAGTCAGCTCATCCTTGAGATTGAGAGCGTGACGTCAAGTGATGGACGCTGGTGCTAGCCATAACATTATCAGGTCGCCCGATTTGCGTCATAAGTATGTAGTTTGGGAGTTCGCAACACCGCAATACTACCTTGTGTTTACTGGCATTTTGTGCACCCATCAAGCACGCGAAAGAGATTGAACTCGTGCAGATTGGGCAGAGCAATCAATCGGGTGATCAGCCATCCCTGTAAAACGCCCTTAGACAAATAGCGCGCCCAATCTACAAGAACTTGGCCAATGGAATTTTTCTGCAAAGCCTGTCCCATAAGTTTTCGCGCGTGATTCACTTCCTATCTTTATACCGCTCCACCGGACTCTGTTCCGGTGGAGCTTCTCTTACATACCGCGCCGGCATCGCGGGGTCGAGCCAACGCCCGGCGCGTTGCATCTCTTTTACCGTTGCACCTGCTTCAGCAAGCGAAAGCGCGGATCCAATGCGGAGCGATTGTCCGCTGATTGTCCCTTTAATGCCTGCTTCTTTTGCCCATCGCTGAATGGCCTCACGAGCCCCCTTAACACCCAGTCGATCCGCCGTCACATGCGTGTGGTAGCGTATCCTCCGGAACAAGGCACCCGACTTAATACCTGCTCTCTTCTGATACCGTTTTATAAAATCCCGCGTAGGTTCGCAGATGTACAACGAGTCTTCCGCTTGTTCCTCTTCGCCTCCGCGTACCAGAAGTCCCTCACCCGTTACATCTTCCACATTGACAGCAACCGCCTCAGAGATTCGCAGCAGGCAATCGCTCATCAAACTAATCATGGCTGCGTCCCGCAGTCCCGAAGTTGTTTCTGAAGATTCCGCCGCTGCGCACATCCGTTCCACATCATCCCACGCGAGCCCGTCCACTAGACGCCGCCTCTGTTTTTTACCTTCCATGCGGATTTCAGAATGTACGCGAGCGGTGACTGGTCCAACCTCGTAGTCCGCCCCCTTGTAGGCAATCATCCACTTGACCGCGGCGACGACCAGATTAATTGTTGCTGCAGACTTCCCTTCTGCATAGAGATTTCGGATATACTCAGCCAGCATCGTATCCGTGAGCTTGCGTCCCTCCAGCCACGCTTGAAGCTTCTGTTTTGCGTGCTCATACGCCTTTAGCGTGTTTTCCGACGCGTTTCTTCGTGCTTCCGTTCGCGTGACTGAATCGCTTTGAATGCACCTGTCTGATTCCTTCTCTTGATCCATAACGAAACCCTTATCAGGCTTAGAAGACCCCATCCCTAATCATTGAGCGGTTCAACTTCTTCACAACCGTCGGCGATACTGGGTCGTTGTCCGGGAGGAACCCTTCGCCCTTCTTTAGTTTAACTGAAGCCACACTGTCAAGCCCCGACAGTATCTTCGCCCCTTCAAGTGCCTTTGAGTCACCACCGTAGAATTCAAACCATGGCAGTCCTGCATCGGTGTAATCTTGAGCTGTGCGTGGCCTCCCGGGGGGCTCGCATCCTGTTATCTCTAAGAAATCCACACTATTAACGATATGTACGTAGCAGCGGGAGCAAATCGACGTGTCCCATACATCAATTCCGTGTTTGTCCTCGTAAATCTCCTGGTACATTAAACCGCCCGGCGCCAACCCCATTCCTGGTATTTCTCTAATACATTCAAAGGTTACGTTACTAAAATCGTCGTACCCAAACTTTTCCTCGTATACAGAGCGCTTCATGGGATAGACAGCAATTTGAAGCCCCCCGTGCTCCGCCTCTCCCGTCAACTGTTCCTCACCCGTGTAGCCCTCCCCCAGCGGCATCGCGACGAACTGCCGAATCAAACCCTTCTTAACACAGAATCCATCCAACCACGGCTGACCCGGAGCAACGAGGTAGTCTTGCGGTTCGTCCCTGAACTCCTCGCTCCACGTATTCCCGGTTACCGCGTTGATTTTACCCGCTGCTACCTTCACTGCCATCGGATAACCGCCACTGAAGTTAATCCAAAGCGCCTCCGTTTGGTACATCGGCAAAAACACGCCGCCATGGTGCATCCACCTGTCCGGCATTTTGTCCGGATAGTCATCCACTCGGGTCAACGGAAATCGCCCCAACCCGGGGGGTAGATGATATGAACGATTATCGTCCGGAATCCGCAATGTCCGTTGAAAATTGATTGTGATCTCGGCTCCACTATTTACACCCGGGAAGCGAAAGATAAGCTGATCGTCGTTAAGTTCGATACTCTTGTTCATAGCTCTTTCTACCATTTCAATTAGCCCTTTCATCCTTAACTTTATTAGTTGAGTACACCCAGGCAGCGCCATTTGCGTTTATTAATATGAATTATACAACCTAACATATTCCGTGTCAAGCATTTTTTATTTCTCGACTCAAACGTGCTGCACTCGCTCCAATCCTCTTCCAGTCCGAATCGCTTACACCTAAAAGTTAAAGGCTGACCCGGCAATAAAATGCCTGACTCTTGACACGCTCGCTTGGCAACGATTAATATGCACGTTTTACTAAAGTGATAAAATTTGGCGGACACAAAGCCAAAAGTGTCATCAAGGAGGTTTGCGCGTATTTTGGGACGGAGGACAAACCTAGCTATAAAGGGTTACTTTCAAATAAAATGCGCACTTCAAAACTCAAACGAATGAACCGCTCATAGCACTATCGGCTCTGACACGATCAACCCGTCATGACTTTCAAAATTGAGCATACTCAACTTATCTTTTCAAATGCTCAACCCCACGAACCCGCTCCCCGACTAGCCTGAAGCCCATTTTCGCCTATTTTCCTATTTTCCAAATGCTCAAAACAGAAATCCCAAATCCACTTCCCCTCAACCCATCCTAACAGGAGCGTTTTTGATTCCTTCGAACAATACATACAGCAAAAATCTCCTCCTTTTTTATGCACTGTAAAAACTGTAATTTTGCCTGAAATGTAGGGCTTTGAATTTCGTGCTGTTGATATTTGCCTCTCGACGCCAGCAACGATCAAGCGAACGCATTGTTCTTGTAGGTTGGGTTAAGCGGATTAAATGAAAGACGCGAAAAATGTCGAATGGATATCGGAATTTGAAGTTGTTTGATAATTGTTAAGATGTGGCGAACCTAACGATCAACTGAACGAATAGCGAAGGATTGACCGAGTGAATAACGAGGGCGATAGTTTTTTCCAGTTATAGTCTTGTCTTAATTGCGAGGTGTTCCGGTCACCGGGCGGCGTGCGTAAATACGAAAAGCGTTGGGTTACGCTCTAGCAGTTTAAATTTTGAACGCCTTCAACACACTCAACGCAAGTGGCATACATGCGTCCGTTCGTCAACCCCGCTCAACCCAACCTACAAAAGCTGCTATACACCGTGTTACCCCAAAATTTTTTTGTTACAGATTTTACCCTTAAACAATTCAGGGATACTGGCACTCCCAACATACCATCGCCCCGTTGCACACGGTGTGGCCGTTGAAAAATCGCCCAAATTTCATAGTTAACTTCCGAGCCGTCTTCGGTGCGAACGGCTCGAAACCCAGTGATAGACTGCACTCACGCCCTTTTTCGCCGCCATCAAATCGTTGCGTTGCATCGGGAAAACTATGAAAACTATGAAATTTTCACTGACTCGCTCATTCAATTTAACCATAACCCAATGTATCTGCGCAACAAGTTTTTTGGGCAAATCCCTAACGACCGAATCCAGCCGAGATCTATACTGGGCAGATGCAACACGAGGCTTCGTTTGCGTGTTGACACGGGTTTGCGCGATGATTTAAAATAACGCATGTCCCTAGGGTTTTTTTTCTTTGTTCCGTAATGCCGCCGTACGCACGCGCCATGCATTTCCGCAATACGGACGAAGGCAGCAACGCTGTGAACCGTGCAGATTTGGGTTTCAGATGTCTTTTGATTTTGGAGTGATTCGATGCTAGATTTCAAACCGCCGAATGAGAATCGAGTTTTTATCGGTACCGTCAAGCTAATGTTACCGCTGCTCATGCGGCTTTCCCAGCGGGTGCAACATGTAGAGATTGACCGCTTATCTCTCAATCGCCTCAAATCAACTGACGAATTCCCTACGATTCTGGTGCCGAATCATCCAAGCCGCGCTGACCCGCATGTGATGTTTGCAGTCTCAAATCGAGGCGGCAAGCCATTTCGGTATATGTGCGCGCGGGAGACCTTTGACCGCAAGTTGGCAGGTATGAAATGCCGCGGATTTTTCATGACCCGGCTCGGCAGCTATTCTGTCGTGCGCGGCGCCGTAGACCGCGATTCCTTCCGGCTGACGCGAGCCATGTTAGCCCAAGGCGCCCAGAAGCTGGTTGTCTTCGGCGAAGGGGAAATCTCGCATCAGAACGAGACCATCATGCCGTTTGAAAGCGGGGTCGCGCAGTTCGGGTTCTGGGCGCTCCACGATATGGAACGCGCGGATAACCTCAAACCGCTTTACCTATTACCAATCGGGATAAAATACATCTACAAGAAAGACATGTGGGGCGAAATTGAGCAGGCGCTTACGAATCTGGAAAACAGCGTTTTGCCTGAAGACGCGGAACCCCCAACAGATTTATATGACCGCGTAAAGTATGTTGGAGGCAGCCTGCTGGGGACACTGGCGAGGGAATATCGCCTGCGTATAAACGAAGGGAGTTCACTGAATGAACGGATCGAACTCATGCGAGAACACATTCTGTCCCAGATGGAGAGTTTTATGGAACTCGCGCCTCAACCGGACTGGCATCCGCTCAGACGGGTTCGCGCCATTCAGAACCGAATAGATGGAGAAATTTATCGGGAGGTAGAGGAGATGACCGAATACGAGAGAGGCGTCCATGCGCAGCGGGTTGACAAGTTTCGGCAATTTTACACAGACCTGCGCCGCATTGTGAACTCGATTGCAATCTACGAAGGGTATATCGGCGAAAACCCATCTCAAGAACGATTCCTGGAAGTTATCACTCGGTTGGAAGTGGAGGTCTTCGGCCGTTCGAAAGTCAAAGGCCCGCTAGATGCGTTCGTTCGGATTGGGGACCCCAAAAATCTCCTAGCGTTCTACGACGCCTACAAGAAGGAAAAGAGGCAGACTACTCAGCAAGTGACGCTGGAGTTAGAAACCGAAGTTCAGAAAATCGTTGCAGACATGCCGTAGTCGTGTCCGCTTTGAATGCACCGCCTGCGCAATGGCCAAGAAGCTGTTCTACGCACGTTGAATTTTCATCGAAGGGTTTTCACCCGTGCTAAACGCGAGTTAAAGGTGGGCGGCATGACAGGTTATTTTCCGATTCGCAACTCAAGATTCCGGTTCGTTACGCCGAGTTGTCTCCTTGATGATATGCTCTCAATACTTCGATACGCCGTTCTGCGGCGCGGCTGAGATGATGCATCCGATATTGCCTTGATAACTTCCCAAAAACTTCAATTGCTTTTTCCATTTTCCCAATTTTGACATAGGATTCCGCCTGCCAATACATCGACCGCACAATCACACTACTCGGTTCTTGCAGTTGCTGTTCTTCATTCTCATCAGCGTTCGCTGAGGTTTCTTTAGTCGATAGTGCTGCGTTCTCGATTGCATCTTGAAAATACTCAATTGCTTGATCGAAATCGTAATCGTCGTGGTACGCTTTGAAACCAAGATAAAAACTCTGGTTACGGTCACGAAGAAACATCAATCGATTCTCAACCGCCTCTAAAGGACTGAGCACAAATTCATCCGCAGGTTCATCCATTGCTTCCTGAAATATTGATGTTTCATCAAATTCTTGATTTTCTAGAATGTCATCCATGCAACGCTCCTTCTGTTATGATTTTCGGTACTCTGACAAGATTATAGATTACTATGCTATTCATGCGTCAAATGTAGAGGCTAGGTTTAAAAGGGACATGAACGGATAGGACATGCGCGCGGTTGGCGTGTAGAGAGGACAGAATATAGCACAACGAGGGTAGGAATTTAGAAAAAGTTTCGCAGATGCGCTCTGTCTTCCCTCTTTCACCCGAGTTCTTTCCAGCTTCTACCACTTCCTTAGAATGACGATTCTCGGTTTGGCTGTATTGAGAATTACCGCCGGGCAACTTTTGCAGTCCCAAGAGCACCTCAACACCGATGAAGGACGTGGACAGCCCTCCCCTGCACACCTAGACTGGCATCCAACCAGTAGCCGTTTACGGAAAAAGACATCTCTCTCATGAATGCGACTTGAGATACAACGCTAACAAATCGTGCGCAGTGATGACGTTTACTGCGAGCGAGTCTAGCGACAGGAGAAGTTCGTTTGTATCCAAATTCTCTAATGCTAGGCTATCAACCAATACAATTCGCTTGTCATCCGACTCCGTTGAATCAATCCCGAAGCAGGTTGGAAGGATTTCGGTGTTTTGGTCAAGAATCTTTTCGTATATCTCTTCGACGTTCGTCGTATTGAGGTCGTTTACGCTGCATAGGTCCACCATGAATTCTATCTGTGATTCATCTACAGCGGCAAAGATATTCAGGCCGTCCTCATCCTGGATGATAAGAATTGAACCGTCTTCCTCTATGCTATAACCTTGCACGTTCAGAAATGCTGTAATCTCCGCCTGTGTGCTAATCTTTGACATTGCTCCACTCCTTGAACCGTATTCGCATTGCGTCCCAGCTTCCGATTCTTAGCCGCTGCTGCTAGCACTGCTTGCGCCCGCACTCATCTTCGCTTTCAACGCCGCCAGATCGTCGTCGACACTACCGTCCTTTTCAAGCGCTGCGAACTCATCTTCAAGTGTGTCGTGCTCAAGCTCAGCCATTTCTGCCGCTGCGTCTGCACGGGCTTCGATGTCCGAAACTTTGGCTTCCATTCGGTCGAAACTCGCAAAAGCGCTATTATCCTTCATGCCGGCCATGGTCTCATGAATGGCTTTTTGAGCTTTGGCCCGCTTCTGTCGAGAGATGAGCAGGTCTTTTTTACGTCTTGCCTCTTCAATTTTTCGTTCAAGCGTTCGGAGATTCTCTTTTAGCATCTCGACAGCCTGTTTCTGCTTCTCCCACTGTTCCTTGTACCCACTGGCGGTACTCGCATGTTCGTTACGGCGGGAGAGCGCCTGTCTTGCCAGCTCTTCATTGTCCTTCTGCAGAGCCAAGGTGGCTTTCTGTTCCCACTGCTCTGCCTGACCTTGCTCTTGCTCATAATCTTTTTGGAGCTGTTTCTCATTAGCAATTGCGGCTGCGACCTGTTGCTTGACTTTCACCAATTGCTCTTGCATCTCCGTTGTAATCTGATTTAGCATCTTTTCCGGATCTTCTGCTTTGTCCAATGCAGCGTTTACATTGGATTTGAATATGGTTGAAACCCGATCAAAAAATCCCATGATTTTGTCTCCTTATCGCTATTTGGCTTTGTGGAATTTGCCCAAAGCCTGCATATTAGAATCAGATCAAATTATAGCCGAAAATTTGGCGCCTGCCAACCTAAAAAGTCAATCATTGCTAAACATGTGCATTGCATAAAGTTCGACAGGTAAATCCCATCCTTTAAAAATGAGCATTCCTAATCTAACCCTCTAAAAATGTCCTCCTTTGAGTCATCGGGTTCGAGGAGGTTGCGCACATCACTTAATCTTGTGCTCTCATTGGCGCAGTTCAGGTTCAGGGTTTTTCCAATTGACAGTCACCGCTATGCACTATACAATACGCCGTAACAATCGAGTTACGCAGCACTTACTCGCCGCGTCATTCGCTACGAATGCCACGCGATAAATACCATCTTTACCTTGAATATATCAGACTGACTGAACTGATGTCAAGGTCTTTTGATTGAACCAATCTACAGTCGGCAATGGAAAATGGCTGAAAGCAAGTTCGCTGTCATTCACGAAGATATGCACACAGGTGCAAGAATTGGAAAGTTGCGGACTGCTCACGGCATTGTCAACACTCCAATATTCATGCCCGTTGGAACGCGCGGCACGGTCAAAACGTGCACCCCGCGCGATTTAGTCGATGTAGGTGCGGAGATTATCCTGGCAAACACCTACCATCTCTACTTGCGTCCGGGGCCTAGGATAGTCCGGGAGGCAGGAGGACTACACAAATTCATGGCGTGGAAAAAGCCGGTCCTCACTGACAGCGGCGGGTTTCAGGTATTCAGTTTGGGACCGCTGCGAACCATATCGGAAAAGGGCGTGGAATTTCAATCCGAAATTGATGGATCTAAGCATTTTATCAGCCCAGAACGTTCGATCGAGATTCAAAACGCTTTAGGCGGCGACATCATCATGGTCTTTGATGAATGTCCAGCCCACACCAGCGACTATGGTTATCTGAAAACCTCAATGGAAATGACGCTGCGGTGGGCGGAGCGCTGCAAAAAAGCCCATAATAATCGAAATCAATTGCTGTTCGGTATTGTTCAGGGCGGGATGCAAAAAGAACTCCGGAAAGCAAGTGTGGAAGGAACAACTGCAATCGGATTCCCCGGATATGCCATTGGCGGGATGAGCGTTGGCGAGGACAAAGATCTGATGTATGATACATTAACCTATACCGCCCCGATGCTGCCGCAAGATAAACCGCGTTACCTAATGGGCGTCGGTACACCGAAGGATTTAGTGTACGCCGTAAGCTGCGGTTTGGACATGTTCGACTGTGTTATGCCGACGCGTAATGCGCGAAACGGTTCGCTTTTTACGAGCCGCGGCGTGGTTAAGATTCGCAATGCCCAATACAAGTCAGATCTTTCAACTCTTGATCCAAACTGCGTCTGTTACACATGCCGGAATTTTACACGTGCTTATCTTCGCCATCTATATGTGGGAAATGAAATCCTTGCTCATCGATTACACACGCTCCACAATCTGCATTTCTATCTGAGCTTGATGAGAGGCATACGCCATGCAATTTGCATGGGAACATTTTCATCGCTTATGGAAAATGTCGCGGAGTTAGTTCAGCTTGGACAACAGCACGCAAGCGTTGAGAACGAAGGAGAAAAATGAAAATAGGTAATTCGATCCTTCTAAGGTCGCTTTGAACGACCTCAATGCCGCGGCGAGCATTTGTACAATCTGCGGCAAAAACGGGCGAATCTAAATTCAATCAATAGTAATAGGGCAATGACGCTCTGCCGATAACCGGTGTTTTCATGAAAAAAAGGATAGGCAGAGTTCACTTGTGATTTTCTATGAAATTGGGCGCAAATTCCGTTCTGTTCGGCGGACATAATTTGGAAGCCGCCTTCAAGTATACCGCGCTAGCTGGATACGACGGTATCGAGTTGTCCGCGATTAACGGCATGAGCGAACATCTCGTCCTTGACCGCTGGAGAGAACTTGCGCCGAAAATCAGGCGGCTTTCGCGGGAATATGACCTTGAGCTTCTTGCTCTGGAACAACCCTCTCAGGATCCGGCGGTGATGGAAGGCGCCTTTCAGGCTGCCGTCGAAATCGGCATTCCGGTCGTCAACTGCGGTCCAGGAGGGAAATCGAACGACAAAGAGGCCTGGCACAAGATTATCGACGCACTAGGCAACCTAGCACTGATAGCGGAGCGTTACGGACTGATACTGTGCGTGAAAGCGCATGTAGGTTGCAGCATTTACAACACGCCAACAACCCTCCGCGCTATGCAAGAGATTTCCTCGCCGGCGTTAGGAATTGATATGGACCCGTCACACATCCATCGCGCCGGAGAGAATCCTGTTGAAGCCATCGCCGCAGTCATTTCCCGGGTAAAACATGTACATATCCGGGATTGCAAAGGGCGGGATCAAAATCCGGGAAAGCCGGAAATGCAAGCAAACGGTCGAGGCGACATAGATTTGGTCGGATACATCCGCGTGCTGCATGAAAACGGTTATTCCGGTCCCGTCAATTTAGAGATTATTGGCGCCAAGGACTACGACATTGAGCGTTGCTGTATTATCGCTGCCGAGTCGCTGGGGTACATGCAGGCTTGCCTGAAAGCATGCGGTGCACGATAGAATCGGAGCGAACTCGGCAGGGCGATTTCGACATGTAATCTCCGCGACCACTTTTTACTGCGTACGCTGCTGCGGTCAGCCAGCCCTCAATGACACTACAGGCAGATACAACCCTTTCCGCTCACGCCGCCACCATACGCCTTCCGCCTGTTTCGAATCGAAATCGGTGAACTGATATTCGTATAGGACGGCGCGGATGTATCGCGGCGGCGCATCGGGGAATGGGTTCTCTTCGAGCAGACCCAAGACTTCGGGCGAACCTTGCAGTAGACGCTCAATAAATTCCACAAACCAGCGACTCGTCCGATAACTTCCAAGCGCGGCAAACCATATCTGCCAGTCCAGGCGCGGCTGATGCGGGGCAACCCAACGCGGACGACCCGCCAAATCGACCGGTTTCCACTTAAACGAGTATTCGGTCCATGTCTGGCGGTCGTTGCTCCCTTCAACGACAATCTCCGGTCGAGACGTAGTCATTACAGCAAACAGGCCGTAGGAATTAATGCTCCGGAAGGGAGAAGCCCAGTTCAATATATGTTGGGCGGGCTGCGGCAAACTCGATCCCCGCTGGAACAAACGCGCCATCCGAATACCGCTCACCAGAAGCACAGCCACCGTTAGCGCGGCTACCCACACGTTTCGATAGTGCGAGTTCTTCATCACCGCCTCTGGCGCATTAAACCTTGAGAACAACCGTTTCAGCGGAAAGCCCTGAAAAAAAGTGTCGTCGAGCAACAGGATACATAGCGCGATGGTCAGTAGATTGAAGAAGCAATAGTTGCCTGTTGCTATAATCAGGAGTTGTAAGGCGATGAATGCCGCGCATGCTACAAACCGCAGCCGCCTCGGCGCGAAAATCAGGAAGGGCACACCGAGTTCAATGACGAACATCCCCACAACGGATAAGGACTGGAACCAGTCCGGCAGTTGATGGGCATACCAGCTTATCCACGTCGGCAGCGGCTGCGTTTCGTAATGATAATTGAGCGCGGTCAGGTTACGCCAAGTTTCATCGGCGCTCACTAATTTCACGGTCCCCGACGCAAACATGAGCCGAAACAATAGCCATCGTAACAACCACAATACCGTCGGCGACGGCGGGGATTTGCGCGAGGATTTCGGCAGAATCTGCGATGGCGCAAAGAAAATCGCCAGAAAGCCGGTTTCCAACAGTAAAACATCCCACTGAAAACTAAGGAAATCTTGGCCAATCGCTGCGATCGAAAGGTAAAATGCCCATAGCCCAATCAGTGCATAAATCGGCGCAAACCCAAAAATGAGGAATATCGACAAAAGCGTTCCGCAGCCGCAAAGGAGATGCAAGAAACCGTCGCTGGGGTTGAGCCAATACAGCGTTGGGATTAACCGATAGCGCTCGTGGCCGGTTTGCGTCCGCACGGCTTCAAGATATTCCTGTGCGGGCAATATGCCCTTGCTCCCCACCAGTCCGTCAATCTGCGTCCACAACGAGATGAACGCGATGAGGTAAACCGCACCGAGCATACGGAGGAACAGCCATCGTGTAAATTGGTATTCGGGGCGCTCCTCATGTTCCCCCCACAACCATCTCGTCAATACGGAGAAAAGGCCCCGATGCTCCGCAACGAATCGGTAAATCCACTCGGATGACGCGGGAAACCCCGGAATCCTACGATACATCCACAGCGGCCATCCCATGCGCGGCGCGTGAGCGAGTGTGCGAAAAACCGCTTCAGCGCCGCCGTACACTTCTCCACTCGGTTCAACGAATAGGACCGCGGTTTCGAACCGTTCCGGCGAGATTTCAGGAAACCGGTTAGCAACTTGGGATGACGGAGCATATCTAACAAGATTACCCGTTAAGTGCCGCCACCGGGCAACCCAATACCGGCAGAATTTACATTCGCCGTCGTAAACTAACAGGGGTATGTCCGTGTTCGTCCTCATCTATCGATAGCAGATTGTGAATTGACTCCGCATCACACCGCGCTTGGAAAAACCATTCCAATCAGGACACAATAATTAGGTTTTGTTGACATTTAATCACAACTCAACAACCATGGGCAGTGCGCAGCCTCAACACCATTCGTAGGGGTTGGGTTTCCCAACCCCACCCATATCTGTATGGTTGGGAGTTTCCTGCCAGTGGTTGATGGACGGGCGGGGTGGCCTGATCCCTCGCTATTCACTCGGTTGATCCCCTACGGTTACGGAGGGATTCACACAAATGTCAACACCCCCTAGTCATTTTGGATGTATCACTACCAAATTAGAATACCCCGAAAAAGGAAATGCTGGACGATACGCAGAGTCAATAACCGCCCGCCGGTTAAAACATCCCGTTAATCACTAGCATAGCGCTGGTCTCGTCGCCCTGCTGAAAGCCGGTGGCATACAGAACGTTTGTTTCGTCAATATAGGTATATTCGTTATATCCGAAAAAGTGTATGACTGAAAAATTTAGCCGAAACGCTCTGTTGAGGTCGTAACGGAACCCAGCGCCCCAATCCGACAAGCGCGCTCTGAAGTCAAATAATCTGAAGTTCTGCGGGTCAAATGCATCATTAATATAGTCGGTTCGAATCACATTAAAGTAGGCAAATGCTGAGGCTTCCCGGTAGGTGTAAGGGTTATGATTTCGGATGAGCGTAGCGTCAAATTGGACACGA
Organism: Candidatus Poribacteria bacterium; assembly: GCA_028819845.1. GTDB lineage: Bacteria > Poribacteria > WGA-4E > WGA-4E > PCPOR2b > JAPPKS01. Next base: position 8,339 of record JAPPKS010000007.1, on the reverse strand, counting down.
TCCTCCCAAAATACCTCAGTAGATTCGTCGTCTTGATTGAATGTTCCTCTAAAGTCCTCAAAATCTCTCGCGCGGTAAAAACTCTCATCAACAGATTTAAAGTAGGCAAGGTCGTTGGATACGGCAAATCGCAGGTCCTCATTATAATCATACGCTAACGTAGCTTTTAGACCGGTGCGATGGAGTCTGGCATGTCCGTCATAATCGGCTTTATTGAAGAGATCGGCATCCAGATCGTCCCGATTATCTATTTCAATGTCATCTACATTGACTAGGTATTGCAAGCTGACTTCTGTCTGGAATGCAGACGAAATCAAGCCGGTAACCGGGGCGAACTGCCTAAACTTTAACGTTTCGGTATCAATAAAATAGAGGTTCCCGCTGTAATCGATGCCTTTAAGTTTGAGATGCGCCTGCTTCTCATTTTCCCGACTAAAACGTATAAGAATTCTTTCCGCAAATTCACCATCGGGGTGGAATCGTTGTACACATCGGTAACGCGCACGAAAGACGCGGTAAGGATACCCGCCAAACTGAAATGGGTCGTACACCCGCCGAGGCAAATCAGACACAAAATCCTTTTTATACTTGGACTTATCTGCAACAAGAACCGACCCATCATCTAACGCTATGAGATGGAAAGGAGAGATAAACTGTCCAGCCCGATCACCGTATTCTCCGAACGACAGTGTATACTTGCCATTTCCATCAAATTTCAGCACGCGATGCGATGCTTCATCAACAATGTAAAGATTTCCCTGGCGGTCTACTGCCATGTCCGCGGCTTTTAATACCTGTCCCACTCGCGGTTGGTCAGTATTAAAGGTCGTCACAGATTGGCCATGCGCCCCTAGTTTGTAGATTTTCCCGCCATCGTATATATATAAATTCTCCTGATTGTCAACTGCTAGTAGAAAAGAACGCTCTGTATCGCCTTGAGGAATTACAAGCGCGTAGTTGCCGTCGGCGTCAAGTCCCGGCACAGCCCTTTCGAGCGGCTGGATCCTTTTGCTATAATCTTGGATAGGGAAGCTCGCCATGAATTCGCCGCTCGAATCAAATCGGTGGACGCACGGGCCGTAATTAAAAATTTTGGGACGTTCCGCACCTCCACTATCATCATGAAGGACTTCACTGTCTACGACTTGCGTTATAATCCAATCCATGACGTAGAGAGATCGGTCTTCTCCAACTGCAATATCTGTCGGGTATATAAAAGTGAATTTTTCCGGATCGGTCGACTTGATTTCAAACATGAACTGTCCGTTGGCATCAAGCTTTTGAATTCTTGCGTTATCGGTGTCCGTAACATAAATGCCCCCGTCCCGATCGAAAGCGATGAACACGGTCTCGCCAAATTGACCTGCCTGTTTGCCTTTTCCGCCAAATCCCTTGACGAACTTAACTTCCTGGTGTGCTGATACAATGGATTGAACCAACAGACTCGCAATCAGCACCCAATATACGTTGCGAAATAATGTCAACGCTCACCTCTACTCGTATTAAAATCCTTCAAATCAACCGTGTTACATGCCGTGTCTTTAATCTTGTCGAGCACTGCGTTAATGAATTTCGGCGAATCTTCTGTGCTATATTTTTTGGAAAGTTCGATTGCTTCATTTATGGATACTGTAGCGGGAATGTCAACAAGAAAAAGGATTTCATAGGTTGCACTTCTTAGGAGACAGCGATCAACAACGGGCATTCGATGCACAGGCCAACTACTTGCCGCCGCCTTGCGAATTGCCGGATCGATTTTAGTAAGGGACTTCAGCGTCCCTTCAACAAGAAGATTTGCAAAGGTCTTAATCTCTGCCTTCGCCTTCGTTGTTTTCCAGAAACGCTGTTGGATAGCACCAATTGGATCGCTTGTCATATCTGCCTGGTACAACATCTGAAGCGCAAATACTCTTGCTTGCCTGCGCGGTCTCATCACAATCGCCCACTCGAAAATTTGTCCCACAATCCTCGCAACATACGTTACATTGTAGCAATCCGGCAATGTCATGTCAATCAGTTTTCCCTTCGCTAATTTGGGAACAGACTCACCCAAACAGATTTGCATTCAGAATAACAGCGGCTGGAGGCGCGGTGAAACCTCCTTGTTATCCGTGTGATTGATGGCGACACAGTTGTAGTGAGAATCGGCGGCGTCACACGATATTATCCACAGGGTTAGCGTGTGCGATTAATTTCGGGCATTCTTGAGGGGACCGATACGGCAGGCTGAAGGCTAACCTCTATCATGGTTTTGGCTGGAATGAGGACTTGACGCGGTATGGATTCGGAAAAACAGCCTGATGTAACACAAGTAGGCTGATGATGGAAGTGCGAATGGCGTTTAGCGCCGAACGCGCACATCCAGATCTCCTGATGCCAGTATCAATGACGGCACCGCTGCTTCGCCAATTTCGGCGAGTGATTGACGTGCGCTGTCTTGAACATCTGCATCCGGATTGTTAAATTGCTGAATTAACGATGCGATGTCCCTATCTTGAGCATGAGATACAATGCTTGCCATACTCACCAGAAATAGACAGATAAGGACATATCGCTTTTGCTTGTTCATTGTTTTTCAAAGGATCCGGATTGTTCAACAATTGAATCAAAACGGCCACCAGCGACGTTTTTCAAACTCCTTGATGGCTTCCAATGCTTCAGGCGTACCAATGTCCTTTAATTCTTCAGCGGCGCGCTTACGTACATCATCCATAGTCTCTGGAGCCTTCAACAATTGAATCAAAACAGGAACAGCGGCATCCAATGCTTTAGGAGTGCCAATGTCCTTTAATTCTTCAGCGGCATGACAACGTACATAATCGCTTGGATAATCCAATTCTTGAATATAAAAGGCAACCACGGCGTCCAATGCTTCAGGAGTGCCAATGTCTTTTAATGCTTCAGCGGCACGACCAGGTGTAGAACCATGTGGAGGATCCGGATCGTTCAACGATTGAATCAAAACGGGAACCAAAGACACATCACCCGCTTCGGCTAATTCCGCTAACTGCCAGACTGCCCGCCTTTCAATGAGTTCTTCTTTCACGGTGTGCATAGAAGGGTCGATTTTGAGAATTGCCAACCCTGCGTCGTCCCTAATATACCGCAGATACCGCTCATCACTACGAAAAACCTCTGTCAAGGCAGGTATGGCTTCCGCGGCGTCAGGCCCCATTTCCCTCAATGACTTTATCGCCGCCTCGTGAACACCAAGCTCGTTACTACGGAGTGATGCTGCTCCCCTATCTTCGCGCAGTAATGCCTCTATCAGTGCGGGGATGGCTGAGACAGCAGGCGGTTCTATACTACCTAACACATCTACGGCAGCTGCTCGAACAAGTCCATACTCATCGTTAAACAACACGTGAGTCAACGCGGGAATGACTTTATCCCGCTCTTGTTGAGCCTTGCTCGCCAACAGGTAGACTGCCTTTTCTCGTAACTCATAATCTCGATTGTTTTTGAGTTGAATTATCAGGAAATCTGCATCTTTATCCGACCAATCCACATTATTGTTGTTGCAGTTACACCCCATCAAAATTAAGCAACTGATGAGAAACATTATCGTAATAGGGGTTCGAGAAAACTGACACTCATTCTTTTCCTCCATTTTTATCCTCCAAGTTATTTCCTGAGTTTCTTGAGATTGAACGGTATACCCGTATAATTCCTATGAAAGTACTTCGGATCTAAGTCCTTGTGGTATGTTTCAGCTAATCGATCATAATTGTAAGCACCAAAGGAAGCATCTGCATCATTACTCGGCAGATCTTCATAACTAAATCCACTTGGATCGCCGTCTAGTAACTGCTGCACTTCCACAGCATAACCCAAATCGTAGGCGTGTTCATACGCATGGAATTTGCTCATATATTTCTGTCTGTAATCGGCAGCGACTGCCGCGGCAGCCATAAAATGTTTCATATCTATCCAACCGTATTTCTGTGTAAAGATATATCTTTTTTTCTCGGTGTGAACTCCTATGTTACCTCCACGTTCGCTGTTGCTGCTTGCTGTGTTTCTAGGATTGAAATCCGATAATACAGGCGATTTGTTGTTAAGGTTGTTGAGTTCATCAACAAAATCGGTTACCGTAGCCACTTAATCTTTTACAGGTACTTCGCCGGTTGGATTCGTATACTTCAGCGGATTATTATTCGCATACACATACCAGTTGATGCCGTCTCCGGCGGGGTCACGCTGTAAAAAGTGTCCGGCGTGGGGGTGGTAGTAGGCTTCTAAAGCGGGTGCAGCGATAAGGGTCAGCAGCAGTATTGCAAGGGTAAATCTAAAAACTGTGTTCATAGTCATTGCGTGTTCGGGCGTTTTATTCGATTGCTCCTTTTTGTTGAGAACTCGATTTCGGCATCGACTTGATTCCCCGCAACATCTATAAAATCCCTGAGTTGAATCGTATAGCGCTGACCTTCCACCAGTTCTTTGCCTTCCGGAGGGGTTATGGTCACTGAATGACTGCTCCTTTCAACATTCCAACCTAGCTGTTCACCATCATGGGAACTGATTGTAATCTCGCCATCGTAATGAATTGAACGGTTGAATTTGAAAGTCATGCCATCGGCATTCAATGAATCGAGAGCATCGGGATCCCTAAATCGCTGCCTATCTTTGATGGTTTGGGATATGATACCGAAGGGCGGCAATGCTTCAAGCGCTTTTGCCGCTTCGCCAATGCGACACGATTGGAGGCGCTTCAAGACCTCAGCCGCTTCTTCTCGCGTCCTCCAATCTGGATGGGATAATCCTTCAGCTAATCTAGGAACCACCGCTGGGGGGAGAGTCCCCACTTTCAGCTCCGGCTTATTGCACGCATATTCAAAACCATATCCATAAGCGATAGCGGTACCGAAACTAAGCGCCCAATTGCTACTGTGCAACGCCTCGATTAAGGCGGAACGCCCGTGATGTCCCATACGCGGGAGCAAAATATGGGAGGCATCTGGGGAAAAGATGGGAGATCCATAATAGAATAACCGGATAAAACCCGAAATTTCTTCCGGTGTGAGTTCTTCGCGCCCTGTGTAACCTATGAAGCCAATTATCGCCGCATAACGCAAATCCGAATCTTCAGCTTTTAGGGCTTTAACCAACCCACGGACGATGTGTTTGTAATACGGAGTGCTCGTGTCCTTGTCAAGAAGCTGATGAAACTGATTTCTCATATCATGCAGTGTATTCAAAGCCCACGCCTGCACCCCGGTATTTTCGTGGTCTAATGCCGCAATCAATGCCGGCACTGCTGCTTCACCTATTTCGGTGAGGGCTTTACTTGCACTGTCTTGGACATCCACATCCGCATGTTCAAATTGCTGAATCAACGATGCGATGTTCTCATTGTGAGCATGAGACACTATGCTTGCCATGCTCACCAAATATAGACAGATAAGCAGGGTTCGTTTGTGTTTGTTCATTGTTTTTCCTCTGCCTAATTCACTTTTCTTTCGCATGGGTTGATATAGTTTCTAAGAGCTGAGTCGCAGTTTCACGGATGTGTGGGTTCTGGTCTTCTAATGCCTTTGCGAGCAGGGGAACAGTGCCGGGAAGCGGTTTTATACTAGAGTCCCTCAGCTTATCGTCAATGTGTAAAATCACAAAACGCGCTAGAATGGACTCATCTTTGTTACCGCTTTTCAAAGTATCTAACAAACCGGCCAAAGCCTTATCAAGATTGATTAAGCGAAAAACCGTGTCTCTCATTCGCAGCCAATGATCGAAGATATATTTGAACATCCCGCCCATATGGAAAACCCTTGCGAGTTTTGCCCACGCGAGCAGTAGCTGATCGTCGCTCACTTTCATGTCTTTAATAGCTGTTGTTGCCTGTTGCTGCACCTGTGAATTCTCATCACCGAGCTGGATAATAGTGCTATTCAGAGCCAAAACGGATTCATCGCTTTTCAAGGTATCTTGCAAGCCAGCCGAAGTGTTATTGAGGGCACTCAAGCGAAAAACCGCGTCTCTCACTAGCAGCCAATGATCAGTGTCATAATTGATAATTCCGCCCCGACTTAATAATCTGCCGAGTTTTGCCCACGCGAGCAGTAGCTGATCGCCGCTGACTTTCTTCTCTTTAATGCGCGTTGCCACACGTTTCTGAACCTGTAACCTTTTATCACCGAGCCAAAAGATTAAACTACCCAGAGGTATTTCGCTGCCCTCCCAAACACTGCGCGGTGCGGACGCCTCAAGGGAGGCGGCAATCGAAACGGTGATAATACATATTAGGCAAATAAGTTTGTGTTTGTGCATTGTTTTGCTCCGAGTGAGGGCTTTAACGGGGGTGTGGGGAACTTTTGAACGACACTATCGTTGAGAACTCGATTATTGCATCGACTCGATTCCCCAGAATATCCCGAAAATTACTGAGTTGAATCTCATAGCGCTGTCCCTTCACTAATTCTTCCCCTTTTGAAGGGGTTATGTTTACTGAATGGCTACTCTCTTCAACATTCCAATCCAGCGGTTCTCCATAAACTCGTTTCCAGCGGTTCTCCGAGTCGTGTGCTTCAGTAAATGGTCGGATTGTAAACTTCTCCCACCCACGAATTGAACGGTTGAATTTGAAAGTAATGCCATCAGCGTTCAATGAATCGAGACATTTGGAATCCTTATGCCTACCGATTATATCAACAGCGTCATCCCTATCTCTGATAGATTGGGATATGATACCGAAGGGCGGCAATGCTTCAAGCGCTTTTTTCGCTTCCTCTGTGTGTTCGCAAATGTGGCAATGTCGGAGGTCGAGGTCATCCAAAACACTAGCCGCATCTTCTTGTGTCCTCCAATCTGGATGGGTTAATCCTTCAGCTAGAATAGGCACTACTGCTTTAGGCAGAGGCTTTATATAGTGATGCTGTAGCATCCCCCGCCTGGCGTGTATCGTTGCAAACGCCTTACCATAGACGACGGCGGCACCGAAACGAAGCGGCCATGAACTACTGTGCAATGCCTCGGTTAGGGCAGCCAGTCCACGATCTTCAAACCAGATAAAAGTCCTACTAGCAGTGTATCCATCAAAGAAGGGAGATCCATAATAGAGTGCCTGGACTAAGCCCGATATGACTTCCGTAGCCAATTCCGGCGGTAATTCCTCCGCGGGATCCTTCCTTGTGGGATCCTTCCTTCCGGAGAATTGCATCATTGCCCCATGACGCACCTTATAGTCATCATCTTTAAAGGCTTTCACCAGTGCGCGGACAATCCTCTTAAACTTCTTGTGGTTGGGGGCAGTTTTGAGGGTAAAATAACACAAGATCCCCACAGCCTCCCGGCGCGCAAAGACATTTTCGTGGTCTAATGCCTCAATCAATGCCGGCATAGCGGGCATACCGATTTGCATTAAGGTAGCCGTAACGTTTGCGCGGTATTTGTGATTAGTATCACCTAATGCCTCAATCAATACTGGCACGGCTGCTTCGCCAATTTTGGCGAGTGATTGACGTGCGCTGTCTTGAACATCTGCATCCGGATGGTTAAATTGCTGAATTAACGATGCAATATCCTTATCTTGAAGCTGAGCGTGAGATGCTATGCTACCTATGCTCACCAAATATAGGCAGGCAACGAAAGCCCGTTTGTTCATTGTTTTCTCTCCGAGTTACTCGCTCGCCGTTTGGAAGCAAATTACAATCGACCCCTGTTTAAGTCCTTTCCCCCTTGTGCCTGCGGAGTCATAAAAATCGACCAGATGGATTTCGTATTCATGCTCCGGCAATAATCTGGCATTTTTACTTTCGGGCAACAGGATCGCTGTCTTGATTCTATCGGTCCAATACATTTTCCAATTAAGTTTCCATCGACCACTGTAAACTTCTATCCGGGTTCGGTGGGGATCCGTCTCAGTGTCGAAACTAATCCGTATTCCTTTGTGGTTCAATTGATTGGCATCAGCGTCGATTTGGTGATTCCATACATTCAAGGAATCAATCTTTGGCGGTTCAGACGCATGGGAATTTCCTCCTAGTGTTATGTCAAAAGTTTCTTTATAGAGGTTAGTTTTACGTTCATAGATTACCGTGAAAAGCACGTCTCTTTCAGGAATAAAGCCTGTGAGCGGCCACAAACCTAGCTCAGCGACTTGTATCCTCCAGATTGTTGTCGGCGGCACTCCATTAGGCCTTGCATTACCAAGCATGTTATCCGCTTCAATAATTACTTGCGTTACAGCTCTGCTAAAGACAAGCTCGATTACGTCTTGAAGCTCAATTTTCCATTTTTCATCGGAATTAAGGGAATGATGATGGGAAGTATCTTGAAAACTATTGTAACTAGGTTTTGTTGACATTTGTTAATAGGGTTGTGGCATAATGTTAAGAATGATG
>JAPPKS010000026.1:14916-103912 GCA_028819845.1 Candidatus Poribacteria bacterium | reverse complement strand
CCTGATCCCCGCCGACAGGTCGTGGCGATCAGCGCGGCAAGATGCCGCGCCTACGGGGCGTGGCGGCGTTCCACATAAAGGAAAATTTCTAACCGGTTTTTAGGAAATTTCATTGATCGTTCGTCAAAATGTAGTTTCAATAGCGGTTTTAACTCTTGATTGCGGCGAGAATTTTCGACTCGCAAACATCGGACTATTCCTTTGCTCTGATTGTCCTTGTGCTGCAACCATGAATTTCGGTTCCAACCCACCCACCAGGATTAGCGGCCAGTTTTAGTCGCACTATCCGCTGCGCCGTTTCCATATCGACACACTTTCAATTTTTACATCTGTTTCATAGTTCGATCGAATATACGCCGTGACGAGCGGCACCCTATCCACAGTTTGGATTCCATCCGGACCGTTGCCCCATCCACTCCCCGTAGTGAAGATAACATACTTCGGCTTAGCTCGTTCAAGATCTGCAATCACTTCTTTCTGCAGCGGTTCAGGAGACGCATAGACTACTAGCGGGTACCGCGTTGGATTAGGCCTATCGGCGAGGAAGTAATATGCGGCCTGGTTTGATAGGTCAAAGATTGGATCGGTTGGTGCTGTGTTTTCCTGTATGTATGAGACAACCTTCTCAATCTCCTGCGCTTGGGCAGGAGGCGTAAGTATTCTCCCCGCACGTTCGATGTTAGGTTGAACGTAGGCTTCATACGGCGGCGAGATAGCTCCGAATCTCGGCAGTCGTATCAATGTCCGTTCGGCGATTGCGAGCGGCTTGTACAAATCGGCTTTAATATAGGAGAGCACTCCGGCAAGGATAACCAATAAGAATGCAAACCGGAGAGCGCCTGCTCCGGAACGATGCATGCTGGGCGCAGCGTTAGCCATTTCATCGTTGGCATCGTTTTCTGGCGGTTCTAATCTGTGGGGTTTTGTTTTGCGCAAGAACCGCTCAATAAAATAGAAACAGATGAGCCATAAATATGCCAAACTGAACGTGATATGGTGCCAGTCCGATCGGCCCAAAGCAGTACGGAAACAGATAATACCAGCAAGTAGAATCAGCAGCAGTTTCCACTCCTTAATTCGTCCTCGGTTGGCTATGGCATGAAACAGAAGATAGGTTAAGGTCATCAAGTAGATTAGAATTGGAAAATACCACATAAATGGGCGGCTCAAAATGAACTCGGAAAATGTAACGAGGGACGTCACTTTTGAAAGTTCGGGCGAAATGGCAATGAAAGGCGTTCCAAAAATTGGGATGTGATAGACAGTTTGTATCCATGACCCTTCAATTGCGTCGTCAATCGCGCCGTGCGCGCCAAAATAGATGAGGAACGGGAGAAAACCGATTAATACGCCCAACTTAAATATGAGCAGCGGAGACAGGTAAAATAACCGGCCCAATTTCAGAATTTTGTTTGGGGAAACGGTTTCAGGCAGCTCGCGCCGGATGGCAATAAAGCCGTAAAGAAGCAGAAATAGGCTGGATGCCGCCCATGTGTATAAACCGACATCCAGGCTGTTGAACACCGCCAGTGATGTACAGATTCCCGCTGCAATGAGAAATGGATTTCCAGATTTGACGCCTTTATTCAACCAACAACACAGCAGCGCCATTGTGAGAAAACCGAATATTTGCCTGTCTGACGCTGGTAGGTAGGCACGCGTAACACCTGCGACCACTTCCGTCGCAATCGCAATAAAAATGAAAATCAAAGTGAAAAAATGCGCGGCGATTCGGCGCCGGAAAAATTGTAGTGCGAGCAGATAAAAAGCTACGTATCCCAGAGGATACACTAGGTGGTAAATCCTTCTATCCGATTCAATCGTTTCGCCAAAAAGTTTCATCCCAAGCAACGATTTGTACGCATTGTGAAAAAGCCCATGCAATATGCGAATGTCTCGATACGCAATTTCACCTCGAATCAGCTCGTTGACAACCCCAACGCGTTCTCCTTCGTGGAACAGGTCGATGCCGCCCGTATGCCACGCATGATTGAGACGGACATTGCTATCATACAAAAAGACATAGATGAGACCTGAAATCATAATAACAGTCAATACGGAGACTGCAATGTGAGGATCAAGGGAGTTGGAATTGGCGGGGGAACGAAGTTGCAAAAATACGAGAATTTTCAAAACAACAAACGCTGCGGCGGCTATTATTGCCAAGATGGTTGCCGCGTTCTCGATTTCAAAGAGCACAGCGAGCAATAGAAGCAGGAAGGTTGGGAAGAAAGTCAGCGCATCCCACCTGAGCACATCAGCGAAGCGGTAACCCGCCAATCCGCTTAACAATGCGGAATAACCTATCCAGAGAATCCATGTGCCTATGACTGAAAACAGCAACAGTTCCCAACATTGGAGCGGCGTAAGATCTTTTGGACTGCCGCGAATGAGTAGAAACACCGCCAAACACACACCGCTTGCGATCGGAATCGCGTGAAATCTCAAATTTTCTTTCGCCCACATTGCGAATCCGACACCATTTTCCGCAGGTATTCTTTTGATAACTATCAGATTAAATGCCAGAAGCACGCCTTTGGCAAATAGGCAAAGGAGGAGAGGTATTCCGACAGTTCCCAGATGTGTTTCAGGCAAATACCCCTTTTCCAGCGTTAGCAGCAAGAGAAGAAACGGGAAAGCGTGTTGTCTCAGGATTAGTTCTTGAGGCTGTTTCGCCCAGACCGAACAGAGCGTAGAAACCCCAATCCAAAAGCCGCATGCCGATATCGTAAATAACGGTACGAAAACCGCGGCCGCTATGTAGTTTACAATCTCCTGACGCTTTGGATAGTTGTTTACTGAAACCCATCCGACCACCTCTGTCAATTCATTGACTCGCTTTTCCCCCAAAAACTGCAAATGTTCTTTGAAGGCAAAACTGAGCGCCAAAGCGAAGATGAAACTGCACACGGCAACTATCGCCGTATACGGTTGGTTGCTCGGGTGCCGCGCACAGTGGAAGGTTTTACGGATGGCGTCTCGCATATCAAAACGTTAAGGCTTGTTTGAATAAAATAATGGGTGACAAAGTCATTTTCGGGAGTTTGAGTTGCTATAACTGCTGGAACTTCTATCGCACGGGATTTACTATCGCCTTTGCTAATCGTTCAGTTTATCCTTTTCAGTCGCTTAAACCCACCGAATACCTTACTCCAGCATCGCGCGGGGCAAGATGCCCCGCCTACAAGGCGTGGCGGTGCACTGTAAAACACGAATTTTCAAACAGGTTCTTAGTGAGTTTCGCGCCGATACTCGATTTGGGTGAACTCAACTATGAATAGAATGTGGGTATGGGTTGAGTTATGTATAAAAGAGGTGCGAGGAACGGCCCGGTAGATTTGCCAATGCGGGTTTTAACAACCTACTCATTTCTCTTTCGCTTTGGCTTCGTCCCAAATTTTGTCTAGCCCCGCCAAGTCGTAATCCACAAAAGACTTACCCCGCCTGTCAAGTTCGGCCTCGACGTGATGAAAGCGATTGACAAACTTTCGGTTAGATTTCCGCAACGCCTCTTCCGCCTCAACTCCAACGAAGCGGCACAGATTGACAATTGAAAACAGCAGATCGCCAATCTCCATTTCGATTGCTTCTTCATCCGACGATGAAATACTCGATTTAAGTTCTTGAATTTCTTCCTCTAGCTTTGGCAACACATCCGTGACGTTATCCCAATCGAATCCGACACGGGCGGCTTTGCGCTGAATGGTTTGCGCTCGCATTAGGCTTGGGAGGCGGTCAGGAATTCCGTCGAGAACGGAGTGGCGGTTTTCGTAACCTGCTTCGCTTCGTTTAATCTCCTCCCAGTTTTTTAGCACTTCATCCGTATTCCGGACATTGACTCCGCCAAAAACGTGGGGATGCCGCCGGACAAGCTTATCCGTAATTGATTGGATAACCTCGTTGATGCTGAAAGCCCCGCTATCCTTGGCTATTTGGGCGTGCAGCATCACCTGCATGAGGAGGTCGCCGAGTTCTTCGGGCAATTTGCATGAATCTTTGGCATCAATGGCTTCGATTACTTCATAGGTTTCCTCAATTAGGTCCGGTTTTAATGTTTCGTGAGTCTGGGCTTTGTCCCACGGACAACCGTTCTCGCTCCGCAACGCGGCAACCACCTGAACGAGTTTGTCAAATAATTCCTTGTGCATTATGTGTAGGAACTCTCCTGAATTAGGTGTAACCTTGTTACCTAACTGCCGTAAATTATTGAACGAAACATACGTCCAATGCAACCTGCGGCAATAAGGTTCGATTCCGAATAGATTATCATTATATCCTTTAACGGATGTTTGTCAAGACGGAACTAAACCTAATCCATTCTCGCAAGATTCGGAGCATGACCGTGCATTTTGAAAATGATTGACACACCCAATTAGCCATGCTAGAATCTTGAAGGTACTTGAACAGATTTGGTAAAACGCCAACTTGATGAACCGCGTTCTTCGAGTCTGATTTGAGTAGGGAAGACATCACCAATATCTAGGAATATGGTCTTAAATAAGCCGCTTATTGAATAGTTCTTCATTACGCTGGACACAAAACCTGGCGTGTACAGAAAAATGGTTGACGCACAAAAATAGAACATGGTAAAATATCATAGCGCAAAAATGTTTGGGTAGTTTCCAAACAACCGGCCAATTTTTATTGATATACTTGTCAAAAATGGGACATAAAATTTTGTCCCCTAACATTAACAGGAGGTAATAGAAATGAAAGTTTCATTAAGCTATTTATCTGTGGTGTTCGGTCTCGTTGTTTTCGGATTGATGTTCAATGTGGAAAGCGATGCCAAGATTGAATCCTCCGGTGCATGGCTATTGGATGAAGAAAACGGAGGTAAGATTAAAGACGCTTCCGGCAACGGCATTGACGGAGAAATTGAGGGTGACGCCAAATTCGTTAAGGGCAAGTTCGGTAACGCCATGGAGTTTAACGGTCAAGACACTCTCGTTCTATTCGAGAATGAAGATCCAAACCATGCGTTTGCCCTTCATCGGGACAAGGATGTTACATTCATGTTTTGGGTACAGCCTCATGATGTCGCCCATAGAGGCATTTTTTGGACTCGAGGCAACCCCAAGGGTGATGATGCAGATAGATTTAATATCTATTCAGGTCCCGGTGAAACCTTCGGTTTCGATTACAGGGAAGTGGGTGGGAATATCCATGGCCTCATCCAAGGAATCGAACTTAAAAACAAGGAATGGACCCACTTGGCTGTCACGAGAGAAGGAAATACCTACAATCTCTTCCACAACGGCAAACAGGTCTCACAGGCGAAAGATCCAAGTCCAAAGCTGCCCGAAACTGCCAGCTGGATGATTTCCGGTAGACCGGGATTTATTTTCTTGGGGTTCATTGACGAACTTGCCTTTTTCGACGCCGTCTTGAGTAAAAATGACATTACCAACATCATGGATAATGGACTCGAAATAGCCGCACTTTCCGTTGAACCTACAGCCAAACTCGCCACAGCGTGGGCGCGGATAAAAACCAGCAAATAATTTCGGTTTAGCGATTTAGGGGAAGTGTTTTTCAAGCAAATGTGCCAAACCGAAATTTTGGGCGGTTGACCTAGTTGGTGTGCTTCTAGTAATTGAATTGCTGGAAGCACGCTTCAAACTCTCGCCTTGGGCTTTTCTTGTACGGCAGCTTTTTTACTCACCTAAATGTTATTCTCGGTTAGCCAGGAAGGTTATGTCTAATGGCTCTGGGTAAGTGTGTTTTATTGGGCGTCAGCGTACTCACACTTGGATTAATCCTTGGATCGCAGTGTGCAGCGAGGATTGATCCGAAGACTATAGTCGGCGTTTGGCTGCTTGATGAAGGTGAGGGCGATGATGCTTCCGAAAATGAACGGCACGGCAAACTTACCGGTAAGCCAAAAGTGGTCGAAGGGAAGTTTGGGACGGCGCTGGATTTTTCCGGGGAAGGTGATACCGTCAAGATTGCAGATTTAGCTGAAATCCTGCCCGCGAAAGTAGTGACAATTACACTTTGGGTTAAAATTGGGGACCACGGTAAAAACCCGGATGTATTCAGCCTGAACCCGGGGGAGCCGGGCCGTATTTCGGTTGCCATATGGGACAAGCAAATTTTCTGGCATTTTGGCGTTGGCGGCAAGTGGATTGTTATTCGCTTCATCGACGAGGAATGGGTTGGACAATGGAAGCATTGGACATTCATAAATAACGCTGAAGATAACTTCATGGCGGGATACATTGACGGTGAAAAAGCAACTAGGATTGGGGGCATATCCGGCGAGTACGAACAACGCGGCGGAGACTTTCACATCGGCGGACGGCCAGAAGCCTCCTTTTCGGGCGCGATTGACGATTTTGGCATTTTTAATACGACTTTGTCCGAGGACGACATAAAGATGATAGTGGACAGGGGACTTGAGCGCGCAGCTCTATTTCAGGGTGTGGAAAGTGCTGCTAAATTGGCTACAATTTGGGGGGGACTTAAGGCGTTGCAATAGCACGCTAGGAAGGAAATCTATGAGTGTGAAAGGAAATTTGCTGGCGAAATTTACATTTATACTGTTAATTAACGCTTGTGTGTGGGTGTTTTCACCTGTTGCGGAAGCGATTATTAAGCTCGAGTCGCTTGTGGTTGCGTTGCCGTTTGATGAGGGAAACGGCAACACAGCGGAAGATCTCTCGCCGCACGGGAATGATGCTCAGCTCGTGGAGGGCGCAAAATGGGGCGACGGAAAGTTTGGGAAATGCCTCCGCGTAAAGGAGCCCGCGCGCGCCGAAGTCGAGAATAACGAAAGTTTCTGGTTACACGACAAGGATTTCACCCTAGCCATTACGATTAACTTTTCGAAGGAACCCGGTACCACCGGTTTAATTGCGCACGATAACGGACTTGGCGCGGAGGCTTTTAAGGCTGTATGGGAATTGTTGGGCGGGGTGTTTACATTCCACATTAATAACGGTGGAAACAACGTCGCTTGGATCCGATCGGATTTTCTGGGTATACCTGAAGTCAATCGATGGTATAGCGTGGTATTAGTTAAGAAAGGGATTACGTACACGCATTATCTCGACGGTGAATTGTTCGGTGTAGCGGAGAATAAGGAGCCGATTCCCCGCGAATTCGATAATCCGCTGACGATTGGTATGGCGGAGCATACTTTCTATTTCCCCGGCCTTATTGACGAAGTCGTAGTCGGGCACACGCCGTGGGTGCAGCAAGATGCGCAACGGTATTTTGAAAGAGGTATCCAAGGTGTGTTGGCGGTTGAACCCAGTGATAAGCTGGCAAGCACATGGGGCGGCCTCAAATCGAACCGCAACTATTAGCAAAGCAATCACCACCGGAAGAGCGCTTCGCACAATTTCGTTACTAGCGAACCGCACAATTCAAATAGAGCACTGAAAGGGGGTGTTGCGGGGATACGATCCATATACCCTATGGTAATGTAAAAACGACCAGGGGCATTTTCAAAGCGAAATGTTTCGCTGGAAATAAATATCCGGATATTTTGCCGGATTGCTGATGTTTTTAAATACACGGGGGCGGTGCATTGTACAGCTCCTTAATCCAAAAATCTAAATGGAGGAAGTCAATTTAATGATTACCAGAATCGCAACATTAGGTTTAGCCTTTTTTATGGCATTTGGGCTGATGGTTGTCGGGCAGAGCGATGCCGGGCTTGTTGGCGCATGGCTATTCGATGAAGGCTCGGGCGATGTAGCCGGAGACGCTAGCGGCTACGGTAATGACGGGGCGTTAATGAATGGCGCCGGTTGGACTGCTGGTGTAAGAGGGTCTGCAGTTTCATTTGTGGGCGGCGGTGATCCGCAGTTCATTCTATTTAATGCGGACGAAGATCCGGCAAAAGCCTTCATTCTGCATAGCGATTCAGATGCAAGCATGGTACTGTGGGTACGTCCTACGGAAGGTGGGCACGGCTCATGGATGTGGTCTAGAGGCGATGACGCGGATGCCGGTCGATTTAACGTCCACAACGGACCTGGCGACATTTTCAACTTCGACTACCGGGAAGACGCGGACAAAAGCCCAGATCCGCCGCACGGCGGGGCAGCAGGAATACCGACTCCCATAGGGGAGTGGACTCATGTTGCAATTACCCGAGTCGGAAATGAATACACGTTCTGGGGCAACGGCGATGTCGTGGAAACCTGGGTGGATGAGAATCCGGTGCTCCCAACCGCCAACGGTTGGATAGTCGGGTCGCCGCGCGGATGCTGTCCGCTTAAAGCCGACATTGATGAACTTGGTTTCTTCAATATTGCTTTGTCCGGCGATCAGATTAGCGCCGTCATGGGCGGCGTCGAGGCACTTGGTGCGGTCGAATCGTCAGGCAAACTCGCCACGACGTGGGCAGACATTAAGGATCGCGACTAGTCCAATAATTTCCATTTGATTACCGTCTGGAAGTTCAAATTTTTGTCACGATGGTGTTTCGGAAATCTGACAGCTTAGCGGAGGTTTAGGTTTAAATTTGCAGATTTTCCGAGGTTTAAAGTTGGGTGATTCAAGCTTTTTCGTAGCGTTTCGTTTGCGGAACATCGTTGACTCAGCCTTCGGCAAAAATATCAATGAAGTAGGGCGGTGTCATAGCGGATGCATTTCGCTGAAATTTTGTGTCTGTTAACTATCAAAATAATAACGGGACGTGCGTTGCACAGTTGTAGCAATGTATTTGGATAGTGTGCAATTGCGTCCCAAATTTGTTTTATGGAGGAAATCAGTTTAATGATTACCAGAATCGCAACATTAGGTTTAGCCTTTTTTATGGCGTTTGGGCTGATGTTTATTGGACAGAGTGATGCAGGGCTTGTTGGCGCATGGCTTTTCGATGAAGGCTCGGGCGACGTTGCTAAAGGGTTAGTTGGTAGTGATGGCATGTTAATGAATGGCGCCGGTTGGACCGATGGCGTAAGAGGGTCTGCAATCTCATTTCATGATCCAGATTCCCAACATGCTCTATTCAACGCCGACGAGGATCCAGCGAATGCTTTCATTCTGCACGGCGAATCAGATGCAACGCTTGTATTGTGGGTACGCTCTGTTGAACCTCTTAGACACGGCTCGTGGGTGTGGACACGAGGCGATGACGCGGATGCCGGTCGATTTAATATTCACAACGGAGACGGTACCGTATTCAGCTTCGACTATAGAGAAGACGACGGTACACACCACCCCACGGACTGGGGCGTATTTAATGTGACCCTTACCATAGGCGAGTGGACTCACGTCGCATTGACACGAGTCGGAAATGAATACACGCTCTACGGAAACGGCGAACAAACGTCGACATGGGTAGACGAAAATCCGTTACTTCCAACCGCCAACGGTTGGATACTCGGGTCACCGCGGGGGTGCTGTCCTCTGAACGGTGATGTTGACGAACTTGGATTCTTCGATACCGCGTTGACCCAAGATGAGATAAACATTGTCATGGGCGGCGTAGAGGCGCTTGGCGCGGTTGAATCGTCAGGCAAACTCGCCACGACATGGGCAAACATTAAGGGCCGCGACTAAAACCCGCGTCATGTTCAATACATTCCATTCGACAGCCATTTGAAGGTGCTACTGTGTTGCCAATATAAAAACTTTCGGAAGGCTGATGACCTAATGGGATGCAACAGTTTATTTACTTCTAATTCCAACTTTTGTGGTTGGATGATTCATACATAAATGCGGTGCGGCGTGTTGAGTGATATGTGATGCCATAACTCAATGCGCCGCCCATATTTTCATAAATTTCCCCTCGCCTCAGTTTAAACCCCCTGCGCAAAATCGCCTTCCTGCTTGAAATTTTCGTTAATTCACTTTGCACGTCGAAGAATGCCGCAGATTTTATCCAATTCAATGTTTTCTGCCCGCCAAAAACGCACCCAACAAAAATTGCGTACGCTCCCCTCCTCTTTTTCAAATAATCGATTTTTACTCGTCAATTGGTGATATTTAAGAATCAGGTATGTTTCGCCTCGTGTTATTTTTGTCGGCGCGGACGAGAGGGTTGTATCGGGTTAAACCGTTGACACCTCAAGGCGTGCATGCTATGATAGCCTCCGAGATAGGTGCGAACCATCGGAGATAAGACATGGAATACACCCTCAATAGCTGCCAAGAACTTGTTGACAACTGGATTCAATCTGTTGGCGTGCGCTATTTTTCCGAGTTGACAAATACTGCAATTCTAATGGAAGAAGTTGGAGAGATAGCTCGGATTATGGCGCGCCAATACGGCGACCAAAGTTTTAAAGCGTCGGAAGAAGACATTAATCTCGCAGAGGAAATGGCGGACGTGCTTTTTGTGCTGATTTGTCTGGCAAATCAGACGGGAGTGAACCTAGAAGATGCTTTCAGGAAGACAATTGAGAAAAAGACCGAGCGAGATGGAAATCGGCATAAGAACAACCCGAAACTGTGATGCGGCTGAGATATGAGATACAGGCTGTTTCGTTGGCTATTCGAACCACACTGAATTAATCGAGCGGCATCTAGTATTGAAATATACCTACCGATAACGTGGTTCCTTGCGTATTCAACACCACCATGAAAATGAACCTTGAAGAAATCCAACGCATTCTCAAATCATACGGGATTGATGGTTGGCTGTTGTATGACTTCCGCGGCAGCAACCCAATCGCGCAACGTGTCGCCGGCGTCGCAGACGGTGCGATAACGCGGCGTTGGTTTTGCTATATTCCGTCAAGCGGCGAGCCGACTTGGCTGATTCACCGCATTGAACTATCCCATTTTTCCCAAGTTACCGGCAGGGTGAAAACCTACGTGAGTTGGTGTGAACTTCACGATGAGATCGCGGCCATACTCTTCGATGGCGGCAAAGTAGCGATGGAATATTCTCCTAACGCCGCGATTCCCTATGTCTCAAGGGTAGATGCCGGTACGTTGGAATTGATTCGTTCCTCAGGTGTCGAGGTTGTGTCTTCCGGCGATTTGGTCCAGCACGTTGAGGCGTGTTTAACACATGAACAGTTTGAAACGCATCGGGAAGCGGCGCGTCTGATAATGGAGGTGAAAGACCTCGCTTTTGCATGGATTGGCGAACAAGTCAAAATGGGCAATCCCATCTCGGAATATGATGTCCAATGTCTAATAATGGAACGCTTTGAAGCCATGCATCTAATTGCGGGGCATCCGCCTATTGTGGCGGTCAACGCTAACAGCAGCGCCCCGCACTATTTTCCAACCGCTGCCGAACACCAGCCGATTGCGGCGGGCGATTTTATTCTAATCGATCTGTGGGCAAAAATGGACGTGCCGAACGCGGTTTATGGGGACACGACTTGGGTTGGTTATGTTGGAAAGCATGCTCCGGACAAATACGTGAAGATTTTTGAGATTGTTCGTGGCGCTCGCGATCTCGCCGTCAAATTTATTCGCGGCATGACCTCGGCGGGGAATCAGATTTACGGATATGAAGTCGATGATGTTGCACGGAATTATATTGCGGAGAAGGGATACGGCGAATTTTTTATCCACCGTGTAGGGCACAACATCGGGAGAGAATTACACGGCAACGGCGTCAATATTGACAATTTCGAAACGCGGGATGATCGCCCCTTAGTTCCCGGTATCTGTTTTTCCATTGAACCGGGGATTTACCTCCCCGAATTTGGGATTAGGAGCGAAATTGACGTTTTTTTAGCTCATCCAGAGCAAGGCGGCGTAATAGTGACAACCGCCCCAGTTCAAAATGAGGTATTGTTACTGCTGTAACCTTGTAATTGCGTCTTTTTAGATCGACTAACACTCTGTTAAAATATGTCTGTGCGTTGATAACCCATTGCATCGCGTCCCTAGGGTTCTGATTATCCCGTACAAGATTTGCCACCCCGAGGCGGTAAACGAGATACCGTTTGTCATCGCGAGTATGTTGTTCAGGCACAAGCGTTCTATCCGGATCGGCGTCAACTGCACCGTCAATTTCAAGGACCCAGAAAAAATAATCCTCGTTATATCCGAGATAACCCATCTCGACATCGAGGCGGTTATCAGTTTCTGTGGGCAGAGATATTAGCGCAAAGTTTCGATTTAGAACCTGCGGATATATCGCGCTTAGAAATATCTGATCATAACCGGAGGGATGCTTTGTGCGGCTGAGGAGTTCCAGCAATGTTTTTCGATCTTCCGTCTTGAGTTTCAGGCAGATTTGTGCAAAAACCTCATTACGCAAACTCATGACGCTCTGATCTAACGGAATTAAGTGCTTGGCGAGGTCCTTAATTGCGCGGCGTTTCAAAGAAATATTCCAGAGCAGCCAACGTCCAATTTGATACCAAGTCTCCAGTTGAAGAAGACGCCGCGGCGAGATATATTTAAGTTTCTCAAGAACTTGCCTGTACCAATTTTCATGGAGTTCTAGATCTTGTTGATTCACAGCTTCACCTGATTTATAGCCTCACAAAATTGCGCTATATGTTGAGTGGTACTTTACAACCCCCGATAGACAATATCTAACACTAAGCGTCCGACGACTTCCAAGCTGTGAGGGCTGCATTTATCCGGTGTATCTTCAATTGTATGCCAATAAGGGTAGGTGAAGTCGATAATGTTTACAGTTGGAACGCCCGCCTCAATGAGTTGTAGATGATCATCCATTACCGCCGCGCCTAACCGCCGTTGAAACTCGGGGAGGCCGATTTCCTCGGCGCGTCTCCAAATCGCCTCTGTCAACTGGCGGTCCGCGTTCCAAGAGTAGCGTTCCATGGGCAACGCTAAATCGCGGTCGCCAACCATGTCCAAAAGAATACCAAAATCCGCTGACCACCTTCCCATATTTTGTGCAAAATATCGAGATCCAAGGAACATGTCCGAGACCGTTTTCCCATAGTCTTCGCCGTCAAACAAAACGATGATCACGGGAGTTGCAGGTGGATTGGATTTTAATATGCGCGCAACCTCAAGGAGAACAGCGACTCCCGATGCCCCGTCGTTAGCGCCAAGAATCGGTGTGTTGCGGTTCGCCGGATTTGGATCCAAGTCCGCAAATGGACGCGTATCCCAATGAGCGGCGAGGAGCATTGTTCCGCCCCCGTTGCCTCCGAAACGGGCAAGAATGTTGTTCATTCTTATGGATTGGTTTTGTTGGCGGTACTCAAATGGCTGGAGCACAGCCTCTTCGGCAAATTTTTCGAGTTCAGCGAGGAGATAAGCCTGGGTTTTTTGGTGCGCGGCGGATCCAGGGAATCGCGCGCCAAACTCGCACTGCTTTTCCAGATATGCAAAGGCGCGTTTTCCACTGAACTCCTTTTCGTTAATTTGATCTTCCGCGTTGCTGTTCCGCGAGTCTTCAACGGAAGCTTCCAATCGTGAAATAGGCGTTAACTCCCACCGAATTACGCCGAGGATGAGCCAACACCACACACTCCATAGCAACGGATGCCTAAGTTTCTGAACCAATGGAATCATAGGGTTTACCCTTATATCTCTCGACGGCCTTCTAACGCTCTGGCAAGTGTGACTTCGTCGATATACTCGAGGTCGCCGCCCGCAGGTATTCCGTACGCAATTCGAGTAATTGAGATACCTAGGTCTTCGAGAAGGTTTTTCAAATAAAGCGCAGTTGCTTGCCCTTGAGTCGTGTAATTCGTTGCTACGATTACCTCTCTGATATCCTCATTTTGAATTCGCTTGAGTAGCGCATCAATTTTGATGTCTTTAGGCCCCACGCCATCTAGTGGCGAAAGGACGCCCATGAGGGTATGGTATAAGCCTCTATATTCTTTTGTACGTTCAATCGCCAAGAGATCGTCAGGTTCCTCTATAACACAAATTACTTGGCGGTCGCGTTCGGCATCTGTGCAAATGTAGCAAGGGTTTCGATCCGTGATGTTGCCGCAAACTGTGCAATGGGATAGGTGGGATTTGACATCGGAAATGGCGCGCGCCAACTTTGTCGTTTCCTCATCCGGCAATTTAGTCATGTAAAACGCCAGGCGTTGGGCGGTTTTCGGGCCAATCGTAGGCAATTTCTGCAGCTCGTTAATTAATCTAGCCAGCGGTTCAGGGTAATGTAGCATATAGGTAATGAGTTTGTATTGTTCATTTACATGAGTCCTGGGATTTTTAACCCTCCAGTCAACTTTCCCATTTCCTGGTTCATTAGTTCTTGCGCTTCGTTTCGAGCTTCATTTGCGGCAGCGACAATCAGGTCTTCAAGAATTTCCACATCATCCGGGTCAACCACATCGGGTGATATTTTTATCGATACCAACTCCTGCTGGCCATTGACGACGGCTGTGACCATGCCACCTCCAACCGTTGCCTCGACAGTACGATTCGCAAGTTCTTCTTGGATTTCAAGCATGCGTTTTTGCAGTTGTTGCGCTTGTTTCATAAGATTATTCATCTTCATCTAGATTACCTTTCAAAAATATTGTTTACTTACGGACTTGCGCGAAGTCTATAATAGACATCTTTCCAAAATTATTCCACCGTACGATAACCCCAGACGGGATCTTCGATCGTCAAATCGAAGATAGTTTTTTCAGACAAATAGAAATCACTGTTACACATCAACATCTAGTCTCAGCGGGGCGGCAGGTGTAAAACGACTACCCTCACATTGGTCTAATACGCTGTAGGGGCAGGTCTTGTCCCTGCCCAAAAAACTTTACTTTAAGCCATACGCGCTCAAACAACTATTTGGGTTCAATTTTAAGTATCTTTGCGTCAAAGAGATTGAGTGTCGGGGCTAGTTGTGCATCTTGTTCAACTTCAGCCTGAAACATAAGTCCACCTGGTTTGTGTGTGGATTTCGCGGTCTCCATCGAATTCATATCAGAGGATTCGCCGGAAGCAACGAACTGGATTTGGACAGGGTGTCCAATAAAACTTCTCAATAGTTTTACAACAAGAGTTTTTTCGTCCGTACTGATAATGGATTCGCTTGCCAACGCAGAGTTGCAAGCAATTTCCAGAATTGGAACGGTTTCGGGTGCGGGACCGTTGTTTTCTTGATAAGGTAGAAGCGTGGTCGCTTTGAGGAGCGAAAATAGCGCCATATTGTCTGCCCGCAATGATTGCAATACCTGTCCCCAAACATTCTCAAGTTGCTTTGAATCGCCGAGCATAGTGTAATCATGTGCTGCGTTGGAATTGTCGTTTGTGTCATGGTGATACGTGGACTGTGGATTCAAATTCGAGTCTTCCCCCAAAGATAAGAGAGCAGGCGGACGCTCGAAATCAGACCTATTGGACTGGTCGGCAGTCGATTGGGGATTGATGTCACGCGGTGAAGGAACAGTTTGATTTTGGGAAGCGCTGTGCACGGCGATTTTGTCTTCAATCTCCGAAAGCCTGCCGGCAATCTCCGCGAGTTGAATACCCTCTTGAATCGAGCACATATCAATCACCGCAGATTCAAGGTGGATTTGAGCGTATCCGTGGCGCTTGATCTCGCTATGTGTTTTAGTCAAAATTTTAATTATCCGCGATAAACGCTCCGTGGTAGTCTGATCTGCTTGTTCCCGCATGCGATTGAGTTCCGATTTCGAACCTTCGATCAAATTTTCCAAATTTTTGTTAATGGCTAATATTCTTATCTGTCTAAAGTGTGTAATGAGTTGATGTAAGCATTGGATTAAATCCACGCCCTGCTTTGCTAAGTTGGCGAGGGATTGGAGGGATTCAGATAATTTACACTCCAGAACTGCTTGAACGAGCTCATGGATGAGGTGCGACGATCCAAATCCCAATATTTGGTTAATCTTCTCCGCCTCCAACGTATCTCCAACCGATGCAATCAACCGTTCCAACAGGTTTTCGGCGTCCCTGAGACACCCTTCCGATTGTTCCGCAATCGAAGACAGGCCTTCGTCGTCAATACTAATATCTTCGGCGGTGCAAATGCTGCGCAGACGGTCGGAAATCTGTCCCATTTCCATGTAGCGAAAGTCGAAATCTTGGCAACGGGATATAATTGTTTTAGGAATTTTGTGGTGTTCTGTTGTTGCGAGGATGAATATGACATGCGGGGGCGGTTCTTCAAGCGTTTTCAACAGGGCGTTGAAGGCTTCCTGGGTAAGCATGTGCGCTTCGTCAATGATATAGATTTTATAGAGATTGGAAGCCGGCGCTAATTTTACATTTTCCCGAAGTTCGCGGATTGGATCAATCCCTCGATTGGATGCGGCATCCATTTCGATTACATCGAAGGATCGGTCTTGAGCGATTTCCACACAAAACTGGCATTCATTACAAGGTTCAGCTGTGGTTCCCTGTTGGGATTCTGTCTCTTTGCGGCGGTTGGGGCAATTCACAGCCTTTGCCAGAATACGCGCGACCGTTGTTTTGCCAGTGCCCCGAGGCCCCCAAAATAGGTAGGCATGACCAACCCTATCGGAGAGAATCTGGTTTTTCAGGGTTTGTATAACATGCGTTTGGCCAACGACATCTTCAAATAACCGGGGGCGCCACTTCTGCGCTAGTACCTCATAGGACATGATTTCGCCCTTCGAATATTCGGGGTGGATAAAACCTTCGAGAGAGACCTCAACGTACGGTATAGATTGCTCTGTTCCGGCAACAAATCCGAAAATGGCAGACAGAGGAGAGAAAACGTGGAATATCTTGGCTATGCACCTGAGGTTTGACGCGCTCTCCCAAGCGTTACCCGAGCAGTTAGCTCCAATTAGGCTGTCCTGCGTCACACCTGAAGATTTATCTGCCGCTGCTTCTTTCCAGACCTGACGGGGTTTGATAAATTCAAGTTGCTCAGGACCTAATCTTCAACACCACTTACATGGGCCGGACCTCAAAAGAAACACGCCGCACCCTAGGAATTCAGCCCTGCTATAGCGGATTGCAGATTCAGGGCACCGCTACCTCCCCGCATAGCATAGCCAAGGTCTTAATGCGGACAAACTGGCGGCAAATACAATCAATAAAAGTTCTTGGTTTACTGCGTAACTTCAATCTTCCAAAGGCCAATCAAGATACATGCAGCTTATGAACCTGTTTGAAAATTCATTTTATGCAGCCCAGAGGGACGGCAGGCGTAAAATGCCTCACCCCCTCCGTAGGCGCGGCATCTTGCTCCGCTCCCACCACCTCGCCCTGTAGGCGCGGAATTTTGCCGCGCATGTCACTTTCGTTTCACGACAATGGTGCGGTGCTGATTCATATTGGCTGCGCCGCTCCGTTCAAGATTGTGGAATGGTCGATTTATATTTCACCAAACGGAACAGGCCCTTCGACGGTTTGTACACCTTTTCAGGGTATTTTTCGACAAGTTTCCACACGCAACCATTCACCGTTTTTGGATGAAAGGTTGGGTCTGATTCCTCAATCTTGGACAGGAGTTCTGACCAACGCAGCCCCTCCGGATGCTGCTCAAGCAAATCCATTGCTATCGCGTTGATGCGCCCCGTAACTGTAGATTTGCCCATATATTAAAACAGCGATCATTCTCCATTTATCCGGTGGGTACTAAAAGCGCGTCCGTATTGAAAGACACAAATCGCCGCAAATTGCAACGAAGCATTTTCGGGCGGCTTACTTCAAGGATATCAATTCAATACGTGTAATCCAACGTATCTATGGCAAACGGCGGCACAACCCAAATATTTCCGCTACATTTTCTATGCGGCGCAACTCAAACTGTCCTTGCTGGAGAGAAATTAATATGGAAATAATTGGGTTTGCCGCGCGAGTCGAAAACAAAGCGCGAATGCAGCGCCATTCGGCGCCGTCAACGCGCCAAATAATATTAGGCGGAGAGAGTGGGATTTGAACCCACGGTACGGTTTCCCGTACACATGATTTCCAGTCATGCCGATTCAGCCAGCTCTCGCATCTCTCCGGTAAGCTGATGCAAGCAGGTAAAATCAAACAGCCTGATTGCCCAAATAACATTGAAGGAAAGTAATGGAGCAGACGGGATTTGAACCCGTGACCTCATCCGTGCGAGGGATGCGCTCTCCCTCTGAGCTACTGCCCCTTTAGGCGGAGAGAGTGGGATTTGAACCCACGGTACGGTTTCCCGCACAGCAGTTTTCGAGACTGCCCGATTCAGCCAGCTCTCGCATCTCTCCGTAATTTCAACGCCGGCGATTCTGAAAAAATGATTGTAGAAGAATGCTGCTCGCTTCTTCTAAAACACCGGATGTAACATCTACTTGGTGATTCAAACACCTGTTTTGTAACAGATTGAACAGCGTCCCAGCGGCGCCCGATTTGGGATCTGGCGCGGCAAAAACCAGGCGCGGTATGCGAGCCAAAACAATTGCCCCCGCGCACATCGGACATGGCTCCAACGTCACATACAGGGTAGTGTCAATTAACCGCCAATCGCCAATCTTCCGGGAAGCCTCTCGTATAGCGATTAATTCAGCGTGGGCTGTTGGGTCGTTGGTTTGTTCTCGGAGATTGTGTGCGCGGGCAAGTTCCACGTCATTTCTGATAATGATCGCTCCGACGGGCACTTCGCCGCGCACAGCCCCTTGGCGCGCGGTTTCAAGCGCTTCACGCATCCAGAGCAGATCCGACATAAAACCCCGCAAGCCAGATGGTAGGTTCTCGATTCCGATTGTTTGTGCCGTTCACGGAAAATCCCTACCTGCCGCGCAAAGAGAAATAAGCGCCTGAGAGGATTCGAACCCCCGACCTTCTGATCCGTAGTCAGATGCTCTGATCCGCTGAGCTACAGGCGCATAATCATGGCGGAGAGGATGGGATTCGAACCCATGGTGGCTTGCGCCACAACTGCTTAGCAGGCAGCCCGATTCAACCGCTCTCGCACCTCTCCATAATGTATACTGAATGGCGGTGGGAGTAGGATTTGAACCCACGGTGACTTTCGCCACAACGGTTTTCAAGACCGCCGCATTCGACCACTCTGCCATCCCACCTAAAAACGATGGGTAATTGTACCAAAATTTAACAGTCGTTGTCAATGGAAAATCAGGCGGCGAAGGCGCACTTTTTGCGTTCGTCCGACGAGAAATTCCGATGCCGTGCCTTTGCATTTTTATTCCGCACGAACCGTCAATTTTTGTTGCGAAGCCTGTTTCATCCATTTTCTTAAGCCTCGACTTCTTTTATTTTGGAGAGCGGGAATCAGAATTCCCCCCTACAAGAATCCGACCCTTGTAGGAGCGATCTCAGAATCGCGGCCTTTATATGAAACCGCGTTTTTTCTTCAAAACTCGGTTTCTTAATCGCAGCAAAACCTGTACTATAGCCCTGCGGGGCGGCAGGTATATAGAAAACACCGTAACCCCCATCCCAAAGCCCCAGCGGGGCGACAGGTATATAGAATACAACATCTTCGTAGATTGTGTGGATTCGACCACTACATCGTCAGGAATCAAGACAAGACTATCGCCCTCCCAATTCGGTCGGTCGATCCCTTCTACCAAAACCCACCCCCTGTAGGACCAATCTCCGAATCGCGACACTCACTCGCTTCTCCACTCATCCCAACCCACACATGCTTTACGAGCCGCTTGACTATCACACACCGCATCAGGTATATTAACAAAAAGATCGGTCGTTTCAAAACCTGACCAAACTGCCGCAGTTTTCCAGCTAAAGTCTCACGTATCGCCGTCTAAAGGATGG
The DNA here is from genome assembly GCA_028819845.1 of Candidatus Poribacteria bacterium. GTDB lineage: Bacteria > Poribacteria > WGA-4E > WGA-4E > PCPOR2b > JAPPKS01. The sequence continues at coordinate 84,340 of JAPPKS010000026.1, read as the reverse complement.
AGGAACGTTGAAAAGTGATGAATCACACGGTTGACGTTAACTTCGTAATATGCACGCTAATCTTTCCATGTGTAGGTTTCTTTTTAATGCTAACCCCATTAACGGGTTGCGGGCACACGCACCCGATACCTAAACACGCGCATCCCCACGAACACGACCATCACCATACCCATCAGCACGACCACACACATGACCCTTTAGAAGAAGTGTCACATGGCGAATTGGCGGGAACGTATCGGCTTGAGAGCATTGCAAGGGTTCACCAAAATGAAGGTGTTGAACGGCCGTCGGGTTTGGAGGCGACAGGCGAAATACGAGGCGTACTAAGAATAACACTGGACCATAAATTCGTAATAACCGCCGAAAACAATCCTAATTGGTTGGGATGGACGGACTTGTTCGCCTGGATGCCGGCATCATTTTACTATCGCAATTTGCCCGACTCACGAACTTTAGTTTTGTTTTATACCGACGGACATCGTTTTTTTAACAAAGACCCGGCCTATGCATTGGAATACAAGTGGAACGGTACGGTCTTAACGCTTACACATTTTGCCCTTCACGGACGTTACTCAGCCGACAACGTCACAATGAAGTGGCGTAAGTTATAGTTCTTCCAGAATGGGATCAACTGTACGTATAGCTTTTGTAGGTTGGGTTAAGCGGGTTCGTGAATTACGCTTCACACGAGGTATGATTGCCACACCTAGATTCCATCTCAAGATAATAACGACGTAGCAAACCCAACGCTTTTTCTTTAACACAAGGAGAGAATTTCACTATGAACCGAACCGATTCCGTCAATTGGCAACCCTATTCCCCAGCGCGCTTCGAGGGAAAGCTGTGCTATCATCTTTGCACAACGGACTCAGAACTGCCATTGCGAATGGTAATTGAAGGTTACACCGAACCAAACTACGAAACGATGACGTACAACTACTACTGGTGCTGTAACCAGATAGGCGTCCGCGCCGCCGTCAACGATGGATTGTCACATATCCTATTTGTTACCCGTTATAAAGGTAAAAACCGCCAATACGCGGAACGCTGCTTTATCGTAGGGTATTATGAAATCGGATGGACAGATACGGTCGGTAACCGCACGGTCATTCGTCCGAAAAAACTCTCCTTCACGCGGATAGAGGATGCGTACGAAATCACGCCCGAGAGGTGGAAACGTATCAATCCCGACGGTAAATCGTACCAACCTGAGAGTCTCCGCTACGCGACGCAGCGGCTCAAAGGGAGTCTATTTGAGGAAATCGTCACCCATCTCGACGCGCACGACGCCACGGCAGATTATCTGTTCGAGGTTGCCCGGCTTAAAGCCGAAACTAATCCCTTTTAAGATAGTCCGGCGGGTCGTATATTTATTATCAACGTCGGTGCGAACACGGACCACCGGCAACAGAGCCCACTATTCGAAGACGGCAGTTTCGAATTCGTTCCCATCCCTGCTTCTTCCGACGACGGTTGCACCTTTGCAATTCTCCGCCAGTTTAATGCGCCCGACCGTCCGCTCATTGACCAACTCCAGTCGTTAAACATCTCACCCACAACGCAGATTCACAACGATCCCGAGTTCGCCACGTTCACGTTTGGAGACAGCCCCATTGTAAAACCCGGGCTTAAACCGATGACAAAAGGCGATTTTCTATTCTTCCTGGTACGTTTAGTTCCCTACCGAAACAAGCAATATAAAAACCAAGAAGGGATATTCGCTTTTATCGGTTTCCTCGAGATCGAAGAGGTAATTCCCCTCCCCTCCGACTCAACCATCGAACCGCTTCTCACAAGCCCCGCGTTCAACCGTAACGCCCACGTGATGCGTTGGTTTAAAGATCGCGTCCCTTACGACGACGGATACGTAGTTTACAAAGGCTCGATAAATTCTCGCCGTTTCCGTAAATCCATCAGATTGGACAGAGCGTTTGTAGAAGACATCCCGTTACTGACCGCTGCCGGCGCCCCATGGAACTGGGAGACAAACACTGAACTCGCCGTTATCAACTCGCACACACGCAGCGCACGCCTGCACATTGACCCGAACGCAAATTCGGAAGGCGCCGCCCGCTTCTGGTCGCGAATATTTGCATCCCAAGGGTGGTCTTGAACCGCCGCGGGTTAAACCCGCCGCACCTTTACACCTAAATGGATTTCCATGACTGTATAAACATTGGGCGTAAGTAAATAAGGACGAAACGAGGTGAAGAAATGAATGAGACGATTGGACGTTTGAAAAAGGTGTCATTACGCGAAGTGTGGCCCCGTGAACCAAGTGATTTTACACCGTGGCTTGCGGAGAACATTGATGTGTTAAACGATACCATTCACATGTCACTCTCAATCGAAGAACGTGAGCATCCCGCGGGGATGTTCAGCGCAGATCTCCTCGCAGAGGATGAATCTGGCAATCCTAATTATTATTGAAAATCAGCTTGAGCGCAGCAACCATGAACACCTCGGCAAGGTAATTACGTATTTGTCCGTACTTGGGGCGAAAGCGGCTATCTGGATTGTATCTGATCCTCGGCCTGAACACATCACCGCAATCACTTGGCTCAATGAATCGTCATCAGCTTCTTTCTATATTGTCAAACTTGAGGCGATTCGAATCGGTGATTCATTGCCTGCGCCGATGCTGACACTGATTGTTGGCCCAAGTGAGGAGAGCGAACAAGCTGCCGAAACAAAGAAAGAACTCAAGGAGCAGCATCTTCTCCGCAACCGGTTTTGGTCTCAATTGTTGAGTCGTGCTCGGGAAAAAACATCGTTACATGCCAACATTGCGCCAAACGATCGCTCATACCTATGGACGCCGGTAAAAAATGGATTATACTTGCGTTACGGGGTGCGGCAGCACGCATCCGATGTGAAGTTATACATCGATCGAGGCGCAGATAAGAAGGATAGTGAGAACAGTGAGATTTTCGATGCGCTCTTTGAAGCTAAAGCAGAGATTGAAGAAGTCTTTGGCGAAACGCTTGATTGGTACCGACTCGAAGACAAGCGTGCCTGCCGAATCAACAAAGAAATTTCATTGGGCGGCTACCGCGACGAGGAAAATTGGCAAGATATTCACGAGGCCATGATCGATGCAATGATTCGGCTAGACAAAGCACTGAAGCCCCATATTGAGAAGTTATCGCTCTAGCATTAATACCTTAAGGGATACAAAAGGATAGTATGATGGGGGCAACACACTACTCTTTACACCTGCCGTCAAAAGTTGCCGCTTGTAGGTTGGGTTATACGGGCAAATAAAAGACGTTAAAAAAGTCGAATGGATATCGGTATTTGAATTTGTTCTGAAATTGTCAACACGCAGCGAACCCAACAATCAACCGAGTGAATAACGAAGGCGGTAGTCTTGTCTTATTTACGAGACGTTTCGGTTGCCGGTTGTCGGTCGGAATGATAAATACGATTTGGAATAGAAGAAACAGAAGAGTTATTGGGGATTCGGGGCGGTGTTAGTGTTTGGTACTCGTTTAGGTTGGCGGAGGTTTTAAAAGCGTTGGGTTTCGCTCGATTCATAGGATTTTGTGCGTAGTTTGGTTGGCGGGGGTGGTTTATTAAACGGGCGATTTTTTGGGTGAATCCGCTCTACCCAACCTACAGGAGCTTACCGCAATTACATGAAAATTGGGAATTCCTCAAAGCTAACATGCCTGGGTTCAAAAGCAAAATAACCCAATCCAATGTCCAACAGTTTCATTACACGAGGCTATCAGATGGTTTACCGCAGAATATCAATGTTTACTATGATATACTTTACAAAGACTAAAATCGAGTCTAGGAGAACCGGCAATGGCACAACTAGACCTCTTTTCCGTTTCAAATCACAATTCTCCTATTCCGCAACCTTCGCCGAAAAATGAGAAAGCCACAGATACAATCAAAGGCTTCAAATACATAGAACGCTACATTAACAAATGTGTACATGAACGGTTGATAGAACAGATTGACGGGAACTCATGGCTTGAAGATTTAAAGCGGCGTGTACAGCATTATGGTTTCAAGTACGACTACAAAGCGCGGAAAGTCAACTATGGTATGCATATTGGGGATTTGCCGGAATGGCTGCAAATTCTTGGTCAAAAATTACATGAGGATGGTCACATGCCGGCAATACCAGACCAAGTTATTGTTAACGAATACAAACCAGGGCAAGGGATTTCCAGTCATATTGATTGTGAACCTTGTTTTGAAAATATGATTGTCTCTTTGAGTTTGGGTTCAAGTTGTGTCATGGATTTCACGCACAAACTTGACAAGACAAAAAAAATACCTGTTTGGCTTGCGCCGCGAAGTATTATCGTATTGAGAGGTGAATCAAGATATTATTGGTTACACGGTATCGCTCCGAGAAAATCAGACCAGTGGGATGGTCAAACGTATAATAGAAAACGCAGGGTATCGTTAACATTCAGAAAGGTGATTATCGAAAACCCTTCAAGGCAATAACTGTTGCTCGACGCTTTTTCGAATCTACATATCGGTTTTGTGGGGTGGGCAGAGCGCATCCGATGAAGTATACCCTCCCTTAATCATAACCAATCATTAAATCACACAAATCACAATTCATGCAGTTGTTGTACGTCTGGCAGAGAGAGCGGAAGTGTCGCAATTCGGACAACGCTCCTACGCAGGCGGGTTTTGCGGGTAAATTCAAGTAATATCATAATTCCTCCAATTTTGGAATGCTGCCTGACTTAGGACGGTCATAGTCAATCCTCTTGAGCATGGGTTGGCAATTACTGCTAAGTTCTGAAATCGCACGGTTTAGCGCGTAAATACCCGGGCAAAATTAAATGCAAACGCACATCATTACCCGTGACCACATCGTTTATAGTTTCGACCGAGAGCATAGCCCAGTTCGAAAAATCGATCCGGGCGACAAAATCCGCTTTGAAACGTATGATGCGAGAACCGGTACGATTCGGAGCGAAGATAATCTTCTCGACCGCCCGCATCCACGTGGCGCAAATCCCGCTACCGGACCGGTCTTCGTGAAAGGTGCCGAACCGGGTGATACGCTCCGCGTTGAGATTCTAGGGATTGAACTTGCATCGCAGGGTTTCATCGCTATAAAGGCGGGGTTAGGAAACTTGGGGCATCTCGCCGAAAAGTATGTGACTCGCCTCGTTCAGATAGAGGACGGCATCGTGCACTATGACGACCGCATCCATTTTCCGGTGCGCCCGATGATTGGCGTCATTGGCACCGCGCCCAGTGGAGAAGCGGTGCCTACGCTTTACCCCGGTCCCCACGGCGGCAATATGGATCATAACGACGTAAAGGTAGGTTCTTGTGTTTACCTGCCTGTTTTTGTAGAGGGTGCGTTATTTGGGGTCGGAGATGTTCATGCGGCGATGGGGGACGCTGAAGTTACAATGACTGGGATAGAGATTTGCGCTGAAGTCACCGTCCTAGTGAATCTCATCAAGGGTGAATCAATCACCCGTCCGTGGATCGAGACGGATGCTTCATGGATTACTACCGGCGACGCGCCCAAACTTGCCGATGCCATCACAATTGCCTGCGAAGAAATGGCAAATCTCCTCCAGCAGAAGCTCTCCGTTTCATTCGACGACGCCTATCTGTTGATGAGCGCCATCGGCGACGTTCGGATTAGCCAATCCTGCCAGCCGAACCAATTTCCCTCCACAATTCGTGTCGTATTTCCCAAAATCGATTGACGCTTCCAAAAAATAATAGAGCCTGTACGTCCTTGAATTGACTGCTTACGGCCGTAATGAACGTTGACCTTGACGGCTGGTATATGGTATATTTTCACAATCTGAGCGGGATCGGATTTCCAATCGTGTAGAAGGCGAGCATAGCAGTGTAAAGAATTCGCCCCGGCAATCCGAGAATCTCATTCAACTATTTACGTGTCAGGTCAATCTCCTAAAATCACAAGCGTTAGAAGACATAGCGGAATGATGTAACGATGTAGCGGCAAAAAGCTCAATAGACTTTACTTGTCTCGATCAGGGACGTTAAACATCTATCGAAGAAAAGCCCATGTCTGAATCCGGGGCTGCCAACCGGATTGGTCGTGGGCTTTTTGAATATAATGTCCTATCCTAGGATGCACGTTTGATATCGTTCGCAAAAAATGGTTTTGCCAGGTGTTTTTACTTACTTTATGGTTTCCGCGCTACTCCCTGTAGTCATGCAAATTTACTGGCACTACCACTAATTACGCCAGCCTGTAAGTCGGTGGGCCGTTGGAAGGAACTACCAGATGACAAATGACGAAATTAGCGATGTTTTTAGAAACATCGGCAATCTCCTTCAGATTAAAGGTGAAGACTCCTTTCGCGCCAGGATTTATGAGAGAGCGGCGGAGTCGATTGAGTCGCTCACCGTAGACCCGCATGAGTTAGTTGAAGAAGGGCGGCTTCGCTCCATACCCGGTATCGGTAAAGCAATAGAGCAGAAAATTATCGAAATGCTAGAGACCGGGCGATGTCGTTTTTATGAGAACTTAATTCAGGAGATGGGCTCGGAGGTGTTGGAATTGCTGCGCGTGCGGGGGATTGGGGCGAAAACAGCCAGCCGCTTTTATCACGAGTTAGGCGTGAAGAGTGCCAGCAATCTCCGGGAAGCAATTGATAGCGGTAAACTCAAAGAGATGGATCGGATGGGTGCCAAGACAATCGCGGCGATCAATCAGGGTTTGAAATATTTTGAATCACAGAGGCAATCGCGTCCGCTCTGGCAGATTTTACCGATTGCGCATACCGTTCTAGATGCGTTAGAGCGTTGCGATAAAATTGGAAGAGCTGATTTCACCGGAGACCTCCGTAGGTGCGAAGAAGTGTTGCAAAGCCTTGAGCTGATAGCTGAATGCGAAAACCCGGTTGCGATTGCTGAAATCTTGTCAGGGATAAAAGGCGTTGAATCACCGGAAATTGAGAATGGTGTTTTAATCGCTGCATCTGTAGATGCTGGGTTTCCATTGCGAATTCACTGTTACCAGCCCGAGGCGTATGCGGAAGGATTGTTGTTGACGACAGGTACGCGTGAGCACATAGCTAAACTCAATCAGATTGCTAAAACTCGAAACCTGGACGAGTTATGCACGCCGTCACCAGTCCGGAGCAAAAATACGACTGAAGCTGGCATCTATGATAAGCTTGGATTACCTTTCATCGTCCCTGAATTACGGCGGAGTGCAGATGCAGTAGATTCCGCCTTGGCAGGTGAGTTGCCGACTCTAATTGAGATCGAAGATTTGCGTTGCGATCTCCATGCCCACACCGACTGGAGCGATGGGCGGCATTCAATTAAGGAAATGATAGAAGCCGCCAAAGCGTTTGGACATGAATACATCGCCATTACCGATCACTCGGAATCCTCGCGAGTGGCAAACGGATTGACTCCTGAACGGCTGCTCGAACAGATTAAACACATCCGCGAGGCGAATGCGGCGATCGGCGGCATTGAAGTGTTAGCCGGTTCCGAGGTCGACATCCGAATGAATGGAAGGCTTGATTTTTCCGATAATATCCTGGAACAACTCGACATCGTTATCGCAAGCGTTCATTCTGGCTTTACGATGAGCAAATCAGCGATGACGAAGCGCGTGGTACGTGCCATAGAAAATCCGTATGTTTCAATTATCGGCCACCCAACAGGGCGGTTACTGGGTCAACGCCCGGGATATGCGATTGACCTCGATGAAGTAATCAGTGCAGCCGCGGCGAATGATGTCGTGCTAGAAATTAACGCATCGCCCAGCCGGTTGGATTTGGAGCCGTGTATTGCCCGGCGTGCGCGGAGAAATGGGGTGTTACTAGCGATTAACACGGATGCGCATTCAACCAAACAAATCGAACACATCGGGTTCGGCGTCAACGTTGCACGGCGGGGTTGGCTAGAAAAGAAAGATGTGATTAACACTTATCCGTTGGCGTCATTGAAGAAGATAATTACCCGATAGAGCGCCATCCGGAAAACTCCCGCATTACTCCCAAGTTATACGCTCTTCGGGGCTTTTTCTTTGACATTCCCCGGCATTCATGATAAATTTCCGTCGAATCCTACACTAGATCGAATTCACGAAAACCATGAAAATCCGTATTGAAAATCAAATCTTTGACATAGACGAAAACACATTTTCAGAATGGTTGGAGTCAAGACGTATCCCCCCGGATGCGTCCATTCTTGTCAACAATCAGTGGCTGGTGGTCGGCGAATTGAAAGGTTATCAGCAGCCAGACGCGGCTGAAAATCAACCGGACACTACGGGCGCGCAGGGCGAAGCGCCTGAAATGGATTCGCCCGCGGAGAAGGGATTTTTCGCCTCTCGGCGGCATCGTGCGACCGTTACCTTTGTCCTAATTGCTGTAAACACCATCGTTTTCCTGTTGTTAGATTGGGAAGGGATTAGAGGTTCAAGGAATGCATTGACCCTGATTCAGTTTGGCGCATATTCTCACCGCTTGGTTGTTTACGACGGTGAATATTGGCGTCTTATTACGCATACCTTTTTGCATGGCGGCAGCCTCCATCTTCTCCTAAACATGGGTGTGCTCTTCATAGTTGGCAGTTTGCTTGAAAGGCTGTATGGCGGCTCGCGATTTTTAATTCTCTATCTGATTTCGGCGATTGGCGGCAGTCTCGCAACGTTGTATTTTGTCAGGGATGCTCCCAGCGTGGGCGCTTCGGGCGCAATCTTTGGACTGATGGGTGCTCTGGTTGCACTTGGGCTGAGGCATAAAAACCAATTGCCGCGCCGGCGAAATCAGGTCTTCGCCTTGGGACTTCTTCCGTTTATTGCATTCGATATTTTTCTGGGATTTGTCATTCCGCACATCAACAACGCCGCTCACATCGGGGGATTGGCGGTCGGATTCACAGCGGGCTTAATATTAACGCCCGGAATCAACACCAATCGCGAGCGTAATCCAAAGGCGATTCAAGCGCTTGCGTCCGGGTTGACAGGCATGGCCCTCGCATGCAGCGCGTTAGCAATCTGGCACTTTTTTGCCGATTCTGAACAGACGATTGAAAGGCGGATGAATACCGCTTTCCCACGGTTGACCGTAGAGAGCCTTCCCGATTATATCCGACACTATGAGAAGGTGATTCGCCAAAAGCGTTACAGTCCTGAAGAATACAAAATTCTCGAAGAATTGTATTGGTGGGCGCATGAGAATTCGCCCGAAGATACGTCATGGACAAATAAGCTCATGTTATTCTACGAACAGGCGCTTCTTGCCGATCCCAATAAAACTGAGTGGAATAGGAATCTCCGTGCATTTTATGAAAAGACAAATCTTGAAGACAATAATGAGATGGATGAGCTTGAAGGATATATCGAGTTGTGTGAAAAAGTTGCCAGGCGGCATGGGTATCATTTAAGACTGTATGAGAATCTGGAGTATTTCTACATGCGCGCTAGGCACTTAGTGCCTGAAGATAAGTCTTCTAATTGGAATCGCAAGCTCGAGAGCATCTATGACAAAGCCATTAGGAAAGATCCTGAAAATGCTATGTGGAATAATAACCTAGCGTGGCTTTACGTTGAACGACAGATGATGGCGCAAAGCGCTGTTGAATTCGCGCGGCAAGCTGTAATGCAAGCCCCGAAAAACACCGTATTTCTGGATACCTTAGCCTGGGCATATTTGCGGAACTCGGAGCACGATAGAGCGTTAAAGACGTTCGAACAGGTTTTCTCAATCGCACCAGAAACCGAAGATGACCAGCATGCCCAAGAAAGTAGCTGGAAGGGTTTAACGGACCTAGTTCAATCAGAAATAAAATCTGAAAAATCGCAAGAATTCAATCGATTATTCCTGAATTTTCATAAACGTCTGTCGCGCCAACTTGGCGCTGAACCGGATGCTCAAGCAAAACTTGAAGCGGTATTCAATCTATTCCAAACCCATCAGATAGAAAGCTGAAAAGGCTGGAAACAGGAACGCGGTTTAACTAATTTTTATGTTTCTTCCGCGGGAATTAAGATGGTGCAGAGAACGACACGAACAATTTTCAGTGCGATTTTGATATTGCAACTCATGGTTGTGATTGCCCTGCCGCATGCGTACGCGCAGGGTAGCGAAGAGAAACCGTTTTGGGAGAGATGGAGCACATTTGTCCTCCCGATTGCGTTGCTATTCTTTTTTGCCACGATTAACTACGCTTTTGACCTATTCAGAAAGGACAAAATCTTAAAAAAGTTGCTGAAAAAGTACGTCGTTTTTGAGATGAATGACGGAAAGCGTTATCGTGGAACGATGCGTCTCGAACAAAACGGGATTGAAATCATATCGGAAGAATCCCGACAGCGCGGACATGCGCCAAGCTACATTTTCCGTGGTCCGGAGAGAGATGGGATTGTCGCGTATATTCGCTATCTCGATTCGATGAACGGGCGGGAACTACTAGAGCGGGATTGGGATTTCGATCGAATTTACCACCCACGCTTTACAACACGCCTCCAGCGAAAAATCCGAAACCTCGGCGTCGCCCTTAGGTCCTCCATTAACAAAACAGTGGAGATGATTTGGGGACAGATTAAGAAAACGACAGCTTTCAAGCCCGTTACGCAAGCGCCGCAACAGGGAGGAGTGAGTGCAGAAGGCGACATCGAGGAGATACGAAAAGAACTTTGGGAATATGCAATGGAGGAGCGCTACGAGCGGCTCATCGAACGGCTCGTCGGGACACGCGTCAAGGTGAAAACTGGTAAGGGAGAAGATTACACGGCTGTTTTGAAAGAATATACCGAAAAACACATCTACCTAATGGATGTCAAATGTGCGACGCCGCCTAATGACCAAAAGGGATACAAGGATGAATGGGAAACTACATTGGACATCAAGCATGGTAAGATTAATTTAAGAGACGAGCGCGGCCTGCGCAGTAAGATTGAGGGCGACGACCTGGTTTTGGAGAATAATGCACCGTATGAAATTCAGCTTTGGGGACTTAAATATGAAAAACCCGATTCTCAAGAATCGGATGTGCACGATTGGAAATGGGGCTATGCCATTCCGCCATTCAGCGTGCAGCGAATCCATCTGAAGCCGAATCCGAAGCATCATAATGTAGGTCCGTTTCAACGAGTTGTGGTTCAAGAACCGCGAACATACAGGTACTTTCATCTGCTCAAACTTACGTTCAGATCGTTTCGAGATGCGGATATCGTCTTTACGCGAGCATGCAAAATAACTGAAAGCGCGGAGAAGTATGAGCGTGAGTCGCTTGACCTTGTTGGATTGACAACAGCGCTGCTTGCATCCGAGAAGGTGGAGGATGTTGCGATTACGGATGAATCGGGCGAATCCATCCACGGCTTAAACGTTATTCACGGCTATATCACGAATATCAACGAAGATAGAATCGATGTCAAAGAAATCGATCAGTGTTACGACAGGCGTTGGTCCGTGGAAAGCGCGTTTGGGCGGTTTGATGATAAGTTGAGGAAGGTGGGGCCTCCTCATGTCAGAATTTTTCCGCCCTACCGCTCACGAATGGCAGCACAGTCGCTGCTTGTCGAGGAATTGGGCGAGAGCAGAGGCAGGCGCGAAATTCTGTCCCCCTTTCTTTTTACGCCCGTTGCGTCCCGTAGGAAACGGTATACAAAGCCCGAACTTCCCTTAAAAGTGATGGCATTGACCGGCAACGTCACACAAGCGGAATTCCCCGCTCTACAGCAGCTTGAGCATGTCAACAAACATCATATAATCTATGAACCGGTGAGCGACCTGCGTACCGCCTACATGGCAAAAGCGCATATTCTTTGGATTGGACATGGGGAAATCTACAAAGAGGGTTACCGTCTCAGTATTGATGCCGAACACCGAATAAAAAATTTTGTCGGCAGAGGCGGCATTGCCATAGTATCCGGTCAGGACATAAGCAATATGCAGCGCCGTAGGCAAAGCGTCGGTTGGGTGCCGGAGCCGTTGATTGGTGTTGAATTCGACGAAACACAGGAATTTACGCCGACGCGCGCCGGCAAACGGGGGAAAATCTTCCACCATCCCTATAAGATCAAGTCCGGTGAGATAAAATTGGACGACATGTGGATAGACCAACTAAGTAAATACACTTCCCTTGCGAAAGCGAATGGCGGCGATGAAGATGCTATACTTCTTCTACCCTTTCAGTCGGGAATGTACATCGTAACCAGCTTAAAAAACGAAACCGAAACGGACGTGCAGATTAATCATGCCATGATGGCGAATCTGCTGCATTTCTCCGTGAGGTTTATTGAGAAACAGAAGCATTCTCACCTGTATTATGTGGCTCAAGGCGCATGAACCGCAAATTTCTGGATTTTTCTCGATTTCCTACTGATACTGCTGTGCCTGCAATGCCCTCAACAGCCTCTCAAGCTCTTTAAATTCTTGAGCGGCTTCCGTGAGTTTTCCCTCGCCGGTTAACTTCAGGTACTGATCGAACTTTTCGTTGGCTAACCGAATCACGTCTGCCAACGTCGGCAACTCTCCTAACGTCCCCTCCGCAGTGTTCGCCGCGGGCTCAACTCCGATACCAATACCGAAGATTTCCTGCAGGGCTTTATCGAATCTGTCCGCGTATGCAAACTGATCGCCAGCTTTTACAACAACCGTCTTTAATTGCGCGCGATTGCTGTCTTCGGGCTTGAGATAAATGGGCTCTACATAAAACAGGGTATTTTCTACGGGAATCACAAGCAAATTGCCGCGAATTACCTGAGCGCCTTTTTCATCTGATTGTCTGAACCAAACCTCGTTAGCGAGCGCATTTTCAATGTCTTCTTCGACCTGCCTAGGTCCGTCGACAGTTGCCTCCGTCGGCAGCCGATAGATTACCAATTGACCGTATGCCGCGCCATCACTGCGTGCGACAAGCCATGCGTTCATGAGCTTGACCCGTTTCGGTGGCGTAAAGGGCACCATGTTCACGAACTCCGATTTCATTTCGCCCGGCAACTTAAACGTCGCATAATACGGCACCATCCTTTGCTTTTCCGTATAGTATGTTTCGTCGGGGATATTCCACCGGTCAGAACCGTGGAAAAATGTGTGGGCGTCCTCTACATGATAGTCGGTATACACTTCTGCCTGGGTGCGGGTGAGATAGTCCGGGTATCGAAGGTGGCTCTGCAAACCCGCCGGGATCAGATGTTTGGGTTGGAAAAGATTCGGGAAAGCGCTCTGATAAGCAGCCGTAATGGGCTCTTCAGCTTTGGTTAGATAAAAATTAACCTCCCCGCTATACGCATTGACAATCGCAACGGCGGGGTTTCGAATGTAGTTGAAGCGGTCAAAGGCGGGTTCAGAATAGAGCGGCGGATTTTCAACGAGTTCTGTCGTATCGACATAAACTTTAGCGTTCGGGTAATTCCGACTCGTGACGTAGATGTCGACCATCCACCAGAGTTTACCGTCATCCCCAATCACGATATAGGGGTCTGGGTCAAATTTCAGAAATGGAGCAATGTGTGAGAGGCGATCTGTAATCGTCGCGGCAGTGACAGGGTCATGCGTTCCAATTTTTCGCCAAAAAAGCATTCTGCTTTCGGGGGTAAGGCTTCTGGACAACATTATTCGCCAGAAGTCGAAACGTGTTGCAAAACAGAGCCGCCTGAACCAACCGCCAATTTCGACGCCGCTCTCTCCGCTGAATCCCTCACCTTCCGGATCTATCTCCTTCTGCTTGTAAATCTTTAGTTCCCCATCCTCCTTACTGGCGATGTATCCCCGCTCATTGTCCTTATCAACAATTAGCCATTGTCTACCTTCTTCCTTTATTGAAACAGCGACGTCCTCGGACAGCGTAGTTTGTTGTGTTTCAAACCTTTGCCGCAGGTCGTTAGAGAGGAACCCATTGTCTAAGTCAACTTGATACTTCAATTCGATTTGCGAGCTTAACTCGATGCTAAATCGCAACCACTGCTCGCGCTTGAAGTTAAGCAGTGACCACGGCTCCTGTTCATAAATTCTCAGTTCCCCTTCTTCCTTACTGACAATGTATTCCTGTTCATCAGCTTTATCCGTTATCAACCATTTGCGCCCTGTTGCTTTAATCGAAATCGTGACATTTTCAGACAGCGGCATTTCACGCGCTTCAAACTCTTGTCTCAGGTCTTGTGAGAAACTGCCATTGTCAAGAGTTTTTAGTATCTCCGACTCAATTCCAAAAAGCAACTGTCTCTTCGTATTGACGATAATATAGTCGTTAGCCAATTCGCCAAAGTAGATTTGAGGTTTTGTCACGCGGAGCTGGTTACCGATTTGCTCAGGGTAGTCCAAAGGAATTCCATGCACCCAGAAGTTTGGATCGCCACCCTCAATTTTGAATTCATTTACCGGAACAACACAAACTCCGTAGCCGTGGGTATAGACCATCTTCCGACTATCCCAATATTGGGCTTCGGGCAGTTCTTCTGGATCAATATCGATTTCTCTAGCGGCAATCAATACCTGCCGATACTTTCCATTTATCCAATACCGATCGACATCTGTGTATGGGTGGAATTCGTAATACGGTTTAATGTTTTGTTTGTCTCTTAATACTTCGTAGAGGACACGCCGATCCCACAACTGGATGTTCTCTCTGATTTCAGGGTTGCGCTGAATCATCTCTACCGTTGCGGCGCCTTGGACGTGGCTGCTCTCCACAATCCGATCTAGCCGAAATGCCTGCCGAGTCGATTCAATATGGCTTTTTAGATAGGACACTTCCGCCGACGCTCGATTCGGGCGAACTTCCGTCCAATGAACAAAGATTGGGCAGACTTGTATCAACACCAGATAGCTCAAGCCCCACATTGCTAGGGCGGAATACCAGACGAGTCGTTTCCGCCAAAACATGTTAATCAGGACAAGGACGCCAATCCCGGCGATGCAGACCATATAAATTTGAGTCGTGCCAATCAACGCCTCGTCAACGTAACCCATCCCGTCGACCCGGCCGAGTCCCCAAGGTGTTCGACGGGTGTATAGTACATTCCAGATGCTAACCTGGCTCCGGCATAAAGAGACACCGAGTAACGCCAGCCAGAGGGTAGAAACGTGCACGGCAAACCGCCGTTCAACACGAACGGTTGCCCTCACGTCCCGCCGGCGGTAGAAATTATACAAGATTGCCACAATCACTATCGTAACCCACAGCAAAATTTTTAGCCATAGGCTGACCCAGCGATAGACGGGAAAATTAAACAGATAAAAACCGAGTTCTTTTTGGAGCGCATTATGAGAGACAAAGGTGATTACATCAGTCAATCCACGGTTTTCGTAACGGATGAAGTCGTCCCAGAAAAACATCATCGGTATCGCCAGAAAACAAGCGACCAAGACAATCGAGATTAGCATGGTCCAGTAGAAGCGCCTTGTTTGTTCGCGAGGCCAACGTGTGCCGTCGCTCGCAATAGGACACAGCTTATCCCCAATGAAGAGATTCAGTCCCAAAAACCCTATCGCTGCAATAGCAAATTTAGCGAAAAGTCCCCATCGCGCTTGCAGAACGCCCCAAAAAATATTGGCGTAACCGACGCTCACAAACCAGAGATGTTCTATGTATAGGTATGCCAGCGCCGGCCAAAGCAGCACAACCGTCAGCAACAAACCCGCTAACCAGGTGCCGTAGGCTTTTATCAGCAATCCCGGATTCTGTATACGCCTGGCTCGCCTGTACACAAATACACCTGCGGTTAGCGTGCTCAGGCCAATGGCCAATCCTACCAAAATTTGGGCAATAGCAAGGTCAGCATTCATGTTATTCGAGACCTAAAAATGGGCATTACCCGTGTATATCCCTACCCACCGACCGGCAAAACAAAAACCGTGCGTGTCAATCAAGGTTTTGCTCTTTTTTCGTTTTACCGGACGGCTCTTCGACGTAACGCTTGAGTTTATATTGTAGGGAGCGCAGGCTGATTCCCAACGACTGCGCAGTTAAGGTACGGTTGTTTCCCATTCTTTCAAGTGTTTTGAGGATCAATTCCTTCTCCATCTCCTTCATCGTCACGTTGACTGAAGGGAAATTCAGTTTATCATCCGTCGTACCTTCAAAATTTGTGGGCGATTGAATTTCTTCGGGAAGATGTTTGGGGAGAATTACGTCGCCTTCGGCGAATAGAACGGTTCTCAAAATTGAATATTCTAATTCCCGCACGTTTCCGGGCCAATCATACTTTGATAGACAATCCCTTGCCTTTTGACTAATCCACCGTATGGGTTGGTTGTGTGAATTGCTGTGTTTCTTTAAGAAGTATTCAGCTAAAACCAAAATATCGTCACGGCGCTCCCTTAAAGGAGGCAGGTAAATGGGAATGACATTCAGCCGATAATAGAGATCTTGACGAAATGCCGCTTTTTCAACGGCCAGGCGCAAATCTTTATTGGTCGCGGCAATGATGCGGACATCAACGCTAATGACTTTTTCTCCGCCGAGACGCTCGATTTCGCCTTCTTGTATGGAACGTAACAGCTTTGCTTGCAGTGAAATCGGAGTATCTCCGACTTCGTCTAGAAAAAGCGTGCTTCCATGTGCACGTTCAAATTTTCCAATTTTTTGGTAAGTTGCGTCAGTAAATGCACCGCGCTCATGGCCAAAGAGTTCGCTTTCGAGAAGATTCTCTGGGATTGCGGTACAATTTACGACGACCATGTCTTTATCGGTGCGTGAACTATTTTCGTGAATTGCGCGCGCAACCAATTCTTTCCCAGTGCCGCTCTCGCCCTGAATGAACACCGTAGAGTTTGTATCCGCAACCTTCTCAATAATCTTCAATACTTCGATAATCTGGGGGCTTTCACCGAGAATTTCTTCGTAGCTGCCGATGAGTTCGTCTCTGACGCTGTGCTCCGTCGCGCGATGATGGTCCAAGGCTTGATTGACCTTTTGCTGTATGTGTTCCGGTAGGAAGGGTTTTTCCAAAAAATCGTGTGCGCCATGTTTGATGGTTTCTACGGCGCGTTGAATAGTTCCATGAGCTGTCAACATAATTACGAGTAAACCCGGATACGCTTTACGAATCTGTTTTAGGGTTTCTGTGCCATTAATTCCCGGCATTTGGATGTCCAACAACACCAGATCCGGCAGTTCCTGATCAATTAAAGCGAGGGCTTCATAACCATCTGACGCGGTTGCGACAGTAAAGTTGTCCATCTCAAGCCGATCTTGTAAGATCATTATGGTATCGGGTTCATCATCGACTATGAGAATTCTCTCTCGTACTCTCACCCTAAAATCCACGAATATTGTTTCATTTCCAAGCAAAGAACCAGCCCGCGTTTCGTTAAAGAACGGATGTTAATTTTACCAGAAATGGCAAGGAGCATCAATACAAACATTGAGTCCCTAAAAGCGGCGCGTTAGTTTTTGCTTTTTGCTAGATTGCTAAGATTGGATTGTGCTATGATTAAACTGTGTTCAATTGATTATTGGAGTTAGCAAAATGGAGCCTGATTGCCGTCTTCCCGGCATCCGCAAAATCTTAATCATTCGTAACGATGGCATTGGGGATCTACTAAATTCTACGCCCGCAATCTCACTTTTGCGCCAAAACTATCCGCGCGCGGAAATTACCGTACTTGCCCAATCGACGACCGCCCCAATGTTAGTTGGAAATACTGATGTGGACCGCGTTCTGATATACGATCGACGGCGCGCCCATCAACGGTTGGTAAATCGCCTGAAGTTCTATCTCGGTCTGCGGCAAACTAAATACAATCTCGTTGTAGCAATGCGGACAGCGTCGTGGTCCAATTTTGTGGCGTTTCTATCGGGAGCAAAGTATCGGCTGGGACGGCATCAGAAACGGTTCAAAAGCACGTTGACGCACGTATGGCGTGCGCAATACCAGAAAGGGCATGTCCACGAAATCGATCGCAATTTTGATCTGGTTGGGCTAATTTGCAAGGGTACGGGCGATCGGCGGCTTGTCCTGAAGGTTCTGGATGAGGAGATTGCCCGCGCGAAGAGAAAATTAGCAAGTTGGGGGGTCACTCCCAACGATTATGTACTTGGCATTCACCCTGGCGCAAGTTCGTTCGATAAACGTTGGCCAGAAGAGAATTATGCCGAGATAGCAGACACGCTTGTACGTGAACGTGCGGCGAAGATTTTGATTCTCCGGGGACCTGAAGAAACCGAATTGGCGCGGAATATCCAAAAAGCTATGCAGGTCGAATCTATCGCCTATGCTCCCCAATCAATTCGCGAGCTTGGTGCGCTGATTCGATGCTGTAATCTAGTTGTGTGTAATGACTCTGGTCCCATGCATATCGCTGCGGCGCTGGATGTGCCGACGGTTGCGGTTTTTGGTCCCACAGATCACGTTGTTTGGAAGCCGCAATCCAAAAACGCCGCGATTGTTAGGCGTGACATGCCGTGTTGGCCATGCAGCGCGCACAAGTGCAAAATCGGATGGGAATGCACAAAGAAACTGCCCGTTGATATGGTGTTGGAAATGGTCAGGGGACCCACCAAATCATTCCACTCCCCGCTGCGGAATCCTTGAGGTAAACAGTGAGAATTGTGTTGACGACCTAGGGTTCAACCGGCGATGTTCAGCCATTTTTGGCGCTAGCGCGGAAGCTGCTCAATGCGGGCCATGAAATTCGAGTTTGTACTTCAGAGATATTCCGTGAACGCTTTATGGTGCACTCGGTTGGCTTCTACGCGGTTGGCGTTCCATTCGACTTCTATCGTATGCACCGCGCAATGGATAAAGTCGTAAAAATTAAAGACCCGCTCAGGTCGTCAATCTTACTTGTAAAAGAAGGTATCCTGTACAAAGCGGAAAAGTGGTACCAAGGCTGTCTCGAAGCAATGGCAGGGCAAGATTTAGCAATCTGCCATTCTGCCGATATCGCAGGCCAGGAAGCGGCGATTAAACGAAACTTGCCGTGGATTAGTGTCAGCTACTGCCCCGGATTTGTCAAGACGGCCGAGAATGCGCCGCACCCAGTGCCAAATCTTGGCAAACCATTCAATACGCTGGCTTGGAGATTAGTTGAATGGCTGATGCGAAAGCAGGTCGATCCGCTATTCAATGAATTTGTTACGTCGATAGGCGGAAAACCGCGCCGACTATTCGGTTTGGACGGTATGTATTCGCCAGAGCTGAATCTCATCGCTGCGTCGCCGCATATCAGCAGCCCGCCTCGCGATTTTCCGATAAAGCATAAATTCACGGGGCCGTGGTTTCTTGATGAGCCGGATTATGAACTACCTCCGGACCTGTTGAATTTTTTGGATCGAGGCTCGCCGCCCGTTATAATTACCTTCGGTTCCATGGGCGGAACTAAAAGTGTCGAAACTACGAAGCTACTCGTAGAAGCCGTTCAGCGTGCCGGCGAACGCGCCATCATCCAAGCTGGGTGGGGAAACCTTGGACTCGATAAAGCGCCGGAAACAATCTATTTTGTCGGATTTGTGCCGCACGCCGTGCTATTTCACCGAGGGTGCTGTGTTATTCATCATGGCGGGGCAGGCACGACAGCATCAGCCTGCCGAGCCGGCGTGCCTTCAATTATTGTTCCGCATCTCGCGACGGATCAGTCCTATTGGGGATTGTCGTTGTACAAGTTAGGGGTTGCCCCCAGGCCGCTGCATCGTTGCGGCATGACCGCTAAACGGTTGGCGAAACGAATTGAGGCGGTGAAGTCTTCAAATTTTATGGCGGATAGAGCAAAAACACTAGGAAGGAAAATTCAGGTTGAAGACGGATTGACGACTGCGGTAGGGTTGATTGAGGAATTTGCTGCAAATCGGAATTTAGCCGTCCATTAGGGTAAGTTAAATTTTTCGTAGAAACAGAGTGAGAAGCAGCAGCATCTAACGGCTGCCTCTTGCGCTGTGTCGAGATGAGGCTCACCAAAGATTGGAGTCCTTCATGACCGGCACTCGAATTCAAAAGGTCTTGGTCTTTAGCTTCAGCTTTATCGGCGATGCGGTTCTATCAACGGCAGTAATCCATCCACTACGCCGGCGCTTTCCCGATGCGCAGATTGCATTCCTTGTCGGTGTGCGTGCGGCAAATCTATTTTTGGGCGCCCCACAGATTGATCAGGTGTTTGTTTACGATAATCACGGCAATCATTCCGGCTGGCGCGGGAAAGTTCGTCTCATCGAAATGCTGCGCCGCGAGAAATTTGATTTAGTGATAGATCTTCGGGATAGCATCTGGTCGAGGTTCGTTGGCAAAAAGCGTTGGGGCATAAAACTGAGAGGTGCGGATATGCACGCTGTGACGCGCTATCTCGACGTACTGCATCGGCGTGGAGTAGACACCGCTGGGGCGCAGCCAAAACTAGAATTCACCGATTTGGAGCTTTCGAAACGGGACGAGTTTCTGGAGGAATGCGGAGTTGAGCGTAATCGTTTGCTGATTGGGGTTCATCCCGGCGGAAATTGGGTTTACAAATTGTGGACACCGAAGAATTATGCGCGGATGTCGGACGCGCTGCATGAAAGATGGAACGCTCAGATTCTGTTGTTCGCGGGACCGGACGAACAGCCATTGCTATCGGATGTGGTTTCCACAATGAACTACCAGCCAATCGTCGTAAAAACTCAAGATTTGCGCCGAGTTGCGGCTTTGATAGAAGCGTGCAACCTTTATATCGGAAACGATACGGGGCCGATGCACATCGCCGCCGCTGTTGGGATTCGTGTTATCGCCATTTTCGGATCAACAAATTACCGCCGCAGCGGGCCTTATGGAAAGGAACATACAGTTGTGCAAAGCGGACTTAAACTGGGTTGTAATCCGTGCCACCCCGGTAAACACCCCGGTAGTTGCGGGAAACATAGTTGCGAAGTCATTGAGGCTATAACCGTTGAGCGGGTGTTCAGTGCTATCGAAACGTTAAGGGCGGCATGAACCATCGAATGAAAAGATGCAATACAGTGCGAGAAATAACTTAAGCTCCCGGAATGGCTCCAGAGTCAATCTACCTTGCCAAATTACGGAGGGTTGCAACTCAGAGAATCGCATCTTACAGAATATGTACGACGCATAACGAAGCATTATCAAACGCCGTATTGCAAGGATACCGAAGATGACGTGCGGCAGATAACAGTGAGGTGAAAATTTATGGCATTTCCATCATACGGTAACACCCATCGTTCAACCGTGACCGGCACGCGCGGCATGATTGCGAGTGCACACCCCCTCGCGAGTTTGGCGGGCGCGCGTATTCTGCTACAGGGCGGCAACGCTTTTGATGCGGCGATAACTGTCGCATCGACGCTAAACGTTGTCGAGCCATACATGTCTGGCATCGCGGGAAACGGGTACATGCTGCTCTATAGTGCCGAAGAGCGGACTATCCGAGTGCTGGACTACGTGGGGACAAGTCCGTACGGTGCATCGCGCGACGCCTTTAGAACTCCGGAGGTTATGGACGTCGGCATACGGTCAGGGATGGTTCCCGGGGCATGCGGCGGTTGGATGGCGGCACTCGATCGATATGGAAGTATGAGCCGGGAAGAAATCTTTGCGCCGGCGATTGAACTCGCGGAAAATGGCTACGCAGTCACCGTCAAAAATGCCCATTTTATGGCGGAAGTAGCGCCGCGTTTATCGCCCACCGCCGAGAAGGTCATCATGGCACGCGGACGGACGCCTTTGCCCGGTGAGATTCTGGTACAAAAAGACCTCGCCCGAACCTTCCGAAAGGTCGTTGAGGGCGGTGAAGAAGTTTTTTACCGCGGCGAAATCGCCCAGCAGATTGCTCAATTTTGCCGCGAAAACGACGGGTTAATTACCGAGCAGGATTTAGCGGATTTCCGCGTCGAGTGGCAGGAACCGATTTCGGCTTTCTACAAGGGATATGAGATATACTGCCCGCCGCCGCCGTGTTCAGGATTCCAATATTTAGAGACACTCAATATTCTGGAGAACGACGAACTCAAAGATTTGGGGCACAATTCAGCGGAGTCTCTCCATCTGCTAATTGAAGCCATTCGGCTTGCGAGCGCGGACCGAGCGGAGTACGCCTGTTTGCCCGATTCGCCAATTACCGGACTGCTCTCCAAAGGTTATGCTGCCGCACAGCGGGAACGGATTGGCAGCCGGGCATCAGTAAGCGGCGGCGAGCGTTATACGAAAGAGAAATTACCCGGAGAGGTGATAGCAGGCGACCCCAGTGAATGGATGCGTGAATGCACAACGCACTTCGATGTGGTTGACAGCATGGGCAACGCGGTTGCGGTGACGCAGAGCATCGGACACCCCTTCGGCTCTGGAACGATTCTCGGCGAAACCGGGATGTTCCTAAATAATTTCATCAACTGGTTCGATTTTCTGCCGGAGAGCCCAAATGTCATCGCGCCGCACAAAAGGATTGAGATGTGCATGTCCCCCTGCCAAATCTGGAAAGACGGTAAGGTGTTCGCAGTGCTCGGGACGCCGGGAAGTCACGGGATTTTGCAAACGACAGCTCAAGTCAACCTCAACCTTCTTGAGCACGGTATGAACATCCAAGCCGCTATCGAAGCGCCGCGTGTCCGCCTTGAACACCCGGGTACGGATGTCGGTATAGAAAGCCGAATTCCGTCTGAAGTCAGGAACGACCTTTCAGGGCGCGGCCACGATGTCCGTTTGTTGCCGGACTGGACGGCGCTCGTCGGGGGAGCGCAAGGCATTGTAATTGACTTGGATGAGGGTACATTCATGGGCGGAGCCGATCCGCGCCGCGATGGATACGCCATTGGAATTTAAGCAAGCGGTGTGATTAGACTAAACTGAACTCGAATACAACGCAATGTATTCCGTTTGAACAAGGAAATGGCTAAAGGGGATATTTCCCTCAAAAATGTAACGAAGTATTTTGGCAATACCCTCGCCGTTGACAACGTGTCGCTCGACATCCAAAGCGGCGAATTTTTCTCGCTGCTAGGGCCAAGCGGCTGTGGAAAGACGACGACGCTCCGCATGATTGGCGGGTTTGAACATCCAAATGCAGGCGGTATTTTCATTAACAATCAGTTAATGGAACAGACGCCGCCATTTCAGCGGGATGTCAATACGGTGTTCCAAAATTATGCCTTGTTCCCCCATAAATCGGTTGCCCAAAACATCGCATTCGGTATTCAGATGAAGGGATTTGCTAAGCGGGAGATTATAGAGCAAGTAAATCAATTTTTGAAGATGGTGCGGCTGCCGGAGCATGGGAGCCGCAAACCCGACGAACTTTCCGGCGGGGAAAAACAACGCGTGGCTTTGGCGCGTGCACTCATCAACCGTCCGTCGATACTGTTGCTTGATGAACCTTTGGCAGCGTTAGATCTCCAGCTGCGGAAACAGATGCAATCCGAACTCAAATCGCTAAAGAGCGAGATAGGAATCACGTTTGTCTATGTCACTCATGATCAGGGCGAAGCGTTGGCATTGTCTGACCGAATCGCTGTAATGAATCGGGGGAAAATTCTTCAGGTCGGCAAACCTGCTGAAATATATGATTTACCGAATAACCGTTTTGTGGCGGAATTTATCGGAATGTCGAATTGCTTTGACGGCACATTATCGGGAATTGCAAATGAGCGGGCCGAGGTCAAATTAGACATAGACTCGCAGGCTCGATGCGTCGGACGACCCAACGGTAACCTCGTTCAGGGGGATGCTGTCACAGTGGTTGTGCGCCCTGAACGGATTGATATGGCGCATCAGCCCATCCGGAACAATGAAAATCAGATGGAAGGAGTTTTACAAGATGAGAATTACATGGGCACCACCATCCAATATACAGTGCTCGTTTCCCATCAGATTCTGGTTGTAGTAAATCAACAAAATGCGGGGTTGACGAATGGAGACCGCATCCGAGTCGGTAATACAGTCTACCTGAGTTGGAGGACCGACAGCGCGACGGTATTGAAACGCTGACATCGGTTCTTTAACAGCGGCAGGTTCCGCCCAGATTGGCAAAGGCAGAGGGTTTTTTAGCATAGCATTTGTCCTCGGAGCAGATTATGCAATCGTGCGCATGTTGGGCAAATCCTGTAATCGACTAAAGAACTAAGGAGTCAGGTTAGTGCCTTTTTTCGGTAAGGAGACTTTTAGATGATAACCAATTTGCACCATGTTGCTATCCTCACGTCAAACATTGAAGAAGCCATCCAATTTTATACGAATCTGCTTGGCGGCCAGTCTCCAAGAATTGCAGAGGTGGACCGCCCCGGCGTAAAGCTGAAGTCCGCAATGCTCCCAATCGGACCGACCGGAGATACGTATCTTCAGCTCATTGAGCCGTCGGAGGGGCCGGGCGTGGCGGAATTAGAGCGCGGCGGGGAAGGAACGTTATTTGAAGTCGGTTTTCAGGTGGATGATTTAGCGGGCTTTCACGACCAGATGGACGCTGGAAACATTAGACCACAAGGCCTTGCGGGGGATTCCATAGAAGGCAAGTATATCGAATCAAAGTTTGGAAATCGGTACTTTTTTCTGCCAAAAGACAAAACGAGGGGCGCAAGGTTGGAGTTTGTGCAGGTTATTAACAAGTAGTACGTGCTAACTGCTGGCTGTGACATGCTAAAAATTTACCATGACAATTTTGTGCATTTCGCTGCTCTTGCTTACTGTCATATTTTTGCTTGCAGAACACCTTCCGATCTAGTATTGGTCGCACTTTGTACTAGTGCGTGCAGCAGTTTGTGTCATATTACGTGATGAAAGGTCTCATGGATTTCGGAGTGACATGCACACAAATTTATGGGAGTCTGCCGGAAACGCTTTAGGCCGCGCGCGGGCAATAAAACTGAAATCTTTTGGCGGTTACCTGTTGGTGTCCACGTTAATTGGAACTGTCCATTTTACGGTCACAGAGGACTGGCACGAACCCGAGCTGAGAGAAATTGTCGATGCGATGAACGAACATTTCCGCACGTCTACTGTGCGCACAAATTTGACACCGTTTCCTTTGCATGTAATCCTGGAGGTTCTTCTCCTAGCGGTTGTCGTGACGTTCTTTTATGGCTCATTCTAACATGCCGATGGGTTTCAAGTTGTTTCCCGTGCAATTGGCAAATCAAAATATACTTCATGGGTAGGTATCGCATACAAGGCTTTTCAGCGAGATGAATCCGTAGTCTCTGCCTATTATAATGAGGACAAGAGATGGCAATCAAATCATACAGGATGCGCGTGACAATTGAATTGTCGGAGTCCATTCCGCGCATGTCAAACGCGCAGATGTTAAGTTAGACGACGATAGTGGGCGGAATTGGTTAAACCAAATCTGCAAACTTGTGACATTCTGAGAAGCATTCTTTTTGCCCTAAACGGTTCAGGTCTCTTGACATCTTGCACCAAATTGTGCAGCCGCGCTTTTTGAATTTGAGAGAAAAACATTACTCCGCACCGCTACAAAAAGGACAAAACAAACGTCAGCACCTGATAACAGCCATGAGCGAAAGCGCGCCAAAACTCCGTGTATAAAAATAAAGAGTATTGGCACATTAATTGCGTTAGCATATGGCAGTTTGAGAGGAAACGGTCCAAATGCTAGATTACTAAAGAGCATCTTTACAGAGACTAAGGAGGATCAAAATGTTCTCAAAGACTGTTGTCACCGCTTTCGTTTTAACGGTTATCGCATTGGCGGTTTACCCTGTCAGTGAAGTAGAAGCTCAGGAATACGTGACTAGGGACCTCATCGGCTATTGGACGATGGACAAGGCAAATATCGATGGGCAAATCGTCAATGATATTTCGGGAAATAACAATCATGGAGTAATTATCGGAAATCCCCAGACCGCCCGCGGAATAATTGGGGAAGCTCTCGATTTTGACGGGGTTGATGATTTTATTGCCCTGCCGGATTTAGGGCATGAATCCGAAGTGACGGTAGAGGTCTGGGCGAGAGGCGATCAGGCTTTCCGGGTTAATGGGTTGGTTTCTTCGTCCGTTATCCCGGAACAGATGCCGGGAAGTGTTGTAACCTTCAGTGTTAGATTCAATCGAATTGACCTCAACCTAAAGGACCGGGACGGCTACATATCATACCAAGGGGGTACAGTGAAGCCGTACACGTGGTATCACCTCGCCTATACTTCCAATTTGATTGAACCCGGTGAGGAACGGCTCGCGGTGTACGTTAACGGTAGAGTCGGGAACGGTGGAATTCACGGCGTGAGGGAGTTTCCAGACGTTGAAACGCCGCCAATCAACCTCACCCGCCTCAGAATCGGAAGCGAACTCAAGGGTAGGTACTTTCCCGGTATCCTTGATGAAGTCCGCATCTATAATCGCGCATTATCGCAGGAAGAGATACAGCAAAATTTTGAGTACAGAAACAATGCACTGGCGGTTGATGCCGCGGGGAAGCCGGCTGTCACTTGGGGCGCGATGAAGAATTCGCAAAATTAATTTCCTATCAATATATAACGGCGGAAGATGAGTTTCTATAGCTCCCGATTCTATGGGGTAGAAACGAACGGCGATCTCTGCCTGCGGACATTGGTGTTGCAGTGGTCAAACTCAGGCTTACATTCCGTAGAGAAAATACGCAAAAATCAGAGTATTAAGGAATGCGGAGTTTTTTGGTGTGTGTTAAGAAGACACGATTATTTTCGCTCTTTCCAAACCATTGTATTATCGTATATAATAATGCGGAACAAACCTAAAACCCAAAAAGGAGAAAAAAAGTGAAACACACGATTTTTATTGCATTAATCCTCTGTTTGACTCTCGCGTTCCAACTTGAAGACTCGGCGGCGCTCGAAGTTGACAAGGATGTAGTCCTCGCTATCACGTTTGACGAAGGAAAGGGTGATGTCGCCAAAGACCTGTCGCCACACGGCAACGACGGCACGTTGCAAAAGAAGGCGAAACGGGAAAAGGGAAAGTTTGGACAGGCGATACGGCTGGACGGTACGAACCAAGTCGAGGTTGAGAACGACGACAGCCTCAGTCTACACAAATCCGATTTCACCATTGGGGTATGGCTCTATTTTGAGGAAGATCCGCCGAAAGGGAACCGGGGTTCTGCGGGCTTTACGCTGCTCGGACATGACGAGGGGGGCGGTTCCACAAACAAGTGGATTTGGTGGTATTCCGGAAACGGAATCGACTTCCACATCAATACCGCCGGCGGCGCGGGCGTCGCTTGGGTCGATTCCGAGCCGTGGGACCCCAAGCTAAAGCAGTGGTATCAGATGGTGCTCACCAAGGAGGGGAGGAAATACACTTATTATTTAGATGGAAAGCCGTTCGGAAGAGTGGATGACAACGTGGCAATCCCCGAAGAGATTGACCACGCGCTAAATATCGGCTGGTCGGAAGGCCCGTTCTTTTTCAACGGTATGCTCGACGAAGTCTTAATCGTTAAACGCGCCTTGAGCGCAGACGAGGTTGAAACGCACTTCGATGGCGGATTGAAAGGATTTCTCGCCGTTCACCCGCACGGAAAGATTAGCACCACATGGGGTAACCTGAAGGCAGGCGCATCAAATTGATGTTGGTTGGGTAGATAAGCTTGAAAATGAAACGATTCATTATCCTCATCTGCATCGTATTCACCTCAGCTTGCGGCGGGGTGAAGTTAATCGACATCTCAAAATCCTCATCCGCGCTGAACCTGTCATCGGAACAGCTAAATGTCATTTCGCCCAAAATTTCAGTCATTAGGGACATTGTCGAAGACTACAAATTTGAAAAAGACGTGTTAGAGTCGCACTACCACGGCTATCGCAGCGAAGCACGGATGGATCGATTGAGCCCGTACGAAGGCGACCGGAGAATGTATCGGCAGTCGGTGAGGGCACGACACGCGTTGAGAGCCAAGATTCGGGAGTTCATAGTTCAACGCAATGCGTACCTCAAGGAGATTGGCGGGCTCCTAAACGAAATTAAAGCCGCACTCACGCCCGAACAACTAACTCGGTTTGACGAACTCAAGATGCCGGACCTGAAACTACCGACGATGATTAAACCCAATCACTTCCGCGGCTTAGACGCAATGCCCGGTACATTCCCGTTTGGGCGCCTCTGAGCGAAGCACACGCAGTTTGAGTAGATCGGATTTTTCCAAACCTGTTCTTGCGGCAAATGCCGTGCCTTACGCCGAACGGTGAGATTGCCAGATTAACCCAAGCGCTTGTGAAAACACCAGACGCAACAATTCACCTTTTTCATCGTACCACTCTACTCAACGCAAGTGACTAGGTGAAGAATTCCTCGTTATACGGGCGCAGATCCAGCTCAAAGGTCCATGAACTCCGCGGCTGCTGGGCAAGGCTCCAATATGTCTCGGCAATCTCGTCCGGATCTAGCGTCGGTTCATCATCGTCTAGTTGGTATCGGCTACGCACGTCAGGGGTATTGATGATTCCGTCCACGATAATGTGAGCAACATGAATCCCTTGATGCCCAATCTCGCGCGCCAACGCCCAGGCTAGACCGCGCACGGCAAATTTTGCGCTGCTAAACGCTATTGCCCCCGGTCGTCCGCGAATGGCTGAAGTTGCGCCGGTAAAGAGGATGGCCCCACCGCCCCGCTCCACCATATCGGGCACGGCTTCTTGTGCGCACAAAAACGCCCCCAGCGCGCACACACGCCAAGAATGCTCAAATGCATCGGGCGTCAACTCAGAAAAATTGCCCCACGCGGCATTTCCGGCGTGGTTGACCAAAATATCGACGGGGCCCAACGTTTCTCGCACCGCCGAAAAGCTGCCCGCAATTTGAAGTGGGTCTGTAATGTCCGTCGGCAACGCGAGGCAAATCGTCCCCGCTTCCCGAAGTTCCGCAGCCAGCGCATCAATGTAACCCGAAGAACGTGCGAGCAGCGCTACGCGGCATCCTTCGCGCGCAAATTTTTTTGCTAAGGACGCTCCCAATCCGGCGCCGACACCGGCGATTACCGCTGTCTTTGACATTTGAGTTTCCTTCCTCCAATTTCAGTGCAATGATTTTAGTTTCCATGTCTCCTGTAGGTTGGGTTAAGGTGGGTTTTACCAAATACATAGCCAAGCGAAACTACGCCGCGAACTTGAATTGGCGACATTGGCATATACCCGGAATATAACCTAACGCATTTAGGGTTTTGCATAGCCTCAAATATACCAATCGCATTGTGCAACCAAAAAACGTTGGGTTACGCTATTTCAATCCCTTACGACCCTGTAATCCGGATTGCACAAATCGCAATTACCGCATCTGTAATCCTCTGGAACCGATTCGCCGAAATACCTCCGTGCGGCGCGCCCACGGCAATGGTCTGCGAGCGCATAATGTACTACCTGATCCAGCTGCCGCCGCTTGCCTAGAATGAAATCCTCAAATCCCATCTGATCCTCAGAAATCGAACCGAAGAGGTGGCTCTCACGCAGCAGCTCAATGAGCATCGAATCCTCTGTTCCCCAATACCGCAGATACCCATCGTTCTGCAAGTCAATTAGTTGTTCCATCAAATCGTCCGGACGGATATCTAAGTCCCTGCAAAATTCCATCGTGTTCAATTCGGATTGTGTCCGCAGTTGCTCTAGCAGCGCACGTTGGTCGTGATCTTCTATCCTGTAATTTGGGACGAACGGCGTCCGGATTGACAGTCTTGAAGGGATGTCATACATCCTTCGCAGGAACCCGAGTTTCTGCAGGTAGCTGATGCCGACCCTGATTTTTCCGGCGCTAAAGCCGCTCAACCACTCCAGTTCTTCTGCAGGAATCATGCGGAATTGGTGCAGGGCGGGAAATGTTTCAATTAACTTGAGAAGTTTAAGCAGATTGCGCTTGTTTGGCGCGTCTTCCTTGATAAACCATTCGCGCAACCTCCGATCGTCGGGACAATAAAAGAGCACACAGTTGGAGTCTCCCCCATCCCGGCCAGCACGCCCTGATTCCTGATAATATTCCTCCAGTGTCCCCGTCATCGCCCAATGGATGATGTATCGGATGTCAGATTTGTCAATCCCCATTCCGAATGCGTTGGTCGCCGCGATGAGGTCTATGCCGTCAGGTCCATCTTCAAAGAATCCATCCTGCACCCGTTTTCGCTCTGACGCATCGCGCCCGGCATGGTAATAATCCACACGCCGTCCGTACGATCCCAAAACGGCCGCAATTTCCTCCGTGTCGCGTCGGCGCCCCGCGTAAATAATTCCTTTGCCTTCGAGTTTTTCCAGGCAGGCATGCAGCATCGCGTATTTTTCGGTCTCGCTGGAGAGGGCACAGACGCTAAATTTCAGATTGCGGCGCACAATACTTCGCAAAAAGGTTTCGCAGCGATCAACGTCCAACTCACGCAAGACGTCCGCACGCACTTCCGGGGTCGCGGTCGCTGTGAAAAGGGCAATCGAGCGCGGGTGCAGTACCCGGATGGCGTCGCGCAACGCCAGATACGCGGGTCGGAAGTCGTGCCCCCACTGGGATATGCAGTGCGCTTCGTCTATGACGAACAGCGAGATAGGGAACGCGTCAAGACGCGCCAAAAACCGACGGCTCCGAAAACGTTCCGGTGCGGCATAGAGCAATTTTATTTCACCGCGTTTCAAACGGGCCAACTCAGCCTGATACTCCTCCAAATTTAGGCTGCTGTTGATTAGCCCGACCGAATGGATACCACGCCCACGCAATGCGTCCACCTGATCTTTCATCAAGGAGATTAACGGCGAAACGATGATGGCGACGCCGGGCTGAATGAGCGCAGGCAACTGATAACATAGTGATTTGCCGTAACCGGTCGGAAACGCAGCGAGGACATTGCCGCCGTTCAGGATTGCTTCAATTATTTCGCGCTGCCCGCCTCGGAACGCGGAAAGTCCGAAATAGTGTTTGAGCGCAGCAAGTAACTCGTCTGAAGTATTGACAGGCAGTGCCGGCGGCTCCGAGGAAGGCTGTAGGTCGATGAGTTGATCGATATTTTCAAGTAGATTCTGTAAATTCTTCATGTGACGATCCGGGTGAATTGCAATTTAATACCAGTCGATCCGCCCCAAGTGCCCAAATGACGCCGATGTTCAATCTCGGATTAGTCCTTGAATCGAAAACGGATAATATGATACATTGCTGCAATCCCATCCTTCCAACTCACTTTTTTCCCCTCGTGATAGTCGCGTCCACGATAGGTTACCGGCACCTCACAGATTCGGCATTTGCGTTTTGCGAGTTTTGCGGTAATCTCCGGTTCAAATCCGAATCGATCCGACCGCAGCGGAATATCCAACAAAATTGAGGATTTTATTGCCTTGTAGCAGGTTTCCATATCCGTCAGCTTAAATCCGGTGCACAGATTGGAGAACGCAGTCAAAAATCTATTCGCGGCATAACTCGATAACAGCGCATGTCCGCGTCCCGTTTGGAAACGCGAACCGTAGACCGCGTCCGCAACACCGTCCAAAATCGGCTGGATTAGTTCCGGGTAGTCTTGTGGATTATACTCCAAATCGGCGTCCTGAATGAGAGTTATGTCACCCTCAACGTGCTGGAATCCGGTGCGCAAGGCTGCGCCCTTGCCATAATTTACATCGTGGTAAAAGGCGCGGATGGGTGAGTCGCTAGACGATTCAATCTCCCGGAGAAGTTCACGCGCCCCATCGGTTGAGCAATCGTCCACCAAAACAATCTCTTTTTCAATCCCGATGTCGACCGCTTGTACCTGCCGGAGCACTTCCTCCAATGTGCCGACCTCATTATAAACGGGAATTACAATGGAGAGCTTATGCTGCATTGCCGACCACCTGACGGACGAAAGCAGATGTTACTTTGTAATTTAACACATAAACACCTAACACGCCGTTGGTTGGGTTGAACGGATTTGGCAGACTCATACTTTTAGAAGAAAAAACGCGGCGGGCAAAAACGAGGTTGATAACACAATCCGCGAAGCGAAATTCAGCGCGGTTCGTTAGACAGTACCGACTCCGTTCAACGAGATGACTCTCAATAGCCAAAAGGCGCTGGGTTACAGAGAAGACTGCCGCCTAAAATCTCTTTCGCCCAAAATATTCCTCCGGTTGGTGTTGTTCGATCGCGCGGCCTCAACCCAACCTAAGACTGCTACGATTGCCTCCTAACAGAGAAGATAGCATAACATATCTATACTGTCGAATCAAGCGTTTTCACGTCTCGCCATTTGTGTCCCGGGGTTGCTTCGTTCAGGGTGTGGAAGGGTTATGGAATCATACTTGGGCGTCCGTGCCATGCCATGTTATACGTGACGATATTCAAGGATGCGCTGATAATGCTCCAAATGCAACCCATCGTGTAATCGCCGAGGACCAATCCCGCGAAAAACGGGATGGCGCGGCGATACCCCTTCAAGCCGCCGTAACGTAGAATGGTGAATTTAAGAAACCAACTAACCAGCATCGGACACCAGATGTAACTCATTTCCGACGGGCTTACCCCCATGACATATCCCACCGGATGAAATGGCCACCACAGAAACCGCATCTTCATGACTAGCAGAACGGTTGTTATGCCAAAACCGAGGCTAATCATGCTCATGGTTAGGTAGTCCGGTTCGAGGGGAACGCTTAACCACGGCTGAAGCCGTCTCGTAAAATAGTCTGTACCCATCCCAACAATGTGTGATGCGGAATTTCCCGCCCCGTGGTGGTATGTGAGACCGAGGTATATAACGAAAGTCGCGGGTATACCGATGATGAGAGTAATAAGCATTGCCCATAACACTCTTCGATAATTCGTGCCCGTCTGCTCCGCGATGCGGAATGCTTCGAGTTGATTCGGCATCGGATGCGCGACCAGCTCTCGGTTCAGCCAGAAAAGGAAGGTCAGCACCGTCAAGTTCCGCGCCCCGAATGTGCGTGTCCCAAACGCGGTCACCATCGTGCGCTGCGGATCTACCCAGATGATGTGATGAATCGACACCCCCAAACTCGCCCTGAGTTTTGCTACTCCGATGGCGATGGAACAGTACAAAACCAAAAACATGAGCATTACCCATGCCGACAGCCCCGCTTTGTACGCAAATGCAATTAGAAACAGGAACCCTGCAATTATGCCCAATACAGCGGTGCGATACCGCATCGGCTCGTTCGAGTCATCGAACCGGTTATTGCCGCTGAACGTCTGGAAGAAGGCGCGTTTGAGGTGTCTGCGCCCGACCCATAACGCCAGAATGCCCAATCCAATCCAACCACCCTGTGCTTGTTCATCGAAGTACGGGTTTCGTATACCCATCGCCGCGCCCAACAACACTCGAATCAGAAGCTGTAGGATGAAGAAAAACCACGCGGAAAACGCGAGATCCAACGGCATGAAATACGAAAGCCCAATCACGAATGGCTGGAAAGAGACCAGCACTCCACCGGCGTAACTCCACGGTTTTTCCGCGAAACTAACCCGTTGCCACCAAACGGGCACAGCGGGAACGAATGGGAATAAGGTGTGCAAGCCGTTTAGCAGACTGATTCCCGCCGCGATTCCAAAGCCTAGCCACATTAACTTGTTCCTCAGAAACCCCGAGATATCTCTCCCCATCTCTAGGGGCATCCAAGTAATCGGATAGGTGAGCCGTTCATGCTCGGTGAATTGCTTTCGCAGAATCACGTTGATGCAGATAAGTACAAAGTAGAGGACAAACATGAAAGCTGACCAATAGAGCAACGGGGCCAGCCACGGTTCGACGTATTTTCGGTCAAAGAAGGATGTCCCCCCGTGAAAAAAGCTACTGAGGGCATGTGTGTCACGGGTGGTGAACCAGTCGGGAATATACTGCCAGAACAGATTGCGCCAATCATTTTCCGGCGTGGCAAACCAGTATGGGTGAGCGAGAATTCCGATCACATGGCTCATGCTCGGATGGCCAGATACCGTTGTCACGGTGACAACCATAACGTAGATAACGAATAGGTCGGATCTGCTGAGCATAAACCGCGGCAGCAGTCTTTTGAGAAGCAGATTCAGTAGAATGAGCGCAAACAGGGTGAAGACTGCGTTGCTGAACAACGACATATAGTTGTGCAAAGGACCGACGATAATGTCATTGATTGCGACCCAATATGCATTGAGCGCCATCAATATTAGGCCGATGACAACGACTCTGATGCGAATACCGCCTCGAATCCGGTTCTGGACTTCGGTCTTTTCATTCACAAATCTTCTCACAGTGATAGTCTTGGATTTCCGCCTCCCTTTGTAGCGGAGAGAATCCATGCCATCCACTTCTCTGGATCCACTGTAACCCCGTGTACAACCATACCCCAGTGAAGATGCGAGCCGGCCCCCAGACCCGTTACAACCATCAAACCGATTCGCCACCCGTTTTCTACCGCGTCGCCAACGTTTACGCCGATTTCGTTGAGATGCTTATAGCTTGCCAAGACACTATGCCCAACCGAATCTTTGTCCTGCAACAAGAGCGGACAGGTCTTGGCTTGCCGCGTATCGCTCACTCCAATTAAACCTCGGTGCACGTTTTTCCATCTAATCGGATAGAATGGAACAATTTGAATCGAAAATCTTGCCGTTTGTTTCGGCCAGGTGCTCATTAAATCGGGCGAAAATCCCGAGCGTTTTAACTTGTTGAGCGCTCAATTATTCGGTAGAGAGCTGAAACTCCGACGGGGTTTTATCAACGAAGGACACGAACGCTTTGCAGGGAGATTGTTTCTACAACAATCTATCCGTGCCGCAGGCGCAATTGTGATTGCGCCATGGCGGCGGGCTGATGTATCCGGTGTCCTGATAGTGTGAATTTTTCTGTTCTCACCGAGCTTCAAACGTTCTGGGACGCCATGATTAATCTGGATTGTGACCGTGCCGAGTGCTGAACCATCACCGCTTGCGGCGACAAATTTAGCGTATTCTCCCACGATAGGTATTCTGCGAGTCGATTCTGTTCAGATTGAGCGGAAGCGGTGCCGCACCGAACACAATATACCGAAAACGGTAGCTCAACAACCACAGCCGCGAGATTATCAAGAGGCGGATAACCCCAAGACGAAGGAAAAGGCGAATTCTAGTGGCACCGTGATGAGGCGCATTGAGGGATGTCCATGTCGTGTAATGCTAATCAAAATGACTAAAAAAGTTACCGGTCAATCACGGGAATTATATCATATCGGTGCGTCAATACGAAATGTTTGATCTGATTTTGCCACACCAAGTTGCGCGTGACTTTCAGGGTTGAGACCGCGGCGGTTCTCTCTTAACAAATGGTCATAATGGATTCTCCATTTTCGCAGAAAGAATCGGCGTCCCTCGCTGATTTTACGGTCGAATGTGGCAGAATCTGCGGATTTATGGTATTATATTATGAAAAGGTGTATGCGTCGAACAATTGCGTTAAACCGGTCGCATGTGTTGGTTGGATTCAAGGTGTGCAGCATGTACCGGTTCCGCAGAGGGTTGTCGGGAGACGACCATTCGACGCATTGGAGGCGCAAGAATGGTTCTACTGCCATACGCTAGAACAACTTAGGCTGCGATATGTGAAACGGTTCATTTATAGGAGGAGATTTTAATGAATATCTACGTCGGGAATTTGTCCTTTAGTGCCACCGATGATGACGTGCTTGAAGCTTTTCAAGAATTTGGAAAAGTGGAAACGGTGAATGTAATTCGAGATTCATATGACGGTCGATCTAGAGGATTCGGGTTTGTCGAAATGCCAGAAGATGCAGAAGCGAAATCAGCCATAGAAGCGTTAGATGGCAGCGAGTTTATGGGACGAAATTTGAAAGTGAACGAGGCGCGCCCAAAGTCTAGACGAAATCAATCAAGAGATTACCGAGGGGGCGGATCTGACAGATGGTAGCGCGTTCGGCTTATACCATGGGATATCATCGCAAGCACCGGTTCCGTGTGATGAATCGGTGCTTTTTTATGATTCAGGTAGGTTAGTTATTGAATAAAAGCGCCGAGAGGAAAATTTTCTCGTCCGCCACAAACTCCTATGTGATTTACTTCATCGCTAAGAATTGAGGTAATCAAAGCCGTGAGGAATGGATCTCAAATGCTAAATCACTTGGTCGATACGGAATTTGCAGGTGACTTTGAAGTGCCGGAAAAAGAAGGTTTGAAAATGCCGCCCAGTAAGAATCTAACCGATGACAGAGGAGAGCAGTTGCCGGTTTCAGACCTTGATGAACTCATCCCCGCCTCAAATGCGAGTAGCGATGCGGTATTCAATTTTGAGGATGGTATGGTTCCTTACCTTCAGCAGATTTCGAAAACACCGCTGCTAACACCTATCGAAGAGACCCAACTCTTCGAACAGTTTTCAGCCAAGATACAGCGGATTGACGAATTATTCAAGCAACTCCCGCCTTCGATGCTGGAGTCTGTGCAGTCTAACCTGCGCCGCAGTAGAAAGGCAAAGCGGAAGTCCGAACGCCGTTGGTGGTCGCCGATGGAGGTTGGCGGAATAATAGATTTAATTTCTGCCGAGATTGGGGCGTATCAAAACGGGCAAACCGAGGATAATCCATACCAGAAAAATGCCATGGAAACACTCCGGGAAAAGATAAGTATTGCAGTCGACGAGATGACGGCCGTACGAGAGAAGATTATACGCGCAAACTTGTTACTCGTTGCCAGCGTCGTGATGCAGTATCGCGCTTATTCAGCATCAATGACGTTGCAAGATTTGATGCAAGAGGGGAATATCGGTTTGATGAAAGCCGTCGAAAAGTTCGATCTTCGAAAAGGGTGCAAGTTTAGCACTTACGCCTATTGGTGGATTATGCAAGCAGTTCAACGAGCTCTAGCACAGCATAGCCGCACTGTTCGGTTGCCCTGCTACATTGGAACGTTGCGACAATCGATTTTCGACACTCAGACCCGACTAACCAATGAACTAAACCGCGAACCTACTTACAGAGAGGTTGCGAAGGCAATGGGTATGGATGAGAATCGTGTCGTCGAAATACTTCAAAGCGGACAAGGCACCATTTCACTCGATTCGCCGCTGTTCGACTCAAACGACACGACCGTTTCTGACACACTGGAGGACGAATCCAGCCTTGCTCCCGATAAGGAAGTGCTTACGCGGTCAAGGAAGGAGTCGTTAGACAAGGCGCTTAACACGCTAACGTGGCGTGAAAAGGTTGTAATGCAGCTGCGATTCGGCTTGACTGACGGCACAGAATATACTTTGGCAGAAATTGGACGAGAGTTGGGAATTAGCCGTGAGCGCGTTCGCCAGATTCAGGAGGAGGTCCTACGAAAATTCCGCCATCCAATCTATTCAAAATCCCTCAAAGAACTGCTTTAAGTGATGCGGTATCCACAGAAATTCAATGAGAGAAATTGGGCTTCCTCACGACTCAAAACTTCGTCCAAAGTAGCCATGCAGGAGAAAATGCGCGCCGCTCACCCATTTGGAACCGCTTTTTAAACCTTTCGGAAGGATTTCAACATGAGCAACGGCTCCGCATATGATGGATTGCAGAATCATATCCGGCAGATGGAAACGCCGGCAATCGAAACTTGGAAGAACGAGTATGACGACAGAGATTACACTATCGAAATTACCAACCTAGAATTTACGACAATCTGCCCCAAGACCGGCCATCCCGATTTTGCGTCCATCCGAATTACCTATGTTCCGGACAGGTACTGTGTTGAGCTCAAGTCCTTAAAAGAGTATTTCTTGTCTTTTCGCGAGGTAGGAATCTTTCACGAGCATCTTGTCAACAAGGTCATGGACGATTTTGCGGCTGCGTGCAAACCACGCCGTGTTCAGGTAGAAGGGGATTTTAACATTCGCGGCGGACTGAAGACTGTAGTGCGCACGAGTCACGACTAATCAGTTTGAATGCCTTTCCCAACCTACTACCCATGGATTCCATCTCGGTGCAGCGTGAATCAAACCGGTCAATGCCAGGGGACTAGCGCTGGATTCGCTTGCAGCCTCATGCGCACGTGTGCTAAACTTTCCCATCTAGTAACGATGTACCGCTTTGCCAAACTTGCCCTGCGGCGATTCATGATGTTCCGTATCGCAATACCGCTCGCCATCACGTTTTTCGTATTAAGTCCAATGGGGTTGTTCGCTGTAATTGACCTGTCGATTGTGCATCCTAAGACAGACTTTACCACAAACAACCAGGCGTTGTCGATTGAAGGAATTGTTGAATCCTCAATTCCGACAAAAGTTGTTGTCACGGCCAACACACCGGCCGGAGTTCCGGATTTGGAGCAGTTGGCACATTCTCTCCACGCAATTGTTCTCGACCTTGGAAGTTCACGTCAGCTTAAGGCAGCTTTAATACGTCCCGTTGCTGACCTAGATTTCTCGTTCGGACCAAGAATGGTACAGATGGCATTTGCGCAAGACGACACAAATTTTCCCGAAGGTCATCGCTTGAACGTACCCTCCAGCATAGGTACGTCTTTCAACAAGGCCGTGGTTGACTTTCCGGGTATCGTTTCTGCGCGGTTCGTCCAGATTGTGATGCTCGAAGGCTGGCACCGGGAGAGAATTGCCATCGAATCCGTTGAATTTCTAGATCCAAACAATCAGATTATACAGGCCGGTATCCAGTCCATTTCTATCTTGCTAGATCTATCAGTGGAGAATCGGGCGCCATTTTCCGTTCAGGTTTTGCTCAAGGCGGGAGAGAACCGACTTACGTTGTTCGCCCGCACACTCGTATTGCCAGGCGCCAATCAGATTGAAACCGCCGATTGGGTGACAATTACGCCGTTTTATCTTTCTGAATTGCGGCCAGATGCCGCCGATGCGGGATATTACACGTTGAGCGATGGCCATCGGGCGCAGATTGTATTGGCAGTTGATGCTTTTGATGAGAAAATCAAAAAATTACAGTTCTATTCCGTTCCACGCGAGCAGTTTGATTCTTTGTCCTATTCGGAAAACGAACAAATTGTTGAAGGGACGGCTCCCGCCGTGGTGTACCGATTTGAAGCGCTGAAGCAGGGCGTGTTCGCTGCAGAGGCGTCGAATTCCTTACGCGATCAACCACCGACGCTCGCGTTTGACGGCATATTAGATTTCCCTTCGACATGGGTCGCAGGGTTAGTGCCGTTGCCTATCTCGCTTACTGCCGATTTGGGTGAGGTGCGTGCAATCAGCCGAATTGTCGTGCACGCGAACGTTACCGAGAACGGTTCTTTTGGACCGCAAAACGCAATAATATTCACCTCCAATGATAATGTAAACTTCACAGAGTTATTTGAGTATTCGGGGTTTGATGATCGTACGACAGCAATTGAGTTGCCATCTCACCCGTCGGCTCGGTATGTCCGACTCAAAATCACGGAGAGCAAACAGGCAAATAATGTTCAAATTAACGAGGTCGAATTATTTGACGTGTCCGACTCCAAACTTGTTCCGCTTGTAGCGGTTGATCGGATTTTGCTCCAACGTCCGGCGCATCTAGCATTGAGTTATACCGCGTCCGATTTGCTTGCGGCGAATATCAGCCGAGAATCGGACCTTAGAATTTTTGCATGGGACGACCTTGGCAAGGAATGGCAATTCGTTGGAGGGGAAATTGACCTGGATCGTCAGACGGTCAGTTTAGAACTCAACTATATTTCCGAATTTGCGTTGTTCCAAGCTGTCATTTCGAAAATACAGACGGCGTGGAGTTTGAACCCGTTTTCGCCTGACGGAAACGGAATCGCAGATGTAACACGGCTAACAATCATTAACGCGGACACCTCGCCGTTCCAACAGAGCGAACTTATCGTTGAAATCTTTGATCTCAACAACAGACTCGTGCGCACGTTGGTAAATCGAACTGTCATGCATTCAAACGCAATGAGTGTCGAATGGGACGGTCGGGATGGAACCGGGCGAATTGTAAATATTGGGCCGTATATCTATCAGATTCAGATTCAATCTGATACGCAGAAAGACGTCCGAAACGGCGTTATTGTTGTGGGAAAATGAAGACTAACCGCTGCAGAGATATGCCGGTCGATTATTATTGAACTCGTTGGAGACGTGTAACCGTCATAGCGGAAGGAGGCAGCGAAAGGGGGTTTAACCGACGGTGTCAAAATGGAAAAGTGAGAGACCATCGAATTGTAATAATCCCTTTTTCTTACCGTATCATCGCATAAATTGCCCGCCAACCCATCGATTGGCACTCCTAATTTTCTTAATTTTCATGGGTATAGCCGGTCTATCTAATTGGACACATGCCGCGTTCGACGATCAATTCGTGGGGGCGCGTGCATATGCGATGGGAGGCGCGTTCGCGGCGACAGCGAATGAATCGGACGGTCTACTCGTAAATCCGGCGTCAATCTCGAATCATTCCGTGCCGCGGCAGTTGTCTGCGACAATGGCTAGACTCCATGTCGGCTTGACCGACGAGACTTCAATCTCGCAAAGCTTGATCAGCTATACCAATCCAGCTCCTCTCAGAAGTTCAATCGGGTTGCTTTGGAAGCGGTTGAACGTCAGCGCACTTTATTCGGAGAATTATTTAGTCATGGGATTGAGCAAGGGTTTAGCGTTTGGAACGAATGAAGAACGCCGTCTGTCAATTGGAGCGGCGTTAAAGCTGTTACATTGGGACACGGCGCCTACAATTGGGACAAGCGGTAATATTGTAGAGGATTTGCCGGGCTCAAGCCGGTTTAGCTTAGACGCAGGCGTGGTTTTTCGCCCGTCCGAGAATATTCCGCTTGCGTTGTCGGTTCAGAACATCAATACGCCCAACATTGCTTCGAAGTCGTCGAAGATTATGGAGGATTTGCCGGCGCAGGTGACGCTTGGCATCGGAATATTGGGGCGGCGGTCTACATGGGGGATGGATTTGGTATTCAACCGCAGCCAGACTGATGTCAAGATTGGGATTGAGCAACAATTCTATGATGGAAGGGTGTTGCTGCGCGGCGGATTTCGGTTGGAAAACCTCGCTTGGGGCGCAAATCTGACGCTCGGGGGAGGGTATCACTTGAACAGTAGTGTTCGAATGGATTACGGCTCGGCTTTTCCGATTGGTGGCATTGTAGACACGTACGGCAGCCATCGAGTTAGCCTTGTATATATTTTATGATGCAATCGAGCAGCGGTAGACGAGTGGAATGCGTGATTGGAACAGTCTAAGAAGCACGGAATATGAGTATAGGAGCAATCATGCGTCGCGCCTCACACATAATCCGTACCGCATTGCACCTGATGATAGGGTTGTTAGTCTGCGCCCAATTTTTGGGTTCGGCGCACGCACAGCGTGTGGACCCACTGGGAAATCCTGTATTTGATAAGAGCGGCAAAGAACTCTATAGGATTCAGGCAACGTTTGGCGTGTTAGGAGGCGATTCGACGTTGCGCCGTGATGAGGAATTTCGGAAAAAGACTAGTAATCGAAACTTTTTCACGTTCAACATCCCCAGCGAAAGCGTGCGCCACCAGTTGACTGTCGGCAATTTTCCGACAAAATTTTCCAGCTTTACGTTAAACAAGGAGCTGTTTGATGCAGCACGCTGGAATATTTCGATTCCGAAAGCGCGTGGAGGAATATCGGCGTTTGTCGGGCGGGTGACCAACAATACGTTTGACATTTTAGGAGAGCGTGCTACCCCCATCGAAAACGTTGATATTACGAGTACCGCCGATTGGTTCATGGTCGGGTTCCGAGCGGAGGCAAATCTTGGCGCTCACGATATCCGGCTGGGGACGTTACCAGATCTAACGTTGCCATTGCCTCGGCTCGGCATCAACTATGTGAATCGTTTTTTTACAAACTACGACCTAACTCGTACAACGAATCCATTTCGAGGGGTCACCGTCGCCAATCCGCCGCCTGAACTATTTCTCCGCTTCAGTGACGCTTCACCGGAAAACCCCCGCGGCGGGAAAGTTTTCCGTGTGCGCGTTTTCGTTGACGGCGCCCTTGAATACGAGATATTCGGCGGGAAAGAGCCGCCGGGCGTCCTGCTCCTCCCGCACCAGAGCCGACGGGATCATCAGTCACGCTGGGTGGATGGCGAAGGGTCGTTCACGTATCGATTTCTTCTTTTCAACCCACAGGAAATCAGAAGCGTGCGGTTTGAAGTCGATATTGCCAATGATTATCGGGTTGAATTGTCGCCGAACAATCGGGACTTTCAATTGGAACTCAGCGCCGCAGGCAACGTCAAAGACGAGTCGAACCGCCAGGTACACAGATTTTACTACGGCGAATTGACAGATGAAACCACAATGGGTCTCGATTTCCATACGACGCTGTTCGGTTTTTCGATTGAGGCGGAACGTGCATGGTATTCACAGACGAGGCAGTATCCTATTCTGAACGGGCGAAGCACACAGCGAACCACCGGCGCATGGTTCGTTGATGTGAATCGAAATTTTGGCCCCCTTACCTGGCGCAGCGAATATACGCGAATCGATCCCTTTTATACGGCGGACAACTTCGTGGACGACAACGATGATGACGATCCATACGCAGATTCGCGTGAACCAGAGATTTTGATTTCTGGAAACACAAAGGACGATCTGGATGGCGACCGCATTAAAGATTGGGATGACGATTTTCTACTTTTCTTTGCAGACCCGCCGAGATTTCGCTTGGGACTCAATCGCGAATCAATTGATTTTAACAACAATGGCGAGCCGGATAATCTTGAAGATGATGACAAACCCAACTACCGATACGATTACGACAGAGGTTCTTACGGCCATCACACCTATTTTAAGCTGGATTTACCATTCACCGCAGGACTTTCGGTTATACCCGGATATTATTCGAAACACTTGATTCTTGAACATAAAAGTGCAAGAGGATGGTATAATATATTTGCATACGCGCCGAATCGGATTCTTCACTTTGGAACGGTTAAATTCCGCCATACCCTTCGCCGTTCGCGCGACATTATCCCTGATGACGTTGTTATTCGCAGCACTGGGGAACAGATTGAGGACAATTTGGCGCTTCAAAACTATCTGAGCAATATCTTCACGATGATTGTCGATTACGACAATATTGAGAACCTCACTATCGTCAGCAAATTCAAATATCAGCGTGATGCGCTGTTTCACAGCCGCCAGCACGTTATTGATACTGCGTTGATTAACCAGATTCGATATGACTATAGAGTGCGCGATGATCTCACGGTCGCGCCCGCTTTTAGGAGCGACCGTACAATCGGTTATATCGTCCCGTTAGATAAACTGATGTCAGTTGATTTCATCCGAAATGCCTACATCTTGACCTTGACGCATCAAGTTGCGGCACAATTGCAATTGAGCGCCGGCGGGCAGTTTCTCACGTGGCGTGACTTTAACGATTCTCAGAATAATTTCAACCGCACGGTCGGCTTCTTAGAGCTGGTGTTACAGGGCGATGTCTTCGGTCAGAAGATGGGGCTTTTGATTGCTTCCGACTATATCATTCAAAGCTTTATTGAACCCATCGGCGGCGCAGAAAAACGCACAAATATCGGGATTTCGTTGTTTTTATTATAGCCTCAATTAACCCTTAGTTAAACCGAGGATAATATTCGGTTCACTGAAAGGAGTAAGTTCAATGCAACAGCAATCGTGGGATGATTTACAGCCGTATATTCGGTTCATCACCGCAAAACGTGTAGTTTGGCTGATACTCATTGTAATAGGCGTGGCAGCAGCCGCAACGAGTTTCTACACCGTTGAAGCCGATGAGGAGGGCGTCGTGCTCCGGTTTGGAGAATACGTCAGATCTGTCCCGCCGGGGCTGCACTTCAAGGCGCCGTTCGGAATTGAACAAGCAACGGGCGTCGCGGTCCGAAAAGTTTCGAAAGAGGAATTCGGTTTTCGCACGCTTCGGGCTGGCGTCCGTACTCAATACGATGCTCGAGATTATCCGGAGGAATCACTTCTGTTATCGGGTGATCTCAACATTGCCGATGTGGAGTGGGTTGTACAATACCGCATTGACGAACCCCGAAAATTTCTGTTTGAAATCCGCAGTGCGAATCAAGCCTTGCGGGATCTCTCCGAAGCCGTTATGAGCATTGTTGTCGGTGACCGCACGGTCACAGAGGTGCTTACCGTCGGGCGCGAAGAGATTGCCATGGACGTCAAACAAGCGCTGCAACAGTTGTTAGATTTGTACAATGCGGGTTTACACATTGAGAACGTTACGTTGCAAGATATTAATCCGCCGGAGGCCGTGAAGTCGGCTTTTAATGAAGTAAATGAAGCGAAGCAAGAGAAGGAGCGGTTGATTAACGAAGCCTTGCGTGATTACAACGAGTCCGTTCCGAAAGCAAAAGG
Organism: Candidatus Poribacteria bacterium; assembly: GCA_028819845.1. Lineage (GTDB taxonomy): Bacteria > Poribacteria > WGA-4E > WGA-4E > PCPOR2b > JAPPKS01. Next base: position 40,241 of record JAPPKS010000026.1, on the reverse strand, counting down.
GCTCGCGTTGCAACAGATTTCCGAGGCGGAGGGTTACGCCCTGAAACGCGTGAACGAGGCAACGGGGGATGCCGATCGATTCAACTCGATTCGGAAAGAATACCAAGGCGCCAAGGATGTAACCCGGCGCAGGCTTTACCTTGAAACGATGAGTGAGATTCTACCGAAAGTCAAAGAGATTTATATTATTGACGATGAATCGAACAGCCCCATTCCAATTTTGCAACTCGGACAATAAAGGAGATTCGCATTGAACGCAAAAATTTTGATACCGTTAATCATAATCGTTGTAATCGCCATAGTGATTGGTCCTTCAATGCTCTATATTGTCCGCGAAGGCGAGCAGGCGGTGATTACCGAATTTGGCCGACCGATTGGTGAACCAATTGACAGTGCCGGTTTAAAGATTAAAACCCCATTTATTCAGAAAGTTCACCGATTTGAGAAGCGAATTCTCGAATGGGACGCCTCACCAAATCAGATCACGACGAAGGACAAACGTTTCATCTGGTTGGATACGAGCGCGCGGTGGCGTATTAAGGACGCGCTTAAATTCTACCAAGCCCTCGGTACGGAGACCGACGCTCAATCACGTCTGGACGACATAATCGACTCGGCTGCCCGTGATTTGGTGACGGGACAGCTTTTGGTCGAGGTGGTGCGCGATTCAAATCGTATCATCGACCTGAACCTCGAAGGACTGGAAGCAGAAGAAGGGGGCGGCAGCGCTGAACCGTTGGAACGGATTAATGTCGGAAGAGGGCAAGTTGCGCAAATGATCCTTGAGAAAGCACAGCAGAGTTTGCCCGAAAAATTCGGAATCGAACTCATCGATGTGCGGATTAAGCGCATTAACTATGTAAAAGAAGTCCAACAGAAAGTGTTTGCCCGCATGATTTCCGAACGGCAGCGAATCGCGGCAAAATACCGATCGGAGGGCGAAGGCGAAGCCGCGGATATTAAAGGGCAAAAACAGAAAGAACTGGAGCGCATTCAGTCTGAAGCCTATAAACAGGCAGAGCAGATTAGAGGAAATGCGGATGCCGAAGCGATAAAAATTTATGCGCAGGCGCACGGCAGAGATTCGGAATTTTACGCCTTTCTTCAGACCTTACAGACTTACCGGGCAACAACGACTGAAAACACGAAGCTAATTTTATCGACGGATAGCGATCTTTACCGATATCTGAAAAAAAGCGGCATTCTGAATCGTCGATAATGTTTGTGTAGCAACTAGAATAAACGGCGCTTCGTCCTTTAATTCCACTGACCGGAGCGGCAAAATCTTCAGTGTTGAAAAGGAGATTGTCCGGGTGCGTCTTGGAGGGGCGTGCCCCAAATTTTCGTTGCGTCCATTTGTTGTCTTAAGATTACGTATCACGACTGACAATTGAGGGTGATGAAGTATGATTCGTTCCCTTCCACTATATGAAACCGACAAAGGATCTGCATGCGCTGCGGGCAAAGAATCCGCCCGGTATTCGTCCGGGCGGCGCCATCCGCCCTGGATTCGAGCTCGAATTCCAGCAGGACCAAACTATGCAGATCTCAAGGCAATGATGCGTGACTTAGAGCTCCATTCAGTCTGCGAGGAGGCACGCTGCCCCAATATCGGTGAGTGTTGGGAAAATCGAACGGCGACCTTTATGATTTTGGGGGATGTGTGCACGCGCCGCTGCATGTTTTGCGCAGTCACCAAAGGGAAACCGACAGGTGTAGACCGTGATGAACCCCGGCGGATTGGGGAGGCAGTAGCCTATCTGAAACTCAAACATGTCGTCATTACCTCGGTCAACCGTGATGATCAGGCTGACGGCGGCGCTAGTATTTTTGCCGCATGTATCCAAGAATCGCGCGCCAATAACCCCGATTGCACCGTTGAAGTGCTTATCCCGGACCTTGATGGAAATTGGGACGCATTGGCAGTAATCCTACACGCGAAACCGGATGTGCTCAATCATAACACTGAAACGGTACCGCGGCTTTATCGGCGAGCCCGTCCCCAGGCCGACTATCACCGCTCTTTAGACCTCTTGCGCATTAGCAAGGAGGTTGACGGTACAATCCTGACCAAATCGGGATTGATGGTTGGCTTAGGTGAAACAGATTCCGAGTTGTTGCAGACTATGCAGGATATTCGCCATTCCTACTGTGACATTCTGACAATTGGGCAGTACCTCGCGCCAACCTCACGACACCTTCCAATTCAAAAGTATTACACTCCAGAGGAATTCAAAGCGTTGAAAGCCGCGGGCATGGACATGGGATACCGCCATGTGGAGTCGGGACCGCTGGTGCGGAGTTCCTACCATGCGGGAGAACAAGCTGCATTGTCAATTAGCCGTTGAACAAAAGAACTCAGTAAAGATTGCTTGACATGAAATTCTAATTTCGCTAAGATTGAAGTTGATGCCACGGTACCCTATTTATGGGATTCTCAACGGGGTTTAGAATTCGGTTTTAATTGTGGTTGAATCTAGTTGTCAATAAAGGAGGGTTTTGATGTTTCGTACTTTCTCACTTCTAATGATAATTTCCATTCTCGCCATGCCGAGCCTCGCTTCAGGTGCGCTGACCGATGGCTTAATATCAGTCTGGAACTTTGACGATGAAACCGCAAGTGACGCACTTGGCCGCAATGACGGCATACTTAGGGGCGGTGCGGCGTTCTCGGACGGCCAGAGCGGCAAGGCGGTTGATCTTAACGGGGTCGATGCTTTTGTAGAAGTTCCTCACAGCAAATCCATGAACGGCCTCGAGAATGCATTCAGCGTCACTGCATGGGCATTCTTCCGGGAGCACGGCAATTTTGTTGGCATAGTTTGGAAAGGAAGACAAGTTGGCTGGGCAGCCGGCTTCACGTTTGAAATTGTAAGTCTAGCAAACAGGAACCCAGAATTGATGGGATGGGGTGCTTGTACTGCGGATACCGAGGGTTGGTATCATTCTCTACACCCGCATCTGCAAACTTGGTTTCACGTGGCGCAAATCGCGGACGGCAAAGAACTCCGTTCTTACTTTAACGGCGAACTTGTGGAAGTGCCCCACGCAGGCGAAACTTGGCTTGGGGCGGCCGGAGTCGGTAAAGTTCCACAGCCGCTCTCCGCACCATATGCGCTCTTTCCAGATCAGCCGATTCGTATGGGAATGAGCCAAGGTTTAAATAACAACCTAGACACGAAAACTTATCTTGACGGATTCGTGGATGAGGTGATGCTGTGGGACCGTGCACTCTCAGAAGATGAGGTCAATCAGGTTATGCGGGGCGAACTTGTAGCGGTTGAACCGAAGAGCAAGCTCGCCGTTACGTGGGGCGCACTAAAGGCACACCATCGTTAGTCTGCCGAACGTCTAATTTGAGAAGGAGGTTATTCACGATGAGAACGATTTTTTATTTTACGGCAATTGCTACTTGTGTACTTGTCTTTCATCTGAGTGCTCCTGCTGACATTCTAGATGGGCTTGTGGCTTTCTGGAGCTTTGATGAAGGCGAAGGTGATAAGGCTGGAGATTCCATCGGGGAACATCATGGAGAAATAGATGGCGCTACTTGGACAGATGATGCCATGGAAGGCACAGCATTGGATTTTTCTCCGAAGAAAGACTCATCTGTAATTATCGAACACATAGAGGGCATCGACGAATTGCCGAGCGGGTTTACGATATCGCATTGGGCAAAACAGCGCGGACGGGGTGCGATGATGGATAAATCCGAGAACGATGGCGCGAGGATTCAGTGGTTCTTGCTCGATGACACACGCCTGCATTGGGGAATCGGTAATTCCTTTGGGTTCGCCCCCGGACTTGGTGAGGTTAGGCAGTGGATGTATCTAACATGGTCACACGAGCCGGGAGACAGCCAGGTGTACATAAACGGCGAAAAAGTCGGCGGCGGGCCAGAAGGGCCTGTTCCGGTAACCGGCCGCCCCATGTATTTTGGGACCCGGATGCCTTGGCAGCAATTCGGTAAGGAACAGCGGTTCGACGGTATTCTGGACGAAGTGGCTTTTTGGACCCGCCCGTTGTCAGTCAAGGAAGTTGAAGAAGTCACCGAAAAGGGAATACAGCAAATTCTAGCTGTTTCGCCGAAAGCCAAATTGTCGACAAAGTGGGCAAGCCTGAAAACCAAACTGTGAGAGTGTTTCGGATGAACCCCAAGGTGCAATAAAATTGCTAGATTGTGGTCTTTAACATCACTCTTCGCGCCGCGAAGAGAATGCAAAACCCTCGGGCGATCAAACGAAAATCGAGGAAGCCAATACTTGAATACGGTCGAAGTGTAGATTGGCAATAATGACGATGCTGAAAATGACGCGCCCTATCGTTGATATTGCAATTACGTGCAGCAACTTCAACGAATCGCTTCGATTCTACCATGAACTCTTGGGATTTGAGATAGTGATGGCGGTTGACACTTCAGACGAATTGGCAGAAGCGATTGGGCTCGCACCCCGCGGGTTTCATCAAATCCGCTTAAAGGCGGGAAACACGCTGATTAAATTGATGGATATTAAATCCCCGCCGCCGCCCGCTAATCACGGCTTTGACACGGGATTGGGGTGGTTCACTATTCTCATTGAAAACATTGCCGAAACCGTGGATGAATTGAAGGAGAAAGGGGTGGAGTTTGTATCTGAGCCGGTCGATGCGCCGGAAGCTGTAGTGGCTTGTGTTAAAGCCCCCGATGGAATCCTCATTGAGTTCGTGCAGCTCAAAAAGTGAAGGCTTAACTCAAATTGATTTCGCTCCGCTGCTTTGCGGAGCGGTACATCTCCTCAATGAGACGGGTCACGGTCAAACCGATAGCCGCGGTATCAATCATTTTAACCCGGCCTAACGCCCCCCAAACGAAGTGCTGCTGTGGGTCGTCGCAACCTTCCGCCATCAATCCGAGCAATCGCATCCGTCTTTCGTAAGCGTCGATATTGAAGTGGACATCAGCCTCAATGCCGTACATATCCGTATAAAGCGTGAACGGCTGTTGTGTAGTTTCATTCGACTTTGTATCGACGTGGAACGCCAACGGTTCTAGCCGCAGCCCGCCTTTAGATCCCATGATGCAATCTCCATCGCCGCCGTCCAGATTTACAGCCCACGCCGTTTCGACAAACATCGTGATGCCGCCTTTGAAACGAATAAAGCCGGTGCCGATTTCTTCCACGTTGTAGCCGCTCTCGCGACGGCGGATTTCGTCCATTTCCAGCGACTGAAAAGTTGACGCGGTTACGGATTCAACCTCCGGATTGTTTAGCAGGTAAACCATTCTCGCCATCTGATAGACCCCAACGTCTATCAGGGCACCGCCGCCGGATTTCTGCTTCTGCACAAAATGGGGCGTCGCGTAGCCATCCACATACACCCGTGCACGGCGGAGATAGCGACTCGTCTTAGCATAGTAGGTTCGCCCGAGCGCGCCTTCTTGGATTAAGTATTTGGCTGTTCGCGTTTCTTTGCTAAAGAGCGTTCTCATCTGCACCGCCAGTATTTTCCCCGTCCGCTGTGCGGTGTCATACATCGCCCGCGCTTCTGCATACGTGGTCGCCATTGGTTTCTCACAGTAGACATGCTTGCCAGCTTCCAAGGCTGCGATTGTAACCGGGGAATGCAAGAAATTGGGGAGACAGACATCGACACTGTCAATCTCGTCAATGTTGAGCAGGTCACGATAATCGGAAAATACGCGTGCGATGCCGTGTTCATGGCCGACACGCTGTGCGTCAGCGACATTGAAATCGGCTACCGCGGTAATCTCAACCTCCTGGCGCATTGATTGGTAGTTTTGAATGTGGCGTTTGCCGACGAGTCCTGTTCCGATTATTCCGACTCTGAGCTTGTCTGACATAGATTCTCCACAAAACTAGTCTACCAGCGGACAACTTCATTGGGAATGAAATAAGTCCGGCCGATTTCCGATACGCCGTTATGTACCGGCTTGCCTTGCCACATCGGCCCAATATTTCCGGGCGGGTCGAAGTCGACGACTTCGTTTCCACGCAAGGTAACGGTTGCCTCAATGTGCCCCACCTGCATCCGCGTCGTTCGCTCCGGTAAATCAAAGGTCAAGAGAAGTTCCTCTCCAACCGTACGCTGCGATATTGTCGCGTACGGCCCGTCATGATTGAATGCTACCGTTTCTCCGGATGGTCTGGACGTGATGGCTAGTGATCTGGGGTTTAGCCATGATGGCATACGAACCCGTAGGCACGCCTGCTTCTTCATGTGGATACTCACCCTGCCCGCATACGGTAGGTCGCTGGTTACGTCCGCAGATTTGGACGCTCGATTCATCAGCAGTTCGACCGTTACACGCTCCGGTTCCTCGTTTAGCATGCGGCACCAAGCGAAGTAGAGGGCTCGTGACGAATTCGCGACGCAGCACTGTGTGATGCCCGGATTCCATACGCGGAACTCGTTGGGGCTTGCCCAAGCCGCAAAGTTGCCGACGAGCCGTTCGGGCACCTGCTGTATCTCATCCAGCTCCGGATCAATTGGCGTCTCTGGTACGGATGAGAGTGATTCCTCAATCCACCGAGAACTGGTCAACTGGCATTCGGTCAACATATTTCTCACGTAACAATCTACGTGCTCCCAATAGTCGCCGATTCCCGCTTCAGTCAGCTTAAGCGCGGCTCCAGTCATGGCAGCGGTGTCACACGCCTCGCAGTTGATGACGCCGCCACGGTCTTGGGGCCACTCGAGATACTCCGGGAAAAAACCAATCTCTGGAGCGCCGTGCGACCTAGCAAATTCGTAACCCTTGCGGGCAAACTCCGCGAACGACCGGTCGCCCGAAACGAGGGTGTATTCGGTCAACACGAGAAGTCCATTAGCGTGACAGTAGAAATGGATGGCAGATTTTGGCCCCAAATAGCCCTCGTGGCGTGCTAAAAATTGGCCGTCTTCGCCGAAATACTCCGCATGGTAACGTATGAATCGGGCGAGTTTTCCGGCAAGATCCGATGCGGCGGCGTCGCCCGTTTCGCGAACGAACGCACACAGTCCCTGAAGCAGATAGACGCTATGCCGCGCCGGCCAACCTTTCGCATGTTCGACGCCCATGTAGTCCGGTCGTCTGCCCGACTGCGTCGCCGGACGATAGTTCAAATCATATTTCGCCGGGATATAAGCGAAATCGTCTATCTTTGGACAGATTGTGTCGAGGCGTTCGACCACGCGCTGTCCGGTCTCCAACCATGCTGGATCGCGTGTTAGCCGGTAATGGAGGGCTATGGCACATAGACTGCGTCCCATGTAGACTGGATGAAGATGTTCAATACCATTGCGCCGCGCATGAAGCCATTCGATCCAAGCCGCATCAACATCCATGTTTGCGAGATTGCCCGTCATCAGCCGGTTAAGCAGGAGCGGTTCAGAGAGTTTCCCCTGTGCTGATTCCCATGTGTGACTGATTCGCGGCGGGTTCACGATGATATTTCCGCGAAAGTAGGTGTCGTAATCCCGTCTTGGATTTACGCTGCGCGTAATCGCGTTAAGCGCAAGTTCAGCACGGTAAGCCAAATCGAGCGTGTCGGGGACAACCCGAAGCTCGTAAACCCCCGCTGGGATGGGCGCGGTTGATGAAGCATGCATGCTGTTGGCCTCCTTTCAAAAAATTTGATTCGGAAATCTTCGGATAAAATATGTTAACCGTGTGAGATACTTTCCACTCTGAAAATGTTTGCTTCGGCTATTTTGCACAGGAATTGTAGCGAGGAGTACGTGCAACCAGTTTATAAAGACAAATCGTCAACTGTTTAAGCATTGCTTATCCATAAAATAATTCCACTCTAAACGATTTTTCAGCTAAAGCGTCAAATTGACATGATGCTAATTTATTGACCATGTTTTCCAAAATGAATAAGGAGAATGAAACAATGGAAATGCGAAACTGGCCGCGCAAGCATTGGATTTATGAATCTGTTGTGTTCTTGTTTATACTTTCACTCATCGGCTGCGACGCCCTGGAACAGGCGCAGCAACGGCGGAATAAACGACTTAATCCGAACTTTACCCAACAGAATCCGCCGACAAGTGTTCAAAGCGCAACAGCTTCGCTCACCAATCAACCCGCGCCATCCTTCACGTTGCAGGATTTAAACGGTAATCAGGTGAGTCTGGCAGATTTCAAGGGCAAGCCAGTCATTTTAAACTTCTGGACGACGTCGTGAGGGCCATGCCGTGTGGAGGTTCCACACTTGAACAGGCTATACCAGAAATACAAAGATCAAGGACTAGTGGTCATTGGTGTGAGCAGTGAACCAGATTCTAGAGTGAAAAGTTTTGTGCAACGGACACCCATCGCTTATACCATCCTTTTGAACGGGCGCGCTCAATTTCAAGCATACAGTGTGCAGGGTGTCCCATCCACCTATTATATTGATAAAGAGGGCATTGTGCGCTACCGTGAGGTTGGCTTTGGACCCGGTGGCGAGATAGCCATAGAGCAGAAGATAAAGGAACTCCTTTAACTACGTCCCTTGATAGAAAATTCATCCGCAAACGTACGGATTTGTAGATTGAATGAAAGAGTACCGCCTTAGAAATCCGGATATCCTTCTGTGTCCAATGCTGGAGACTCCGGTGGTTGAGATATTGTGTCCGCCGATTCATTTCCGGTTACTTCAATTTCGACGATTCGGGCGGTACTCTTTTCTATCACGCTACCAAACGTGCGATCCACTACTTTTCGGTCATTGCTGCGATACACGACAAATTGAACCTTGGTGATTTTCATTGGGGAAAACCTGAACTCAATTTTGCCGCCAGCCGGTTTTCCATAGGATGCTTGAGTCCTATACTCAATCTTTCCGGTTTTAATTCGACCTAAAGTTTCCCACCGTTTTTCGCGCCAAACTCTGAGAAGTCCCGAATAAATGCCAAATTTCGAAGCTGGATACTCGGAAGAATCCAGTGTGTGAATCACAATCCGATTGACCCGTTTTCGTTCAGGAAAATGCACTTCAATCCAAGCGCAACCTTGTGATTCCCCGGGTATGTTGTCATCGAACGGATTTAGGAAGGGGTTGTAGCCGTGAATGCGTTCAAATTGAACTTCCCAACCTTCCCCCTTATCCCAATTTTCTGAGGAAGCGATACCGTTGATAGCCGTTGCGGCGTCATGTCCTGGGGTGGAGGTTGAAGTTATGGAGTATTCGATGCCGTCGTGAGTGGAATCGATCATGGATTGAACCCTGTGACCGGGCGTTCCCATTGAAGCAATAACCGTGGCGCCGTTTTGTGCGGTTGCATAGTCGAGTAGCTTTTTGTCCCGTGCAACTTCCGGAATCACTTGCGAGAGGCAGCCAATCCCCCCAACAGATACCAAAAACACAATCCAAATCTTAACCAAAGCGTTTAGGCTTTTCATGCCAAGCCTCCCTGATATTGGATCGCCGAAGCGGTTATCTCAACAAAATATTGTTGGAATATTAATATAGGTTCTTTGGAATGTCAAGAAAACGTCTGGTGCATGCTGTATATCTAATAACACCTGAAATTGGCGAGGACGCGATTTTAGCGATTTGGCAACTTAGACAAAGCCGCCGAAGAAAACGTCTGATTGCGGCTGCGAGCGATTGAATACGTGTAGGACACAAAGGGGTTTGACTTAACCTGCGATAGCGGTTTGCCATTTGCTGGTGATTTCGAAGCGACATCAGTCCTCAATAAGGCATTGCGGGAGCAATTTCAAGACAACTGTGATGATGATGGCCGGTTGGACGAAAAATCTAAACGATGGGGAAATTTTGGGAGCGATGATTGGGTGTTGCCTAGTCGTGAAAATTGCACTTCAACAGGTTTACCCTTTACTCGGTTGGTAGTAGGGATTTGTACCTGCGGCGTGATCCGTGGTATCTACGATTTGAGTAATCTCCGGGAATACATCCTTAATCATTGATTCAATCCCGTGCTTCAATGTGACATTCGCCATGCCGCAACCCTGACATCCGCCTCCCATGTGTATGTAGATTGAATCATCCTTGACGTCTAAAAGGTCAATATGCCCGCCGTGTGCTGCTACCGCGGGATTAATCTGTTCGTCAATGAGTTCCTGAATCTTTTGAGCTTTGGGGTTATCCCAAGTTGGCGTGTTTGGATTCTCAACATTAAAACCGCTCGAATTCAGGGTTTCCACATAGTCAATGGTCGAGCCCTTCAGATTTTCAGCGCTCTCCGGATCAATTAAAACCTTGAAGTCGCCGCAGTCAACGACGACATCGTCCGGAGCTGCCTCTTCTTCAAGCCCTAGCCCGTACTGGAAGGCAGACGCTGTACGTCCTTCAATGGAGATTCGGAGACCTTCAACTTTTGCCTCTTGTCCATCAATAATCGAATTTACCTTTTGCCTTGCAGCGTCGGTAACCGAAATGGAAAAATCCCCGTCCCCTGCGTCGGGTTGTTTCATCCTTAGCTTATTCAGCAGATTTTTCATTGTCTTTGAAACATTCCGTAGAGAATGCTCTCTCCTTTCGTAGTATGGGAGGTCAAATTTTAAAAATGCTGCGGCGAGAAAACGAATTCCTTCCCGGTAAATCAGTGGTTTTCGATGGCTGAATTGCTAGGCTGCCGATCTACACAGGGGTTTTGCGAGCAAACGAAGTTCGCCGTTTTCGTCATACAAACGCTGAAGTCGGGCGATTGCTTCTGCTTCCAATTGGCGAATGCGCTCTCTTGTAACGTTTAGTTTCTCTCCGATTTCAAGTAAGGTCCTCTCCTCACCATCTTCAAGGCCGAACCTCATTCGTAGAACGGCTCGCTCTCTTGCCTTTAATTTGCCAAGCAGCGAATCCACTAAATCTCGATCAATCAGTTCTGAAATCAACCCAACCTCTGGGTTTGCCTCCGAATCTTCAATCAAATCTCCCAAACTATTCGCGTCTCTTTCATCGGTCAAAGGCAACTCTAACGAAAGGATTTCCGAGTTGAATTCGAGTATTTCTTCGATCTGTTTATCGGTAAATTCGAGTGATTTGGATAATTCTTCAACTGTTGGTTCCCGTTGCAAATCCTGACTCAAGTTTGCATAAGTCGAGTCAATTTTGTTGACTTTCGCAACGATATATGAAGGCAACCGAATTGACCGAGAACAGTTATCTAGCGTTCTCATTATGGCTTGTCTAATCCACCAAATGGCATAGGTGCTAAACTTAAAGCCTTTACGGTAGTCGAATTTATTTACTGCTTTCATTAATCCAATATTGCCTTCTTGAATAAGGTCTTCCAAGGGAACATTGTTGCCTTGGTATTTTAACGCTACGGAAATCACTAACCGCAGGTTTGCCTCAATCAATTCACTACGAGCGGATTCATCGGCTGCTTCAATTCGTTTGGCAAGCTCTATTTCTTCTTCCCGGGATAAAAGTTCATGGTGCGACGCTTCGCGCAACCAACTACTTAGCGCATCGATTTGAGTGCTGCTTGATTCATCGTCTGATAACGCGGCTATCCAACCCTCATCGTCCTCAATATACGCTTCTTCTGTTCCCTCAACCAAGGTCTTTCCCCGGACATCATTTTCATTCATTTCCTTTGTTCCCCATAGTCCGTTTACCGCTCCATTTAAATACTATCCATAATCGGCGTCTCATCTAACTACGGGAATAATATCATCTTATCTAAGTTTAGTCAAGTAAATAACTTAAAAAATCATTTTAACTTGTAAATTTGGAATTTTGTTGATATAATCTAATGTGTGAGTTGAAGGAGGTGCAATGGTGAAATCGCTGCCGAAGGAAACACGGGGAGAGATTGTTTCTCTTTTGAAAAAGAGCGATGGCATGACTGCGGGCGAAATCGCGACGAAATTAGACCTCCATTCAATGACGGTTCGTCAGCATCTAACCGTTCTGGAGCGCGAGGGTTATATTCAATACAACCGAGAAAAAATCGGGCGGGGTAGGCCGACGTATGTATATCGCTTAGCAGAAGAGGCGGCAAGGTTATTTCCGAGCAACTATCCACGATTCACAATGGGCATCTTGGATGCATTAGTTATGGTGGATGGTGCAGAGAAAGTCGACCAGATACTTGCTTACGACATGGAAGCAAAGATTTCAACACACTTTAAAAACATTGAGGAAAAGAGTTTGGAGCGAAGGGTCGAAATGCTCGTTGATTTCTTGAATGAGGAGGGCTATATGGTTGAGGTTGAAGAAACGCCAACGGCTTTCATCATGAAAGAGCATAATTGTGCACTCGGTTCCGTAGTAGAAAAATACAATCAGCTCTGTCAGCAAGAACTCTCTCTTTTTGAGAGGTTACTCAGTGTTCCGGTTGAACGGCAATGCCACATGGTTACAGGCGATCACCTGTGCAGCTATAAGATTTCCAAAGTGGGCAATGCATAGCGTACGTGAAAACGGCAAACTATACATCACACCGTCCACACTCGCATCTTACAAGGATTATTCTCTTACCCCAGTGCTTGGCGAATCCGATCAAGCGCCTCTTCTAATCGTGCATCGGGAACCGTCAGCGCGACCCGAAAATAGCCTTCACCAAACTCACCGTAAGCTGAACCAGCCGTAATGACAACCGCCGCCCTCTCAAAGATAAACGTCGCAAAATCGATCGAATTCATCTCATTGGGAGTCGGCAACCAGAGGTAAAATGTCCCCTTTGGCGGCGCGTAACTTGCCGGGACGACCTCCTTGAAGGTATTTAGGATTTTCTCACGCCGGCGCGTATATATTTGCAGCATTTGCCCGATGTTATGCTGGCATTTAGACAACGCTGCAATGCCAGCATATTGAATAGCGTTAAACACTCCAGAATCGGTATTTTCTTTGACCTGGGCTATTCCGGAAATGAGTTCTTGGTTGCCCGTCGCCATACCGATTCGCCAGCCGGTCATATTGAATGGTTTCGACAGTGAATTGAGTTCAACCCCCACATCTATTGCGCCCGGAGTCGATAGAAAACTCAACGGCTCAGTATCGTCAAACACGATTTCACTGTAAGGATTATCGTGGCAAATGGCGATGCCGTGTGTTTTTGAAAATTCGACGACCTCGGCGAAGAATTCTGGAGTCGCGATGGCGCCGGTGGGATTGTTCGGGTAATTCAGGAACATCGCCGTCGAGCGTTTAGCTACGTCTGACGGGATATCCGCGAGCCTTGGAAGAAACCCGTTATCTACCGTAATAGGCACATTATACGGTTCGGCTTCCGCCATCAGAATGCTGGCGCGGTACGCCGGATAACCTGGATCCGTCATCAAGACTGTGTCACCGGGATTGGCAACCGCCAGGATAAAATGGTGGCATCCCTCCTTAGAGCCGATTAAGCCCAACACTTCGCGTTCCGGGTCTAAATCAGTGTTGTATCTGGCCGAATACCAATCTGCAACGGCACGCCGAAAAGCAAACATTCCCTTTTCTTCGTCTGTTGGATAACGGTGGTTAGCTGCTTCTGCAGCCGATCGATTGAGTGCGTCAATTACCGGTTGGGGCGTTGGTTCAACCGGATCCCCGACCGCGAGGCTGATGACATCAATTCCCTCGGCTTTTGCCTTGTTGATTTTATTGCGCAATTCCATGAATAGATAGGGCGGAATCCTCTTTAACCGGTTCGCAATCTGCATGTTTTCTCCCACAAGTCTGTTGAATTTGGTGTTAGGAAATGGACAATTTGCCGTTTTTACTTGATTTTGGCAATTAATACGCCGGATTTTTTGCAAAATAAAACTTCACGACATGCCGCAGTGTATTTTAAGGGAAAAGCCGTGCGTTCTTTTGCATCTGCCCCTGCGAGGTTGAAATCAAATCTCTACGAATTCGGCTTCCACGGAATTTTTGATAATTCCAGACTTGTAGCCGCGACGCAGCAGTTCTTTGACGCCGGCTCTGCCCTTTTCACCGTAGTCAAGGGTGTAGTCGTTGACATACATACCGACAAATCGATCCGTAAGATTAGTCTCCATGTCACGTGCATAGGTCATTGCATACGCCAGTCCCTGTTCACGATGTTCAAGCGCGTATTGGATGCTCTGCTTGAGGAGGGAAGTAATTTGCTGGATGTCCTTGTCCCCGATATTTCGGCGGATTGCATTAGCGCCTAGCGGAAGCGGCAACCGGGTTTCCTCGAACCACCATTCCCCCAGATCGACAACTTTGCACAATCCTTCGCGTGAATACGTCAGTTGGCCTTCGTGAATAATTAATCCGGCATCGGCGCGGCCGTCTTGAACATATTGCAAAATTTGGTCGAATCGGACTACTTCGGGTTGGAAGTCCGGTTGGAAAAGGCGCATCGTCAGATAGGCCGTGGTCATATTACCGGGAATTGCGATTTTTTTACCGGCAAGTTCTTCACGCGACATGGGTTCTTTAGAGACGACTAGCGGCCCGTATTGGTCGCCGATGCTTGCGCCGCAGGGCGTCAAAACGTAGTTTTCCGCGACATAAGCGTAAGCGTGAACAGAAATCGCTGTAACCTCCAATTCCGCATTGAGCGCACGGCGGTTTAAGCTCTCAATGTCTTCAATAACGTGCACAATCTCAAGATTATTGGTAGGGATAAGTCCTTCGGCGAGGGCATAAAACATGAAGGCATCATCAGAATCTGGGCTGTGACCAATTCGAATTTTTTCGATTTGCCGCATATTTTCTCCGATTTGACTCCAGAATGTTTGAAAGTTTCGTAATTTTCGTGACGTTAAAATTTGATTATCCGAGTTGATTATAGCAAACGGAGAAAATCGTGTCAAGACTCAACCGGACCGGAACGAAGACCGAGATGCTTAGCGTTGACAATTTCTATTTGGATGTGCCAAAATATCGAAAATCGACATAGCATTCGGCGTTCTCTGCCGATTGAACGCTGTGCGTCGAGAAAAGGACAGATGGGTAAAAAGTAAAATGAAAATCTACACAAAAACGGGCGACACAGGCGATACAGGACTTTATGGCGGGCAGCGGATCTCCAAGGACGCCAAGCGTGTAGAGGCGTTCGGTACGATTGATGAACTCAATGCTTGCATCGGATTTGCAGAATCGCAGATTGGAGACGGAGAGATTGGCACAATCCTAGCTGGCATTCAGAGCGAGCTCTTCGATCTCGGCGCAGATCTCGCGACGCCGGGTGCACACCGAAGAGCGGAAGGTCTGAGAATTACTTCAGATTTGACGGCTTCGTTGGAGAAAATGATAGATAGATTTCAAGAAATACTGCCGCCTATGACGCATTTTATTTTGCCAGGCGGGGCCAAGGGCGGCGCCGGGCTGCACCTCGCTCGAACGGTGTGCCGGCGCGGCGAGCGCTGCGTTGCCAGCCTTGCAAAAACGGAATCCGTTAACCCAGAAATCTTGCGTTACTTGAACCGGCTTTCAGATTTTTTGTTCGTGCTTGCCCGCGTGGTGAATCACCGCGGCGGGATACCTGAATCGATTTGGCGGTCCCAGTTAGAGCGAGTTAAAGATGAACCGTGAGTACTTTTTAATCTT
Source organism: Candidatus Poribacteria bacterium (assembly GCA_028819845.1). Classification (GTDB taxonomy): domain Bacteria; phylum Poribacteria; class WGA-4E; order WGA-4E; family PCPOR2b; genus JAPPKS01. The sequence continues at coordinate 24,798 of JAPPKS010000026.1, read as the reverse complement.
TATCGGTTTGGGCGCCGATTTGACCGAGGCGAACATATCGAAATTGCGGCATGTAAAGCCATGGTTCACCCACGCTTCAACAGCCCCGAAAATTCCACAAATTTGGATAGTTCGATGACAGTCTGCGGAGCGGAAATCTCTTCTCCAGCGAGTTGCATCGCAAAAAGGTGGTCGCATAAGCGTTGCAACCCTTCTGGATTATCCACGTCATACCACGGCGGCAGCAAATGCAAGCGCGCATTGACGGCTTTAGTTTTTTCAAGTGTCTGGCGGAAAACTATGTCCGTACTCCATGAAATATCCTGAAAGACTTTGGGGATTGCCAACGATGCTCCGTGGGCGGAAAATCCTATCAGGTAGTACCCACCATCCATACTCGGTCCAATAGCCACATCGCAAGAGTCCAACAGCTTGAAAGCGCGCTCTACATACGGGAGCGGCAGCGTTGGACTATCAGAACCCACCAAAAGCAATTTTGAATAATTTTGACTGGACGCCCATTGAGCAGCGGAGATTAGGCGTTCGCCTAGATTCGATCCAGCCTGTGGGATATAAATTACCTCTAAGCCAATCAGATTTTTCATAGGAATCAGGCTGTCAGGCGGAGTGTAGGCAATAACAAGCTGAGCGGCAGGAATTCTGTGAAGCGTGTGGCACCAATCGACAAGAAACGCTCGGTATAATGATGCTGCTCGTTCTGGCGGTAGGAAGGGAATCAGACGAGTTTTTACTTCGTTGGGAACTGGATTTTTGGCGAAGACAATTATACAATTTGCCAAAATTCGTCTCTACGCGAGATGGTTCAAATGTTAGCGGGTGCAACGAAGAGAATCAGCCGCCCAAAAAAGAAAAAATGGTTCTCAAAACTATCGCAACGCAGGCTATGATAACAGCAAACATGGCGATGCGGCCTCCCTTCAACGCGCCGCCGCGGGCATTAATATGGAATTTTGCCCCAATGCCGGTGACGATGGCGAGCAGAGACAACCCATACCCGACATTCCATTGGAGTTGGAAGTTGACGGCCGACAGAGAAATTAGCGCAAATCCTAGGCTGGCTTTGGCAAAAAAGCTTATTCGGACTACAGCCTTCCCGGAACTGCTTGAATCCAATGCTGCCGCGGCGTCCGGGTGTTGATTGCGGCGGCGAGGGGGAGGCACTTCGCGATAGGTTGATTCGACCAAACGGATGAACTCAGCCATTAATTTTTGCGCTTTCAGCCACTGAAAAAGTTGGAAATATTCGTGCCGGAGTAGCATTGAGAATTCTTGACGTTGTGCACTGAGATCGATAAACTCGTTCCAACGGCTCTCCTCTATTACCCCATAGGGTTCTGGTCCGACTCGCAACTCGTATCCTCTGCCCGGGTAATGAATAATCCTGCCAATGCCTTCACGTTCCGCAATGGTAACCTCTTCAAAGACGGTTGGTGCGGCTTTTGGCGGCTCGTTCATAGTCGGAGTGTTAAGGTGGTTACGTGCGGGAACCTTCGCTGTCGCACGGTCAGCGTGTTCCTCATTGGCGATTGCCAAGTTGATGTCACTTACAATTTCTAATGCTTCGACTTGATCATCACGAGAAACGGAAAGTATAATTTGGCGTTTTCCGTCCGCGTCTCTCTCGCGTGTAGGTCGGCATTGGATGTGCTGATTCTTAAGTGTAGTTTGGACCAAATTGGATTCCCACTCATCGGTCGTGCGATAGATTTCGATCCAATCGCCGGTACTGAAAAGTGAATCGTAGTGAGGCACGCATTCTCCTTTGCCGATTGCGGTGTGGCCAGCCGCTCCCGGTTTTAAACCTGCTAGATTTATCTCGCCGCAAAATCGAACCCAATTCTGATTTTACCACGATTCAAAATAGTTGTCAACGGGCGCAATCCATCTTTCAATACGGCCCGTTAAGGCTTCCCAGCAGGTCTTTGTGGAAACCGTTGCAGTGCGGAAATCGTAATTATTCTTGCATTCACAGGGAAAATAGTGTATACTGTGCGTGCTAACTGTTGAATGGTTAAACTTAGCATTGTAAGTAAGTAAGTAGTATGAGGGGCAAAACTGAAGCATCTTCCCCAGATTCGCTGTCTTTTTGTACCTCTATGCTTCTTCAGCTTCATGCGACATTTGCAGTATAGAATCTTACAGAAGAAAGGAGGTGCAACACGATGGCAAGAGGTCAAGTCAAATGGTTCAATGACCAAAAAGGTTATGGATTCATAACCACTGATGAGGGGGAAGATGTGTTCGTGCATTATTCCGCCATTGAAGGATCCGGTTTCAAGTCTCTCCAAGAGGGGCAAGAGGTCGAGTTCAAAATTGTAAGCGGCCCCAAGGGCTTTCAGGCAGAAGAAGTGATGAAGGTTTAAGGCTGTAATGGCTCAAAAACCTGTTTCACGTTAATCCAGATTTTTTAATTTACCGAAAGGCTCCCAAGTTTTTGGGAGCCTTTTTTTTGGCTGACGGTAGGGCGAGCGTAGGAATCAACCGCTTTTTTAGTCGTGCATTCTATAGGGATTTGCTATAATGCGCCGGAAGCGGTGTTAGTTTGCACGTTGAAAAGTATTATGAATTTTGTCGGTAGAAGCAGTAATTGAAGGGTTCTGACTGTACAGATGGTCAAGATTGATAACATAGAATTAGGCGATTTTCCGATTCTGTTGGCACCCATGGAAGATGTCAGCGATCCGCCTTTTCGGAAGGTTTGCCACGATAACGGGGCGGACCTGATGTTTACGGAATTCATCTCTTCGGAGGGACTTATCAGGAACGCTGCCAAGAGCGTATCGAAGCTAGATATCTTCGAGTATGAGCGCCCTATCGGCATTCAGATTTTCGGCAGCGAAATTTCATCAATGCGAGAGGCAGTTGGAATTGCCGAGAAGGCCGATCCCGATCTGATTGACATCAACTACGGCTGCCCTGTGAAAAAGGTTGCCTGCAAGGGGGCGGGCGCCGGAATTTTACTGGATCTTCCGAAGATGATAAAAATGACGGACGAGATTGTAAAGTCCACGGCAGTGCCGGTAACGGTCAAAACCCGGCTCGGTTGGGACGAAAAGACGAAATTCATTGTGGATGTCGCAGAGAGATTACAGGATGTAGGGATTCAGGCGATTACTGTTCACGGCAGAACGCGGGTGCAGATGTACAAAGGTGACGCCGACTGGACTTTGATAGGGGAAATAAAAAATAACCCTCGCATGAAAATTCCTGTTTTTGGAAACGGCGATGTTGACAGCCCCCAAAAGGCGTTTGAATTGCGTAAAACGTACGGCGTGGATGGCATGATGATTGGGCGGGCTGCGATTGGTTATCCGTGGATTTTCAACGAAATAAAACACTATCTTTCCACGGGGCAATTAATGCCGCCGCCGACTCTGAAAGAGAGCCTACACGTCATGGAACAGCATCTGAATCTCTCCATAAAATGGAAAGGGATGCGGTTGGGCATACTAGAGATGAGACGGCATTATAAGAACTATCTCAAGGGCATACCGAACATGAAACCTTACCGCTCAAAGCTAGTGACGAGCGATAGTTATGGAGAAATTATCCAAGTTATAGACGATTTACAAGAACGTACTAGATTGACCGGATACGATCATATCGAACAACATGGAGGATAAGATTATGAAAATCAGGCCAAACCGGGTGAAGCAGAAACTTGCAGCGGGGGAACTTTCGTACACAATCAGCGGCATCACCCACGCGGACGACATTGACGCATTCGGCCCGAACGGATTTGACGGTGTGTGGCTGGAAGCCGAGCACGGGGCGGTGGACGCTGCGGATCTCGGCAACCTCACCCGCGCGTGCGACATTTGGAATTTGACTTCGGTGGTTCGTGTCAACCGCAACGACCAGGCACTCATTTACCGCACACTTGACCGCGGCGCGCAGGGCATCGTCGTCCCGCACGTGAACACCAAGGAAGAAGCACAGAACGTCGTCGACGGCGGCAAGTTCGCGCCGATGGGGCACCGCGGCATGTTCACAAGCCGCCAGGGTTACGCAGTGCCCGATTATTACGATGTTGCGAACGATGAGACACTGCTAATCGTACTGATTGAGGACATTGTTGCTATCGGGAATCTTGATGAAATTCTAAGTGTGGACGGCATTGACGTGTTCATGGTCGCCCCGACAGATTTGGCGGCTTCGATGGGGCATCTGGCGAATATCCAACACCGGGAAGTTCAAGCCACAATTGATGATGCACTTGCGCGCATTCAGGCGGCGGGACGGGTAGCCGGCACGCTTGTCAATAACCAAAACGTCGCCAAATACGTTCAGGCGGGGGTGCGATTCTTATTGACGCAAGTTAAACCGTGGCTTTCTGCTGGGGCAACCGAATTCATTGCCAACGCCCAGAACGCGAGGTGACTCTGGTGAGCATTCGCCGATATTGAGCGAGGCGCAAAACAGTCCAGTTAACGGTTGCAGTTTGGGAGTCCTTTTTACAAAATCTTACACGACACCTTGACGCTTTAACCGGTCGACATCATCAGGCGCCATTCCCAACAAACCGGTTAGAATCTCACCGGTATGCTCACCGAGATTGGGCGCGGGCGCATCGACACTGCCGGGGGTTTCCGATAGCTTAATCGGAACACCCGGAATTCCGACGGCGCCCGTCATTTGGTGTTCGACTTCGACAATCATCTCCCTCGCTCGGACTTGCGGATCGCTGGCTACCTTGTCCACTGTGTTGACGGGGCCGCAGGGTACACCAATCTCCTCGAGCGCTGTCACCCACTGCTCGGTTGAACGTTGGCGCATAATCTCCGCAAGGATTGGGAACAGTTCTTCATGGTTCTCGGTGCGCAGCGCGTTCGTGCTGAACCTACTGTCGTCGATTAGCTCAGGCTGCTTGACATGCTCGCAAAACTTCTTCCACAACACGTTGTTTCCCATGGCTATGACCACATAACCGTCCGCGGATTCAAACGCCTCAAACGGCGTTATTGTTGGATGGCGCCTACCCAACGGCTGCGGCACGTCGCCGGTAGAGAGGTACCGCACCATGGCGTTTTCCAAGATTGCCACTTGACAGTCCAACATCGCGACATCAATGAACTGCCCCTCTCCTGTCTTGTCACGGTGCCGCAGCGCCGAGAGGATTCCGATCGCCGTAAACAGTGCGGCGGTGATGTCGCTAATCGACGTGCCGACGCGAACGGGCGGACGATTCGGTTCGCCGGTGATACTAATCATGCCGCCCATCCCTTGAATTATCATGTCGTACGCACCGCGGCCGGCATAGGGTCCGGTCTGCCCAAATCCCGAACAGGCTGCGTAGAGCATGGGCGGGTGGTGCGTCTTTAGCGTTTCGTAGTCCAAGCCGAGTTTTTTCATTGCCCCCGGACGAAAATTTTCAAGGAGTACGTCCGACTTCTTGACCAACTCCACGAGGATGTCCTTGCCAGGCTGGGATTTGAGGTTCAGTGTCAAGCTTTTCTTGCCCCGGTTTATGCTCATAAAATACAAACTGAAGTCGTTTTTGAATGGACCGATGCCTCTGGCTTCGTCTCCGACACCGGGTTGCTCAATTTTAATGACTTCGGCGCCGAGATCGCGCAAAATCATGGCTGCGTAGGGTCCCGCTAAAATCCGGGTGAGATCCAAGATTCGTATCCCTTTTAATGGGCCTTGCATGAGTTTTCCTTTCTGTCCGTGGTGACTCCTATTTTAGCACGATTCACGTGCCTGGTTGAATCGAAAACCGATGCGGCGGTTTCATGAGAGCGACGGCAAAATTTTGTTGATTTTCTACCAAACACCTGTACAATATAGCGTGTGAAAATTCAGATAACCAGACGACGCGAACATTGGAGGCAGCGATTATGCGACACAACAAATTGCGCGAATTACTGAACACGGGCCAACCGAGCGTTAGCACGCACGTGCACAGCACTTGGCCGAGTGTTGTTGAAGCCATCGGGCATACAGGCATGTACGACTACGTCGAATTCGTCGCCGAATATGCGCCGTTCGACCTGTACGCGCTCGACAACTTCTGCCGCGCAGTTGAACTATTTGACATGTCCGCCATGATTAAGATTGATCAGGAACCTCGAAACTTTCTGGCGCAACGCGCCATCGGATCCGGCTTCCAGAGTGTTTTGTTTGCGGATGTCCGGACGGTCGAGGATGCACACGAGTGTGTTCGAGCGGTACGCCCCGAAACGCCTGAAGCCGGCGGCTATCACGGCGTCGCGACGCGGCGCGCCACATATATGGGATATGGAGGCACAAAAGACTATGTAAACGCACTAAATGACGTTGTAATTGCGTTTATGATAGAAAAAAAGCCTACAATAGATGCCCTACCGGACATCCTGTCGGTGGATGGGGTAGACATGCTCCAGTGGGGCGGGGCGGACTTTTCTATGAGTATTGGACGCCCCGGAGAGCGGTACAAAGCGGACATCAGATCCATCGAACGGACGGTAATAGAAACAGGCCTGAAGATGAACGTTCCGCCGCGAGCGGAAATTGACAGCGTGGACGACGCAAAGTATTACCTAGATTTAGGCGTGCGCCACTTTTCCATAGGCACAGACATTATGGTGCTGCACAAGTGGATGAAGGAAAACGGGGAGGCGCTGCGTAAAGAGATTTTGGGGTAGGCAGCGTTGGAACGGTTTTTGCGTTGAAAAACATTAACATCATGGGCAAAATAGGGGATGGGGGTTATAAAGTGCGGTGTGGATGCAATACGATTTTGCAGAATATGACAGCACGCGGAGTGTGCCGTCATGGGCGGCGAGACGCCGCGCCTACTGCGGAGGCGCGGTGAGATGGCACGCGTACGGGGGATGGAAAATATGACGAATCGCGCGATGAGAATTTTTGTGTTGGCGGTGATAAACACCGTGTTGTTTGGACACGCCGTTGCCGACGACTGGCCGCAGTGGCGAGGCGTTAACCGCGACGGCGTATGGCTGGAAACCGGCATTGTCGAGAAATTCGACGAACTTTCGATTCGGTGGCGGACAGAGATTGGCGCTGGATACAGTGGTCCCACTGTCGCCGAGGGACGCGTGTACGTGACCGACCGCATCACGAAACCGCAGCAGATGGAGCGCGTCCACTGTTTCGATTGGGAAACCGGAAACGAGATCTGGACTTATGCTTACGTCTGCGAATACCGAAACGTCGGTTACACCGCAGGGCCGCGCGCCAACGTGACTGTGCACGAGGGTCTGGTGTACGCACTGGGCGCCATGGGGCATCTGCACTGCTTTAACGCGGCGGACGGCGATATCGTGTGGAAGAGAGACCTCAACACCGAATACAACATCCGCATGCCGACATGGGGGATTGCTAGCGCGCCGATTATCGATAAGGATTTAATCATCGTCCAGATCGGCGGATCTCCCGGCGCATGCCTCGTTGCCTTCGACCGCAAAAACGGCGAGGAGCGGTGGACAGCGCTTGATGACCGCGCCTCCTACGCGGCGCCTATTTTAATCAGTCAGGCTGGCGAGCGGGTGCTGGTCTGTTGGACGGGCGACAACCTTGCCGGACTTAACCCGCAAACCGGGGAACTACATTGGAAGCACCCGTTTGCACCCGACAAAGGGGTTATATCCATTGCGACACCGGTATTTCACGGCGGACGCCTTTTCGTCTCCAACTTTTTCGAAGGTTCGCTCATGCTCAGGGTTCACCCAGACCGATTGGCGATTGAGAAGATTTGGCGGCGAAAAGGCGTTGATGAGAAAAATACCGACAGCCTGCACGCTATCATGTCGACGCCGCTTCTTATCGGCGATTACATTTACGGCGTTGACAGCTACGGCGAGCTGCGGTGCCTTGATGCCGACACGGGCGACCGAATCTGGGAAGATGTCACCGCGGTTCCTAGAGCGCGCTGGGGTACGATTCACTGTGTACGCAACGGCGACAGGGTCTGGATGTTCAACGAACGCGGCGAGTTGCTTGTCACCACGCTGTCGCCGGAGGGGCTTAACATCATCAGCCGCGCCAAACTCATCGAACCGACCCGCGACCAACTCAACAGCCGCGGCGGCGTTTGCTGGTCGCATCCCGCTTACGCCTACAAACATGTTTTTGCCCGCAATGACGAGGAACTGGTGTGCGCTGCGTTGGCGAAGTAGCTGAACGTTGGATGAACGTAGTCGCCGTGCCGTGCGCGCCGCCATGCCCAATCTCTCACTCCAATTCGCACTAGTCTCTCAACCCACGATGCGGACAGACGTTTCGGCGAGATTGATTGCACTGGGATATGCGAAAATATTAGCATGATATTCTTGATAGTTCTGTGTTCGATACTGGTATCGAGCCAAGGCGAGGTTATTCCGATGACCAACGAATCCAATCACGCGCATCTAAAGCGGCAGCAGATGGCTGTCGACCCATACCGCCCGCTATACCACTTCCTGCCGCCGGCGAACTGGATGAACGACCCGAACGGCGCAATCTATTGGAAAGGGAAATACCATCTGTTCTATCAATACAACCCCAACGGCGCATTCCACGGCACTATTCACTGGGGGCACACGGTGAGCGAGGATTTGGTGCATTGGACGGATTTGCCAATCGCACTGTCGCCGACGCCGGGCGGCGCTGACCGGGAGGGTTGCTATAGCGGCGGCGCCGTCGTTAATGACGGCGTTCCGACGCTAATTTACTTCGGCAATCCTGACGGCAATTGCATTGCTACCAGTACGGACGATCTGCTCACGTGGCAAAAACCGCCCGAAAATCCGGTTATCCCGCAGTCGGCGCCCGGCGCGGAGTGGCGGGCGTTTGATCCGTGTGCGTGGCGGGAAGGCGACACCTGGTACTCGCTCGCCGGCGGGCGGCTCGACGATATTGGCGACACGGCGTTTCTATTCCGGTCGCCGGACATGATAAATTGGGAATACCTGCACCCGTTTTACGCCAGTGAATTGGACAAGGAACCGGAATCGGATTGTGCAGTCCCCGATTTCTTTCCCCTCGGCGGCAAGCACATGCTGCTGTTCGCCAGCCACGAGCGCGGCGTACAATACTATATCGGCAGATATGCAGATCAGAAGTTTTATCCTGAGCGCCACGGCAGGATGAATTTCGGCGAATTCGGCGGCAACAGCGGGCACTTGTGCGCAAGCATCACGTTGAAAGACGGCGAGGGCCGCCGCATCTTCTTCGGCTGGGTTTCAGAGGGCCGCAGCGAAGCGGCGCAGCGCGCCTCCGGTTGGGCGGGGGTGATGTGTATCCCGCGTGTGTTGTCGCCGTTTGACGACGATACGCTGCGCATCGAACCGGTGCCGGAAATAGAGAAGCTGCGCGGCAATCATCGCCGGACAACCGGCCTCCGCGTCAGCGGCGGCAGTTCGGTGCGGCTTGAGGGTATTTCAGGGGATTGCCTTGAACTCGACGTTGAGCTTGATCCGGGCGGCGCCGAGGCAATCGGCGTCAAGGTGCGCTGCGCACCCGACGGCGGCGAACAGACGATAATCGCTTATGACCGTAAAGAGAAACGCCTGATTTTGGATGCGGAGCAGTCGAGCGTAAATCCTGACGCGGTTAACCGCGGCGCGCAGCGCGCGCCGTTTGCGTTGGATGCGGGCGAACTGCTGCAGTTGCGTATCTTCGTAGACCGTTCTATTGTTGAGGTTTTCGCCAACCAGCGGGTGTGCCTCACGAAACGAATTTATCCGTCGGGAAAGGACAGCGTCGGTGTTGAGGTTTTTGCTCAGGGCGGGGAGGCTGTAGTAACGTCGGTTGATGCCTGGCAGATGGCGGCGATTTGGCCGGAGTGAGTCGGGTGAAAGGAATGGAAGGGATTGCGATTTTCGATACTGTCTGAACTGTGATTTTTGTGATTAAATGATGGGCTGTGATTAAGGGAGCGTATAAGGATTTGGGAGTTGA
>JAPPKS010000026.1:0-14816 GCA_028819845.1 Candidatus Poribacteria bacterium | reverse complement strand
GCCGACCTACAGGAGTTTTGCGGACGGCATACGGAGTATGCCTGCTACTTTATCGGGAGGGTCGCGATTCGGAGATGACTCGGACAGGATGCAGTGTAGGGTTAAAGAAACGGAGTTTTGAAGAAAAAACTCCGTTTCAATGAAAAAAACTCCGTTTCAAAGAGACGCGCCGGTTCGTGTAAGGCCACGGTTCTTTTCCTTGCCGTGGGGCGGGTATTGTGCTATAATTTAAGCGGGTGAAAAACGTGGCTGCACCAATCAAGATAATCACTGTTAACCGGAAAGCACGCCACGAATATCACTTGCAAGATCGGTTTGAAGCGGGGGTTGTGCTGCAGGGCACGGAGGTAAAATCCATCCGCGCCGGCAACTTTAGCTTGACCGATAGTTACGTGCGGATTCGAGACGGCGAGACGTTCCTGATTGATGCGCACATTCCCGCTTACACGCACGGAAACCGCGAAAACCACGAACCGAAGCGGGCGCGCAAGTTGCTTTTGCATCGGCGTGAAATCAAGAAAATCTCGGAAAAGACGCATTCGTCCGGGATGACAGTTGTGCCGACCAGAGCCTATTTTAGCGGCGGGAACGTCAAGGTTGAAATCGCGGTGGCGCGCGGCAAACAAGACTACGACAAGCGCGAAGATATGAAAAAGGATGCGGATAGGCGCGCGATTCAAACGTACAAACAGCGGTATTCAGCGCGATAGCAGTGCAAGAACGGGTTTTGACCGCCGGGTTCTTGCGCACCGATTTGGGGGTGAAAAGGTTTCGACGGAAGTAGATGAGATGAAGGTTGCATGCCGAGGTCTCCGCAGGCCTCGTTAAACAGGCGGAACAAACACAACTGCCGATTACGAAGAATTGGCTCTAGCCGCTTAAAGCGGCTACGTTCGGTTTGCTTGCGGCCCGTCGGGTTAACCGGGCGTCGAGATACGGGCTGTGCGATTTGCTTGTTCTTCAGGGGCAACCCGCGAGATTTACTGGGGATAGCTAATGTGAATCCGGCATAAGGGAGCCGCTGCGGTGAAGAATTAAAACTTATGCTAAGCATGTAGTAGCCTTTGTTGAAATGCCTCCGGACGCGGGTTCGATTCCCGCCACCTCCATCACGTTATTTGGTTCGCTAGTTTGGTTGAAGCACACTCATTCTTTGATAGGCTTGGCACCTGCGCAACCTAGTTTTGGATTTACTATTTGAAAGATTGTTGTGCGTGAATTAGGAAACAACAGTTTCTTGATTAAATGCTGGAGCATGACGGGTGCGGCAATCAAGAGTGCAATTGCGCTCGGATTGATCGTGTGCACGATTGGGAGGGTATCCGTTGCCCGCGATCCGGTCGAACCACCGGTCGTCACCTTCGATACCGTGGTCGTGACAGCAACCCGCGTCGAGGAACCGCTGCAGCAAGTGCCGCTTAGCATCTCGGCGGTGACCGGTGCAGACCTTGAGCAGCGGGCCATCGGGAACCTCACGGAGTTGGCACGCTGGATGCCCGGTTTCGCCGTCGTTGACCAGGGTGCGCGCGGCAGCAACGCCATCATAGCCCGCGGACTCAACACCGATTCGTTGAGCGGGTCGGAGTTCAATGGCAACAACTACAACCATAGCGTCGCCACATATCTCGGGGACATCCCCCTATCGGTTGACCTGCGGCTGCACGACATTGAGCGGGTCGAAGTGCTACTCGGACCGCAAGGGACGCTGTACGGCGCCGGCACGCTAGCAGGAGCGGTTCGCTACCTGCCGCGCCGTCCCGACACCGGGCGGCGCACGTTCGAGGGACGCGGCGACCTGTTCGCCCTGGCGCACGGCGGCGTGCCCGGCTCGGATGCCGGTGTCACGTTCAACCTGCCGCTGGTTACGCGCAAGTTAGCACTACGCGGCTCGGTCGACTACTACGTCGACCCCGGATTCATAGACTATGACTATCTGTTGCGCACGCCCGGCGTCTCCGAGCCGGAGCCGGACCTGAGCGACCCCGGCGCGGCGGCGGCAAACCTGCGCAGCGAGCCGGACGCCAACACCGAGGAGACGGTTGCGTCGCGTCTCTCGGTGCTGTGGGAGGCGACCGCGGAGCTGTCGGCTCTTTTCACCTACCATCTACAAGATCAGCGGGTCGGCGCGCGCCAGATCAACCATGTCAAGTCGTTCGACACCGGCCGCTACGCCGCGGCGCATCGCTACCTTGAGCCAAACGATCGCAGGAACCAGTTGTGGAGTTTGGAACTGACCTGGACGCCGGATTGGGCGGAGTTGACCACCGCCGTCGGCTACTCCCGTTTTACGGAGGAGGGTCAGCGCGACCAAACCGACCTGTTGATCCAGGCCTTCGGCATCAAGGGGCTGCTGCCGGCGGAGTTCCCGGCGTTAGCGCAGGCTCAGGCGTTGGATCCAAACGTCTCTGCCACCGACCTGACGGCGCAGTTCCGGTCTTTCTCGGCTTACACGCATGAAGACTCCTGGGAGGAGCGATTCAACTGGGAGACGCGGCTAGTCTCGACGGGCGATGGACCGTGGCGCTGGGTCGGCGGCGTCTTCTTTAACAACTACGACAGCAGGGGGACGAGTTTCGAATTCACACCCGGCCTGACGGAATTTTCGGGCATCACGCCCGTCCGGGGAGGCGTGCCGGTATCCGAGCCGGTCGAGTATTACAGCGTCGACAGCCAGTCAGTAGGAGAGCGCGCCCTGTTCGGGGAAATCTCGCGCGACCTGGGCGAGCGCTTGCAAGTAACGGTCGGCGGCCGCTGGTTTGGCTACCTCATCGACACCGGCAGCCTTACCGAGTTTCCCTATACGCCGCTGTACAATTCGCCGTTCACCGCCTTCGAGTCCGACGACCGCGGGGTGCTGCTCAAGGCAAGCGTCAGCCACCGTTTCGACGACCAGACGAGCGCCTACTTTACCCGATCGGAAGGCTACCGCATCGGCGGCGGCAACAACTTCCGCGTCTGCACGGACGAGGAGATTGTGCTGCTCAGCGACGCGAATCCCGACAACGACCCGCCGCAATCCGGCTGCATCTACGAGGACCAGGCTCTGATTAAGCCTGACAGGACGACCAACTACGAGGTGGGCTTGCGCCGCTCGTGGAGCAACAGGCGTTTTCTTGCCAGCGGTACGCTGTTCCACGTGGACTGGACGGACATTCAAGTCGCGGGCGAGACGCCTTTCAGCGCGCAGCCGATTGTTCTGAACGGCGCCGCGGCGATAAGCCGCGGCGTGGAGGTCTCCGGGGCCGCCGGGCTGTCGAGTGCGCTGCACATGCGCGGGAATTGGTCGTACACGCACGCGGAGCTGAGTCAGGATTCGCCAGGTCTGCTCGCTGACGGCGCCGACACCTTCAAGGGCGACCGCCTGCCGGGCGCGCCGCGGCAGCAAGGCAGCCTGCTGGCATCCTACGGCGTGCAGCTAGGCGGGGGGACTACGCTGGATCTGCTGTACGGCTACACCTACGTTGGCGACGTGCTCACGCGAATCGGCTTGCGCGCTGGCGGCGAAGTGCTGCCGGCGTACGACCTCCACAACTTCTCGGTGGCGGTGTTGATGGACGGCTGGACGATTACGTTCTACGCCGACAACTTGTTCGACAAGTACGCCGTAACCGGCGTGCGGCAGACGCCCGATCAGATTGGTACCACGGAGGACGGTTTCCGTGCGCGCCGCTACTTCGCCAACGTGCTCACCCCGCGGCGACTGGGTGCGCGCATCCGCTACACGTTTCAGTAAATCTTGGGCGATCAACTGAGCGAATAGCGAAGGCGATAGTCTTGTCTTAATTGTGAGACGTTTCGGTTGCCGGTTGTCGGTCGGAACGATAAATACGATTTGAATGGAAAAAACAAGAGGGTTGTTTGGAATTCGGGAGGTGTTGGTGTTTGAAAGTCGTTTTGGTTTCCGAAGGTTACAAAAGCGTTGGGTTTCGCTCCAATCATCGAATTTTGTACGCGGTTAGGTTGACGGTGCGGTAAGTTTTGATGGACGGTTATTGGATGAATCCGCTCTACCCAACCTACAAAAACTGGTGCGATCAAAAAACCGAGTTTTGAAGAAAAAACTCGGTTTTAAGTGAAGGTTGCGGTTCGGAATTCGTTCGTACCTAAGTTAAGGGGATTTTGGCTAAGATGGCTGAGTTTCAACGCTTGCCATCTCGAATTCGTGATACGGTCACATCGGAAATGGGTGCGGATGAGCAAATCGAGTTATGTTTGCTCGGCAGATCGAATTTCCTAAGCCCGGATTTTGTTGTCATCACTTCACATCGGTTGTTGGTGCTCGAAGAACGCAGTATGGGGAGCTTGGGGGCGTCCTACACCAACATTCGGTGCAACCTTGTGTTTTCCGAAATTTCGGCGGTAAAGCTGAGCCGTCGTTGGAAACACCGACTGTTACGCCAAGCCTGCGTCGAAATTGATAAACGTAACAGCGATAGATATCTCATTAATCGTGTGAGTCTGCGTGAAGCCAAACTGGCGCTCGAATTGATTTCCACACAGATTCAGCCGGATTGAGAATGGGGCTTGCCCCCCAGATGCGCACCGCATTTCAGGTATGAGATATTAATCATGTTGGAATTTCTCGTTGAACTCACCCATTGGTATAACCTGTTGTTCGTGCTGCCCGTCCTCGCCGCGCTCATTTATCTATTCTTGCACACCATGACAGCCTCTGACATCGGCGGTTTAGAGGCAGGATTCGGGGATTTGAGTGTCATAGCGGCAGAGCGGCTGCCCACGGTGCAAGAACGCACGGTATTGGTTCGCTTCTTCACGTTTCTGAATGCGGGCCGCCTCCCTCCATTAATGGTTGTTGCGCCCTTTTTTCTTTGCTGGGGATTTATCGGGTTCGTTTGTAATCACTGGTTCGTCCCGTTGTTCGAGGGCATGGTGTTGCTAGCCGTGCTGGTTTCAGCGTTGACGGCTTTCGTCCTCAGCAGCCTGGTGACGCGGTTGTTGTCGCAAGTCATCGCCTTCGTTTTCCCGACCGCTCAAGCGGCTGAAATCCAGCGAACCGATCTGGTGGGAACGGTTGCGACGGTTACGAGCATTGACGTGAACGCGGATTTTGGTATGGCGCGCACGGAAGACGTTCCTTTCAACGTGACGATATTCTGCCGGGTTGACGAAGGGGAGGCGCGTATTAAGCAGGGCCAGCGAGTTGTATTGTGGGATTATGACCCGCAGATGAATTGCTATAAGGTGCAGGAATTTAACGAGGATGGATTGGAGGACGATCGGGGAGGTTAGGGCGAGGGAGGCTGTCTTAACTGTGGCTTTTGTAATTGAATGATGGGGTGTGATTAAGTGAGCGTATGAGTGTTCGGATGTTGATAGGGTTGCGGAAGGTTACAAAAGCGTTGGGTTTCGCTCCAATCATCGAATTTTGTACTCGGTTAGGTTGTCGGGGCGGTTGGTTTTGATGGACGGTTATTGGCTGAATCCGCTCTACCCAACCTACAAGAGCGACAAAAGCTAGCGGCGGCGTTGGTGTTTGATAATCGTTTTGGTTGCCGGAGGTTTTTAAGACTGAAGACTAGTTAAGACTATCGCCCTCCCTATTCGGTCGGTTGATCGTTGGGTTTCGCTACAAACATTGGAATTTGTTAGCGGTGAGGTTGACAGTGCGGTTCGTTAAAATGGGCGTTTTTTGTATGAATCCTCTCTACCCAACCTACAAAAACTACAATAGCTGGTACTTTACAGACGGCACACGGAGTGTGCCTGCTACTTTCTTGGTAAGGGGGAGGATACATGTGCCCTCTATTATGAAGAAACCGAGTTTTGAAGAAAAAACTCGGTTTCAAATTAGGGTCGCGATACGGAGATCGCACCGACAAGTGACAGTGTTGCGTTTAAGAAACGGATTATTGAAGAAAAAATTGGGTTCAAATACTGAATTACTTCTTGCCTTCTGCACGGTAAAACATTTATAATACAAAGCGCATCGTCGGTGGACATAATAAAATAACACGGAGGAGCAACCATGGTAGAGGTAGAAGTTGCACTCATTACTGTTGATACAAGAGTAAATATGCCGATAGTCCTTCTGAAAGAGAAGGAAGGCAGTCCGAAGCGGGTATTGCCAATCTGGATTGGACAAGCGGAAGCTACGGCGATCCAATTAAAACTTAAGAACGCGCCCAGTACCCCCCGCCCAATGACGCACGATTTGATGAAGAACCTCATTGAAAGCCTTGATGCTCGGGTTGATTCGATTTTTGTTCATTCAGTGATTGCATCGGAGGGCGAAGGCGGCACATACTTGGGTCAGATTAACCTTGAGGTGGCTGGTAAGAAAATCGAGGTCGATTCCCGTCCGAGCGACGCAATCGCGCTCGCATTAAGGCTCGAAGCGCCCATTCATGTTGCCGACCAGATTCTGGAAGATAACGGATTTTCCGAAGACGAATTAAAAGATTCGGGCAAGGAAGCCGCGAAGAGCGCCCTTGAGAATTTGGACGAGGACGCGTTGGGGCGGTACAGTGTGTAGCCGTAGCGTTTGGCAAGCGTAATCGCTGAATATTTACGGTCTAATTGATTTAATCAGTTACCTATCTACGTATCATGCAGTTTTTTTACCGTTGATATGGTTTGAGGTTAGCCGCCGCCGTGTTGTGGGCCGACGGCATGTGTATGCGAAACCCCTATCTTTGGCAAGGTGGAAATTCGGATGAAAGTCCTCAGAAATGTCGCGTTATTGGTGTTAATCTTGGTGCTTGTCTATATAGCGCTAGAAATAATAACGACGTTTGTCTTCCCGTTAATCGCTTGGGTCATTAACATCGTCATTACGCTGGTGCTGCTTGTTGCGATTGGCGTTGCGCTTGTTTATTTGTACCGAAAACTTAAGGCGTAGCGGGTAGTTGGACGGATGCCGGTTCGGTTCGGAAGCCGTATCTGCCGGTGGTGTGAAATAATTTGTTTCGTTGAGATTTGGGGATATTGAGCCGAGGGAGCGTGGTTTGCTCTACTCGGCTTTTTTTGTTTTAGGTAGGCGTTATGGAGGAAAAAAACGCGGCAAGATGCCGCGCCTACACATCCCACCCCGTAGGCGCGGCGTCTCGCCGCGCGTATTTCTTAGGTGCGGCAAATTGCGTTGCAAACGGTAGATATGTGTGGGGTGTGGCAATGTTGAAGAAACCGAGTTTTGAAGAAAAAACTCGGTTTAGAATGCGGGTTGAGGTTCGGCGTGTGCGGTTGATATAAGCGCGGCAAGATGCCGCGCCTACACATCCCACCCCGTAGGCGCGGCGTCTCGCCGCGCAAATTTCCTCGGTGCGGCAAATTGCGTTGTAAACGGTGGATGTGTTTGGGGTGTGCCAGTGTTGAAGAAACCGAGTTTTGAAGAAAAAACTCGGTTTAAAATGAGGGGCGAGGTGCGGTACGTGCGGTTGAAATAAGCGCGGCAAGATGCCGCGCCTACGGCGGGGGTGTGGGTCGAGATTCGGTGCGTGCGGTTGATGTAAGCGCGGCAAGATGCCGCGCCTACGGCGTGTGGTGTGGGGCGAGGTGCGGTACGTGCGGTTGATGTAAGCGCGGCAAGATGCCGCCCCTACGGCGGGGTTGTGGGGCGAGGTGCGGTACGTGCGGGTTGAAATAAGCGCGGCAAGATGGTGTGCCTACACATCCCACCCCGTAGGCGCGGCGTCTCGCCGCGCAAATTTCCTGCGTGTGGGAAGTTGCGTTGCAAACGGTAGATATGTGTGGGGTGTGTCAATGTTGAAGAAACCGAGTTTTGAAGAAAAAACACGGTTTGAAGTGAGGGTTGAGATTCGGCGTGTGTGGTTGAAATAAGCGCGGCAAGATGGTGTGCCTACACATCCCACCCCGTAGGCGCGGCGTCTCGCCGCGCAAATTTCCTGCGTGTGGGAAGTTGCGTTGCAAACGGTAGATATGTGTGGGGTGTGTCAATGTTGAAGAAACCGAGTTTTGAAGAAAAAACTCGGTTTAGAATGTGGGTTGAGATTCGGCGTGTGTGGTTGATATAAGCGCGGCAAGATGGTGCGCCTACGGGGGGTGTGGGGCGAGATGCGGTGTGCGCGGTTGACATAAGCGCGGCAAGATGCCGCGCCTACGGCGGGGGTGTGGGGCGAGGTGCGGTACGTGCGGTTGAAATAAGCGCGTCAAGATGCCGCGCCTACAAAGGAAATGAATGTGGGTGGTGAGAGACGGTGCGCGTATGGTGGGTGGGGGTTACGGCGTGCGGTGGTGTGTGTAGTGCGATTTTGAAGAAGATTACGGCACACGGAGTGTGCCTATTACTTTGATTTTTTATTTGATTCTCGGGTGATTATCTGTTACAATCGTGGCGTTTGCGAATTGGATTCTCGGACATCAATTTGGTTTTACGCAGATAGGTATGCTCATGCCCGATAAATTTGCCGTCCTACCAGCCGATGAAGGGAGGCAGTAAATGGACGCACGAACACTATCGTCACCCATTCACACGCTGAATCTGAATGAACCTTGTTATGTGGACCTCGGCACTCCTGTACTGGAGGTAATCAACCTCATGCAGGAGGGTCAATTTGGGTGTGTGCTGGTTGTCGATAACCGCGACCAACTTGTCGGCATCGTCACCGAGCGTGATTTTCTTGTCAAAATCATGGGTAAGCAGATTGATCCGGCGGATGTGATTGTGGATGCGATAATGACGCCGTCGCCGGAATGCTTGCGTCCGACCGATACCGTTGCATTTGCCTTGAACCTCATGCAGTTAGGGCACTACCGGCATATTCCACTAGTGATTCGCGATGACAAAGACAAATATCCCGTGAGTGTTGTGTCGATTAAGGACATCCTGAACCACGTTGCCGCGTTTTTGGAGACAGGTAAGGAGGAATAGCATATGCTTTACGAGGAAATGGTTGACGAAGAGCTGGCGATTATGGATGAAGAGCCCGAAGAACCCTCAAAAACTTTGAGTCCGCCGGCAATTCAGGTGCCGCTAAGTTCTCTGATGCGTTCGCCCGTTACCATTGAGATGGGGGCAAGTGTACAAGAGGCGATTAATCTGATGATTGAGAATCGGGTCGGTGCTATCCTCGTCGTATCCGATGGGGTACTCAAGGGCATTTTCGGCGAGCGCGATGTACTTCTGAAAATTTTGAACAAACCGGTGGGGGATGTATCGGAGATTCCGGTCGAGAATTTTATGAAATTTGATCCGCATACGGCGCGGGTAGAGGATTCGCTCGACACGGCGGTATTTCATATGGCGCGGGGCGGATTCCGCCATATCCCGGTCGTAAATGAGTTGAACCAACCGGTTGGGATGGTTTCGACACGGCATATTGTGTCGTATATAATTGATCATTACCCGCAGGAGGTGTTGACGTTGCCGCCGGAGCCGGTTCGGAAGGCGATGCAGGCGCGGGAAGGGGCGTAGGATATGTGTGAGGAGTGTGGCAATGTTGAAGAAACCGAGTTTTGAAGAAAAAACACGGTTTGAAGTGTGGGTTGAGATTCGGTGTGTGCGGTTGAAATAAGCGCGGCAAGATGCCGCGCCTACGGGGGGGTGTGGGTCGAGATGCGGCGTGTGTGGTTGACATAAGCGCGGCAAGATGCCGCGCCTACACATCCCACCCCGTAGGCGCGGCGTCCCGCCGCGCGTATTTCCTAGGTGTGGCAAATTGCGTTGCGAACGGTGGATATGTGTGTGGGGTGTGGCAATGTTGAAGAAACCGAGTTTTGAAGAAAAAACGCGGTTTAAAATGGGGGTTGAGATTGGGTGTGTGCGGTTGAAATAAGCGCGGCAAGATGCCGCGCCTACACATCCCACCCCGTAGGCGCGGCGTCTCGCCGCGCGTATTTCTTAGGTGCGGCAAATTACGTTGCAAACGGTGGATGTGTGTGAGGGGTGTGGTAATGTTGAAGAAACCGAGTTTTGAAGAAAAAACTCGGTTTGAAGTGAGGGTTGAGATTCGGCGCGTGCGGTTGATTTAAGCGCGGCAAGATGCCGCGCCTACGGCGGGGGTGTGGGTCGAGATTCGGCGTGTGTGGTTGACATAAGCGCGGCAAGATGCCGCGCCTACACATCCCACCCCGTAGGCGCGGCGTCCCGCCGCGCGTATTTCCTAGGTGTGGCAAATTGCGTTGCGAACGGTGGATATGTGTGTGGGGTGTGGCAATGTTGAAGAAACCGAGTTTTGAAGAAAAAACGCGGTTTAAAATGGGGGTTGAGATTGGGTGTGTGCGGTTAAAATAAGCGCGGCAAGATGCCGCGCCTACGGGGGAAGGGTGTAGGTGTGGCAATGTTGAAGAAACCGAGTTTTGAAGAAAAAACTCGGTTTGAAGTGAAGGGTGAGATTCGGTGTGTGCGGTTGATGTAAGCGCGGCAAGATGCCGCGCCTACGGCGGGGGTGTGAGCGCGGTGAGATGGGGCGGGTACGGTGAAATTTAGATGAAACTGAAGCACGGTAAAATACGTGTTAATCATGGAATCCATATACGCAGATTGCGGTTGAATGAATAGAGAGAAGGACAGATGTAATGAGAAAGGACGTGCAATCTATTGAGTCGGCTACGCTCCTGTTTGCCGGTGACTCCGGCGATGGCTCGCAGACGATTGGCACGCAAATGACAGAGGCGTCGGCGATTGCGGGGAACGATGTGGCGACGCTTCCGGACTATCCTGCGGAGATTCGCGCACCCGCAGGTTCGCTAGCCGGCGTATCCGGCTTCCAACTGCACTTTTCCAGCGAAACCATTCACACCCCCGGCGATACGTGCGATGTTTTGGTCGCAATGAATCCCGCGGCGTTGAGAGTTAATCTTGATAAGCTCAAGCCCAACGGCATTCTGATTGTCAACACGGACAATTTTGCAGCGCGAAATCTCAAGTTAGCTGGATACACCGACAACCCCTTAGAAGACGGGTCGCTGGTAAAATACCAAGTTTTTCCTGTGCCGTTAACGCGATTAACACGAGATTCGCTTAAAGGCACAAGCCTTGCGCACCGAGAGGCTGACCGGTGCAAGAATTTTTTTGCGCTCGGTATGGTGTGCTGGCTTTACAACCGGCAGATGGATAACACCGTCAAGTTCATCAGAGAGAAGTACCGCAAGAAACCGCAGTATGTTGAAGCCAATACGATTGCATTGAAGGCGGGAAACGTCTATTGTGAAGCGACGGAGCAGTTCGCGACCTCTTATGAGGTCAAGCCGGCGCATTTTGAGCCGGGCACGTACCGCAATATCGAAGGCAACATGGCGGCAGCCTTTGGGCTGATTGCCGCCTCGCAACGGTCGGGGCTGCCGCTTGTGTACGGGAGTTACCCCATTACGCCTGCGAGTTCGATTCTCCACGAACTGGCGAAATACAAGAATTTTGGCGTCATCACGATGCAGATGGAAGACGAAATCGCCGCCATTGGCGCCGCGATTGGCGCGGCGTTTAGCGGCGCGTTGGGCGCGACCGGCAGCAGCGGGCCCGGGCTTGCGCTCAAGTCGGAATCAATTAACCTAGCGGTGATGGCGGAGTTGCCGCTGGTCATCTGCAACATTCAGCGGTCGGGCCCCTCGACGGGTATGCCGACGAAGACGGAACAGACGGATTTGCTCCAGATGTTTTACGGACGCAACGGCGAGTCGCCGGTACCGATAATTGCGGCGTCGCGGCCGGCGGATTGCTTTGAAACTATCTATGAAGCCGCCCGAATCGCTGTCAAATACATGACGCCCGTGATTTTCATGTCCGAGTTATATATTGCCTTCGGCGCGGAACCGTGGCGTATCCCGGAGGTTTCGGAATTGCCGTCGATAAAGGTGCATTACGAAACCACCGCCGACGGGTTTCAGCCGTACATGCGCGACGAAAAGACGCTTGCCCGCCCGTGGGCAATCCCCGGCACGCCCGGTTTGGAACATCGGATTGGCGGCTTGGAAAAGGCGGACATTTCCGGAAACGTGAGTTATGACCCCGAGAACCATGAGCAAATGTCGTTGCTCAGGGCGGAAAAGGTGGCTCGTATTGCGGATGACATCCCGCCGACCGAGATATTTGGCGAACCAGAGGGCGAACTGCTTGTATTGGCTTGGGGCGGAACCTACGGCGCAGTTAGAACCGCGGTCGAACACAAGCTAGCGGAGGGCGCGTCCGTGTCGCACGTGCACCTGCGGTATCTCAATCCGCTGCCGAGCGATCTCGGCGGTATTCTCAAGCAGTTTGACAAGGTACTTATTCCCGAACTCAATTTCGGGCAGTTGCTCAAACTAATTCGCGCGGACTTTTTGATTGACGCGGTTGGATTGAATAAGGTGCAAGGGTTGCCGTTTTATGTTTTTGAGGTTGAATCTAAAATCCATGAGTTGCTAAGGGGCGATGCATGAGAAAACGTACTTTCACTGAGATACCGGTAGCGGTGCCCACGTTGACCAAAAAGAATTTTGAATCGGATCAGGATGTCCGGTGGTGCCCGGGCTGCGGAGATTATTCGATACTGTCTCAAACGCAGCGAATTCTCCCGGACCTCGGCGTCCCGAAGGAGGATTTTGTGTTCATCTCCGGGATTGGATGTTCGAGCCGGTTTCCGTACTATATGAACGCGTACGGTTTTCACACGATTCACGGACGCGCGCCGACGGTTGCGGCTGGCGTAAAAGTCGCCCACCCGGAACTTTCGGTATGGGTGATTACCGGCGACGGCGATGCGCTGTCGATTGGCGGCAACCACTTTATCCACCTGATGCGGCGCAATTTCGACATCAACGTGCTGTTGTTCAACAACCAGATTTATGGATTGACGAAGGGGCAGTATTCGCCCACGTCCGAACAGGGGAAGACAACCTTCTCCACGCCGATGGGGTCGCTTGATAACCCGTTCAATCCGATCAGCCTTGCATTGGCGTCGGGCGCGACATTTGTCGCCCGCTCGCTGGATAGGGATCCGGAACATTTACGCGGCGTCATCAAGGCGGCGTTTGAACATAAGGGCACGTCGTTTGTCGAGATTTACCAGAACTGCAACGTGTATAACGACGGCGCGTTTTTCTCCTTTACGGAAAAGGAGACAAAAGCCGAGAACACGGTGTTTTTGGAACATGGAGAGCCGCTAGTTTTTGGCAAGGACCGCGACAAGGGTATCCGCCTGAACGAGTTTCAACCGGAGGTTTTTTCCCTCACCGAGGGCAACTATTCGCCCGATGAGCTCATCAAACACAACCAGTACGCCGAGAATCCAACGCTCGCGTACTTCCTTGCGCGGATGAGCGTGATACCGGATGTGCCGCATCCGATAGGTGTGTTTCGGAGCATCAAGCACGCCTGCTATGAAGATTTGATGGCGCAGCAGGTTGAGACGGCGAAGCGGCAGCGCGGAGAAGGCGATCTTGAGGCGCTGCTCAATGAAGCCGATACCTGGCGCGTCGAATAGGGTGCGGCAAGGAACCGCAACGCATTTGTTCGCCCTCAAGATACACGCATGACCGCGCGGGCTATTTGCTCCCACCCTGAACCGGTAAAATTGTCAATTTGCACATCAAACCATCCCAGATTCTCTTTCCAATCCTCATCATAATCTTAGCGCTGCTCATTAACGCCCTCATCATGCTTGCGTGCGGTTACCAACCGGCGGCGGCATTTGCCGCACTGTTTCAGGGGGCGTTGGGCGGGCCGAAACAGGTCACAGAGACGTTTGTCAAGACGTGTCCGCTGCTGCTGACCGGGTTGGCTGTTGCGTTTGCGTTTCGCTGCGGCGTGTGGAACATTGGCGCAGAGGGGCAATACCTCGCCGCGGCGCTGGTTGCGACATGGATTGGGACATCGGTTGTAACCCTGCCCTCAATTTTGCTGATTCCGCTGGTGCTGGCTGCAGGGTTCGCCGCGGGCGGGTTTTGGGCTGCCATTGCCGGGGTACTCAAGGCGTACCGCGGCGTCGGCGAAGTGATTAGCACCATCATGCTCAATTTTATTGCGATCCAACTGGTGAGCTATTCCGTCGACGGCGGGCCGCTGCAGGAGGCGTCGCAATCGTACCAGTGGAGCGATCGGATTGTCTCGAATGCGCTGCTGCCGCATCTCCTGCCGAAATCTTGGATTCCAGGCAACCGGTTCCACCTGGGCATTCTGATCGCGTTGATATCCGCCTTGTGCTTGTATGTGGTTCTGTTTCAGACTTCGCTGGGTTACCAAATTCGGGCGGTCGGGAAAAACCAAGTCGCGGCGCGGGCGGCGGGGATTCAGGTTTCCAAGAATATTATCATTGCGATGTTGATTAGCGGCGGGCTGGCGGGGTTGGCGGGCACCATTGAGTTGACGGGGTTAAGTCCGCATCGGCTCGACCAGAGCGCTCCGGGTTACGGGTATACGGCAATCGCCGTGGCGTTGCTTGGGCGTTTGCACCCGATTGGGGTGGTTTTTTCGGCGCTGTTGTTCGGGGTTTTGCAAGCCGGGTCGGAGACGATGAAGTTGGAGGCTCAGGTTCCCACGAAGCTGACGTGGGTGATTCAAGCCACGGTGTTGTTGCTGGTGTTGGGGGTTAGTATGTATGAGGCGAGACGGGAGAAGATGGGGGGGGATCAACCGAGTGAATAGTTTTTTGTAGGTTGGGTTTCGCTCGATTCATCGGATTTTGTGCGTGGTAGGGTTGACGGGGGTGGTTCGTTAAATTGGGTGATTTTTGGTTTACTCCGCTCTACCCAACCTACAAGAACGTTGCGGACGGCACACGGAGTGTGCCTACTACTTTATCGCGGCTGGAAACCGATCCCACGGGGGAGGCTGTGGTGAAGACGGGAGTAACCCCCATACCCCCTTGGTAAGGCTTACTATTACCCACAAGTCTTCGGAGGTAGTGGTTTTCTATGTTAGTGCT
>JAPPKS010000023.1:294152-302695 GCA_028819845.1 Candidatus Poribacteria bacterium | reverse complement strand
GTCATTGTGGCATTCCTATAGCTAAGCTCATTACCACACTTAACTCTGAAGAGCCTATTTTTTTTCGTGAGATATTGGGCGAACGGTTGGTACACATTCATTGTCCAAGAATAACCGGGTGAAAAGATACAACAAGGGATGAGGTCGCTTGTAAGCAAGATTATTAGGTTTAATAAATCCAATACCAGATTGAACTAATCATCTTCCTCCTCACCGCAAACAGCAGCTTCAATATCCGCATTCTCAACAATTCGTTGAATCCGGATATTCGTACCCAATGAAGGCACCGCCTTGATAGCCCTAGAGGGACCGGTCCACCCGAAGTAGGTCAGCCAATTTATGAAAGTTGGGTAGAGCGGATATTTCCAAAACGGTTCCGGAAGCAATTATCCATTCCGAATTTCAAATGATGCGACGCACAATGCAGGAAGAGCGAAACCCAACGATTAAATGAGCGAATAGCGAAGGCGATAGTCTTCAGAATTAAAAACCTCCGGCAAACATAGCAAATTCCAGACACAATACACCGTTCCGAAATTCAAATGCCCTCATTGTATCTCCTTGTTCCAATAGTTCTGGTGTTAGTGTCTACCGGTCGGATATCAAGACTTTTGAAACACGTTGGGTTTCGGAGAAGACTATCGCCTTCCCTTTTCGGTCAGTTGATCACTCAACCCAACCTACACAGAATAAAAGTTCCCAAGTAGTCAATCTTACATTCGGACACCCGCCAGCACAAATGAACGCATTAGACCGATATATACTAAACAGGGTAAAGTATATGAATAAAATTGCCCTTCAGCTACTCTCCCAACGTCCAAATTCCCAATCCGCCGCGCAAGCGTTTTAGTCTGCGTTATCCCCGCCATTACCATTCGGCGCCGGCAGAGCTTTTGCCCCATTGCCATCAGTCTTCTGTTCGGGCGCTTTAAGCGCAAGCGTTAATTTCTGCAAAACCGCAACAATTTCTTCAGCGTCGCTTCCAATCGCCTTTAGATCAGGTGTTCCCAGCGCAAGCGTCAGCCTCTCCAATACGGCGACTAGCTGTAGCGCAGAAAGGTTCTCAGTAACCGGTACCTCCACTTCCGAAAGCTCTCGCAGGTTCTTCAAAGTTTGCGTCAACGAATTTGTGAGCAGTTGATATTCTTTTGCGTCACACGAATTCTTCTCCAATTTCCGGTCGGTTCGCTCCGCATGTTTGGCTAAAAGCGCCATCTGCTCCTCTTTAGAAGTTAACGGTAAATCGCTCACCATCTGCCTATGAGTCTCCCGCGCGTCGCGCCACACCGCTCCGTATTTCTTTTCGGGCCACCGCGCCGAACCCGGTTTCAGATATGCTACACGCGGAATTAACGCATTCCGCAGTCCCTGCACCCCCAGAGCGTCCTGCTGCGCCAATCGATTCATCGTGTGGTCTGACATCATCAACTCTGTAGCTGCATCAGATGTGGAAATGCCTTGCGCGTGAGCGCGAACAAAATACTCGCGGTGCGAATCAGAGATAAATGACGAAAAGTACCACCCCAAACTAAGCTGTATTATATCTCGTATTTTATCCATGTAATGAGGACCCAACGAGCTGAAGTCGTCAAAATCGATGCCTCCGCGCCCGCCGTGTGCAGCTACCATTGTGTCCCGCGCATAACGGTGAATCCGTTCAACAACTGAATTTGCAAGGTCATAGCCGCTCAATGTATTAAACAACTCACTTACATCTGACCTAAGCTCCGAAGGGTCTACCTGCGCTGAATCCGAAAGTAGCGCCGCCTTTAGTGTAGCCTTAGACTTTTCTGCCGCCATTGTTCCACCTCATATTTTAGTAAGGTTTGAATTTTTCATAGTTTTTCATAGTGGGGTGCCGCGTCCGAACCGATAAAAACCGCGCGGAGATCCGACCACGACTGGACTGCCGCCTGTTTTCGCGCCGCATCAAATCTGCATCGGAACGGCGCGAAACTATGAAAACTATGAAAATGTTGAGTATCTGTAAAGTTGCAATTACCCTATTGTTAAAATGTACCATTGCAACCTGCGCTTTCGCAACCCTTTTTTCAAGTTATTCGCGTTTGGATTGCGCACGATGCCCATGGAATTTCTGTCGCAGTCGCCGATAGCGCCCTTGATTCACCCGTGCGATTGATTGCACGCCCAAACCGGCAAAAACCTTGACACGTTCCGTGTTGCCGCGTAAAATGGCGATTGCCGCAGATGTAACATGGTATAGGTTTAAATACCTCAATCCTGCCAGCCAAGAAATGAAAGGAGCCAAGCTGTGAAACGAAAATTTATCAATATCAATATAGGTCTCGGTGTGTTCCTGAGCTTGCTCTTCACGTTCAATGTAGTCTTGCTTTTCCACTCACTCACTTCACTCACTAGTCCCAATTCTGTAATATATTCTTTACTAGCGGTAATCGTGATGAACGGCATTTGGATTCCAATTCATTGGGCTATTGTGTTCAAATACAGCACCGACGCCCGAAACAAGAGGCTGGACGTTCTGGATGAAAAATTAAACCGACTGCTAGCACAGCAGGAGCGATAGGCTATCTGTTAATGAACGGAGCCGTTGTACTTGGTCTTTATCGCTTGCATGGCCCGGTAGCGAGAAATTCTAGGACCCCGAGCGCGAATTTTTACGATGAAAATGTTGCTTTAATTTGGGGTACATTCGACCAATGACCCCTAGCAAGAGCTAAAAAAACTATCGCGGTCGTTGTTCGCTCCTTTGATCGCTCGCTATTCGGTCGGTTGATCGCTTAACCCTAAGGTAAACTATCGCGTTCGCTATTCGCTCATTTGATCCCAACCTACAAGAATTCAAGTGGGGTTTGATTGAACCTACCCCAAACTTTTGACCTCCCCTAACCCCTCCTTGGTAAGGAGGGGAATGAAGATTGGATGAACCGACGAGGCGTTCTCACTGTGGGAGAAGCATTTTTAAACTAATGAAGGCGTAAAACTATCGCCCTCACTATTCATTTGGTTGATCCTTCGTTATTTGCTCATTTGCAGCTCATTCGCTCGGTTAATCTCAACCTGCAGGAACTGTCTGAACTGTGATTTGTATGATTGAGGGAAATCATCCCCAAAACCTGGGAAGTCCACTAAAGTGGCGGGCTGGCAAAACGCTCTTTCACGAGCAGTTTTGGTGTTTGTGGTGGCTTGATTTGCCGTGGGGTTGTCCAGAGTTTTAAAACGCGTTGGGTTTCGGAGAAGGCTAGAGGAGTCTATCGCATTCACTCATATGGTCATCTGATACTACTTTAAAATGAGCATCTTGCGCGCGGCAGAAAAGGCATCCGTAAACAGGTGATAGAAATATGCGCCGCTGGCGATGCGTTCACCATAGTTGTTGCGGCCATCCCAGTATATCGCCGAGGCACGCGAATCGTACGCAGCGGCTGGTTTGAAGCCGACATCAATGGTCCGCACCAAGTTGCCCGCGGCGTCGTAAATCTCCAACGTCACTTCGGCAGCTTTCGATAACCGGTAGGGAATCCAGGTCTCCGGGTTGAACGGGTTCGGGTAGTTCGGCAACAGTTGCGTTTCCTTAGGTATGGCTTGGACTATTAGTTCGGGCAACTGAATCCGGTTCAACTTGATATCTTCAGCCGTAACAGTGTATCGCAGCGGCGGCGCGCTGATAGAGTTATCGGCAGAAACGGCGGACATTTTAAGGATATCACCTATAGCCGCTGCTCGTCCGTGCTTTATATCAACGACAGTGAGCTGGTAATCAGCCCGCGATGAAACGCCACCGGTATCTCCAATTAGCGCGGTAACTGTGCGGCCTGTTGAGAGGTTTTTGACGACAACAGTTAGAGTTTTGCCGTTAATATTTTCGACACGGTGAACAATCGCACCGGTCATCGCTAACACAGGCGTGGTTTCAGTTACGTTAATGTCCTCCGCCGCCAAAAACGGTGCAGCCATAGTGTTGGCGGGAGTGTTATCCCACCCTGCACCGGAGATAGAAACCGACGCATCATTTGAAACGTCGAGGATAAAGGCTTGTCCGCCCGTAATTGAGATGTCTCCTGCATCGCCGGTTTGCTCGACCGTATTGAACTTTCCGCCAACCGAAACAGTAATGGCATCCGCGTTGTCGGCAATGCCGTCAAGCGTAAGCAAGTCGCTAACACGAGATATCATTGAATCCCTCAACGGCAATCCGATTAGATTCTTGCCTTGGATTAAGCCTATCGTGCTCGTTCCGCCCGAACCGAGTTGGTCGCCTCCGATACGAACCGTTACGGATGATTTCAAGCTGGCGACGATTCCTAGGTCCGCCGCCAAGGCTCTATCCGCCGTACCTCCTTTACTTCCCGCACCGAGGTAGCTATTCCACTGTTGCGTATTTCGGTTATATGTAATAAGGAGCTTAACCGTATCTGCGCCGCCAAGCGCTTCGTACAGGTCAGCGATTGAATTGATGGCGGCAGTTGTCCCGTCAACCGTCCTGGTTTTTAGCGGCACGTGAATCAAGCTAGTACCGGAAGGCACTGAGAGGTCAAATTCGAGTAGTTCAGCGACAGCGGAAAAGGTTACGGTTTCGGCGATTCCTTCGACACTTGCCGTAACCGTGTTTGTACCCGGCTCGCTGCCAAGCGCCAGGGTGCTTTTTGCTAATCCGTCGGAATCCGTGTCTAAGCTTGTACGGCTCAACGAACCGCCGCCTGCGGTGACAGAAAAAGTTACAGTGACTCCTTCCATCAGGTTGTCATGCTGATCTAGAATTTTAACGACGAAGGGATTAGCCAACGCTTTACCGGTCAAGGCGCTCTGATTATTGCCGGAAACCTCCGCCAGAGTTTTGGGCGTCGGCGAGGTAGTTGTTGACGTTTCAACGGTTACTGTCGAGCTGACAGTCTCCGTACCGACCGCCGCAGTAACTCTGTATGAGCCAGCAGCATTTTCTCCGAGTGTTATTGTTGTTGAAGCCCGCCCTTTGCTATCCGTCGCAGCGCTTTCGGGATTCAAAGACGCATTACTATCGCCGGAGGTGATACTAAACGACACTGTTTTTCCTGAAGCGGCGCTCCCGTCCGCCTGCACCTCGACAGCAAACGTCAATGTGTCACCGGGATTGCCAGCCCCGGGACTGCTTACTACACTAATCGTTAATCCTGCCTGCGGTTGTTGTTGATTGTCCTTCTTCTGATCGGTCATTGCCGATTGAACCGTTGCGGCTGCACTGACAGACTCCGTGCCGACCTCCGCAGTAACTGTGTAGGAACCGGCGGCATTGTTTCCGAGCGTTAATGTAGTGGAAGCCTGTCCATTGGTGCCAGTTGTTGCACTGCTTGGATTCAGGGACGCATTTCCATCGCCGGAAGTGATACTGAATGACACTGATTTTCCTGAAGCGGCGCTTCCGTCCTCCTGCACCCGAACTGTGAACGTCAACTCGTCGCCGGGGTTACCTGACCCCGGGCTGGTTACAACACTTATCGATAATCCTGTTTCTGTCGGACTGGTAATCGCAGCGCCTTCCACCGTTGAATCTATTTCATGTGACGATGAGTTTCTAAAGCTGGCTGACAGGTTTAGCGTGGAATCCTTGACCTCAAGGACTGTAAAGGTCACTGTGGCAAGCGTGCCGTCCCCATCTACACCAGCCTCACCCTCATCCAGTAGGAAAAATTCGGAGTGGCGTACTGAATTATTGGTGGTAGTGGTAATTTTAGACTGCGAGGTGCCGATGTAATTTCCCGATGTAAGGCTGACATACGCGAGCGCGGTTGGATCAAATCTCACAGTTGTAGAGAATCTTTTTACATCTATCCCGCCCTTAATATTGATACTGAAAGTCAACTGCTGTCCAACGGCGGGGGACTCCACGGTTGATGGACTCATTGAAATTTGAGCAGGCGGAGGGGTAGCTGTTGCGGCACCGTTAATGGATTCGGAGTCGACGGTTGCCGTAACTATATAGATTCCGGACGCATTGTTTCCAAGTGTTATGGTGGTGGAAGCCTGCCCATTGGAGTCCGTCGTTGTACTTGCGGGACTCAGTGATGCATTGCCGTCTCCAGATGTGATACTAAAGGAGACTGTCTTTCCTGATGCGGCGCTCCCGTCCTCCTGCACCTCCACTGTGAACGTCAACTCGTCGCCGGGGTTGCCAGAGCCGGGACTGGTTACTACATTTATTGATAATCCTGTCTGTGATACTGTCGGACTGGTAATGGTAGCGCCTGTGGTTGTTTCATCTGTTGTATGCACCGATGTGTCAGTAAGGCCGCCGGTCAGATTTAGTGTGGAATCCTTGACCTCAAGGACTGTAAAGGTCACTGTGGCAATCGTGCCGTCGCCATCTACTCCTACCCTTGGCTCACCCAGTGAGAGGAATCCAGAGTGCCTTACTGAATCATTGGTGGTGGATGTAGAGTTAATCTGCGAACTGCTGAGGTAATTGCTCGATGTAAGGCTGACATACGAGAGCGCCGTTGGATCAAATCTCACGGTTGTGGTATAACTCACCACATCTATTCCGCCCTTAATATTGATACTGAAAGTCAACTGCTGTCCAACAGCCGGGGACTCCACGCTAGACGGACTCAGTGAAAGTTCTGCGGGCGGGGGGATAACCTTTGCAGCTCCATTGATAGATTCGGAGTCGACGGTCGCAGTAATTATATAGATTCCGGCGGCATTGTTTCCTAGTGTTATAGTCGTGGAAGCCTGACCGTCGGTGTCGGTTGTTGCGCTGGCGGGGTTCAGAGACGCATTGGCATCGCCTGAAGTGATACTAAAGGTCACTGTTTTTCCTGATGCGGCGCTCCCGTCCTCCTGCACCTGAACAGTGAACGTCAATGCGTCACCGGGATTACCTGACCCCGGACTGGTTACTACATTTATTGATAATCCTGTCTGTGATACCATCGGACTGGTAATGGCAGCGCCAGTGGTTGTTTTATCTATTAACTGTGACGATGAGTCTCTAAGGCGGGCTGACAGGCTTAGCGTAGAATCCTTGACCTCAAGGACTGTAAAGGTCACTGTGGCAATCGTGCCGTCGCCATCTACTCCAACCCTTGGCTCACCCAGTGAGAGTGATCCAGAGTGCCTTAATACATCATTGGTGACGGAGGTAGCGTTAATCTGCGAACTGCTGAGGTAATTACCCGATGTAAGGCTGACATACGAGAGCGCCGTGGAGTCAAATCTCACGGTTGTGCTATAACTCATCACATCTATCCCGCCCTTAATATTGATGCTGAAAGTCAACTGCTGCCCAACGGCGGGGGACTCCACGCTGGACGGGCTCATTGAAATTTGCGCAGGCGGATGGGTTACTGTTGCGGCACCGTTAATGGATTCAGAGTCGACGGTTGCAGTAACTATATAGATTCCGGACGCATTGTTGCCAAGTGTTATAGTGGTAGAAGCTTGTCCGTTGGTGTCGGTTGTTGCGCTTGCAGGGCTCAGAGACGCATTTCCATCGCCTGAAGTAATACTGAATGACACTGTTTTTCCAGAGACGGCGCTCCCGTGCTCCTGAACTTCGACAGTGAACGTCAACTCGTCGCCGGGGTTACCGGAACCAGGGGCAGTTACTACACTGAGGGTAATTACCGGAGATGTGGTGTTAACCGTTGCAATACCGCTGGTAGATGTTGAGTCGGCGGTTGCAGTAACTGTATATGAGCCTGATGCACTTGCTCCAAGCGTTATAGTCGTGGAAGCCTGTCCGTTGGTGTCCGTTGTTGCACTTGCGGGGCTCAGAGATGCATTTCCATCGCCGGACGTGATGCTAAAGGAGACTGTTTTTCCTGAAACGGCGTTTCCGGTCTCCTGAACCTCAATTGTGAACGTCAACTCGTCACCGGGGTCGCCGGAGCCAGGGGCAGTTACTACACTGATGGTAATTTCCGGAGGCGGGGGGTTAACCGTTGCGGTACCGGTGGTAGACTTGGAGTCGACAGTTGCAGTAACTGTGTATGAACCAGATGCATTTTCCCCAAGCGTTATAGTCGTGGAAGCCTGACCGACGGTATCGGTTGTTGCGCTTTCGGGGCTCAAAGACGCATTGCCGTCTCCCGATGTGATACTAAACGAGACAGTTTTTCCTGATGCGGCGCTTCCGTCCTCCTGCACCTCAACGGTAAACGTCAAATCGTCACCGGGGTCGCCAGAGCCAGGCGCCGTAACTACACTGATGGTAATTCCCGCAGGTGGCGGATTAACCATTGCCGTACCTGTGATAGATTTTGAGTCGACAGTTGCAGTAACTGTATATGACCCGGAAGCATTTTGTCCAAGTGTTATGGTCGTGGAAGCCTGTCCATTGGTGTCCGTCGTTGCGCTGGCAGGGCTCAGAGACGCATTGCCGTCTCCCGATGTGATACTAAACGAGACAGTTTTTCCTGATGCGGCGCTTCCGTCCTCCTGAACCTCGACAGTGAACGTCAACTCATCACCGGGATTTCCAGACCCGGGACTGCTTACCACCCTTATTGATAATCCCGGCGTTTGCGGACTAGTAATCGTAGCGCCTTCGACTGTTGTATCAATTGTATGTGACGATGAGTCACCAA
>JAPPKS010000023.1:95672-294052 GCA_028819845.1 Candidatus Poribacteria bacterium | reverse complement strand
ACTAGACGGACTCATTGAGAGTTTTGCAGGCGGGGGGATAACTTTTGCAGTACTGTTAACTGATTCGGAGTCGACGGTTGCAGTAACTATATAATTTCCGGCGGCATTGTTTGCAAGCGTTATTGTGGTGGAAGCTTGTCCATTGGCGTCCGTAGTTGCGCTTGCGGGGTTCAGAGAGGCATTTCCATCGCCGGAATTGATACTAAACGCCACTGTTTTTCCAGAGGCGGCGCTTCCGTCCTCCTGAACCTCAACGGTAAACGTCAACTCATCACCGGGATTTCCAGACCCGGGACTGCTTGCTACGCTTATGGATATTCCTGTGGGTGATACTGTTGGACTGGTAATCGTAGCGCCTTCGACTGTTGTATCAATTGTATGTGACGATGAGTCACCAAGGCTGGCTCCCAGCGTTAATGTGGAGTCCTTGACCTCAAGGACTGTAAAGGTCACTGTGGCAATCGTGCCGTCCCCGTCTACGCCAGCGCTGGCTGCGGCGCTGTATGTCACCTTATCATCTGTGGTTATGGTAAAATCAGTCGGCTCACTGCCGAAGTAACCGCCAGGTGTGATGCTGACATACGAGAGTGCCGTGGAGTCAAATCTCACGGTTAATCCGCAACTTTTCACATCCAATCCGCCCGTAATCTTGATACTAAAACTCAACTGCTGCCCAACGGCGGGGGACTCCACACTAGACGGACTCATTGAGAGTTTTGCAGGCGGGGGGATAACTTTTGCAGTACTGCTAACTGATTCGGAGTCGACGGTTGCAGCAACTATATAATTTCCGGCGGCATTGTTCCCAAGTGTTATAGTAGTGGAAGCCTGTCCATCGGTGTCGGTTGTTGCGCTTTCGGGGCTCAGAGACGCATTGCCGTCTCCCGATGTGATACTAAACGAGACAGTTTTGCCTGATGCGGCGCTTCCGTCCTCCTGAACCTCGACAGTGAACGTCAACTCATCACCGGGATTTCCAGACCCGGGACTGCTTACCACCCTTATTGATAATCCCGGCGTTTGCGGACTAGTAATCGTAGCGCCTTCGACTGTTGTATCAATTGTATGTGACGATGAGTCACCAAGGCTGGCTCCCAGCGTTAATGTGGAGTCCTTGACCTCAAGGACTGTAAAGGTCACTGTGGCAATCGTGCCGTCCCCGTCTACGCCAGCGCTGGCTGCGGCGCTGTATGTCACCTTATCATCTGTGGTTATGGTAAAATCAGTCGGCTCACTGCCGAAGTAACCGCCAGGTGTGATGCTGACATACGAGAGTGCCGTGGAGTCAAATCTCACGGTTAATCCGCAACTTTTCACATCCAATCCGCCCGTAATCTTGATACTAAAACTCAACTGCTGCCCAACGGCGGGGGACTCCACACTAGACGGACTCATTGAAACCGTTGTTTCGCCATAAGTCAAACTCTGAACTAAAAGAAACATAAATGCAGCTAACATGACAGTCTGACGTTTCAAGAGATGGATTCCTTCTGCATATGGATTTTAATCTATGCTCTAGTCTATCGCTTTATTCCAAACTTTATCTACTGTAGATGCCGAAGCATTATAAAATGAAATTTCTTCGTCACTGGATGTGTCGATTGCCAAACAATGCACGTCACCAATTTACATGAAGCAAACCACAATATATTTTGGGTATCTGGACGGCCAAAGGCGTGGGGTTTCGCTATCACCCGACAAATTTAGAGTGCATTCAAAACTCGCCGAACCAGAATGTAATCCGTGGGCAGTTTAACAAACGGCGGATATGGCGTCAAGCGTGAACTGGGAAGCGTGTTCGTTCTCAGGAAGCACATGGGAGATGGAGGTAACGAGGATTAAGCGTAAAAAATCACAAAATTTTCCTAGGCAGGGCATAAAAGCGGTGGACTTTGTTGTATAAGACTAGTGAAGACACTTGAAAACTATCGCAGCCGCTGTTCGCTCCTTATTCAGTTGTTTGACCTATCCGCTCAAATGATTCCAACCTACAAAAGACTTCTTTACATTTGTGGTCTGATTTAACGATGGCAGCAGAGGTACCACCAAAATCTCTTGACATTACGAAGTTTTGCAAGTTATTATAGCGCCTATTACAACAGAATCGGAGAATACCGTAGTTCAAAATTTTTATCGGACTAGAGTGAAAGAATGAAAAATGCATGCCAATCCTCTTTTATTAGAATCACTGTTAAATTAACCCTTCAGCCATCAGGCGGCTACACTGTAACGTGTAAAGAATTGCCCGAATTATTTACCGATGGTAGAACTATAGATGAAGCGTTACAAAACGTCGAAGATGCGCTTATTGCTACGTTAGAGCTATATGAGGATACTAACAGAAAAATACCAGCTGGCATCTTTCATCGCGGGACAATGACATCAGAAAAGAAAAGTTATGGCCACAAGCCTTTAGTGCTGGAAACAACTCTAGAGGCAGCGATGGCGCAATAAAGTGGATTGATTTATGAATGAACTACAGAAAAGTTTCAACGAAGTTACGGAATTAAGGCTGTGTCGCAAAAAGGCGTCGTTCCGGAGGTTCGCACCGAAAATGGCTTAATCCACAAAAACAACAAAATCGCAGTTATTCCAGATCACGGTTCTAGAGATATAGAAGAAGGAACGCTCCGTAATGCAATTAAATCATTAGGGCTATCTTGGAAAGATTTCAAAAAAGCCTAATCTACCGGGGGAGTTATCAACTCCCCTTTTTTTTTATTAGACATCTTTCCTATTTAACTCAACGTGGTTGACAAAACCGAAGGGTTAAGGGCAACCACAAGGGTTGCCCCTACAGCGTATTAGCCCAATTTGAGGGTAGTCGTGATACACCTGCCGCCCCGCTGGGGCTAGATGTTGATGTGTAACAGTGTTTTCTATATACCTGTCGCCCCTCTGGGGCTATCGGGCGATGGAATTATTTTGGAAAAATGTCTATTGAAGTGAATAGGAAATACGAGGCGATGGTGGCAAGCAATATAAAGGGATTCGGTCAAATGTCGAGGGAAATGGTGTTAGCATTGGAAGTATAGGAGTTGCCGTATGTCGGGGTTTTCGGGCTAGTCCCGTTACTCAAATAATCGCTTCACCAAAATTCAAAAGCCGCGACCAGCGGCCGCAGGTCAATGAGTTGTGTTTATTCGCCTAATCAAGGGTTTGCCAAACGAGGCGAATTGCAAATGCCAATGACGTGACAACAAGCACAACTTTAATCCATTTTTCTCCTCTGTCAACCGCCCAATGACTGCCAAACCAGGCGCCAGCGGCGTTACCAAGCGCGAGTGTTAACCCAAAAAACAGGTCGGCATTGCCGCTTTTAATGAAGACCGCAAGCGCAACCAAGTTGTAAAAGATGCTGACAAACAGCTTTATCGCATTTGCACGAACGAGGTCATAACCGTTTATTGATGTCAGTGCAGCAATGATCATAAAACCCACGCCCGCTTGGATAAAACCGCCGTAAATACCAATAAAAAAGTAAACAACCATTGCGGCAATCTTGCGGTTCCAACTGACGCGCGGAATCACACGCTCGCCTTGCGATTGTCTCGCCGAACTAACGAGTATTAAACCCAACACCCCTACCATGATTGCCGCCAACACCCTTTTGAACATAACGTCCGGCATGTCAACCGCGATGTTCGCCCCAATTAAGGCGCCAGCG
This sequence comes from Candidatus Poribacteria bacterium, assembly GCA_028819845.1. GTDB lineage: Bacteria > Poribacteria > WGA-4E > WGA-4E > PCPOR2b > JAPPKS01. The sequence continues at coordinate 290,385 of JAPPKS010000023.1, read as the reverse complement.
GTTGCTGGAAGCACCAGCAATGCGCTAAAGCGAAAGTCGGAAAACCCTTTGCGATGAAATCCCGCGACGCCGCTTGCACACTGAATGGCGATAGCTATTCGATTGGTGCCGTTCGCTTTCACAGCGGGCAAGCCGAGAAAGATTAAAATCGGCAGCGTTAGTAACGAACCGCCGCCTGCCATTGAGTTTATGAAACCTGCAGCGATTCCGGTGATTAAAATTAAGGGAATCTGCCAAACTAGTTGCATCTCAGTCATTGTTCCACGTTCTGTAGAAAGAATGTAAAGGCAGTGACCAGTGGCCTGTGGACAGTGGCCAGTAAAGGCAAAAAAGCGCTCTTATCAGTTGGCGATAACATAACGACGCCGAACATCTTTCTGATGTCGGGAGGTGAAGACTTGAAGACTATCGCGCTCACTATTCGTTCGCTTGATCCTATTCGGTCGGTTGATCAACCCAACCTAGACGAATTGGAGATGAAGAATTGAAGACTATCGCACTCCTTATTCAGTCGCTTGATCCCCATATCCCCTTTTTTGCGGATTGTGCTTCTCGTTGCGCTTTGATGAATTGCCCGCGTTTAGGAAAGTCGACACCGTATACACGCCCGAATCCGCACCGTATAATTTCGAGATTGACGAGCTGATTATCGGAGGTACGATAAACGAATGCAAGCAGGCGCCCGTACCGGTCACGCTGCTTACGCCCAAAGCGGAGGACGACCTTTTCTCCCTGCAGAAGCCGCTTCGTAAACGCCGTAGCCTCTGCGCCGTAAGGTTCCGGCGGTATGTCCGGGTGTACCGTCTCCGGCGTGTCGACGCCGAGGAGCCGTACAGATTCTTCCACTCCGCCGTATCGAATCTTTATTGTGTCGCCATCAACCACACCCAGAACGACGTGTCCCGGCGGTTTGTAATCGCAGCGCAGTCTGATGCCAATTCCGACGGCGGCGACAAACGCCACAAATAGGAGCCATGCGCATACCTTTTTCATGCGTCCTCGCTATGCGTACAAACGCCATTTATAGTCGTTGCAGCCAAAAATTACACATATTTATCCGATTTAAAAGGATGTCAACCCCAAAACTATCGCATACGCTATTCGCTCAGTCGATCCTTTATCAGGCTTACTATTGACCACAAGTCCTCTAAGTCGGATAGTGTACGGGTTTTCTCGCCTCATTCTTGACGTAACCGTGCTGCGAAGCCCTGTGGGAAGGGCTTCCTAGCCCTGATTATCGGGACAGGGATGTCCCTCCCACAGTAAAACCCAACCTACACCGTGCGGACATTTGTGTTCACAGTAATTATGTCGAAGCGGGGCAATCATGTCAAGCATGACTATACGCTAGCTTCAGTGTCGGGTTTGGCATTTGGCAGCAGGACAGGTTTTCCCTTGCAATATATTCTGAAATCAATCTATACTTTTTGCGGGCGGAAAAACGGCGGAGAGCGGTAGGAATAGTGGAGAGTGGAGGGTGATAGAAGCAGTAATTAGTGGAGAGTGGAGAGTGATTAGCAAAAGCAAGAGAGCAATTAAGTATACGCACTTACAGCCGAGTGTTATTGGGATGATGCTTTCATTGGGTATACTGGTCGCAATGTCAGTAGATGCTGGCGATGAGCAAGCAGCGCGCGCCTACGACGAGGGCTTGCGGGCGGCTTTCCGTCAAGAACATCAACAAGCGCTTGCAGCGCTGCATCGCGCCATTAAGCTCGATTCGTCATTGGCAGACGCTCACTATTATCTCGGCATACTTTACGGTGCGCGGGACGGATGGAACAAGGCGTTGGCTGCATTCCAAAACGCCACGGCAGCAGACCCGGCTTACATCGAAGCCTACTGCAGAATGGGTGAGACTTACCTGGTAGAACTGGCGCGCGTGAACGAGGCAGTTGAACCGCTTGAGCGTGCGGCTCAGATGGACCCGCACCATGCCCAGGCGCGTTCGCTTTTGGGGACAGCTTACTTTCGCCAGAACCGCCTCGAAGAAGCAATCCGTGAGCTGCAACACGCTGTTGAACTGGATCCTTCTAGTACCGACGCCCTATATACACTTGGACTGGCGCGCTTTCGAAGCGGCGAAAACGAGGCTGCGAGTTTGCACTTCAAAAAGATTATCGAACTAGACCCCTTCTACGCGAAGGCGTACCTGAACCTCGGGAACTGTTATCGCCGAATGGGCCAGTCAGAAAACAGCCGTAAGGCGTTGGGGACGTTTGCAAGGCTTAGCAATGATGAGGAACAGATAGCGCGCCTTGAGCGTGCGGTGCGCCACGACGATTCAGATGTTGAGGCGTGGTATCAGTTGGGGCGGCTTCAAATGGCGCGGCGTCAATGGGAAACCGCCGCGGGTGCGTTCAGGAAGTGCATCACACTCAGACCCAATGAAGCGCGGGGATATGACGCACTCGGTTACCTTTATTTCCAGCTAAAAGCCTATCGGAAAGCGCTGCAGATATATGAGGATGTCGTTAAACGGCACCCCGATGTTGCGCAGTATCGAAACAGCCTCGGCACGGTTTATATGACGATAAGGAACTATCCCAAGGCGATTGAGCAACTAGAAGCAGCGGTCCAGTTGAGTCCATCCGAACCTGCCTTCCACCTAACTCTTGCGCAAATCTACAAACGCGCGGGCTACACCGCGAAAGCGGAAGAAGCGTTTCATACCTATCAACAGCTCAAATCCCAAAAAGATGAACCGTCAGGCAAGTGAAAACGTGAGCCGATGAGTCGGTAGAATTCGGGTTCGGAAATAAGCAAGAGGTTATTCTGTCAATGTCAATTCAGTATCATCTCTGTAGGTGTTTTAAAGACAGCAGAAATCAGTCGCCGCCGCGCACGAGGTTGAAAACGTGTATCGTTCTGTATTCGTCCTTAATACTTCTGCTGGGATGCTCCAGCCTTAGCGCGGACAATCATGACATCCAGTTCGATGATGTCACAGCGGAATCGGGTATCGGCTTTCGGCATGTGAACGGTGCTAAGGGCGACTACCATTTGCCCGAGACAATCGGTTCCGGCGGGGCATTCTTTGACTACGATACTGACGGCGACTTGGACCTATATCTCGTGAACAGCGGGGACTTAACCGGTACCGACTCGGACGGTACGTACACTAGCGTCCTTTACCGCAACAACGGAAACGGAACGTTCACGGACGTGACCGACGCGGCTGGGGTGGGAAACTCCGGCAATTACGGGATGGGCGCTGCGTGCGGCGATTACGACAACGACGGCGACCCCGACCTCTACGTCACGAATTTTGGCGCAAATGTGCTTTATCAAAACAATGCAGACGGTACGTTTACGGATGTGACCGAAACTGCGGGCGTAGGAGACGCGCTGTGGGGCACTAGCGCAACCTTTTTTGATTACGACCGCGACAGTTACCTCGACCTTTATGTCGCCAATTATGTGCTTTATTCGTTGGATGTTCCCTATCGTCGCTGCGGGGTTCACGGCATCCGCACGCACTGCCACCCGAAAAACTTTGACGGGGCGCCGGACCGCCTTTACCGCAACAATGGGGACGGAACGTTTACAGATGCCACTCAAGCAGCGGGATTCGGCGGCATCGGCGGTCCGCATAGCGGAAAGGGTCTGGGCGTTGTCACAGCGGATTTCAACAATGACGGCGAGCCGGATGTGTATGTCGCGAACGATGACACGCCAAACTTCCTGTTCTACAACAACGGCGATGGCACGTTTACGGAAACGGGGCTTCTAGCGGGCTGCGCCTTTAGCTTTGACGGTGTGGCTCAAGCGGGAATGGGGGTTGATGCCGGGGATTTCAACGGCGACGGCAATCTTGATATTTTTGTCACGAATCTGTCGCATGAGACGAACGCGCTCTACCGCAACAACGGCGACGGGACGTTCTCTGATATCGTTTATGAGGCGAACTTGGGAAAGGAGAGCTACTTATTTGTGGGGTTCGGTACGCGTTTCTTCGATTACGACAATGACGGTTACTCCGACATCTTCATCGCCAACGGGCATATTATTGAGGCTATCGCTCAGGTAACGGACGTTCTCACCTACGCGCAGCGCAATCAGCTGTTTCATAACAACGGCGACGGCACATTTACGGAGGTGTCATTCGAATCCGGTCCGTATTTCCGCCGCGAAGGCGTCAGCCGCGGGGCGATATTTGGGGATTATGACAACGACGGAGACACCGACATCGTCGTGGCGCAGTCGAATCAGCCGGCAGAGTTGCTGCGAAATGAAGGCGGCAATCGGCGCAACTGGGTTCGAATTAAGTTGGTAGGGACTGCAAGCAATCGGGACGGCATCGGTGCGCGGGTAACGGTGACTGCAGGCTCCGAATCACAGATGCAAGAGGTGCGCACCGGCTTGAGTTATCTGAGCAGCAACGATCCGCGGGTACTCTTTGGTCTAGGCGATAATACTCGTATTGACCGCCTTGAAATCCGTTGGCCAAGCGGGATTGTGCAGGCGTTGGAAAATCTTGAGGTGAATCGGGAGATTGTTGTGGTGGAGAAGGGGGGTGAGTAGGCTCGGACCTCTATTTGAGGGAGCGAGTGTTTGTATTCGGTTAGTAGATTGCTGATTCCAACCCAAAAGAACTAAGACTATCGCCCTCCTTATTTGGTCGGTTGATCCCGTTGTTAATAGGATAGGAGAAACCGAGTTTTGTGAAAAAACTCGGTTTCTACCAGTTGTTTATCGGCTTAGTTTAACCAATGCCTCTGCCGCCCAGAATTTCAAACCAATGCTCTCGTCGCCGCCGAGGATTTCGACTAATTTTGGAGCAATGCTAGCGTCACCCAACTCGGCCAATGCGACTGCAGCATTTCCTCGCATATCGTCATCACCGTCATTGAGAGCGGTCATCAAGTGAGGTACGCCGCGTTCGTCACTCAACTTCGCCAACGCTTCTGCGGCGCGCAGTTGCACCATCCCGCTCATCATCATGTGTATTTTATTCATATGTTTATTGGATATCATACCGCCATCGCTGCTAAGAGCCCTTATTAATGCGGGGACTGCACGCTTATCCTTTAACTCTCCCAACACCTGTGCAACCTGCCATCGCACCGTGTTATTATATCGGCTGTTGAGAATATCAATAAGAAAGGGAACAGCGCGTGTATCGCCTTTTTCCCCCAACCGTATCTGAGCAGCGCTCCCTCGTGACACGTTACGGTTATTATTGAGAGCATCAATCAAGGCGGCTACGCCACGCTCATCACCAATCTCTGCTAACGCCTCTGCAGCGCGCCCTTGTGCGTTGCTAGCGTCATCGTTGAGAATCTCAATCAAGGCCGTGACGCTCTGCTCTTTATAAAACTTGCCTCCTACTTTTGCCAACGCTAGCGCAGCACGTACCTGTTCATAACTTTCGCTATCTTTCAGAATTTGGTACAAGATGAAGCTAGCTCGCTCATCCTCCAATTCTCCCAACGCTTCCACGATGTTGCGTGGATCTTCGACATTCCCATTATTCAGGGCTTCTATCAGGTAAGGAACAACGCTTTTATCGCCCAACCTGCCCAACGCAGTGGCGGCGGGACCCCAAACGAAGACAACATGTTCGTCTTCACTCGCGTAAAGTTTGAAGCCCTTTATCAAAGCAGGTGTGGCACGTTTATCCCCTAAAGACCCCAATGCACTTGTGACACTAATAATCTGCATCAAATCCGAGATGAGGATGGAACGTCGCATGTCGTTGAAAACATTAATCAAAGCAGGTACAGCCCCTCTATCGCCCAAGTGTTCGACAGTTTCCGCGGCTGCAATAACTACACCATTATCACTGTGGCTGATGGCGCCCCGCACAATCTCAATTAGCAACTCGGAAGAGATTGTTTCACTCAGCTTATAAAACCGATAATACTCCGTGAACGCCCTGTCGGTTTGTCCGTCTGCGGCGAGCACCCTAACCATCATGGCACGTCCAATCGGTTTCGCTGGGTATTCCTGAATATAGCCATCGATCAATTTTAGGGCTCGCTTTCGGTCCGCCGCGTTGAGGAAGCCGCTTCCTGCAGTAATCACCCGCTCCAACATGGTATGCCCAATCGGTGTGTCCGACTGTTCCTGAAGAAAACTATTAACCAATTTGAAGGCCCGGTCATAGTCTCCCACTTTAAGAAAGGCATCTACTTTGCTTTCTAATACTGATTTTTCAGATGCGTAGGTTGGAGGAACCAGTTGGAGGCAAGCTAAGGCAGCTATGGTTATTAGAACTGAAAATGTGGTGGGAAATTGTTTCATTTATGGTGAACCCCCTCTAGCTCCCCCTTGGTAAGGGGGCGGATTTTTTCTAGGCGCTGCCGAACAGTTTTACAGCCAAGCCCCAGCCGCTGCTCCCGGCGGAGATGATGAGTACGCCTGCTGATACGATGGCGCCGATTAGCATGAGCGGGTGTGTACGGTAGGCGGCGGGCAGTTTGAAGTTTAGATACAGCGCCGCGAGCATCATCACCGCGATAGAGAAGTTCGCCAGAATGAAGCCTGCGATTTGGGTGAGAATGTCGAACGGGACGTTTAGCCAAACGAGGACGATTGTGGCGACAAAGATGTAGACGCAGACGACATGCCGGATTTTATGATAATCCCACTCGCGTCGGTGCCAGACCGCTTGAAAGAACTCCTGAATCACGCGGGCGTAGATTTCGGGCAGCGCTTGCAGCGTGCCCCAAAGCGCTACGATGATGCAGATGTAGTAGACCCAGACCAACGACGCATGAATGTTGCTCCAAACATGGGCTTGGTTGGTCAGCAGCCCCCACCCTTCAAACGTGGTTTGGAGGGGATACAGCACCGCGGCGCCGGATAACATAAACGCGCCCGTCACAATGAAAAGCACGACCGCTCCGATGCCGGCATCCCACCGCAGCGGCGCTACCAGTTTGCGTAACTGGCTCACTTGCTCCGGCGAGTCGGGCAGGTAGTCGATTTTGTCGCGTGTGAACGCGTGACGGCGGATGGCGTCAATGTTCTGGTGACCTGTCAAACCCCATCTGTGCATCCCAACCCAGTTTGCATAGACTACGTACCCCATGACGGAACCGCCGACGTATCCGAAGGCGGTTGCCATCGTCAGCAGCGGATTTTTTATAGCGTCCTGCGGCGCCCATGCAGGAAACGGCGGAATGTGTCCGAAACTAATGCTGCCGATGACCGCTTCCCTAAAATTGGGACGCACAATCAGCGTGCCGATAAGCGTACCGGTGACGAGGATAAGGCAGATGATTATTTGCTGTTTTTCCAGCCTTTCAAACGAGAGGCGCAAGCCGAACGCAAGCGCAAGTGTGATGAAGCAAGAGGTGAAGATATTCTCCCAGATGGGTTCAGCGATAGACTGCGACAGCGAACTTTGAAATAAAAAATGGAACAGATCGCCGCACGGTTTGGCAATCGGAACCCAAGCGAGCGGCGCGCCGAGCATTTCCATCGCCACAATCGCCAGCGGCAGCCAACCGCGGGGACCGGGCAGCCGAGCCAAGCGGTGTCCGATGTGTTCGCCACTGACGGCAGTGTAGCGGCCCAGCAGATACGTGACAAATACACCCTTGACTACGCAACTGAGCAGTACGAGCCACAGCAACCTATAGCCTGCCCATGCTCCGGCGCGTACGACGACAATGGTCTCACCCGCGCCGATGCTGACCGACGCCACAATTGCTGCGGGGCCAAACACGGCGAGCAGTCCGAGCAGTTTCTTGAGCGACCACGATTCACCAAAGACGCCGCTGATGGGTGGGATGTCTACCTTGCCTAGTTCTCGGTCATCGTTCAATTGGTTGCGTTCCTTTCCGTTTGCCGGGTAATTAGCCGCTTGTTTTTTTACTGACCATTGAAATTTGGGTTAAATGATAAGCCAGATTGAATAATGGGTGGTTGAGTTGCGATAACCTGTCGCCCCTCTGGGGCTTGGATCAAGGAAACTGGTGCGGTATAAAATAAACGATCAAACAGGTTCCAAGAGCATAGCCCGCGGCAACTCATTGCTAGAAAAAAAGCCCCTACCACATCGTGTGGAAGGGGCTAAAGATTGGACGTCCCCGACGGGATTTGAACCCGTGTCGCCAGCGTGAAAGGCTGGTGTCCTTGGCCAGGCTAGACGACGGGGACGATAGGTGGGCCGTACAGGGGTCGAACCTGTGACCACCTGATTAAAAGTCAGATGCTCTACCAACTGAGCTAACGGCCCTAAGTTGGCGGTGCCGCTATTGTAGATAGCGATAAATGATACCGAATTGTGACCCAAAATGTCAAGGCAGCGTATTGACATCGGTGCGGCCGTATCTCAACCAGCGGGCGATCAATCAGATGAGAGGAAATCTGAATCGCAAATTACAGTTTGTGCCCGATCCTTACCCACGGAAGCCATAACAATGGGCACGTCCAAGAATTCAGCGACGTATGAGATGTATCGCTTTGCGTTTGTTGGCAAATCTTCGTATCGGCGAACATCGGCGGTTGACTGTTTCCAGCCGGGCAGTGTTTCGTAAACAGGCTCACATTCAGCGAGAGTCCGTAAGTTCGCCGGAAACGCCGATACTTCCTCGCCATCACGCTGATACGCAACGCATATTTGGATTTCGTCAAGGCCGTCCAAGACATCAAATTTCGTCAGAACAATACCGGTAAAGCCGTTAATTTGGGTTGCATAGCGCAGTGCGACAAGATCGAGCCAGCCGCAGCGGCGCGGGCGCTGCGTCGTTGCGCCGTATTCTTCGCCGATACGGCGAATCTCTTCATCCAAATCTGGCGGCATCTCTGTCGGGAATGGGCCGCCCCCGACACGCGTCACGTATGCTTTTGAGACTCCCAAAACATGATCAATCGCCTTGGGCGCGACGCCCAGCCCTGTACATACCGCACCGACGGTAGTATTGGACGACGTGACGTACGGATATGTCCCAAAATCGATATCTAGCATCGTCCCCTGCGCACCCTCAAAGAGCACCTGCTTCCCGGATTTCATCTCTCGGTGCATGAATTCAGGGGTATCAATGACATAGGGCGCAAGCTGCTGAGCGTATTCGTAGTATTTCTCAAGTAAGGCATTTCTATCAATCTCGCCGCCGATCTGATTGAGGACGTAATCTTTGGCTTCAAGATTAAAGTCAAATTTCTTCTGAAACAGGTCGAACTCAAGCAGATCCGCGACCCGTATTCCCGAATGGCGATTCATCTTATCGACGTATGTTGGTCCAATTCCGCGCGAGGTGGTGCCTATCTTTAACCCGCTTCCTAAGTCGTCCCACGATTCCATTATCTTGTGGTAAGGGAGGATTAAGTGGGCTCGGGAACTTATCTTCAGACGTCCGCCAACCTCAATTCCACGTGCAACGAGCTCATTGATTTCAGCGAAAAGCGTTTCCAGATTGATGACCACACCGTTGCCAATCACATTTACGGTATGGGGCTGTAGAATACCGGACGGAAGCAGATGAAGAATGTATTTCTCGTCCCCGATAACGATAGTATGCCCGGCGTTATCACCGCCTTGATACCTTGCAACAATATCGGCTTTTTCAGCGAGAAAATCCGTGGTTTTGCCTTTGCTTTCATCGCCCCATTGGGCACCCAATATAGCGATATTTGGCATGATTTACATCCTCAATAAGATTCCCAACAATAAGGAGAATCTAGCGTTTGGAGAATTGGAACCGAGCGCGTGCGCCTTTCTGTCCATATTTTTTGCGTTCAACCATTCGAGCATCCCGGGTCAGGAAGCCTGCTTTTTTCAGGGTGGGTTTGAAAGACTCATCCGCCTTAACGAGGGCGCGGGCAAGTCCGTGAAGAATCGCTCCCGCTTGCCCCGAGATACCGCCGCCATGCGCGTTCACGAAGACATCATATTCGCTGCTTCTTTCAATAACCCCAAACGGTTGTTTCGCAATCTGAACGTGGTCTGCCCGATCGAAGTATTCCTCAATCGGTTTTCTATTGACTACGAACTGTCCAGACCCATCCGCGACCAACCTAACGCGTGCCACGGAGGTTTTACGCCGCCCTGTTCCCCAATATTGTTCCACTGCCATACCGTCTCCTCAGTTTCAAGTGTGTAGCCTAGTCTTCTGCTGTTAGTCTATTGCTGATTGGAATTTCGCTGATAACGTAGAGGCGTTGTAATACGCTGCTTCATCACGAATGCAGGGTAAGATGCGCCGCCTACGACGGCGTAGCGTTTTAACGTGGACATCTACGCTCATGACTCGGACAAATACAATGTGAAGTGAGTACGTGAAAAAGATTTTAGCCGAAAACTGCCCGTCTCTGGTTTAATTGACAGGCGAATCGGAGCATTAGTGAACACATCGCCTTTGCTGAAGGTTAAATCTCCACTATTTCGGGTAGCTGCGCATCGTGCGGATGATTCGGACCGGCGTAAACCTTTAACTTTTTAATCAATTTTCGTCCCAAGCGATTTTTCGGCAGCATTCCCTTCACGGCATGTCTTATAATTTCTTCCGGTTTTTTCTGCATCTGCTCTTTGAAGGTGGTGTATTTGTCCCCGCTTGGATAGCCGCTGTAACGAAAGTAGGTTTTCTGTTCGGCTTTCTTTCCCGTGACGATGACCTTCTCGGCATTAACAACGGCGACGCGATACCCCATATCGGCATGCGGCGTAAAAGTCGGACGGTGCTTTCCCCGAAGAATGGTCGCAATTTGAGTCGCCAAACGCCCGAGCACTTTTCCATTTGCGTCTACGACATACCACTTGATTTCCCAGTCCGATTCTTTAAAAACGTATGATTTCATTGTAAGCATAATCTGCTCCTACGCGTAATCACAAGAATGTGTGCCCTGCACTTTACTAGCGATCCAACTTCTATAGATGAAGCAACATTGATGTTGAGCACAGCCCGAAATAATATCATAACTGGATTGCGTTGTCAAGTTGAAAGAAACTCAATCTGTCGCTAAAGTCTTTTGGACGGCATAGATAAAACGGCAAAATTTCGATTTTTGGGTTGACATCATATATTGTCTTTGCTAAATTGCGAACCGCGTGAACGCACACGACGAGTGAGCATACCATAAAAACGACCTAGAACCACGGCGCGGCGTGTCCCATCAATTCAACCGTTTGTTAGGAATATTCGTCTAAAGTTTGTCGTAGAAAGGACGGACTGTGAAACGGGTTTGCAAACCGGAAGGCAAGTTTAATATCGTCATAGAGGAGGTTCCCACACCTGAACCGGGCCACGGCGAGGTTCGTGTCAAAGCGGTACGGAGCCTTATCAGCCGGGGATCGGAGATGGGTGGACGGTATACACGAGCATCAGCGATTGACCCGGAACGGATGGGATATTCGCTGGCGGGAGTTGTTGACGCTGTCGGTGCGGGCGTTGAGCACTTCGCGGTCGGCGATCGGGTGGTTGCTTCGGCGCCGCACGCTCAATATGTTGTTCGGCCCGCGCGTGTAAGTTCGCCGCAGGAGCACGCGCAAGTGGTTCCCATGCTATCGACCGTGAATTTCGATCAGGCTCCCTACTATCCCCTGGTGTCGGGCGCGGTAGCATGGGTGGACATCGAAAACATTCAATCGAATGACACGGTTGTAATAGTGGGGCAGGGACTGGTCGGCAGCCTAATCATGCAGGTCGCAAAAGCCAACGGCAATGGGCGTGTAATTGCAATTGACACATTGGACAACCGGTGTCAGTTAGCTGAAGCATTGGGCGCCGACGTTGTCATCAACGCGTCTGATGAAGATGCAGTTCGAGCTGTCCGCCGGCTAACCAACGGCATTGGCGCCGATATTGTTGTGTACGCCGTCGGCGGTCCTGGGGGACCCGACGCGTTTGACCAGGGGTTAGATATGCTCGCTGTCGGGGGGTTGTTGCATCTGATTGGGCTTTACGAAGATGCGCCCCTGCCGCTGTGGAGCGGGAAAATTCAGCGGCGCCAGATACTCGGAGGTTACTACGGCCAGACGGTTGGAGCGGGGATTTCTCGCCGCGCGATGGAACTTCTCGGATCCGGAATCGTCCGGACAGAGCAGATGACAACTCACCGATTTCCATTCAGCCAGGCTGCGGACGCGTTTGATTTACTCTACAACCGGATGAATCAAGCCATGGGGGTACTGCTCGATTGGGAAATTGGGTAATGACATACACGTATTTATGGGTTGACGGAGAATCGTCAATACGTAATAATAACTAATACGGCTGGTTTGAGTTTCGGCTGGCATGCAGACGAGCGAAGAGACTTCAAACTTGATTGGGGTGATCCACGATGAATTACGACAAAATCAATAGAACGTTTGACTGTGAACCGACCCTAACCGACACGCAGATTCTGGATTTCTGCCGAGACGGGTACCTAATCCTAGAAGGTGTGATTGATGATGAAACGAATCAACGCACGTGCGCCTATCTGAATGGGGAGCTGCCTTCGAACCCGAGTTATATTCCTGAGGGACGCACCCGCCGGGATTTGGAGAGAATCCGCAACTCGCATGAACCTAGCACGCTCTATCTAGAGGAGTGGTTCATTGACAATGTGATTCTCAATCCTCAAGTGACCGGTGTGTTACGTTCGCTGTTGGGCAGAAATGTCGGGCTGCCGGTCCTCATGAGCCGGCATTCCACAAACTGTCCGTCCCCCTCACAGGGATGGCATCATGACGGTGGATTCGTCAGCGGCCCTAAAATCAACTTTATTGAGGTATTTTACGTTCCGCAGGATACGCCGCCTGAGATGGGGCCTACCGAAATTGTACCAACATCGCATCTTGATCCGCCTTATGCGCCGGAACTGGCTCAAGGGGTTTCCTCCGCCGGATCCGCTGGCACGCTTGCTGTCCATTCCCAAAGCATTCTGCATCGAAAAAGCGACGCTACAGCATCGGGTGTGCGGCACATGCTGAAATACGACTACTGGCGCACAGTAAGCCCGGAAAGGGATTGGATTATTGAGCCGGACTTCAATTTGGGGACGGCGCTTTCTGATCGAATTCCTCGACACCTAACCAAGTATGTCGCTGACATGTACAATTGGTTGTGCGGCATAGGCGACGATTTTCTAATCACAGGCGGTCAATCGGGGCCCGGGGTTAGCGAAAACCTAATCGGTCCTCACTACGGTCCATATTACAAAGGGGAATCACAACCCGGCTCCATCTAATGCGTTCGTCTATCGGCAGCGCAGAAAAAAGTTCGCCGGACTCAAACTATGATGAAGTTAGTATTATGAGATGGACGCAGCTCACCGTGGTAACCTCTCATGAAGCAGTTGACGCTGTCTCGAATTACTTGTTTGAGTTGAATGCGAACGGCATTGAGGTTAAAGAAGATTCGACCTCGCCTCAACCCGCGGTGAAGCTAATTTCCTACTTTCGCGCGGACGATGTTGTTAGTGATCGTGTTCAGGTGGTACAAAAATTTCTAGCGCAGCTACCCGAAATCGGGATGAATCCTCATCCGGCGGAAGTTTGGTTGAGCGAGGTTGAAGAAGAAGATTGGGCTGCGAAATGGCGTTCCGGCTTCCACCCTCACCGCATCGGAAAACGCATCGTTATCGCCCCAACATGGCATGAGTTTAAGCCCAATGATTCGGAAATCCTAATCCGATTAGATCCGGGAATGGCTTTTGGGACTGGACATCATCCGACGACCCAGGTCTCAATGGAGCTGTTAGAGAAGGTAATCAGGAAGGGCGACATTGCTGCCGACATTGGCACCGGAACCGGCATCTTATCAATTGCGGCAGCCAAACTCGGCGCCAAGCGGGTCGATGCCACAGATATAGATGAGACAGTGATGCCGATTGCGTCGGAAAATGTTCTACGCAATGGCGTCCAACCCATCGTTCGTCTGAAGCAGGGCGACGGGCTGAATGCGCTGTGCGGTACATATCACCTCATCATATCCAACACGCTTTCGGAGGAAATTCTACCCATGATTCCCCGCTGTCCGCAATATCTCAAAAGTGAAGGGAAAGTTGTATTGTCAGGGCTTTTGGGGAAGGAAGCGGTTGAGATTGAAATTCTATTGCGAGCGAACGGTTTTCAATGTATTGAGATTCAGAAGCAAGATAGTTGGGTGGGTATTGCCGCCACGAAGCTGTGAAATATGGCGAGAGTTTTTTTGTGGCGAGTAGTCAGTGAATCATGCTATAATTTTAATTTCACGTATCTTGAAGCACATAGCGAATAATAACCCATTTGGAGGTAAAATTTATGCAACGTCACTTGGTGTTGAGTTTGATTTCTGCCCTTACTGTATTGGCGTGGGGGATGGTTTCTCCGGTATCCGCCGACCTTGAGGCGGGGCTCCTCGCACACTTCAACTTTGAAGGCGATGGGGATGTTCTAATGGATATCACCGGTAATGGAAATGACGGGACGCTTCAAACCGCCGAGCGGTCAGATGACGGCTATCAGGGCGGCAAATGCTTGCGCTTTGCCGACCCCGACCGAAAGGCGACAATTTCTGGCGCCGGTCTTCTGGTTACAAACGCGTTCACGGTTGCAGTCTGGGTCAATCTGGAAGACTTTGACCCCGAAGGTGAGAACCGACTGGTTTACAAACACCAACAATACAACTTCGATCTGCTTAGGGGAGGCGGCCGCCTTGAAATCCGAGCGGAAGGCAGTTGGCACGGTACAGCTCCCGCGGAGCCGTTGAGTTTGAACGAGTGGCATCTTGTTACGGCGACGTTGGACGGACAGGTATCGACTCACTACATTGACGGCGAAGTCGTCGGCGGCAACGACGGAATCCCTGGACCAATCGAACAAAACGAATCCGACCTTTGGCTTGGGAATATCGGATTGAATTCATTCGTGGGTTGCATGGACAATTTGCGTGTCTATAATCGTGCGCTCAGTGCAGACGAAGTATCGACGCTGTTTTTAGGCAGCGACGGGGAAGCTGTGTCGCCCGAAGGGTCGCTAGTGACCACATGGGCAACAATCAAACACGCCCCGTAACGGGCTCCCATCCTAACCATCCAATAGATCGAGAGAAGGTAGGATTATTTCCTGATTCTCGATCTATTGGACGCTTACGCATTTGTGTGGATGATGCTATTGATTAGTTTATAATTCAGATTGTGGAGGAGATAAAATGAAATTCCAATTCCTGTTCTATGTTGCGGCGGCGGTTGTTTTGCTGTTAGGAATTTGGGTATCGCCTGTTCCAGCCGCACTGGAAGACGGACTCGTAGGTTATTATCAGTTCGAGGGGAATGACGATGGTCTCAAAGACTCTAGCGGTAACGACAACCACGGGAGACTCCAGACTGCCGAGCGGACAAACGATGGCAAGTTTGGCAAGGCAATACGTTTTAAAACCAATCAGCAGGGCGCCATAATCCCGAGATCGGATTCTCTGATGGTCAAGGATAAGGAATTTACCGTTGCCTTTTGGGCGTATCCGGAAAAATTCGACTTAGCCGGCGAAAACCGAGCGATTTACAAACACCAACAATACAACGTTGACCTGCTTCATGGCGGCGGCAGGATGGAAATCCGGGTCGCGAATGCATGGAGAGGGACTGGTGTGGGAAATGTGATGGGCGTGAACGAGTGGCACCTAATCGTGTGCACTGTAATTGAAGAGACAGGAACTTACTACACCGATGGTGTCCGACAAGGTCAGGTTCAAGGAATTTTCAAGATTGACCCATTTGAATCAGATATCCAAATTGGGTTCATGAGCTTGAATTCGTATGTCGGCGCAATGGACGAACTTCGCATCTACAACCGCGGATTTGACCAAGATGAAGTTTTGGAGTTGTTTGAATTAGAGCCGGGAGAACAATCCGTAAAACCCCGCAATTCAATCACCACGACGTGGGGTGCGATAAAACACGTACCCTAACGCCTGCGCCGTGCAAAATGTAAATTGTGGATGCGACTGAATTTTAAACGACGCCGCAACTTGATGCTGATTAAACCTAGTTTTGGGTGACGGACTGTAATTCATGTGTGGCGGGCAATCCTTTCGTGAATGCCCGCCTTTAAGGCAAGAGCAGACGCGTTTACTTATATTCCGCGTATTTCCTTCCCTCTCAAGAAGCGCATACTACTAATCGTGCTAGTGTTGCAGTAAGCAATCCTATCTACGGTCAAGCCGCAAGTACGTTGAGTTCTCCACTTGCATTGTTATGCTCGGAACCGCGCACTCATTGAGGTTGAAGATTGTAGATACAAAGGCCATTTCTCCTCGTCCTTCCTGAAATCTGCGCCAGATGTATTTCTTCCCGATCCCCACCGCATTCGAATGAATTTGTCAAGCTGTTTTCTCCAGGTCGATTCTACTCCAAGGTTGGTATACAAGACAACCGGAACGTGAACAATCCCAAGGATCACGAAAAGAATCTAGGAGGCTCCGATGATTGTCGCGACGTTGGATTTGGAAAACCCCGACCACCTGCAATTGGTCAAAGGGCAGTGGCGATACGCCGGCGGGTTGGTTCCGGGAGAGCCTAACGGCGGTCTAGTGGACCAACTCAAACAATCCCCAGCGCGGCTGGCAGACTATGACGATACCGACTGGACGGTATGCGAGAACATACAAGAATCCGTTTCAGAGGGTTTTTGCTTCGGTTAGTACCGCATCGGAGTAACACTGCCTGAACGGGTCGGCAATGCTGACATTCGCGGTACCCAGGTGTGGTTTACAACCTGTGTAGACGATTACGGCGAAATCTGGATTAACGGCGAGTGCGACATCGCGATCGGCAATACGGGGCGCGGCGCGATATCGGGCCACAACGCACCACAACGCGTGAGCGTCTGCGAGAATGCGTTGCCAGGCGAACGGCACATCATTGCCTGTCTCGCAGTTAACGGTCCAATCGCTTGCCCGGGCGGCGGTATCTTCCTTCGCTATGCCATGCTGGAGTTTGGGCGCGCCGATTAACAGCCTTAATTGAAGCCGGGCGACCGCAGGTAAAAAAATACACTCCAACCAATCCGGATTTATCGACGGTTTCAATCTACTTCGGCATGCGGCAGCCAACTTGAATCCACCGCTTTATACTTCCCACCGACGCTAAGAATTGTTAGCATATTCGAATGATGACATCTCCTTCATCAACGAGAAGTGTTACCTTCCGCGCGGTGCTGATTGCCCTCATACTCACCGTACCCAACTCCTACTGGTTGATGATTAGCTGGGGAACAGGCGGCTATGACAGCGGCCAAAGTTTTCCTACCGTCGTTTCGTTGTATTTCAACGCCGTTTTCATCCTTCTGCTATTGATTGGATGGAACTATCTGATTCGTGTCGCTGCACCCCGCGCGCAGTTTAGTGATGGCGAGTTGACAGTTGTCTATCTGCTTCTCGCGGTAGCATCTTCCATCGCCGGGCACGATATGCTCCAGTTGCTCTGGCCTCTCATACCCCATTCAATCTGGTTTGCAACGCCAGAAAACGAGTGGGCGGAGTTATTCCACCATCATATTCCTGATTGGCTGACGGTAAAAAATCGGGATGCACTCGTCCCTTTTTATCAAGGGGAATCGACGCTGCACGTTTGGAGCCATCTGTGGCTTTGGATTAGACCAGTGTTCTGGTGGTCTGCTTTAATTGTCGTTTTGACGTGGATGATGCTCTGTTTGACGGTGCTTGTGCAGCGGCAATGGGTCTATCAAGAAAAACTGACGTATCCCATCATCCAGATTCCGATGCAGCTTACCGAACGGAATGGGTCCGCGTTGTTCAGAAACAGGTTGTTTTGGATAGGGTTCATCTTGGCGGGCAGTATGAACCTAATCAACGGCCTCCATTTTCTGTTTCCGGTTGTACCCAGCGTCGGAGGGATAGGCCACAATCCTTCAAAAGTAGGATTTGACTTGGGTCAACTCTTTACAGAAAAACCCTTAAACGCTATTGGCTATACGCCGCTTGCGGTCTATCCCTTCGTGGTTGGCTTGAGTTTTTTCATCCCGCTCAATCTGTCGTTCTCCATCTGGTTTTTCTATCTGTTTCGAAAGATAGTTTTGGTATGGGGAACCATGCTAGGGCTCGGACACCTTCCGGGCTTTCCCTTTGCGCATGAGCAGTTGTTCGGTGCATGGTTCGCTCTCGGCGTTTTTGCTGTATGGGTAAGCCGAAAATTTCTTTATGAGCAAATAAAGGCGGCATTTCGGCGCCGCGGCGAAGAAATTGAGCATGTCCGTATCGTAAGGCAGGCGGCGATTGGCTTAACCTTAGGCGTACTGTTTGTCTTGTTATTCTGTTTTAGCGCTGGGGTTTCGCCTATCCATGCCCTTGCATATTTTGGTCTATTTTTTGCGCTTGCAATTGCGATTACTCGTGTCCGCGCTGAACTTGGTCCGCCCACGCATGATGTCCTGTGGCATCCCGGCGGTGCTCTAGTCTCCGTTTTGGGAACACGTAGATTCGGCGGAAAAAGCTTGACACTATTCACGTTTTTTCGCGGCTTCAACCGATCATACCGCTGCCACCCGATGCCGGTCATGCTCGAAGGATTCAAAGCGGCCGAATTGCGCAGCGTCGCTCCGAGCAAGTTAGTTCCAGCAATCATGCTAGTAGCTGTGGTCGGTACCATCTCATCAGCTTGGGCATACTATGCACAGGGGTACCGTTATGGCGCCGCGATTTACGGCGAGCATTGGATTCGAGGGGCATTTCTGGGTCAGTTACGCGTATGGTTGACAACCCCTCTAGATGCGGCGCCCCTAGAGATTGCGGCATCTATTGGAGCGTTCGCTTTTACCGGACTGCTCACCGGATTGCACCGGTGGTTTATCTGGTGGCCCTTGCATCCCGCCGGTTACGCAATCGGGATTGGCTACCAAACCATGAATTGGTATTGGGTTTCAATCCTTCTGAGTTGGTTGATGAAGCTGATTTTAGTCCGTATTGGCGGAATTCACGCTTATCGTAAAGGCGTGCCGTTTTTTACCGGGTTGGTACTGGGTGAATTCTTTGTCGGAGCGCTCTGGAGTTTAGCCGGCGTCATCCTAGGACGCCCGATGTACCGCTTTATGTTTTAGGTTGCAAATGGATGGTTTATTTAGGAAAAGCCATTTTGGAGATGTTTCAAAACCTCCGTTAGCGAAATCCGCTCTAGTTTACGAGTTTGACCGGTAGTCAACGCCCTTTGAAGCGCTTACTTGATCCGGGAGTTGCGCTCCTTGTGCGACAGTTTTTTGCTTGACCGAGTTAGTACCCTCTTGTATAATTCGTCTCTGGAACATACAATAAACATTAGGCATCGCAACTTGCGGCATGAAGCGAATGGTCTATTGGTTGGAACGTTAATGCCCATTCCGTCCGCCGCCAAGCTATCCCGCCAAAGTCAAATAAACGCCAATAAAGAGAATGGAACAGGTCAGCGCGTTCGCACCCAGCAACATCTCATGTGTTTTCAGGGTTGTACCGCATGAGGACGCGGCCAAAATGCACTCGCTGGGGATGGGGTTTACCATTAATGAAGGTGTCGTGGTGACGGTATCGCCACATAGCCAGACGAGTATTCTGTTTAATGGCGTCGAGATACATTTCCCCACAGTGGTGTCAACCCTTCAAAAATTAACGCCCGAATCAATGCTCATCGATATCACCTCGCCGCAGCCGTTAGGGTGCGGTTTTGGATTGAGCGGTGCTTCTGCGTTAGCCGTGGCGTATGCAGTTAATGCTTTGCTGAGCTTAGGCAAATCTTCGAGGTGCCTTGCGATGATAGCTCACGTGGCTGAGGTGGAAAATCTGACTGGTTTGGGCGATGTCTGCGCGCAATATCACGGCGGCTGCCTCGTCAAATTAAAGGCAGGCCATCCGCTTTCGGCAGAACGGCTGCCTGTTCGAAAACAACCCATTTACTATAAGTATTTCGGTCCCATTCAGACCAGAGACGTCCTCACAGATTCCAAGCAAACGGACAGCATCAACAAATCGGCTGATAAAGCGTTGAATTATCTAGGAGCGCTCGTTAATTCTGAAGCGGTAGACTTCAATACTTGCATCAGATTTTCCAAGGCATTCGCTATCGAAAGCGGACTGTTAAGGGATAAAAATGTCCGGTGTGTTATCAATCAGATTGAAAGCGAGAACGGGTTTGCGTCGATGATTATGCTGGGAAACGCCGTATTCAGCACACAACCATTTGAAGGTGCGAAAGAGACGGCGATCTCTATGGAACGGGCGAGGTTGTTATGAGCGATGTTCCTGAAAGCCATCCACGGTATCAATCGCTGAAATTACGAGATGATATTACTGCCGGTGTGGAGAGCGGCATTACCTCCATCCACGGTCTGATTGCGCACGGCCGCGGGGAGGCGTTCGACTATCTCATCGGAGAAGCAACACAGCAATTCGCCGCACAGGCTATTCATACAAGCGCTGCCATGCTATTGCTGGCCGAGTACCCTGTAGTCTCCGTAAATGGGAATGCTGCGGCGCTTGTCCCTGATGAATTGATAGCATTAGGCAAGTTGCTAAAGGCGCCTTTGGAAGTGAACCTCTTTCACACTTCAAAAGGGCGGGAAGAGACGATACAAGAATATTTGTTGAATCGCGGCGCCGTTCAGGTGTTGATACCTTCTTCCGATATCCGGCTTTCGTTTATCGATTCAAACCGAAAGTACGTCCACACAGACGGCATTTTTAGGGCGGATGTCGTATTTGTGCCGCTTGAAGACGGCGATCGTTGTGAAGCACTGCGGAAAATGGGTAAAGATGTCATTTCAGTAGACCTCAACCCAATGTCTCGAACGGCAAGCAGATCGAGCGCCACCATCGTGGACAACGTGGTCAGAGCTTTGCCGTTGCTGATTCGGGAGATTCGTGAATTAGCGGACGCTTCGCCGCTTACCTTACAACGGATAGTCTCTAAATACAGCAATGAAAAAGTTTTAGAAACTGCACTGCAATGGATTCGTAGAGCATAATAACTGAACTCAGTTTGTTGAGGGTTTATTAAGATTCTAAAGGAGAAACCCATGGCATGGGAGACGAAAAGTCCGATACGCGTAGCGATTGTCGGTGTCGGCAACTGCACCAGTGCCCTAATCCAGGGCATGGCATATTATCGAAAATTCGGCGCAGATGCGCCGGGACTCATGAATGTTGATATTGGAGGCTACAAGGTCACTGACATTGTGCCTGTCGCGGCTTTTGATATTGACGCCCGGCGTGTTGGACAAGACTTATCTCAAGCAATTTTTTCCGGTGCGAATATCGCCTATCACTATCCCGGTGTAGATGTTCCAAACTGTGGTGTGGAAGTCCATATGGGACCGCCGATGGATGGTATCAGTGCTGCGCTGTCTGACTTTGTAGAAGTTGCCGACCAACCGGCCGCCGATGTCGCGCAAATCTTGAAGGACAGTGGGGCAGAGATGTTGCTGAACTTCCTGCCGACCGCTTCGGCGCAAGCGGCGAGGTTTTACGCCGATGCCGCCATAAAAGAGGCTAAAATTGGATTTATCAATGGGATGCCAGAACTCATCGTCTGCGATCCGGCTTACCAGAAGACGGCTGCCGAAAACGGTGTGCCGTTAATAGGCGACGATGTGAAGAGTCAGCTTGGCGGCACAGCTATCCACCGTGCATTGCTTCAACTGCTGCGCGCGAGAGGTATCCACGTCAATCGTACCTATCAGGTAAACTACGCTGGCAATACCGATTTTTACAACCTCGTCAACCGGGGACAGTCGAAGCACAAGACCAAGCAAGAAGCTCTTGAAACACTAGTATCTTCGGACTCAGAAATCTCGACAGGGTTTTCCTACGTTGATTTTATGGGGGACCGCAAAACGGCGCTTTTCTATATTGATGCCAGCAACTATGGAGATGCGCCGCTGCGCTTTGAAGCCAAATTGGAGGTAGAAGACAGCGCAAACTTTGGCGGCGTAATGGTTGATATGATCCGATACATGAAGCTAGCGCTTGATCGCGGGACATCGGGCGTACTCAATGCCGCATCCGCATGGTTGACCAAGCATCCGCCAGTCACGATAGACGACGATTCACTCGCGGTTCAGCAGTTGGACGAATTTGTAGCGGGGCAAAGAGAACGATAACTGGCACAAGGTTTTCGCCTGCAATCTTTAATGCACCAGCCGATGATTCGGAGCGGTGGCGCGCATGAGCGATGTCATTCTACCGAATACCGGTGGAATTGCTAATACTTCACGCGTCTGCCAACATTTTTAGTTGAAATCGGCGATATTATCTGGTACATTATATGTTGGTCATCCGATTCCAAATATGGTAGCGGTCTAATAAAGAGTTGTCACGTTCTCATCTTACAGAATTAGGGAGTCCGTTCCAACCGCCACGGCTATCATTCTTTAGTAAAGCATTAATGGCGTCCAGAATCATTTGGGTTCTTGTGCGGCGGCGTATTGTTCATATCCGGCTATAGTTTGAAGTAGACCGCCGCCTCAAAAACGGCACATTCGATAATTCCGCTCCGTTTGAGTTTAAACATAAGTGTATGGTTGCCAAGATAAAAGGTCAGGCGGTTGTATGGGAATGCTTAAAGCCAACTAAACCAACCCCTGCGGATTTCGTTTACTAAAACAGGTACAGAAAACGGCTGAAAATAATTCAGAATCGGAAATCTTAATCGGCAAAGACTACCAACCCTTCTCTTGAACTTATCCTATTTCTTACATCCCGACTATACTCGGTAGAATAGCAATTCAGCTCAGTCGACATTTTAATGAGCGTGCAACAGAGAGGAGATTTTCGAGCCATGTCCAACGGTAACGTTGAAAACACCGAGGAATTTCAATTGAAGTCGAATTCGCTAGAACATGAACGTAAGCGCCCAATTCCTGTGGTTGAGCCGATTTTAGAGCGGCGAAAGAGAAAGGGTGCGCGTGCGTCTAAATCTCTTGCGTGGATGGTATCTCTTGCTTTTCATTTGCTCATACTGTTGGTTGTCGCATTTCACATTGCCAAAAATGTGGCGATTAACGATGATGATGCAGTGGTAGCTGCAATGTATGAAGCGGAAGATCCCCCGGAAAAACGGCGTCTACGCAAACGTGTAGCCCAGAAACCTGAACCCGATATACAGCGGGTTGAAACGATCCAACCCCGTCAGCCGGTAAGGCCGGTGGATATTCCATCCGGCCGTGGTGGAATTACTATTCCTTCAGACAATGTTGATATTGGCTCATCTGGTGCGCCCCCAGAAATACCGACGATTGAAAGACCGCCAATAGCCGCTGGGAATCGCCCAAGCATTACTCCTGAGATGCCGACGATTGCCCCTAAGAGGGCAGAAAGACCAGAAATTTTTGACAAGTTTGAGGCAGATATCCCCGGTGCCGATCTTGAGCTAGAAGACCCAGTCGACGTGCCAGTCGTGGACATAACGGAAAACACCGTTCCTCCAAAAGCCCTGCATAAACCGAAGCCGAAATACCCTGAACGTGCCCGGAATGCCGGAAAAGAAGGAGTTGTGAAGTTAAAAGCCACGATAGGAACTGACGGCAAAGCAAGCGATATTGAGGTTCTCGAACCTTTAGGCTATGGTTGCGATGAAGAAGCAATTGAGGCGTTGAAACGGTCACGATTTACGCCAGCTCAAAAAGACGGTAAACCGGTCGCAATTCGTATAATTATTCCGTATCGGTTCAAAATTGAGGATTAAATATTCTCAAGTGGGAATTGAGGAAAAGGAAATACTTTACCTCGGATTGGTTGCGATACGTATCGGCGACCGTCGTGGTGTTATTTATTTACATACCTAGAGCCTTGGCGAATTTGCCGTTTGAAACCGCGCGTCCGTTGTACGTCGGTGCGAGAGCATTGGGTATGGGTAACGCCTTCACGGCAATCGCTGACGGCGCAACAGCGGGTTTCTGGAATCCCGCCGGATTGATTCAAGGCCAAGGCGTAAAAATTTTCGGTGCCAACAAATTTAACGACCGAAACGACTATGCCTTTGATCCAAAAGGAATTGGCTACACCTATCGCGGGTATGGGTTGTTCTGGGGGAATAAGATTGCATTGGGAGTTGAGTCGGGAACGCCCGATTTTAACTACTACGCATTTGCCCGTCAATTTACTGCCTACGGTGCAGTTGGCACTAGTATAAAATTCAAACGCAAACACCCAAGTCGACGTTATCAATTCTTCGGCAGCCACCCCTCCTACGATGTTGCCCTGCTAATTAAACCCTACACCAATCTGACATTTGGACTCCTCGCACAAAATTTGCCCAACCGGTCCGGCATTCAATGGTTAACGCTCGGAGTTTCATATCGCTGGCGGGCTGTGTTGTTCGCTTGGGATACTGCACTGCCGGGGCTGCCTCTTCGCCGAGCGGAATTCTACTTTGGGGTTGAATGTAAAGCGGTTTCATTTCTACGCGTGCGGGCGGGATTATCAGACCAGGATTGGACTGTCGGTATTGGGTTCGATTGGAAGAATTTAAAGGTTGACTACGCGCGTATTTATGAAAGTCATTTCGCGTCAGACTTCATCACAGGCGAATTGCGGTTCTGAGGGCCAAACAAAATTAAATCCGGACTTCCAGCTATTAGGACAAGGATAAAATGTAGGTTAAATCTTGGTTTCCCGT
The DNA here is from genome assembly GCA_028819845.1 of Candidatus Poribacteria bacterium. Taxonomy (GTDB): domain Bacteria; phylum Poribacteria; class WGA-4E; order WGA-4E; family PCPOR2b; genus JAPPKS01. The sequence continues at coordinate 265,875 of JAPPKS010000023.1, read as the reverse complement.
TCCATACAGCACGATTTAAAGATTCAACACATCATGTCACAGCAATAATTTAAGGGAGATTTCGGCGAGGTTTGCCCAATTAAGAGGAGAATTTAGAATCATGTCTAACATTGACACTGAACATTCCCAAGAGTTTGAATATAAGGCTGAGATGAAACAGCTCCTTCATCTCATTGTACACTCACTTTACACGCATCCCGAAGTATTTCTTCGCGAGCTAATTTCCAACGCTTCCGATGCCTTGAACAAAGTTCGTTTCCAACAGTTGACGGACCGCAATATTTTGAACCCTGACGTTCCGCTGCGGATTAACATTGCCCTTGACGCCGAGGAACAGACGTTTTCCATTACGGATTCGGGCGTCGGTATGACAAAGTCTGATTTAATTGACAGAATCGGCACAGTAGCAAGTTCAGGAACGTTAGAGTTTTTTCAGAGATTGAAGACCGAGAACAAGCCGTTCGACGGTAATCTGATAGGTGAGTTCGGCATCGGTTTTTATTCGGTATTCATGGTCACGGATAAGGTGACGATTCAAACTCGCCATGCCGATCCAGACTCAATTGGGTACCAGTGGGAATCTACTGGCGAAGGCAAATTTACCATTGAGGAAATCCCGCTCGAAGAGCGAGGGACGAAAATATTCTTCAAATTGAAAGACGACGCTAAGGATTTTAGCGATGACGATCGGGTTAAAGGCGTCATCAAGAAATACTCCAACTTTGCCGACTTTCCCATCTATGTCGGCGGGGAGGAAGTGAATACCATAAGTGCGTTATGGCATAAGAACAAGAATGAAATAACAGAAGAAGAACGAACTGAGTTTTATAAGTTCATTTCCAACGACTATAATCCGCCGCTTGGCCATCTGCACCTATCAATTGAAGGACGTGTAAATTTCAAAGCATTAATTTTTTTTCCTGACACGCCGCCGCTTAACTATTTTAGAGTGGAAGACTTGAGGTCGCTGCATTTGTATTCCAGTAGAATCTTTATCCAAGACGATTGTAAAGAATTGCTTCCTGAATACCTCCATTTTGTGTCGGGTGTTGTTGATACGGAAGATTTACCCTTAAATGTGTCCCGCGAGGTGACACAGTCCAGTCCGGTCATGGCGAAAATTAAGGATGTGATAACGGGTAGGATACTTTCGCTGTTGGAAGACTGGGCAGAAAATGAATCGGAGAAATATGAGAAGTTTTTTAAGAACTTTGGATTGCTCTTTAAGACAGGAGCAGGTTCGGATTTCGCCAATAGAGACCGATTGATAAATCTCTTACGGTTCGAATCCTCCAAGGCCGAAAAAGGGAAGTTCACTTCTTTAAAGGAATATGTTGACGGTATGCCGGAGGATCAGACGGAGATTTATTACCTTTCAGGCGACAACAGAGATGCGGTTGAACGAAACCCTAGTTTGGAATACTTTAGAAAAAAGGACATCGAAGTACTGTTTTTCGTTGATGCAGCCGATGTCTTCAACATCCCGCATCTTCACGAGTATGACGGTAAGCCGCTGAAGAGCATCGAAAAGGCGGACATAGATTTTAAACCTGACGAGGATAGCCCTAACGATACTCTGTCTGAAGACGATATAAAATCGCTGATTTCATTTTTCAATGAACAGCTTGGCGACAAGGTGGAGGATGTTGTTGCTTCTAAAAGGCTGGTTGATTCGGCGGCGACCCTGGTTGTTGGCGCGAGCGGTATGGACAGGCAGATGGAACGGATGATGAAAATGATGGGCGGGCAGATTGGCGAATCCAAGAAAATCTTGGAGATTAACCCCACGCATCCGTTGATTAAAAATTTGGCGCAGCTCCACCGGAGCAAAAGCGACGAGGCAATTCTCAAAAGCTGCGCCCTGCAACTATATGAAGGAGCGTTATTAATTGATGGAAATATGGAAACTCCGACTGACTTTGTCGCCCGGATGACGGACATTATGGAACAGGCAACGCGATGATTCCATACCCACCGGATCAATTTGGCAACAGTCCACGCAGAATTCTGCGAAAGAGACAAGCCACATTTATTCGGTCGAGCGCATCACACACGGCGGCTATGTTTGAGGGTTTGACGTTTGGGAAACAACTTAGCCAATTAAACGCAACTTTCTAATTTCACGTCTTAACACTTTAAGGCGTTTTGTGCCGCCTTCCAACCGTGTCCACGCTCTCAAGGAGGATTCTTCATGTTTGTCCCAAGATTTTGCCGTAGTGTCCCTTGCATATTGTATCTCGTCTGCTGCATCTTGTTTCCCTCATCACTCACCATTGCCCAAGATGAGACTAACGGCGACAAAGTCATTGCCCGCTACAAGCAGATGCTTGAGCGTAAGCCGAAAGCGGGAAGCACCTTCGACCGCTTGTACCAATTCTACCTCGAAGGCGCCGGCTTGGACGCCATGGCCGCCGATTATCAAACAGCAGCACTAGCCAACCCGAACAACCCCAACCTTCAGTTGATTCTAGGACACATCTACAAACGGCTCGGTAAGGACAATGAGGCCGTATCAGCGTATCAACGCGCTGTTGAACTTGCCCCGAAAAACTACTATCCCCACTTTGCGCTTGGACAAACGTATGCCGCGCTGCGCCAATACGAGAAGGCAATTGCCGCATTGACGCAATCGGCTGAATACGCAATTGAAACCAAGTCTGCTACGCTTGATGACCTGACTGCACTCTATAAAACCCTTGGCCGCGCCTATTTCAGCAGAGACCGTGTGGACGAAGCGATTTTGGCGTGGGGGAAAATCTCTGAACTTGAACCGGAGAACATCTTCGCCCGCATCGAACTCGCCGACCTGTTCCGCGAACAAGAATTCTATGGCCAAGCCATTAAACAACACGAAGCGATAATTCAGCTCAAATCCGATGACCCTTACCGCGTGTGTCTGAGTCGTCGGGAAATTGGGAAGATACAGGAAGAGCAGGGGGACTATGCTGGCGCCATCCAACGTTATGACGCTGCGCTTGCATTGACGGGACAGGGCAATTGGCTGCGGAAAGACCTTCAGCATCGTATCATCGGCATCTACGCTGCCGACGGGGATTGGGAAGGATTAATCGCGTACTATCAAGACAAACTCAGCGTGACGCCGAATGCCCCAGAACTCATCGGCCTACTGGCTTCAGCGTATATTGAGAACCAACAACTTGACGACGGAATTGATTCATATCGAAAGGCATTGGAACTCGCCCCGACGGACGCTGGATTACGCCTAAACCTAATCGCTGCATTTCGCACCGCTGAAAGATTTGAAGATGCGGCGGCGGAGTATGAAATCCTCAGTGAAGAACAGCCTGACGATTTTGGCATTTACCGGGAACTTGGAGAGTTGTATCTGCAGCTTGAGGACAAAGTACGGGCGAAGGGTGCGTACCAGCGGATGATAGACCGAGATCCTGAGAACGCTGGGACGCATCTTATTCTCGCAGAGATTTACGCGGGTCATGATTGGCTGGACGATGCAATTGCGGCATATGAAAAGGCGATTTCGCTTGCGCCGGACAATCTCGATTACATCGAATATTTTGGCGAATTCTACTTCCGTCAGGGTTCCCGCCAGAAGGCTGCGGCAACTTGGAATCGGATGGTTGACGGAGAGCGTGCAATGGCTGAGAATTATGATAGGCTTGCACAGTTGCTTGATGCGAAGGACTTTCAAACCGACGCGATTAGTGCGAGCCGAAAAGCCGTGGAGTTAGCGCCCGAAGAATACCGATATCGTGAGGCATTCGCGCGGCGATTGATGGAAAACAAGGATTACGAAGAGGCATTAACTGAATATGTTGAAGCGACGAAACTTGCACCAAACGAATTCTTTGCGGAGCAGATGGGAGACCAACGGATTGAAATCTTTCGGCAGCAGGGAACGCTTGCGGGGAAAATTGACGAACTGGAAGCAGAACCCGAATCTTTCGACCAGCGGAAACAACTTGCCAAGATGTATCTAAAATTGGGGAACTTGACCAATGCGCTTGAAACTCTTATTCGGGCGAAAGAGCTCAAGCCAGATGATGTGCAGATCACCCGTTGGCTTGCCGACATCTATGTCCAGCAAGGCCTGCGCCACGAAGCGGTCGCCATTTTTGAACACCTCGTTCAGATTGACAGCGCGAACTCACGGGAACATTATGCGAAAATTGCGCGTTCCCATTTGGACGCGATGGATTTTGATGCGGCGACAGCGGCGGCGAAGCAAACGGTCGCGCACAGTCCGCGCAACCCAGAAGGACATCAAATGTTGGCGGAAATTGCAAAACAGATTGGGAACTATGAAACCTCCTCCGACAGTCTCAAGCAGGCAATCCGCCTTCGTCCAGAAGACACCGACATCAGGGAGGAGCTTGCAGAAATTTACAAACTATCGGGGAATGTTCGTCAGGCAATCGAACAATACTGGCGGTGCTGGGAGTTGGGGGAAAGTGTGGACGACAAGCTCACCTTCGTTAAACCGCTATCCGACGCATACTACGACTTGGGGCGGGCCGATGAGTTTGAAGACAAGTTGAAGCAGATGTCAAAAGCGAATCCGTCCGATATTGGCCCGGTCTTGGCGTTGGCTGAGTTCTATCAGATTGAAGGTGACCTACTGGGTGCGCGATTCCAATTGGCGCAGGCTTTAGACCGGGAACGCGATGATTCGAATCTTCTGGCGCAACTGGTCGAAATCAGCCGCAATCTAGGCGATACGCAGGATGCGCTGACCTATCTGCAGCGGTTGGTCAAGGTGGAACCCGATCCATTCCACCAGCAGCGTTTAGGGGACTTGTTGTTCGATCTGGGTCGGGAACAGGAGGCGATTCAGGCGTGGACCAAGCTGCTGCACTCGCGAAATCAAACGCTTGAAGCAGAAATCAAACTGGCGGCGTTGTTAATTCGGCACGGTCTTCTTGATGAAGCGCTATTGGCTCTCAACCGAGCGGGCGAAAAGGTGCAAGATGCAAAATCGGTTTATCAGGTCGGAGCGGCTTTGGTTGAAATGAACGAGTTGGACCTCGCGCGACCGCATTTCTTGCGGATTCTAGAGATGCCGAAACCACCGAAAAATGTCGCTCAGGCTATTAAAGCAAGTCCGCCTGCACCAACTTACGGGCCTCCCGGTATCAACATCAACCGATTCAACCTCGCTCAACGTCTCGTTTGGCAGATACAGCAACAGCCGTATGGCGGCGGAAGCGGGACACCGTGGATGCCGAACAGCTTTGAAGAAGCCCAAGCAGGCGCTTTCGTGCAGCTGACTACAATTGCCCAGCAGCGCGGTAAACTGAGTGAACTCACCCAGCAATTTGAAGCCGAGGCAGCGGCTAATCCTAAGGACATAAATGCCCTCGAAAGATTAGCGCAACTCTACACAATCCTCCAAAACACCGATAAAGTCGCTGAAGTCACGGAACGGCTGATTGCTGCCTCCCCCAATGATTTGGCGTACCAAGCGATGCGTTTGACTCAATCAATGCAGCAAAACCTCGATCCTGACACGTTCAAACAACGTCTAGAAGAAATGGTGGGATTGACATCCGAAGCACGGCTTTGGTTCACTGCAAGTTACGTTGGGGTGCTCTACAATCAAGGCCGGCAGGCAGATGCCGCGGAAATAGTAGACAATCTTGAAACTGCAAACGTGACGGATTTAAACACGGTTTCGGCACTTGTCACGATGCTCACCCAAATGGGAAGAATTGAAGCGGCGGAACGTCTTCTCGCCCAACTACAGATTCCGTTGACTCCGGCGGGTTCCCCGACTGTAACGGGGATGACTTCATTCGCGCAGCAGCAATGGTGGCGGTATGTGAGTATCTACCAGTCTCTCGCAGCTGCATATGTCCGCGAAGGGCACACCGACAAAAGTATTGAACTCTACTGGACATTTTTTGACAGGACCAAACCGAATTCCACAAATCCCCGAAAGGTTGCAACACTAGCATACTCGTCACATTCCTACGGCGGACATACGCCCATTCAATCCAACTATCCATCGCCCACAATTTACTATGATCAATCCCGTTTGCAGTATCTCCAACAGGTATTCAGCCAGTTTTGGACAAGAAATCAACAGGAAGCGTTGACCACAACACTCCAGGATAAGTTGGAAGACGCTGAAGGCAGGGACCGTATCTTTCCCGGTTTAGCGTTAAGTTACTGCTATTGGTGGGGCGGTAAACGAGACGAAGCACAGGAAATTCTGTCCGCATTACAAAACGATTTCCCTCGTGATCTCACGCTCAAGGTTAACACGGTATTTGTCTCAATTCAGACGGGATTGCATGCAACTGCATTAGAATTACTCGACGAGCTTGCCGGGCTTGACCCACGAAATCGGAGACAGTATTATGACCTCTCGCTACAGCTTGCCGCTCACACCGGCAACACTGTGAAGGTTCGGGAGTTGATGACGAAAGTATTGAATTCGCCGGTTGGGGTCCGCGAGCTTTATCAGTTTTCACAGACTCTCCAGCAGGCGGGCTTAACGCAATACGCCATCGCTGTCGCCAAGAAGGTGGTGACATTGGCGATGGGGCAACGCGACCCAAATTTCTTGATGGAGTTGAGTTCGCACTTGGAGGACCTCGGCCGGGGACAGGATGCTACGCTCATAGCTGAACGCGCATTGCGGTTCGCAAGTCAACGCGACCGCTATGGCCAGACCCTGCACTCGTGGGGTTTCCAGCAGGCTGCGCATCTAGTGAGTCGATCCAGAACCGTACGTGAACGCGAACCTCAGTTGGTCGAAGCCACTGAAAAGAACCCGAATTCGTTCCAAGCACAAGTGCGGTTGGCATCGTATTACGAAAGCACAAACCAGGTCAAGAAAGCCTCGGCGGCATTCGATGCGGCGCTCGCCCTCCGTCCAAAAGACAGCATGACCCGACAGCGGTACGCCCAGATGTTACAGCGCAGCGGTAACGCGGCAGATGCAGTAGTTCAATACGTTGCCCTTCTAAAGCAAAATCCGAATGCGCTCGGTTACAACTATTGGGAGTTGATGGAAACCTTCTTCCAAGCGGGTAAAGTCGATGAATTGGTTTCCATCGTTAAGGATATGATTGCGCCATCTGTTGGGCGAACTTACGTGAACTATTTTGCCCAAAACGTGGCAGATCGGTGTATCGAGAATAACAATGCGCAAGCTGCGGTCCAAATCTACGAAAAGATTCATGAGGTTCTCCCTGATGGGCATAACACCTATGCAAACCTAGCATCAGCCTATGCGGCTGCGGGTGAACGAGAGAAAGCAATCGAGTTTTTACGCGAAAAGTTAGATACGGAGTCGGCAACAATCTCGCAGAATCCCCAAATACAAGTGGGGATTGTATCCAAGCTGACCGAACTCTATAAGTCATCAGGTAACATAGAGATACTGTTAGCGGAATATGAAGCTAAACTCGCTGAGGAGCCGGGAGACTCGTCGCTGCTCTATCTGGTTGCGTCGATGAAAATTGCGGCGAATGACCTTGAAGGGTCAGACCCGCTGGTTAATCAACTTATTGACGATAACGTTGTGTCTGTGAACGCTCAACGACTGAGCGGTTTAGCAGACGCTTATCGTGGTGCGGGCGACCGCAACCGTGAACTCCGGATGCTTGAAGCCGCCGCTAAAAAACTTGATCCGCAGCGATTCTGGCAGCTATCTGACATTTACCGAAAACTCGGTGCAGTCTACGCTCAGAAGGGCGAGAAAGAGCAGGCAAAGGGCGCATTCCGAAAGATGGGAATGATGCGTTTGATGATGTATGGCGGCAGTGGTGGGTACTGGGAGAAACAGGAAATCGCCACACTATATATGCAACACGAGATGTGGGATGACGCGGAAGCGACGTTCACGGAAATTGTGAACGACTTGTCGGCAGATAAATGGGCAAGAGAACAAGCACAGCAACGTTTGATTGAGGTTAAATCCCGTAAGGGCGGACTCCAGACCACGACACGGCTGCCTGAAAAGTTGGAAGAGATGGCAGGGGCAAATCTCGGCATGCAGCGGATGTTAGCACAGCAATACATGCAGCAGAATGAACTCAGCAAAGCGGTGGAGATTTACGAGCAAATCGCACAAGTAATGCCGGAAGATTTCGAATCTCGAGCGCAACTTGCTAACATCTATACCCGCCAAAATAAGCACGACAAGGCAATTGGCACTTGGCAAAGTTTGCTTGAGGCCGACCCGGAAAACACAAAATACCAAGACGGCATTGTCAACTCCTTGCGTGAAGCGGGCAGGTTCCCCGAGGCGCTTGACCTAGCCCAGAAATACATTGAAGGCGAGGTAGATAGCGGTATCCACTACATCCGCCTTGCACGAGTCTATGCGGCAGAGAATCACATTGACGATGCCATCGAATCCTTCAATAAAGCGATTGAATTTGGACCGGGCGATGGGCAGGCGTACCGAGAATTGGCGCAACTTTATCTCCGGAAGAATGACCTGGATTCCGCCGAAAAGGCGTTCGATGATGCCATTCAATATACGGGACAAGAGTGGGAACGACGTGATATTGAACGGCAGTTGCTGGACATCTACCGGCGTCAGGGAAAATTAGAGGAGATGCTTCAAAAGGCTGAGGAGGAGGGGACTCTCACCTTAGAGATGCAGCAAGAACGCGCTCGACGTTATCAGCAGGATGGAAAATTAGAAGAAGCTGTCGATGCTTTTAAGAAAGCGCTCGACATGACCTCCCAAAGCTGGGAGCGAAATCAGCTCTCCAACGAATTAGTGCAAATTTACGTTCAGCTTGGAGAGCATGACCTTGCGGTAGAACTCTACGAAATGCTGTCTCGTTCTGGTTCATCGAGTATGTCAATCAGCCACAGTTCATCCGGTTTCAAAGTCAACTTCGCCGGAGATGAAGCTCGTGAGACCCTGATTAACGCCTATAGAAGCCAAGGGAAACTAGAGCAGTTGAATACACGCTTTGAAAAGAGGTTGGAAACGGAACCGGAAAACCCGGCCGTCGTTGAAATGCTCGCTGAAATCCACCGGAACACCAAAGACCACAATCAGGTTGCCGAATTGTATCAAACCCTCTGCAAAATACAACCTGGCAATGTCCGCAGCTATTACTACGCGGCCGCCGCTTTCAATAAAGATGGCCAGCCAGACATGGCGAAAGAGCTACTTAATCAAGGCGAGGTTGCACTATCGGGCAGCAATCGCAATCAGGACATGTGGTTCCTCGCCACAGTAGGGTCAATTTGTCTTGATGGTGAGATGTATACCCCGGCAATCAAACTCGTCGAAGACGCAATTGCCGCAATTAGTTGGTACAGTCCGTGGGAAAGCGAGCGCTTGTATGGCATGCTCGGCCAAAGCTACCTCGGTGCAAAGCGGTACGAGGAAGCCGTCAATGCGTATCAGCAGATGGCAAACGTTGCCCAAGATGACAGTGGACGAAAAACAGCAGAAGCCGCGATGCGCAGGGCATACAGAGACGGGAATCTTTATGAGGATTTGATTGCAGAGCGGACACAAGCAGTTGTCGACAACCCCGATGATCCGGACACTCACTTCGCCTTGGCGCAAACTTACGAATGGAACGACATGCCTGGCGAAGCAATCGCCTCTTACGAACTCGCACGCGGATTGAATCCCGATAGCGCGGTTATCTTGGCCCCGTTGGCGGTACTGTATGAGGGTGTCGACCGCGAAAAGGCGATACCTCTCTACAAGCGGCTAATTGAACTAGAGGAGAGCCCCCTTGAACGTGTTCAGAGACGACGGTCGCTAGTTGATTTGTATACTCGCAGCGGGGAACATGACGCCGCCATCACCGAAATGCTTAGCGCAGTGCGCTCCTCCGAGGATGAAGTAGAACGCGGGGCGCTACTCCCATCAATGTGGAATCTTTACAGCACTCATGGGCGCAGGGCGGAAGGAATCGCAACGCTTGAGGCGCTTAAAGCACAATTGGCGGACAGTCCTGCCTTCCACGAGATACTCGGCGACGCTTACAAAGAGGTAGCCGACCCTGAAAAGGCGGAAGCCGCATACACCCAATGGGTTGATCTCCGCCAAAAAGAACTCAATCGGCGGGGGCGCGGTTGGGGGTATTTCCAGCTTGTATCCGAGCTGCTCACAAAACGGGTGCTGCCTAAAAAGGTGCTTGAATTGGCAGAACTTGCGTTACAACTGGAACCTAGCCCGAACAGTAGGACGATATTGGGACAAGCGTACCTTTTCAATGGACAACCGGGAAAGGTGAAGGAGTTGATTCAATCGGAGGCGACTCCGAAAGTTCGGCACGGGTTGGTCATGTTACTAGCTAACCATTACGAGCGGCTAGGAGAGATTGATGCCGATGTTGAATCAATGCTCCGCACAGATGCCCTTCACGCCACTACGCCGACGGAACAAGAAGCGGCACTTAGGGGACTATGGGAACTTTACGAGTCAGCGTCTCGCTCAAGTCAGGTTGGTGTTGTTGTAGGAAAGCCAGCACCATCCATTGACTTGAACAAATTGAACGGCGAAGAGATTTCGATTTCGGATTTCAGTGGTGAGGTCGTCCTTTTAAACTTCTGGGCAGCATGGTGTCCCCCGTCCGTGCGGGGGATTCCCCAGTTTCAGGCGCTTCATGAACAATACAATGCTCACGGACTGGTAGTATTGGGGATTTCATTGGACGAAAAGGGGGAGGGTGACATGAAGTCATTCGTTGCGAAGTTTGGAGTGACCTATCCCAATCTCATAGCGGACCAAGATGCGGCGGCGCAATTCGATGGCTTGGATTCCCTCCCCGCGACCTTCCTAATTGATAGGAATGGAACAATCGTGAAGCACTACGCAGGTTACACAGATCAATCGGTCTTTCAGGAGGACATTAAAACTGCCCTCGCTGAATCTCGAAATTAAATCCTTGTTAGAATTCCAGACATACAGATAGTTTATCAATTCGGGAGGAAATCATGAAAACAATAATGGCGCAATTTACGCTTATCCTTGTATGTTTGTTGGCCATCACGTTGATTTTACCTGGTATTAGCACTGGTGCTGTCGATCCCGACTCAGCGGTTGGCGTCTGGTTATTTGATGACAGCTCAAGTGAAATCGCCATAGATTCTTCGGGGAATGGTCATGATGGGACGTTCACTGGCGATCCGAATTGGGCTCCGGGAAAGTTCGGAATGGCGTTGGATTTAGACGGATTTGGCGATATTGTCGAGATTCCTAGATTTGGAGAAGCACTCCCGAGTGAGGAAGTGACCATTATGGCATGGGTAAAACTAAAGGGGGTTAAGAATCAAGACCTTATCTGCCTAATGCCGCTTAACAGCATAAGCCCCGCCGGGTCGAGGCTGATTGATCGTTGCGCAATCCACTTTCCCTGGAACCGTCCCATATATAACGCCATTCATTGGCAATATGGTTGGAATCAAGTCACAGTAGATCGCCCGCTGGATTCCGTCGGCAAATGGGAACACTGGGCATTTACTTACAGCATTCCAAGCAAGTTCATGAAGATTTACAGAAATGGCTCCGAAATCGCGTCGACCAGTGAAGCGAGTCGCTATACTCCACGGAATGGGGATTTACAAATCGGCGGTCGATTAGATTCCTCATTTGACGGTCTCATAGACGAATTCGCGGTTTTCAACGTCGCCTTGAGCGAGAACGATATTAGAACGCTGATGGGCGGAATCAACCGTGCCTTCGCCAGGAATGTGAGCGTTGGGAAGACAGTAGTCAGCCCTGATGCTGACTCCATTCCCATTACAGTCTTCGCCCGACTGCCAGGTGAGAATATTCACAAATTCAGTTTCGACATTGCTTTCGAGCCGTCAATTCTACAAGCAATCGACATCGCGGAAGGGACGTTCTTGAATCAGGACGGCGCGGCAACAATTTGGAATGCCCCCGTGATAAACAATGATGATGGACTCATCACAGGCATCACATGCCGCCGATCCGGGGTAGAAGGTTTAGTGAAAAGCACAGGACCGCTTGTCGTTGTGACCTTTAAGCCTGTAACGGCTGGCGGAAGCGCGGTCAGTTTACAAAACCTTCGCCTATCTACGCCGGATGATACTGGGATTCCTGTAGAAGCACGAGTAGGTTGGGTAGACGTCTTTGCACATGGCAGCATTTCTGGAGAGGTCAAAGACGCCGAAAACCAAACACCAATCGCCAATGCCAAAATTGAGGTTCGCCGAGGTGGCTATTCTTTTGGACTCGAAACGTCTTCAGATGAGTCTGGGATGTATATCGTTGAAGGAGTTCCCGTCGGCGAATTCGAGGTTATTGCTTCAAAATATCCCTACGCTCGCGCGGGCGCCAAAACACTGGTCAGGTCAGGTGAAACGACATCTAACATCAACTTTGAGATGAAACCTATACTGTCTCTCGGCGAACAAGATACACAGAAATAACCGTGCGGCCGTCATCGTTTTAGTTAAATTCGAGTGTCATAAATTTGATTTGACAAGTTCGTTTGTAAGTGGTATTTTAAACATCAAAATCCCTTATTTGGATTGTCGCCTCGCCTCAACTATCGGATGCACCTGCTTTACACGCGATTGAAACCAAAAGGAGAGCAAAATGCCTGAAGAATTGATTATCGAAAAAATTCGCAAAGTGCGCCGCCGACTGAACGTACAAAGGACGTTCAAAATTCTGGCAAGATTTCTTTTTTGGGGCATGATACTATGTGTGCCGTTGTTTGTCGTCGATAGCTTTATCGCGACGTTTGATGTTTCCCCCGTCGTCCTAATTTGGGTAGCACTAGGCATCTCAGCCATTGGAATAATTGCAAGCCTATTTCGTCCAATCAATCTTCAAACCGCTGCGCAGACTATTGATGCCAAAGCCTCCTTGAAAGATCGTGCGGCGAGCGGACTTGAGTTCATGCAACAACAGACCGATGAAGTCTTGACCGCGTTGCAACTCAAAGATGCCTCTGACCGACTGCAAAAAGTGCCGGCGAGTGAGGTTGTTAGCTATTCTATCCCGCGTGAAACCAAGTTTGCCGCGTTGGTAATAATTATGGCGTTGGCATTTTCCTACATTGAATTTTTTACCCCAGCTGAAGCGCCCGCGACACTTGACTTTTCGCCGCAAATAGCCGCGGAAGCCGATCACCTACTAGAACAAATTGAAAGGGTTGAGGAAGAAGCGGAACAAACCGGTCTGGAAGACGTGGTAGAAGAGATTAAAGAGAGAATCCTTGAACTAAAGAAAGAAAACATCACGCCGAAAGAAGCGCTCGCCAAGTTGACCGAAATTGACGCGGCGCTGCAATCGCAGATGAATCTTGAGGACGTTGCCAAGATGGATGCCTTGTTGCAGTCACTCGGCGAACAGCTTGCCGAAAACCCGAATTTGAGCGACTTCGGACAGGCGTTAAAGTCAGGTCAATATGAAAAGTCCGCCGAGAGATTGTTCAAGTTATCCCAAAAACTCAAATCGTTTGATGCAGAGCAACGCCAAAATGTCTCCGACGCACTTGAACGCGGCGGGTCAAGTTTGCAAGGGACGCAGTGCGATTCATTGGGAACAGACCTGGCTCAAGCCGGGCGCGCAGTAGGGAAGAGTGATTTGAAAATCGCTAATAAGAAATTACTGGATGCTGCTCAGAAGCTGTCGGATTGCGCAGGCACGAAAAAGTGTAACTCGCTGTTGGCGATGCTTAAGGCTCAATGTCAGGCTTGTAAAGCAGGCATTGCTGGCGTATGCGCTGCGAATGGGAATCGCCCTGCCAATGGAATAGGCACTGCAACAGATACCAATCCACTCGGCGCGTTGACCAAGCTTGATAGTTCTCTTCAATTAGAGCGAATCACCGGCGTACAAGGTGACGGAGATTCAACAATTGAAGAGATTACTCAAACACTTGTCAATGAAGATCCGGAGTCTGCGGGGACGCAGACCGTGGAAAGTTATGAAGAGGCTTACACTAAGTACCAAAAGTTTTCCGAGGATGCACTCGCTCAAGAACAGATTCCGTTGGGTTACAAGTTCTACGTAAAGCGGTATTTCGAGTCCATCAAACCAATTGAGGAGTAGGAACCGCGAGACTCAGAATATATCAAATGTGTATTCCACTATTCACTTCACTAGTCGAAAGTTACCGTATGGACTCTGAATTCACGGGACTCAAAAACAACTCGAAGGATGGGAAACATGAAAACAGGGCGGTTACTTACAATTTCGGCTGCGATCGGGATAGTATTGTTCGTCTTCTTGATTACATCCAATTCCACAATATTGGGAAATGAAAAAGCCTCTGAATCGGAAACAAAAGACCTCATTTCGCAGATAAATGGACTACAAAAAGAGCTTGAAGTTCTTAAAAAACGTGTCGGTAGACTTGAAAGTGGACAAAGTATATCTCCCACCTTGCCGCACATTATAATTCCATCGCATCCACTTTCGGACGTGCACGAACTCCCCGAAGGTTCAGTAAGGGGAGAGGCCTACGGCATTCCTTATACGATTATCCCCTTGCAAGACCAAATCATTCATAAATGATTCTTTCTAGCATTTGGGGCGCAATAGCACGTACGCCTCGGCAGTTAAGCTGACCGTCGTGTTTAAATCGCAAATCAGTTGGCTGAAGAGGCAGGGAGGCTATTGCGCGAACAAGATGGTGGATTAAAGTGCGCTGCGCTTTTGAATTTCCCACCTTAGCTATGCCCTGCATTTTTCGCAGTATACTTAAGTGCTGTCGAACGGTTTCTATATTAATGGAAACCAACAGACTACAATGGAAATTGCACGCCCCTACCTACTTTTCTTACTGCTTCTATTGCCTCTGCTTTACTACGGTCACCGCCGTAGCCTCGTCGATCTAGGCCGCTGGCAGCGTCGAGTCAGCTTTGCTCTGCGTTGTATCATCATTATCCTGCTCATCCTTAGCCTCGCTGGACTCCAATTCTTAAAAACTGACGATAGACTAGCGGTCGTTTTCCTCGCAGATATATCGGACAGTATATCGGACGATGGGTTGGAAGAAGCGCAAAAATTTATTGACACAGCGATAGAACACCGTGGCAGCGACAGCGCAAGTGTTGTGGCGTTTACTGACCACGTACAGGTCATTCGGGACTTTACCGATGAAAATTCTAGGGATACCAACAACGAACCGACAACGATCGGAGCATTTAACCTGGCTGAAACGCGGGAAGAATGGCTGGCAGGGGATGAAGGCGCTGGAGATGCTACCGATATCGCGCAAGGTATCGAGATGGCGTGGGGAATTTTCCCCGCCGACACAAACAGGCGAATCGTGCTAATTAGCGACGGAACAGAAACCCACGGCAATGGAATTCGGGCAGGGTTACGCGGAAAAACCTTCGGCGTGCAACTTGATGCCGTGCCGATTTACCCGAGCGATGTGCCGGAAGTTGTGATGAAGCGGCTTGATGCACCGGCGCAGGTCAAACAGGGTGAACCTTTCCAATTGGAAGTGTACATCCACAGCAACCGCGAGGATTTCGCGGAGATTCGCCTACACAAAAATAAGTTCGAGGTCGCCAAAAGGGAGGTACGGTTAAAGGCGGGCGAAAACCGATTCAGTTTCGATCAAACCGCGGCTGAGAGCGGTATGTTGACCTTCGACGCGATCTGCCGCTCGATTCAGGACACACGCTACGACAACAATCATGCGCTCGGCATCGTTGTTGTTTCCGGCACGCCGAAGGTGCTGGTAATTGATGAGAACGAATCACAGGCGCGGCATCTAGTTCGTGTACTTGAGGATGTGGACATTCAAGTCAATGTCCGCAACGGTTTGGGCGTTCCCAACCAACTGTCGGACCTTCAGAATTATGACCTGTTGCTCTTTGGTGACGTGCCCGCCAACCGATTGAATCAGAGGCAGATGGAGCTCATCCGCACATATGTCCAAGACCTTGGCGGAGGGTTCATGATGTTAGGAAGTGAAAACAGCTTCGGGCTTGGGGGTTACTATAAAACACCGATTGAGGAGATTTTACCGGTGCGTACCGACACAGAAAAGAAGAAGGAGACCCCGAGCATTGGAATGGTTCTGGTAATTGACAAGTCAGGAAGTATGTCGGGAATTAAGGTTGAATTGGCTAAAGAAGCCGCACGCGCAACGGTCGAACTGCTTGGGCGGCGCGATAAACTCGGGGTAATCGCATTTGATGGGTCGCCGCACTGGATCGCCGAGATGCACACCGCAGCGGACAAACTCTATCTATCCGACCAAATCGGCTCAATCCGCGCGAGTGGTGGTACCAACCTCTATCCCGCACTTCAACAGGCGTATCTCGCTTTGACCGAGACCAAAGCCAAACTTAAACACGTCATCGTCCTCAGCGACGGACATTCGCAACAGGGCGATTGGTACGGTATTGTGAATTCGATGCGCGGCGAGCGGATCACGGTTTCGACTGTGGGCATCGGCAGTGGCGCCGATATGAACTTGATGTCAAACATCGCAGATTGGGGCAACGGGCGAGCTTACTTTACACAAGACGCCTACAGCATCCCCCAGATATTCGCCAAAGAGACTGTTACCGCTTCCAAGTCCGCGATAATCGACGATCCGTTTGTCCCGCAGGTTGTCAAATTCACACAAGTATTGCAAGGCATTGACCTAGATTTTGCGCCGTTCCTGCTTGGTTATGTTTCAACACACCCCCGTCCGACTGCCGAAGTCTATTTGGTTTCAGACCGGGGGGATCCGATTCTAGCGAGCTGGCAATACGGCTTAGGTAGGTCGGTTGCGTTTACCTCTGATGCAAAGAGGCGGTGGGCAACAGATTGGCTGGAGTGGCCCGGCTACGGAAAATTCTGGACTCAATTGGTGCGCGATACCATGCGAAAATCCGCTGCCAGCAACTTCCAAGCAAACATTGAACAAGACAGGGGAGCCGCTTATCTGACTGTGGACGCGCTGAACGCGGAGGGTGATTTTCTCAATGAACTCGAAAACGATGTTTCCCTCATTCAACCCAACCTAAAGAAGACACCGCTGGACATGACTCAATCGGCGCCGGGGCAATATAAACTCTCTTTTCCGGTTAATGATATGGGAGCGTATTTTGTCAACATCATGCAGAAGCAGCATGGGGAATCCGTCAACACCCAAGTCACCGGCACGGTCGTCTCATATCCTGAAGAGTATCTCGTGCACACGGCAAATGAATCGCTCCTGAAACAACTTGCCGCGGCTTCAGGCGGAAAATTCGCGCCTTCGCCCGAAGACGTGTTTCGCGCACCTGAAAATCCGGTTATAATTCGGATTCATCTTTGGCGCATCCTTCTTGCTATCGCTGCATTTCTGCTGCTTCTTGATATCGCTCTGCGCAGAATTGATTTTAGGCGCTCTTCACAAAACTAACCAATTAAACATTGACAATAATTTACGATTAGAGAGTTGTTTATGAATCTGCCTAATGAACAAAGCGGATCGCTTATACCGACTCACATATGCCAAACACTTTCATATTCAGCCATCTCCTTAGCAACCGGTAATACGTCGTTGGTCGTTAGTATGCCGCGCTCTGTGACGATGCCGCGAATCAACTCGGCTGGTGTTACGTCAAAGTAGATGTTTCTAACCTTTACCTTTCGAACCCCTTCCGATATCACCTCCGAACCGTCCTTTTCTTCAAATTCGATTGTTGTGTCGTTATTATGGGCTAAAGACCGAAATTTGTCTGTTTGGCAAAGGGCGTATACCGGTACATTTTGCCGTTCGGCTGCAAGCGCAATCAGATGTGTGCCCACCTTGTTCACCACTGCCCCATCCGGAAGGACAGAATCCGATCCAATGAGCACGAAATCCGCTTGACCAATAAAATACCCCGCTTGTGCATCGGTGATGAGAGTAACATCGTATTTCTCCGATAGGCGATTGGCGGTCTTGACGCCTTCATATAATGGCCTAGATTCGGTGACGATGATATGTAGGTTTTCCCTGCTCGAACTCGCAATTGCATTTACAACCGTTCCACTGTAACTATGTGTCAGGATGGTTGTATTATCTGCCAGCAAACTCTCGGTTTGATGCGAGATGATTTTCGAGGCGTTCCTGCAATTCGTCTCATATTCGTCAATTTTTTCAGCGATGAGCGCTCTCAGATAAGATACCCGCTTGCGTTTAATTGGTTCCCTCATGGCGTGGTAGAGCACGAAAGCAGTCGCGTTTGTTAATGGGGCCATGCTTGGCCTAGTGCTGCGCAGATGCCATGCGACGTTGGACAAATGGGCAAGCAGGGCGTCCGGAGATTTCGCGCGTACTTCAGTAGTTTCCCTTTTCAATACATACAACGCCGCGAGCGCAAGTTCTGACGCACCGAGTGTACGATCTGCTTCAATGTCAGCAATGCGATTGGAAAGCCCTTTTCTCAGATAGACGCTATCGAGTGTTTGCGCTAGGTTTGGGACGGTATTATGCGCTGTAATCTCACCCGGCTCAATCCATAATTTGTCGGTATGCTCCCAATTTGTGCGGATTTTGCCCGGGTTTGGCACATTGTAGAGAAAGGGGTAAACCATCCAAATCCGGTTTTCATCCGCAATTTTTGCCGGTTTGCCCTTTCTGACGAATTGAATATCTTCCGGGAAAAGACCGGTTTCCTCTTCTATCTCCTTCAAAACTCTTTCATCGGGGGATGCATCGCCTTGTTCTATCGAACCACTAATGCCCGCCCAGCGCCTAGGGTATGTCCTGACTTTGCTACTACGTTTCAGCAGCAGGATTTTTCCACTATGAGCCAAGAATGCAGTGACAACCCGTCTAGTATTCATTTAAAGGCACGCGATCGCTCTCAACTCACGTTTCAGCTTCAACTGCCTTCAACCATAGTGTAAAAGTCGCACCGGCCGAATCGAATTTAGATTCCTCAACGCGGATGTCGCCGCCAAGATCCGTGAGAATTTTTTTTACAATCGCCAGACCTAGTCCCATTCCCTCTTTCTTGGTAGACACGTGCGGCATGAACAACTTTGGTCTCATTTCAGCAGGTATTCCCGGCCCTGTATCGGAAAACTGCACACACACTTTTGATGCGTCGGCTGACGTGAATGCGCGAATCGTCAGCGATGGCTCGTTAGTTTCCGACATGGCTTCCAGCGCGTTTTTAATCAAATTGAAAAAGGCGCGTTTCAGATATTCCGCGTCTGCGGTAACTAGAGGCAGGTCAGGTGAAGCATCAATTTGGCAAACAATATTCGACGGTACGTTGTCGAATAGTTCCAAAGTTTCGTCAATTGTCTCGCGTAAGTTCACGGAAGCGATCTGGGGGGATGGCATCCGGGCAAGCAGGGAAAACTCGTCGAGCAGATGCCTTAACCCCTCAACTTCAGTGATGATGGTTTGTGTACAGCGATCTAGAAGCTCCCCAAAGTCTTCGCCACCGTTCTGGTAACGGCGTTGTAGGCGTTGCGCCGACAACTGGATTGGGGTCAGCGGATTCTTTATCTCATGCGCCAGTTTTTGTGCGACGTCCTGCCATGCCGCAATTTGTTCGGCGCGCCTGAGTTCTTCAGTGCGTTTCTTGAGGTCGTTCCCCATTCGATTGAACGCCCTCGCTAAATCGGCAAATTCATCATCAGTTAGCACCTCGACCTTGTAGTCAAGATTTCCATCGGCAATCTGTTTTGTGCCGGCAACGAGTGATTGGATTGGCGTGTTAATTCCCCTAGCGAGGCTACGACTCACCCAAAAGGACAGAGCAATTACCAAAACTGCCGTGATTACCAGCGCGATAGAAGTTGTTCGCTTTTCTGTTCGACGGTTTACCGTCCCTCCCGCATCCATATTGGACTCCAAAGTGCCGAGTTGGCTTTTGATGCTCCCAAGGCTGTTTTTGATGGAGACCATCTGAGAACGTGTCTGAGCGGGCGTCAGCGGCATTGATTTTCCGACGACAATGGCACCCAATCGTAGGACGCCGTCTTCAGAAAAGATTGGCATCCCACATATCAAATATCCTTGATTTTCCAATTCCTCGGAAACTGTAGGGGCATCAGGCAATTCATCCAAGGGATTCAAAAATTCAGCGAGATTGAGCGGCGGCAGGTCCGAGCTAACGCTGGTGAATATTCTGTTCCCCAATCGATCATACACAGCGATGAGGTATTCTGCGTTATCATCGGCAAGTTCAGCCGAACGTATGCCAACATTTTCGAGATTAAGCGAATCTAATCCTGCAACCAAATCAAAATCGACCGCTAAAATCTCGGCAGTGTGCGTCAATAGGTCGGTTTCGTGAAGCTCAAGGTTATGTGCGAGTTCCTTTGCATCACGCAATATCAAAGCCGAATTTTCTAAAGTATTGGCAATCTGATGACCTGCCCACCGTTCAATGCTTCGACCAATCAGATGGTAAGAAACGAGGACAAGCACAAGTGTGGGGAGCAAGGTAAGCCCCACAAAAACGGCCATTAGCTTGCGTTGAAAATTCAAATGAGGGCGAATCATCGTTCGTTATAATTTACGAAATTTCTTCGAAATTTGTGTGGTAGCAATCCATGCAATCCCAATCTTGGATTTTAACTTCAACGGAAAATGCGGAAGCTCGGAAGAGATACTCCATGATTTGTCGAATCCGCACTGTCTGGCGCAGATATTATACTATAGAATAGGATTCACATTCAAACCTGCTTCTATATCATATACGTAACTCAAATCCATACAAAACCAACCTTCCCTTAACTACTACCAATATATCCCCGAATTTTGCTTGACACATGAATGGCTATTTGCTACTATTTTCGGAAGCCCTTCAATGAGAGGAAAATTGCAAGATGAAATCCGTCCTTGTTCAATGGGTTCTCGTCTTTCAAATTGGCATGCTGACGTACAGTAATTTCGGGTTTGCTGGCACTTGGCGCGACGATTTTGAAGATGGACGAGAACCAGAGTGGGCTATCTATAATTTGGATCGCCGCGTGGAAAAATGGTGGGTTGACGAAGGCGAGGCCGTAGGACAAATCTTCGAGCCCGGTTTTATGAGCTTGTGGCTAACGGGGGATATGGATTGGAACAACTATTCCCTCTCATGCAGAGTAAAGCTTGTGCAAGAAAAACACCTCCCAGCAAGTGTAGGACTTACTTTGTACGACCGCGGCGAGTTGGATGAGCGTTACCTGTTTTTCATCAATTTTACGCTTGGAACCACAAGGATTATTAAAGCCACACCACAAATCTGGTTCATTCGAAATTTCCCCTTTGTTGGAGATATAGAGAAGTGGTACGAACTTAAGGCATCGGTCAACGGCGACCTGCTCGAATTTCGGATTGATGATGAAGTTTTTGCCGCGCGGGATCTCCAACCCCTTAAATCCGGCCAAGCGGGGCTTGTGGTTTCTGGCGCCCAAGCACGATTTGATCATGTCGAGATTACGGGCGAAGAAATTAAGGAGGGTGGGCCGGGCCGTCCTCGGTCGGTGGGTTTAAATGGAAAACTCGCAGCCGCGTGGGGTCGGGTCAAATCCGCACGATAAACTAGGAGAAACTTTATAAACCGGATGATGCAATAAGTAAAACGCATCTCACACGAAGTTGCTGGATATGGAGCACCTTTTCCCCAATATTGAATCTGCAATGAGGTAATTTTGTTGACGGCATAGATGAAAATTCTTGCACATGTTTTGTCTCTTTGCACTGTAGTTTTAACAAGGCTATTCTTCCAATTTCAGGAAAAAATCGAAATCGCAAATTGGGCCAAATCTCTAGGCTAGAATCAATCTATCACACGTACCCATGGGCTTTATAAGCAAAGTAATCAATAAACAAAATCAACTTGTTGCTCAATCGAATCCACAACCGAACCTTCCGTCTAGGATAACAAATACTGACGATAGAAAAAACGTGTTTGCCAAACGGAAGCGCAAAAGTAAGGTCGGACCGACCAGGGAACAAGTTTTAGAATTTCTCCTTGAATGGATTGACACATTTTCAGCTAACGAATCACGTATGTTGCGCGGAATTTTTTCCCTTTCGACGACTACCGCGCGAGAAGTCATGATTCCGTTGTCAGAAATCATTGCCGTTCATGTCGCAACACCCGTCGAGCAAGTGAAGGCAATAGTGCGCCACTCTAACTATCAATACATCCCAGTCTATGAAGAACGAATCGATCGACTGACTGGAATTGTCAGCATCTCCGATGTTCTGTATGCACCCCAGAAATTGAACGAACTGAATTCTCTTATTCGACCAGCCTACTATGTCCCAGAAACAAAACTCACGAGCGATCTGCTTGACGAACTGCGCATCGCGGAAGACCCCATTGCCGTTGTCATTGATGAGCATGCAGGGTGCGTTGGATTTGTCACTTTGGAGGACATGATTGAGCAAATCGTAGGTGAGATACGTTACAATCACAAACGGCATACCCCGCCGGTTGAACTCCTCGACAACGGTTCATGGATTGTTGATGCGCGGACATCAATAGATATGATTAATTCATCATTCGGCACAAACATTCAGACCGATCGATGTGATACAATCGGTGGGCTTATATTGAGTCTATTCGGTCGATTGCCGGAACAGGGGGAGAAAATCCACCACAGCGGGTTTGAATTTTCTGTCGAGGAAGTTTTCAGTTACGGTATTTCCGTAATCCATGCCCGCCAGATAAAGTCGGTAATTCCCGCGGAACAGCGCAGGGATTAGCAGTTATCACACAATGTCAAAATATTTGGTTTTGCACATCCAATCCGGTGAGATAGCGTATTAGTTCTTTATCAGATCCGCAGCCGTAAAAAACGTAGTCGGCAAGTTGCGGCGGTGTTCTATTGTGACGCAAGTTGAGTTTGGCATGGTTGCGTCCCAAATGTTCAAAGCCAAGGATTGACATTTTGCACCTAAATTAGCGGCGCATAATCTTATGAAGAACTTTACTTTTCGAAACACAGCAGGCACGACACCATGAAGATTTCAAACCGCCTTGACCAAGGTAGAAGACGTGGATCATGGAAGCGAGTTGTATGGTATCTGATTCTTCTCTCCGTGATTTTGGTGTTGATGTGGCAAATGCCTACAATCACCCGCCATTTACCCTTCTGATTATCTCACCGGTTTTTCTATCCGTTGTTTTCAACGTCTTTAACATAAGGATTTGCCTATGCGAACGCAAAACTGCGCCCCAATCTGTGCGGTAATTCTATTCTTCAGTTTCACCGTTATCCTTTGCTGGACCGAAGCCGCGACTGCCCAGGACAATCTAGTGATTATTTCCCCGCACTGGGAAGGCATCGAAACGGAATTTAGCAGGAGTTTCAGGACATGGTACGAAAACAAAATTGGAAGGCAGATTACTCTTGATTGGATAGATTCAGGCGGGACATCGTCCAATTTTCGATTTATCGAATCCGAATTTCAGCGCCTTCCTGAAGGCATCGGCATCGATCTTTTTTTTGGGGGAGGGACGGATAATTACCTCAAGCTTGCCGATAGAGGTCTGCTGCTTCCGTACAAACTTCCTGCCGAACAATTGCATAGAATCCCTAAAGAGTTCTATGGGATTCCCGTCTATGATACGGAATTTCGATGGTACGGCACAGCGCTATCAAGTTTCGGGATTATGTACAATGAAAACCTTCGTCAACGTCTCGGCTTGCCCGAAGTCAGAACATGGAAAGATTTGACGCGCCCCGAATTGATTGGCCGTGTGGGCGCGGCAGACCCGCGCGAAAGCGGAAGCGCGCACATGATGTACGAAATCATCCTTCAGGGCTACGGTTGGGAAAAAGGGTTTGCATTAATTACGCAATTGGGCGCAAATGTCAGAATGTTCCCCGCTGCCTCAAGCAGGATTCCCAGAGATGTTACGTCGGGGCAAGTTATCTATGGAATGGCAATAGATTTTTACGCCTATGCGGAGATTGCTGTAATTGGAGCGGATGCAATCGGATATATCGTGCCGTCGGATGCAGCCGTTGTGGGCCCCGATTCCATAGCGATACTGAAGGGTGCGCCGAATTTGGAAGCGGCTCAACAGTTCATCGAGTTTGTGCTTTCGGATGAAGGGCAAAAGCTATGGATGTTGCCTATTACCGATCCCGACGGTCCCAAGGAGTTTGAATTGAACCGCTGCAGCGTGATTCCTACCCTCTACGATGAACTCGGTGAACGCTGCGCCGTATCGAATCCGTTTGAACTAAATCTGACGCCAATTCGATATAATGCAGAGAAGGGTGGGAAGCGTTGGGACGTTGTAAGCGATCTTATCGGCGCGCTCGTCATTGATCCGCACAAAGATTTGGTCAATGCGTGGAAAACGATTAATAAAACCAAAGATATGGAAATTCGGCAGGCGGCAACCCGAAAGCTCGTCGAAATACCACTTTCGGAAGAAGAAGCCATGCGAATTGCCCAAAACGAATGGCAAAAGCCGGATTACCGCAATACCAAACTCAAAGAGTGGCGTCAGTTCGCAACCCAAAAATTTAAAGCAGCAAAGAAACTATAGACCTTTCGATTAGCATTTCTCCCGCGTTTTTTCCCTCGAAATTCGCTGCTTCGCTAAAAAAAAAGGCAAATCTCAGATATAGGATTTGAATTGAGTTCCTTTATCTGAAATTTGCCCCGGTAGTTTATATCAGCCTCAAACTGCGTGCAAACCTTCGCAAATACACCTCACGGACTAATCGTGAGATTTAAGGTCCGCCCATGTCGTCGCGAGTTTATCCTGTGGCAAGACCGCCGTGGGAATTTCGCCACCGGCAAGCGCTCCGATTTCATCGGCGGATAATGCCCGGTTCCATAGGCCGATTTCATCCATCTTGCCGTTGTACCATTCCGACCGCCCTTCGTGGACTAGACGGTTGCCAAAGTATAACACGGCTCCCGTAGTGTCGGGTATTGGCCCCTCGAATTCAGTGGTGCCTGCCACGTTGCCGTCAATATACACGACGCTCTGCGCCATGTCGTGTGTCCAGGCAACATGATGCCATTCACCAAAAGCAGGAAAGTGCATGTCGTCAGAGAAACCCCACGAGCCGCCATGACCCCAATGCATGCGTTGGTCGCCCAGGACATACCATTGAACTCTAACAGCATCGCTCTCCGACTTATCCATCAGTGAACCGCCGCCGCGAGGACAAAGCCACATGGCAACAGTGAACCCAGGATCCCAGTTATTGAGGTCGGGCGCATCTTCCACAGTAATCAAGGGATCGCCGCCCGCCGTAAAATCCAACGCCGTACCAGAGTTAGAGGCAGTGTCGTCTACAAACGCAATGCCCGCAGACAGCATACCGGTATGTCCCCCGGCGCTATCGTTGAGGGTATTTCCAGAGCCCTCATCACAACCCCAGTATGCCACCAAATTGCCATCTATCGCCGCGAAAGCCGCCGAATTGGCAATCATGGCTATTAGGGCAATCAAATAAAAAGCGTGTTTAATGAAAAATCTATACATGTCAAGCCTCCCTATTCAAAGCATTTTTTCGTGCAAATTATCTTACCAAAAACCGGCAGAACCACCGAACAACCTAGAATCTGTAAAATCCCGTCACAATAATGTTCGGGTTTGGAATTCATCAGTTAATACGTGAGTAAATGTCCAAATTTGAATAGCGCAAGGTTATATTTGCCACGGCACCTCAACGCTTTGCGAAAGCGCAACACACCTCCTCTCTCGTTTGCACCCCAAACACTATTTTTTGTATTGGAGTATAAGTTTCCGAAACACACCTGTTGAGTTAAGTCTCTTTTGCGCATCCACCTTTAAGTACATTGCGGGAAAGTTGCCAGGCGGCGAAAGTAGGCGCAACAGCGGTACATGCGCTAATTTAGGCGAGTTTTCAGTGTTGCCCACGTTGTTGCTAATTTGCCTTGTGGCGAGACGGCGAGGAAATTTGGCAGCCCTTTGTCTAAGAGTTCATTGACCTCAGCCTCGGATAATGGTCGATTCCAGAAACCGATATCGTCCAATATCCCATTGAACCATTCTTGCCGGCCCTCCCAGGGCAACCGGTTGCCAAAGTGCATATCCCTCCCGGTCTCCGGCACAGCTCCGAGGCGGTTCATGCCGACTTCCTCCCCGTCACGATAGACAATGCTCGCTTCATCTGGTTCGTGTGACCATGCGAAGTGATACCATTCGTTAAAATTGGGAACTGGATTGCCATCCGAGAACCCCCATGCCCCGCCGATGCCCCAATGATGGCGTTTGTCGCCAAGGATGTACCACTGGATTCTCGAACCGTCATCCCCCGATTTATCCATAATCGCGCCGCCCTGTTTGGGGTTAATCCAGTGCGCGATCGTAAACCCGTCCTTCAGGATGTCAATGTCCTTCGAATTTTTAACCGTAATGAGCGTTTGCCCCGCAAGCCGATATGCAGACTTTCCGCTCTTGGCATCATCAGTCCATTCCCCGCCATCAATTTCGCCGTCGTGGTCGCCCACTGAATCTTTCATAACAGCCCCTTTTCCCTCATCAAGCAACCAAGCAGCAACCAGTCCGTCAACAAGGTCAGCCGGAGCTTTAACGGAAATCAGGCAGACAAATACAGTAATCGCAATGAAGCAGTAAGCTATCCTCCTCATCAGGAATCCTCCCCTTTAGAATTCTTGCGCAAAAACGAGATAGATACATCATTCCCTGATTGACTATCTTATCTCCTAACTTCAGTTAAGCATTATAGCATAGCTAGACGTTTAAGTTCAATACGAAACCTACCATCTTGAAATTTCGCTTTTTCATTGGATGATTACGCACCCTTCATAGAAAACTCACGCTTATGATGGTGACTTGATTCGATTCCCAGTTTTTGTAGGTTGGGTTAAGCGGAGCAATTGAAATGGACGAAATATGTCAAATGGATTTCGGGATTTGATGTTGTATAGAGGATGTTTGAATTTAGCGAACCCAACGCTTTTCAAACCTCTGGCCGACAGAAAAGCGTTGGGTTTCACTACATGAATCTGGGAAATCACGACGAGAGTTACCCGTACCCGATTATTTTCTTAAGAACTGAATGGTAATTACCCGCTCTACCCAACCTACAAAAACCACACGCTTAAGTTCAAAACGAAACGAATTGTGCCAGGTAGGAGTGTCAATGGGGTAATGCCGACGCGTCTCGAATTGCCACGGCGTCTACCGGCTCCGCTTTGACAATAGCGGCAAAGTGATACTGAATGCGGATTCAACATACGTCTTTGCTGCCGATTATTCAAAGAACTGAAGTTCTCCGTCCTTGACGACCATTATAATTTGGTCATACAGTGCGTCTCCGTCAGGATTGAATGAGAACGCGCCTGATTTGCCCAAAATTGTCGGGAAATCCTTCGTTTGTGCAAGTGCGTCCCGAATGGCGGCGGCATCCGACGATTGCGCAATTTTAATTGCGTTAGCGAGCACATAAAGGGTTGCATACGATTGTGCCGCCCACGGTTCGGGCTGGATACCATATTTCGCCCGATAATTTTGAACAAACGATTGGTTTCCTCGGGCGTCAGACATGGTAGACCATCCGATAAAACCTATGGCGCCTTCAGCGGCATCGCCCGCCTTTCGCACTTCGTTCATGGTTAAATCAGGGACAATTAAGTCAATACTGTCGGGAACACCTACCACGGACGTTTGCGCGACAGTCTGTGCTATTTCTTGTGACAGCGCGGAGACAAAGAGGGCGTCCGGTTTTGCCGCTACTATATTGGTCAATTGCCGGGTCAAATCGGTATCGCCGGTTTGGAAGGTTTCCGTGATTAGAATCTCGACTCCGTTTGCTTCAAGTGCTCTCCTTAACACTTCATTGCTATTTATGGAGTAGACATCAATTTCATCATATATCAATGCCACCTTTTTATAGCCGAGTTTCTGCTGCGTCGCGGTCAAACCGCTGGGAATGCTAATATTTGTGGCGAGACTGGTGCGGAAAATAAAATCCCCGATCGCGCTCAAACCGGCAGCGGAGGAGACCGAGCTAAAGGCGATGACTCTATGCTGCTGCGCGATCGGCGCAGCCTCTTTAAGGTGCGTGGAGATAGCGAGTCCAACAATGGCAGATACGCCCCGGGCTGCCAAGTGCCGTACAGCCTCCTTTGCCCCGTCCACACTGCTCTGATCATCCACAGTGATAAATGTGAGATTTACATCACCGGCGTTGTTAATCTCCTCGCGCGCCAATTCAAAACCGCGTTGCATAGCGAAACCGTACGCTTCGGCATGTTTCCCTGTCAGCGCCACGACAACACCGATGGGAACATCTCCAGTTATCATGCGGGTGTCTTCATCATTCGCATAAACCGATTTGACTTTCCAATCCGGAATTCGGAATACCACATCTTCTTCAACGCTAGGCATAAAAACGCTAACCGCCACCATTCCGATTAACATCAATAAACCGCCAAGCGCGATATAGCGGCGCTTGTTTCTTAATTTCATGAGTCGTTCTCCCCTGTTTTTGCCGCATTATGCCTAATTTTCTATAGCCGTTCTTATCCCGCGTACTGGCTTCATCACCAAGTTTTTTCCTTAGAACATTATAACCCTTTTGCTTTCCCCCAAAAAAAATAGCCTGGTTTTATCGGTCATTCCCTAATTTCTGCCTGTCATGTCTAAACAGACCATCTCCTTCTCGTTTCGAGCATAAAGCCTTCCGTTCGCAAGCGTCGGTACCGTCCAACACAGTCCGCTCAGCACCTCTGCGCTCGCTGCCTTATGATAAGCGGAAGCGGTCGCCTCTACCAAACCCAACTTGCCTCGGTCGCCGAGAATAATCAGGTGTCCGTCAGCAAGCATGAGCGTGCCTTCACCGAATCCTCGAGTTTTCCATTTTTCCACGCCGGTATTTGCATCAATACATTTCAAAATAGTCCTGTGAAAGCCGTAAAGGTGATTGTCGTACAAAACCGACGTAGCCAACCGGTTCTGCATTCTCTCATTCTTCCAAATCTCGTCGACCTTCATATTGTTCCGGGCACTAGATTCGGGAGAATCCGTTACCTTGACCTGTACGACTGCGGCTCCCTTTCCGTACGCCGATGAGATGTAAACCTTGTCCGGCGCAATGAAAATGGGAGTTGCCGCGTGAACATCATACCGTCCCGTCCGCCATGGGTAACTCCAGAGCAGTTTTCCGTTATCGGTTGATACTGAGAGCAACCGATGCCCGCGAAGACTATGAGTTGTCGTATCCCGCTAATTGTAACAGCAATCGGCGATGCGTATCCCAGTTTGTCTGTGTGGGAACTCCAGAGGACATCGCCATTCTTCTTATCAAATGCCACGATAAATTTTCCATTGACGCCGCCGACCTCTACAAAAAGCTGATTGCCTTCCACCAACGGTGAAGAACTGAACCCCCACCTGGGCATGTAGCCGCTGAAATCTTTAATCAGATCGTAAGACCAGACCTTTACTCCATTTACACTATGCAACGCATAGAATTTACCCTGCGCGGATACCGTGAAGAGGAACTCCCCGTCAATTGTCGGTGTCGCACGAGGTCCATTGCCGCCTTCGTACTCATAGAATGTTTTGTCGGTACGAAACCGCCAGATCTCTTCGCCATTTGCGGCATCGAGACAAACGACGAACTCATCTTCTGCGTCCGAGAACATCGTGTAGACACGACCGTCAGCGACGGAAATCCCGGAAAATCCCTCGCCAAGTGAAACTCTCCAAAGGACTTTGGGACCTCCGTCCGGCCACTTTTTGAGAATCCCCGTTTCCCGGGAGATTCCGTCCCTATAGGGACCGCGCCACTGCGGCCAATCCGATGCGCCGGCGGCTGACACACCGCCATAAAGCAGCAAGCATATGATTGAGAAGACTGAAATATTCTTTATTAGCAACTTTATTGGTAGTGAAACTGAATTAGATCGACATCCACAGTTGTTTTTTTAAATTATTCCATACGTCTGCCACAGTGCCATGGAAGAGCGCAACCAACAATAAAGGATTTCTGGAAATCGCTGTCCATTGGGTACGTGTTTTTGAGCGCGGGATTAACGCCAATTAGTAACGGTCAATGGTGTTTATAGTAGCTGTACGATAGAAGCCTTGGTAAGAATCGCTATTTCTCTCTACGGACAGGTATCTCTGCGCAGCAGGTGCGAATGTTTCTTTGTCATGTACACTGCACCGCCGACCAGATTTTTAAAGTCTGTCCGCAAATCGGAATCAGCGCCGCTATTTCCTGTTTTTCGCCCCCGGCGCGGTATGTCAGTAAGGCGCTGCACAACCAATACTTTCACCTTTGCAATTTTAGCTAATGCAATCAAATCGGGGTCGTCTGATTTAAGTAACCCCGAAAGTTTTAGTTCATCAGCTTTTTCTCGCACATCGTCTGCCGACACTAATTTGAGTTTGCCGGCTTGGTTCAGAGTTTTCATCTGATTTATCATTCCCCCTTTTTTCCACTCACCTTGTATTTTTTCGGTCGGCGAATATGCGATTTTCCCGCGCTTTTGATATAACCAACTCCATATAGGCTCCATATCTTCGTCTATTTCACCCTTATCTCTTTTTTTGAAATTCCCAAAAGCGTTGGTGTCCAAGATTATACACATAATTAATCCTCAAAACCCATGAACCGGTCGGTTTCGTTCAGGAAAAATTCTCTATAGTGCGGCGGTACGTTTTCCATATTACCCATGTTATCAAAACTGATGTTATGCACCTTGACAACATTGCCCTTTGGTTCTAAATTTATGAGCGACACATATTCAGGGTGGATGGTGCCCTTTCTGATTTCTACGCGCACCCGGTCAATCATGTAATCACTATGTGTTTCAACGATAAATGCCCGGTTACCCTCGCATGCCAGTGTCGCTAGTAGTGAAGATAACTCTGCTTGTGCCCTCGGGTGCAGATGGACTTCGGGTTGTTGTAATAAGGAAACTGGCATTGGTCCTATATGCAGAATCCCACCTGTGCCTCGGCGAAAAACGGGATATTCTAAAACACGTGCCAAGATTGGCAAAATTTGACTGACACCGTAACCGACATCAACAATATTAGAATTAGGTCCCCTCACCGTCACCTTCAGTTGGAACGGATTACCCCTCGCCCCACCAAGATTATTGATATCTATATTCTGAAATAGCCCCGAACGTTTACCAAATTCGACCAACTGATCTTTCAGAGTTTCCCATTCCTCTTTTTCAGTCGCTTTTGTCTCCATGAACCACATCGGCACATGGCTTCCTTCAGGATCGTAAAATTGTCGTGTTGGGTTATAGGTCCGTTTAGGTTGTGTACGAATAGGTGCAGTATTACATACGAATACGTTGTCCCCATGCCACCATCGCCATGATATTTCAGTTTTCTCCAAATAGTCCCTCAATGCCTTTTCATCTTCAGATAACTCATGCCATCCGCGCTTAAAATCCTCTAAGAGGTCGCGAGGAGGATAAATATCCAAAGCTTCAGAACGAACATCTATATGATACTGATTCTGCGCTTTATCACAGGAGGTTAAACGCATTCGGTCTCCCATTGTATTGCTAGCTCTTATTACAATTTCGCCATCAGTAAATTTCACCGTTATTGACTTGACGACAGGTTCAACCCCTCCCATTTTTTTTGCAAATTCAACTGTATACCCAACATCACCATTTGTAACTCCAAGCGTGAACACCTTTTCTGTTTTCCTGCTGTTTCTGACAATATCTCTAAAAATTCCCATTGAATAGGGCGGCGAATTGAAATTAATTCCCCCATCTATGAGATAATCTGATAACACTTGGAAACATGCCAACGCTGTGGTCTTGCCGGTACTGTTCTCTCCGACCAAAAACGTCAGAGGGCGGATGTTGAACTCTTGGCGTTCTGCAAAGCAGCGTACCTCTTCCATTGAAAATTGAATGATGCTCATCTTGTCACCTCTCCGTTCCGAGGGTCTTCGACCTGCGTCTCATATTCTAGATAGTCAATCGCGGTTTGTTCGTTCTGCTCAATGGCTATCTCCACCGCGCGCTTGGCACATTTCAGTAAATGCTTCGACTGGTTTCTTAAGTTGAAGTATTCAATGACTTTTTTGGTTTTGTTTTTCTTCTGGCAAAATAGAAATTAGCGTTGCTTTAACCTGTTCTAGACGCCAATGAGGAATTAAAGTTTTTGTAGGTTGGGTTAAGCGGAGCAAGTGAAACGGAAGCAATATGCCGAATTGATATCGGGATTTGATGTTGTATAGAGTTTGTTAGGATTTAGCGAACCCAACGCTTTTGGTTATTTCGAATGTATTTGAGCATACAGAAATAGCTGGGTGAATTGAAAAGCGTTGGGTTACGCTACATCAATTTCGGTAAAAGGGCGTTTGGATGTTCCGGCCGAACATCTGCCATTGTTACGATTTTGGGTTTATTCGCTCAACCCAACCTACAAGAACTGCAAATCGTTGCGCTTGATGCCGGTGGATGACTGTAACCACATTTGAAGAAAGAAGATGCTACGATATATCGGCGCGCGTCGGCAAAGTTGTGAGGTGATGAGAGTAAGTGCAAAGGAAGTACATGTGCTAATTTAGATAAGTTTTGAGTGTTGCCCACGTCGTTGCTAATTTGCTCTGTGGGGCAACACCAAGGACATTAGGTAGCCCCACCTCTATGAGTTCGTTGACTTCCTCTTCGGATAGCGGTCGATTCCAAAAACCGATATCGTCCAATATCCCATTGAACCACTCTTGCCGCCCCTCCCAAGGCAACCGGTTACCAAAGAGCATATTCCTTCCGGTCACCGGCACAGCCCCGAGGCGGTTCCTGCCAACTTCTTTGCCGTTGCGATAGATTATGCTCGCGTCATCTGGTTCATGCGACCATGCGAAGTGATACCACGTGTGAAAGGCAGCAACGGGATTGCCATCCGATATCCCCCATACCGGGCCGATGCCCCAATGGTGGCGTCTGTCATTGAGAATGTACCACTGGATCCTCGAACCGTCATGCCCCGATTTATCCATAATCGCGCCGCCCTGTTTGGGGTTTATCCAGTGTGCGATTGTAAACCCATCATCTAATCTATCGATATCCACCGAATTCTTAACAGTAATGAGCGTTTTGTGTGTAAGTCGATAGGCAGACTTACCGTTCTTGGCGTTTTCAGTCCACACACCGCCATCGATTTCGCCATCATGGTCACCCACAGCATCTTTCATTACAGAACCTTTTCCCTCATTGAGTAACCAAGCGGCAATTAACCCCTCAACAAGGTCAGCCGGAGTTTCAATGGTGACCGCACACACGAACACGGTAAGCGCAATGGAACAGTAAACCATCCTCTTCATCAGGAATTGCCCCCTGAATAACTTAACGCCAAAAAGGAGATAGACACACTATCCCCAACGCGCTGCGCCTAGACAGCAACAACTTCAGTGTCCTTGGCGGGCATTAGGCTACAACCACCACTTATGGCGGGGAGGAAGTGGATTTCGGTGTCGGCTTTTACGGGTTGACGCATGCCTTCCCGTGAGATGGTGCCGTCGATGTACAGCGAGATGTTTTTCCGAATCCGGTTGCCGTCGCAGAGACGTGCTTTGAAGCCGGGATAGGATTCTTCAAGATTATCAATCACTTCTCGAAGTGTTTCGCCGTCCACGGTAACTTTGTCTGCGCCGTTGGTGAGATTCTGCATGAGGGAGGGGACTGATACGATTGGCATGGTATTGCCTTACATGAATGCGGGGAGGATTGGAAATACCGAGACAGGACTTACGCAAATTGAGCAGAAAAAGCAAAAATTGGACTTAAAACTCGTTATTTCCATGTTTCTAACCCCCTAAATCCCCCTTATCAGGGGGACTATTGAACTTATTGCGTAAGTCCTAAGAGAATGATGTTGGTAGCGTGCCTGCCCCATTGCCTCAAATTAGAGGCAGGCACTGGTTTTTCGACTAACCCAATATTTAGAGTTTGCCCATCGTTTTGAGTATCCGGCCGGGAGACATTGGGAGCTCCTTCATCCGAACACCAATTGCGCGATAGATAGCGTTGGCGATCGCAGCGGGGGGCGGAACGATTGGAACCTCCCCTACGCCTCGCACACCGTACGGGTGGCCCGGATTGGGAACTTCAACGATGACCGTGTCAATCATCGGCAAATCTAGGCAGGTTGGCATGCGGTAATCGAGGAAACTCGCGTTGGACATTCGCCCGTCTTTGTCGTAGATATATTCCTCATTCAACGCCCAGCCAATCCCTTGCGTGACGCCGCCTTGCATCTGCCCTTCGACATAACTGGGATGGACGGCTTTTCCAGCGTCTTGCGTCGCTGTGTAGCGCAGGATTTCGACCTTGCCGGTGTCCGGATCGACCTCAACGTCAACGATGTGCGTGGCAAAAGCGCCGCCAACCCCAGTCGGATCGACGGAAGCACGCCCGGTGACCGGACCGCCGACTTCATCCAGCCTCGCAGCCAACTCCTTGAAACTCATGCGCTCATCTTTGCCGTTCACGCATACAAAATCGCCATCCGCGAACTGCACTTCCGCTGCATCGACCTCCCACAATTTTGCGGCGCGTTCGGTCATCTGCTGCTTGACATCCTGCGCAGCTTCATAGGC
The DNA here is from genome assembly GCA_028819845.1 of Candidatus Poribacteria bacterium. Classification (GTDB taxonomy): domain Bacteria; phylum Poribacteria; class WGA-4E; order WGA-4E; family PCPOR2b; genus JAPPKS01. The sequence goes on along the minus strand of JAPPKS010000023.1, from coordinate 231,443 downwards.
GGCGTATCCCGTCGCAAATGCGGTTCGGCTGCCGCCGGTTACATCTGTATACCCGACCGAATTTGTATCGACTACGGTGGGATAGACCGATTCGGCGGGAATTCCCAGTACCTCCGCGGCTTGCATTGCAATCGACGCCCGTGTGCCGCCAATATCGGTCGAACCCTCAACAAGGCTAATGGTACCATCGGGGTTCACGTTAATTGCGACGCTCGACTTCAATCCGACATTGAACCAGAACCCGGACGCCACACCGCGCCCTCTATTTTCCCCTTCGAGCGGCGCTTCGTAGTGTGGATGTTCCTTTGCGGCTTCAGTTGCTTCGATGCAACCGATTCGCGGGAATACGGGGCCGTCAATGCGGCTGACTCCCTCTTCTGCTCCGTTGAGGATGCGGAATTCGAGCGGATCCATGCCAAGCTTCTCGCAGATTTCATCGACGACGGTTTCGGCAGCAAACTCGGCATTTGTCGCGCCGGGCGCGCGGTACGCGTTAGATTTCGGTTTATTGACGACTACATCATACCCATCAATCAGCCCATTTGGGATATTGTAAGGGGAGAAGATACACATGGCTCCCGCGCCAACGGGTGAACCCGGGTAAGCGCCGGCTTCAAACGCCAAGTAGCCCTCTGCTGCGGTGATTCGCCCATCATTAGTGACGCCCATCTTTACTCGGATGTAAGATGCAGGGGTCGGCCCGGTGGCTTCAAAAACTTCTGCCCGATTCATCAAGACCTTGACGGGGCGGCCCGATTTCTTGGAAAGCAGCGCGGCAACCGGCTCAAGATAAACACTAATCTTCCCGCCGAACCCGCCGCCAATCTCCATCGGCACCACCTTAACCTTGGAAACCGGAATCTGGAGGATTTCCGATACTTGTTGACGCACGGCAAATGCGCCTTGCGTGCTGCACCAGATGGTGAGTTGCCCGTCGGGGTTGTACAGTGCGGTTGCGTTGTGAGGTTCGATATAGCCTTGATGCACGGTGCCGGTAACAAAATCGTGTTCGATGACAACGTCCGCTTCCGCAAAGCCCGTGTCAATGTCGCCCTTTTTGTGTTGGAAATGACTTGCGACATTACTCGACTCTTCAGACTTTTCTCCCATCGCGTCGGTTTTCAGATTTTCATGCAGCAGCGGCGCATCGTCTTCCATCGCTTCCCGCACTTCAAGCACCGGCGGTAACACCTCGTACTCGACATCAATGAGTTCAAGCGCTTCTTCAGCCGTATGAGGGTCGCTCGCCGCGAGTGCAGCGACTGCATGCCCTGTGTATAGGGCTTTGTCGCTCGCAAGAATATTGTCGCACAGATATTTCAGATTGACTGCACTTTCACCGAGATCGGCGATTTTGTCTGCTGCCGTAGGGAGGTCCGCCGCAGTCACGACCGCTTTCACATCGGGATGGGCTTCCGCGCGGCTAGTGTCAATGGATTTTATGCGGGCATGGGCGTGGCGACTGCGCAAAACCTTGCCGTGCAGCAGCCCCGTAGTTTGGAAATCTGCGCCGTAGAGGGCGCGGCCTGTCACCTTGTCGACACCATCATGCCGGATAGGACGGGTGCCGATGACTTTATATTCTTTCTTCTCTGACATTATGCACCTACCTCCGAAGACATAATTTGAGCCGAATCGAGCACGGCGCGGACAATCTTATCGTAGCCGGTACAACGGCATAGATTGCCTGCCAGCCAGTAACGGACTTCGTACTCAGTTGGGTTGGGATTTTTGTCCAGCAATGCCTTTGTTGCTACGATAAAGCCGGGCGTGCAGATACCGCACTGAAGTGCCGCATCTTCCAAGAAAATCTCCTGTATCGGATGGAGTTTTCCCGGCTCGGCGAGACCCTCAACGGTTTCCACCGTTTTCCCTTCAGTTTCAACGCCAAGCACAATACAGGAATTGACCAGCCGTCCGTCAAGAATTACGCTGCATGCGCCGCAGTTTCCGTTGTTGCAACCTTCTTTGGCGCCGGTCATTCCGAGTTCATCTCGAAGGACTTCAAGCAGGCTCTGGCGAGGCTCACACAGAAATTCAACAGTTTCGCCGTTAATTGTCGTTTGAACATGTACTTTTTTCGGCATCTATTTTCACGACTCCTTCACTCTATGAATTGCACCATTTAAGGCGCGGCGTGTCAGCACTTCAACGAGGTGAACCCGCTGTTCAATCGTGCCGCGCATGTCGCTGATTGGTCGGGCGATGTGGCGCGCCGCTTCAGCTGCTGCATTGACCGCTTCGTCGGACACTTCCCTGCCGGCAAGCGACGCACTGGCTTCCTCGGCGAACAGTGGCGTTGGGGCGACCGCAGCGAGTCCGATTCGAGCTGATACGAACGACGTTTTCTCCGTGTCCAAGACGACTGATGCGCCCGCGCCCACCACTGCGATGTCCATTTCATTGCGCGGGATGAATCGAAGATAATAAGAGCTTGAATTATTCTTGGGTGCGGGAATTTTAAACGATACGAGAAATTCTCCGTTTTCCAAGACGGTTTGCCCCGGTCCTGTGCAAAATTGCTCTGCCGGGACGTCACGCGTCCCGTTTGGACCCGCAATGACGCAGACGGCTTCTAGCACAATTAGCGGCGGTATCGTATCCGCAGCGGGTGAGGCGTTGCACAAATTACCGCCGACACTCGCTCTGCCTTGAATTGCGGTGCCTCCGATAATCTTGGCAGCGTCTGCAAGCCCCGGATAAGCAGCGGAAATTTCATCATCTGCGTAGATTTGATAGCAGGGCACAGCCGCGCCGAGATGTAAGCCGGTTTCTTGGGAATACGAAAGCACATTGGTTTCGGGGATGTCTTTGACATCTACCATCAAATCCAACTGCCGCCTGCCTTCCCTAACCATAACAATGAGATCGGTACCGCCGCTCAACGGTTTCGCCTGATCTCCCTTTTCCGCGAGCAAAGCCACTGCCTCATCAACGGTTTTTGCGGGTATATAGTCAAACGCTCGCAAGGCATCAATCTCCTTTCAAGATAGATGGTTCACAAATGGAACTTAGTGAGCGCAGTTGTATCCCGATCATTGACCGGGGCTGCACATTTTACGGTACTTGTTGGTCACTCGCTTTATCTTAATCAAAAACATTGGAGATGTCAACAGAAAAAACTAGATATAGAAGCGTAGATATGGGACGCGTTAATTTAGCAAATTACTGCCCTGCTGTTTAGTTGAACTTTAGTGTTTTCAAAACTGTTTTCACAAACTCAGATTACCGGAGTAAGTTTCTTATCTCAAGGCAAAAGTGTCCCAAGAATTTCTAGTTTTCAACTGAAAACGCTGTGCGTTGAGTGTGTTGACAACCATTAACAGATAGATTTATAATGTATTCTAGAGTGCGGAACAATCATACACGGATTTAGCGATAGTTTGCATTTGTTAAAGTGAGGAATTGTCTTTGGATAATGTGACGCGAACCAGAAGTCAACCGCCGAGTGGAATATCCCTGAGTGCACTGGCAATCGGCGTGATTTTGGTGGTCGTCAATTCCTACTGGATCTCAGCCAATGACTACCTTAAAGGTCTAAATCACACGTACATGTCGCTGTTCAGCAATGCGGTATTTACGCTGTTTGTGCTGATATTGCTGAACCTCCTGTGCAAAAAGATTGTTGGCAAAGCCGCATTCAAAAACACCGACTTGTTGGTCATCTATGTCATGGTCGTCATGGTGTCGACCATATCAGGACATCGAATGACTCGACTGCTCGGTCCCATTGCTCACCCCTACTGGTACGCCACAGCGGAAAACGACTGGCGTAATCTCTTCTGGCATTATATCCCGGGCTGGTTCACCGTCGAAAACGAGAATGACCTGCGAGGCTTTTTTCTTGGTGAAGACACGTTTTTCAACTTACACCACATCAAGGCTTGGATTGGACCGCTGTTTTACTGGTCTGCCTTTCTGTTTGTGCTCTGCTTCATTCTCATCTGTATCAACGCGATAATCAAGCGGCAGTTCTCCGAACATGAACGGCTTACGTACCCGATTACCTGGTTGCCGCTGGAGATGGGGCGGGATCCGGTTGGATTTCTGAAGAATCGTTTGATGTGGGTCGGATTTGCAATCGCGGCAGGGATTAGCCTTTTTAACGGATTGAAGGCTTTCTATCCTTTCGTCCCTTACATACCGGTCGGGTGGACGCAGTATCATTTTCAGGAAAAGCCGTGGAGTTACATGCACGGGACGCGCATCTCTTTCCAGCCGTTCGTCATTGGACTTTCCTATTTTATGCCGCTGGATCTCGCCTTTTCGGCATGGTTCTTTTACTTTTTCAAGAAGATGACGCAATTGTCGCTGGGCGCTACAATGGGATGGCGTGAACTTTATCTCGACGAGCAGGCTCAGGGAGCGTGGATTGGCTTGGGTCTTCTAGCGCTGTGGGTTGGACGGAGACATCTCAAGCGGGTTTTTACGCAGATATTCACCGGAAAGGGAGGAATAGATGAGGCGGCGGAGCCGATGTCGTACCGTGCCGCAATGCTGGGCATCCTCGCGGGCGTGATTTTTCTGCTCGTTTTCGCTTATAACGCTGGGCTGTCTCTGTGGGTTATCCTTCTGTTTTTAACGCTTTACTGCTGCGCCGCGCTAGGGATAACCAAGATGCGGAGCGGACTGGGATTGCCGGTGCATGAACTGCTTTGGTTGGATCCGGGGCGCACAATGGTAACCTCCCTGGGAACACGCGCCTTTGGCGCCCGAAACTTGACGGTTCTTTCCTTCTTTTTTGGACTGAATCGAGACCAGCCAGGCCATCCGATGCCGAATCAACTGGAAGCATTTCGAATCGGTGAGAATGCGAATATCAATCGTCGAAGGCTGACATGGGCGATGATTCTTGCCTTTGCCGTCGGTATTCCGGCAACCTTTGTGATTTATTTTGGGCTTTCATACCACTTCGGCGTTGAGAATCAGTCGGAAATCGGGGGCATGGGCAGAGAAAGCTTTACACAACGTCTCCAACTGTGGCTGACCTTTCAAAAAACTACGGATTACACGACAATCGGTTTTATGGGACTCGGTGCGGCAATCACGGGGTTTCTATTAGCCATGAAGATGCGCTTTCTATGGTGGCCATTCCACCCGGTTGGTTTTGTATTAGGAGTGAGTCCGGCAGAGATGATTTATATTTGGGTGCCGGTGTTGATTAGTTGGTGCTTAAAATTCACAATTCTTCGGTACGGCGGCTTGCGGGCGTATCGAAAAGCCATCCCGTTCTTTGCCGGTCTGATATTGGGAGATTACGCTATGGGCGGTATTTGGAGCATCATGAACGCAGCATTCAAAATCATGACCTATAATATGGGCTGGCACCCCGTCAGGTGGTGGGAGTAGAGATAACTTGCCGAATAGTTTCGGTCTACAAAATTAACGCTGCTGAGGAGGGTAAGACAATAAATACACGAAAATCATCAATTCGGCTGGGAAGCGGATCCGGCGCCGGCGGCGACCGCATAGACGCCGCACTCAATCTCGCGGAGAATGGCGGGATTGATTATCTAATTTTTGACGCTCAATCGGAAAAAGCCTATTCCGAATCCGCACTGCGAAAGGCAAAGGGCGATGTCGGATACGATGTCACGCTTGGTAGAACCTTGCGAACTGTACTTCCGGCATGCATCAAGAATGGTGTTAAAATCATCCATAATGGTGGGAGCGCAGATGTAAAAGGTGCAGTTAATTTAACAGCCAAAATCTGCGAGGAATTGAACATTAAAGGTATCAAAGTCGCCTATACGCAGCCGGATAGCAGCGCCGCGCTTATCAATGAAATAGATCCGGTAACCTCCGAGACGGGCGAGCCGGTCTCCACTTTCGGGGATAGGCTGGTAGCCGCTATCGCTTACCAGGGTGCACCCCTGATTGTTGAAGGGCTGCGGCGCGGCGCGGATATTGTGATTACTAGCAGAGCCGGTGATTCCACTCAATTTCTTGCGCCGTTGATATTTGAATTGGACTGGCAGATGGATGACTGGGATTTGCTGGCGAGCGGGCTAGGCATTGGACACCTGATGGAGTGCGGTGCACAGCTCTCGGGCGGATATCATGCAGATCCCGGAATGAAGGATGTATCGGGTTTGGACAACATTGGAATGCCTATCGCTGAGGTGCACTCAAACGGAGATGCGATTATCACCAAGGTTCCAAATACAGGCGGGGTAGTATCCGAGCGGACCGTCAAAGAGCAACTCCTTTACGAACTCCATGATCCAAGCAACTACATTCATAACGATGGCGTAGTCGATTTCACCAGCACGGAGATTAAGCAAGTTGGCACCGATCGAGTCAGCGTAACCGGAACGAAAGGGCATCCTCGACCATCAACAGTAAAAGTGCTGCTCGGTGTACGCGAGAACTTTGTGGCAGTTAGCCGGGCGTACTATGGCGGAACCGGGGCGTATGCCAGAGCGCGGTTAGCCGCCGATACGATTGCCAAGCGGGCAACCCGCGTCCACGGCATTGATAGCGCTGCATTGCGGTTCGATTTTGTTGGTGTTAACGCACTCTTTCCATGGTCTGATGTAGATTTGTCCGCAGTGAAAGAAGTGGAACTGAGAGTGAGCGGTTATTTCGACACTCAAGATCAGGCGTGGGAAGTGTTGCATGATGTTGAGTCTCTCGCGCTAAATGGGCCGGCGGGTGTAAGCCAGGGACTGCGGCTCGATTACCAAGCGGGGCCAGAGGAAGTCATCGGGCTTTATACCACGCTGTTACCCCGTGAAACCGTCCAATTTAACGTACTAGAATACGTTGTAGAGTAAAGGGAGAATGACAATGGCTAATCGAATCAAGCTTAGGCAGATTTGCCACTCGCGATCGGGCGACAAGGCTGATACCGTAAATATCGGGCTGATTGTCTACGACCAAATTCACTACGAGTGGGTGACCGAACACGTGACGGCGGAAGCTGTAGATGATTATCTCAGCGGCATACCGCACGGGGAAATAGAGCGCTATGAACTTCCGAAAATTGGCGCGTTAAACTTCGTTGTTCGTCATGCGCTTGGTGGTGGGGTGTCACGTTCTCTGATGATTGACGGGCACGGCAAAGGGTTTAGCGCCATTCTGCTCGACATGGAGATTGACGCACCGCCTGAATGATAAAATCCGGAAGCGTGCACAACGGATTGAAAATCAGCAATGAACTGTGGTTAGGCTTGACTGCGATGCATTCAAGGTACGAACCTGCCCATCAAGAAGGATTTGACGCCGCCATCGCACCATCATCCGGCTGATTCCAATGATAAACCAACTTACCATTCTCATCCGTCTGGACATCAATGCAGGGTGAATTGTACTGTTCCATCTTGTCAATCAAGCTCGCCATAACTTCAGAAGCATTACCAATGTGGTATTGCTTCCTCAACTGAGATTCAGTGATTTTCTTCTGGTCCATGATGTATTGGATAGCGGTACTTTCATCCTGATTGAGCATAATGCTATCCTTTTTCTGCGAATCTTTTCCACCGTTTGGACGCATATAAACCCGTTTGCTCCCAATTCGCGGTGCATTGGGTTGGCCAGCGACCTCTGCCTTTCTAGATGCAAGAAAATCTCTGTCACTCAAAATTCTTTCTGACAAGCGCCGCCCTTCGTCCAGTCTCTCCTTCATCAGGTCCATTTCAGATTGAAGCTTCCTAACTCTCTCATGTAACCGCGTAATCTGTTTAACCACCTCAGTTGAATTACCAACGGAAGATTTATTTTGATTCTCCGCACTTGGTTTAGTTGAGTTTTGCCAATTCAGGACGGCCTCTTCGCCCTGATAACCAGAAAGATTGTCCGCATTCAGTGTAGGAGAGAATGCAGTTGACCGATCGGGATTTGCGTCTGGCGACTCAAGCGGCGAGTTCTCAAGAAGCTGGATTTCGTAATTGTGGGGTTTAATTTCCGCACCATTATCTGTGTAAGCAACTTGGACATAGCATCGTTCGCCAACCTGTAACTCTTCCAGCCTAATCTGAATCTTTCTGAAAACACGTGTGTGGTAATCACGCAGCATATCCGTCATGCCTTTTATTAGCTGCTTAAGATAAGCTATCGGGTTACTTTTTGATTGAAAATATGGCGTATCCGTTAGCGCTCGAGTCAGGTGCGGCAATCTTACGACCTTTGGCGGCACTGCATCGCCGAGGGATTGAAGTTCAATTCCCCATTCGATCGAAGTTTCCCGGACGCAAGAGACTAGATAAGTATAATGTTTTGGCATTTGAAATGGTTTCCTCGTGATGGATTAGAGAGATTTAATACGAATCCCAGATTTTTTTGGATTATTTCTATCCTTACCAAACGCATCTCTTATGAAACGGTTTCAAAAAGTAAAACGATTAATTTTTTGCCAAACGTTGTCATTAGGTTGGGTTCTGATCGAGCATGTCTGACAGTAAGCATACCAAATCCGGAGCGTTAATTCCTTGGATAGCAATGCCGCTTACCTCGCATTTTACCGCCCGCTTTCAAGTTGCCAATCGAAATGAACCGCACGCCGTGAAGCTAAAAACCTTGGCTGCGAAGTGAGGCAGCCATAATAGTCACGTAAATGTGGAACAAAAACTGCAGCCCCGGTGTAAATGAGCGCGTTATTTCAATCCGGCGGCACATTGATTCCGTCAAGTCAAATTGAAGAACAATTGCAGTTATGAACAGTGAAAGTCAACCGAGTAGCTTGTTATGTTTATCAAACTGCGAATACACTTCAAGGTCTAATTTTAAGCTAGTTACTGTTGACATTCAATCACAACTCGACAATCATGGGCAGTGCACAACCCCACGAACATTCGTAGTTTCCCAACCCTCTGTTCCCAATCATATCTGTATGGTTGGGAGTTTCCTAGCAGCGGTCGATCTGTGGGCGCGGTGACCTGATAAACACTATCGCCCTCGCTATTCACTCGGTTGATCCCCTACGGTTACGGAGGGATTCACACAAATGTCAACACGCCCTAGTGATAGACTTCAAAAACTGCGTTGACAATTAGGGGCGCGGGTGCTATACTGCAATCGTGAATCCAGAATTGAAATCCGGGGGAAAAGGTCAATGAAACTGCTCTGGTATGGGAAACTACTGACATTCTTTTTGATCGCTGGCGGGCAGTGGGGATTTGCTTATACAGTCGATGAGATTTTCCACAAGTTTAAAGCAGCTTATGACACATCCAAGAACTTTAGCGCTGAGTTTGAGGAGACGACGCTTCAAGATGGCAATAAAAGCATTGCTGGCGGCAAACTGGCATTTAGTAAGCCTAACTTGTTGCGCAAGGAGTATTTGAGCCGCGAGGATTCTAGCCAAACCGTACAGTTAATCATCCTAGATGGCGATTATTCTTGGTCTTATACGCCGATGCTGAATCAGGTCAATAAGATGCGGTGGAACAACTCGAATCGCAACGAGTTATTGCCGGGAATCGGGTCATCATTGGATGACGTTCAAGAGAATTATGATATGCGGCTAGTTCCAGATTCCATCGCCAATAAGAAGGGCGTCTACCAGATTGAATTGTCGCCTAAGCCGCATTTGTTGTCTCAACCGGCGGATGGAATCCAGCATGCGCGCGAAATCTTGGAGGTTTGGGTGCAATCGAGTGATTGGTTGCCGGTGCAGTTTGGTTATAGATCCGAGAGAGAAGATGGGAGTACCCTTAGTGTCGTAGTTTCGTTGAAAAAAGTTCGGCGCGATGAGGAAATTGCGGCCGATGCCTTTAGATTTGTTATTCCCGACGATGTCGAAATTATTGACCTTTCATCCGACGAGTGAATCGCACCTCTCACGTAGCACAACAGTATAACTATGAATATTCACAACCTCATGCGCTTGGCGAATTACCTAACGATTTCACGCATCGTCATGGTACCGCTTTTGATGCTCTCTTTTCGCTACCAACGTTTGCTTGCAGCGCTAATCATATTTGCGGTATCCTCGCTCACGGATTTCTTCGATGGACGAATCGCTCGGAAGCAAGGTACCACTAGTTTTGGAAAATTCATCGATCCACTCGCGGATAAACTCCTTGTTGGCGCGGCGTTAATTTGTCTAACCCGGTTCGGAGAAGGACTAATTCCAGGCTGGATGGTTATTACCATTATAGGGCGTGAATTTGTTGTTACGGGGTTACGGATTGCATTCATTGCAACGCAGGGGACTGTCGTCGCATCAGCCAAGTGGGGGAAATATAAGACATCTTCACAAATGGTTGTCCTTACCATAAGTTTGGCATTGCTTGTTATCTATGAATTTGGAGGATTGCGAGTGCTTCCCGCAAACATTATCGTTCACCCGTTCGGGCCAATCTATTTTATGATGTACATTCCGCTCATTTTAACAGTGGTGTCTGGTTTGGAATTTCTGTATAATAACCGCAAGGCGATGTACGACTTGATGCGGTCGGCGGATATATACACCGGCGACGATCTCTAAATCGATCGTATCAAGCGTAAGTGTCAACGTCAAACCGTGACATTGGTGATTGTATTTATTCAGTATTAGGGGTATGCAAAACACATCGCAGCGAATTCGTTGTTTCGTAGCAATCGAAATCCCGTCCACAATTCAAGACAAGTTGGCACAAATTCAAGATATACTCAGAAAACGTATTCGCCATGCGTCATGGGTTATCCCGAAAAATTTTCACCTTACATTAAAATTCTTGGGAGAGGTTGAACACACCCAGCTCGGTACGATTGAAGCTGCCATCCAGAAGGTAGCGATGGGGCATTTCCCATTTACGATGCGGGTTGGAGGGATTGGCGCATTTCCGAATCTAAAACGCCCAAGGGTGGTTTGGTGCGGTGTTAAAGATGGGAGTGCCGACATAAGTGAGTTAGCCAAAGAAATCAACCTTGAACTAGATCGATGTGGATTTCCGCGCGATGAAAGAGCAGCAAGCCCTCATTTGACAATCGCCAGAATTAAGAAGCGGATGGATTTGCGGCCGTTCACCGATGCGTTTCAGCAATATGAGAAAATTGACGGCGCCTCAATGACGGTCGAGGAGATTACACTTGTGCGGAGCCAACTGCAATTGACAGGGGCGGTCTACACCCGCTTAAAATCGTGTAGATTGAATATGGAGGTTTGATGATGACAAGAGATGAAAAGAACCATACCATCGATCTTGCAATAACACAAATTGAGCGGCAACACGGTAAAGGCGCGATAATGCGCTTTAACAGTACTGAAATTGTTCCGGTCGAATCTATTCCTACAGGTTCGCTTGCACTAGACATTGCGCTCGGTGTAGGTGGCGTGCCCCGCGGGCGCATCGTCGAAATTTTCGGCCACGAATCGAGCGGAAAAACAACGCTTGCGCTGCATGTTGTGGCTGAAGCACAAAAACAACGAGGGGTTGCGGCATTTGTAGATGTTGAACACGCACTAGACCCCAATTATTCAAAACGCATCGGTGTAGATATGGATGAGCTGCTCATTTCTCAGCCGGACACCGGCGAACAAGCGTTGGAAATTGTGGAAACCCTTATTCGCAGCGGGGCAATTGACATCGTTGTGATTGATTCGGTGGCGGCGTTGACACCTCAAGCGGAAATTGAGGGGGATATGGGTGACGCGCATGTGGGCTTATTGCCGCGTTTAATGTCCAAAGCGCTGCGTAAACTCAGCGGTATTACAAATCGGTCAAAGACCTGTGTTGTTTTTACAAACCAGATTCGTCAGAAGATAGGCGTTATGTTTGGCAACCCGGAAACTACGCCTGGCGGATTAGCGCTCAAATTTCATGCCTCTGTGCGACTTGAAATGCGGCGGGTCGAGAGCTTGAAAGAAGGAAATGAAGCCATTGGCAACCGCGTACGTGTCAAGATTGCCAAAAACAAGGTGGCGCCGCCATTTCGGCAAGCTGAGTTTGATTTGACTTTTGGTGACGGCATCTCGAAAGAAGGCGGTATTCTTGATGTCGGAGTAGATGAAGGCATCATAGAAAAGAGCGGTGCATGGTTCGCCTATGGAGGCGATAGGCTTGGTCAAGGTAGGAACAACGCCAAGCTTTACCTAAAAGAACACACCGAAATTTCCGCTGAAATCGAAACCAAAATTCGAGAAAAATTAGGAGTTCATAGCCCGCCAGGCACCGCCTCTGTTGGGGACGATGTTGATGCCCGAGAATCCGTTGAGGAATAGGAGTCCGGTTGCATCTAAGTAAAGTGAAACTGCAGTGCCGGGATTTGTCGCAGTCGCGGCGGCGCACCAATTTCCAGCGGAAAATCAATATAATGCGCATTAGCAATAACAACGAGAATGGGCAATCTTGAAATCAGCGCCATGGCTCGCTCGCCGAAAGGTTTCTGTGCTTGTAACTGAACGGCGCGAGCCCTGCCAGTTTCGGATATTTTCCTTGACACGATTATAGGCGAATGCTATAATCTAACCGCTTGTAGCGTCCAAAATGACGACTATTTTTAGTTGCTTTTCCATCGGGAAATGCTACACGGTTTCAATACTAAACCTGGCGTAACTGGGCGGTTACGCATAGTACGATGCATTTGAATTGTGAAGGCCATTGGGTAGTTTCTGGCTACTTAAGATTTTCGAGTTTAAGTCGCGTTTCTCGTCACGTGCATTGATAAAGCGCCCATAAGCAGATGAGTCGGAAATAGCTGATATGTTCTATGCAAAAGCAGCGGATTTTCAAAATGATGCGGAATGCAGTGGGACAACACCCGAACTTCAGCAATTCGGTGATCAGTGTCTTCAATGCGCTAATACTGGCAATGCTCAGTCTTACGTTGGTTACGGTTGCGGCAGCCAAAGCGGCTATCCGGTGCAAGTCGAATTTTTACGAGGCATTGCCGATATATATCCTTACCTGAAAAACAAATTTGCATTGAGCGGGCAATCCCGCACAGGTGCACCCAGCCGACGGAATGTAACCCCTTCCAATCTAATTTCCCTCCTTCCAGCTCGACAGTCAAATGCACGATTTCAGATAACGAGTATCAATTTTACTTGCTAGAGTTGTAATCGATCGCTGCATTCCTACGTACTATCAGTTGATTTTTGATAATGAGTCAAATCGCAATATAAAAAATTAGGTTGGGTAAAACTATGGCTACCAAAAAAAGAGGTTCCACAAAACGTGAAGACATTCAGGAAACATTGGATCTGACACCTTCTTCATCGGAACGGGTTTCGTATGAAACACGCATTCGTGAATTGCAGTTCACTGTCGAATCTCTGGAAAGCGAAGTCGATAATCTAAGAAGGCGGTTAAATGCCGTCCCGTCTGACGATGTTGAAATCCGGCTTTACGAAATGACGCGCGAATTAATGCAGGCGCATCGTCGAAATCGGAAACTGACCAGCACACTTCAGGAAGCCAAAGAGAAACTGGAGCACCTTAAAGAAAAAGTGGAGCAATTAAGCGCTCCCCCAAATAACTACGGCGCATTTCTCCAGTCCAACGATGACGGAACAGTTGACATCGATCTCTCCGGAAAAAGATGGAAAGTCAATGTCGATCCGGACATCAACGTTGAGCAACTTCAAAAGGGCCAAGAAGTTATTGTCAACGGTGTGATGAACATCGTCGCCGTTAGAGATTTTGACCAGCATGGCGAGGTAGTTAAAGTAAAGGAGCGGCTTGATGAAACCCGCATAATCGTTAATCTCCGTGCTGATGAAGAACGGGTTGTTCAGATTTCCGATCTGCTGAAATCAGAGCCGATTCGATCGGGCGATCTTGTATTGCTCAATCATACAACCGGAATGGTCATGGAGAAACTTCCAAACGCCGAGGTGCAAGATTTATTGCTTGAAGAGGTGCCGGACATCAAGTATGCAAATATCGGCGGTTTGAATCCACAGATTGAAGCCATACGTGATGCAATTGAAACACCATACTTGTATCCGGATGAATATAAGGAGTTTTGTTTAACTTCACCGGTTGGCATCCTTCTTTACGGGCCGCCCGGCTGCGGAAAAACCTTGATTGCCAAAGCTGTTGCTAACAATCTGGCAGAACGGGTGCGCCAACATACAGGTCGAGATGATGTCAAAGGGTTTTTTATAAATGTCAAGGGTCCAGAACTTCTAAATAAGTATGTAGGAGAGACTGAACGTAAGATTCGGGAAGTGTTTTCGAAAGCCAAAGAAAAATCGAAAGAAGGTGTGCCTGTCATCATTTTCTTCGATGAAATGGATTCTTTATTCAGATCAAGAGGAATGGGTATCTCATCCGACATGGAGTCCACGGTTGTCCCAACATTTCTCGCTGAGATTGACGGTGTTGAGGGGTTGCATGACGTGATTGTGATTGGGGCTAGTAATCGACAAGATCTTCTTGATCCCGCCGTTTTGCGCCCCGGTAGGCTGGACATCAAAATCAAAATCGACCGGCCCACGGCAGAAGGTGCGAAGGATATTTTCTCAAAATACTTGACCCCGGATTTACCCATTGCGCCTTCTGAATTAGAGAAGTTTGAGCAAAAGCCGGAAAATGCAATTCAGCACATGATTAATCAAGCGGTCGATGAGATGTACGCCACAACGGAAGACAATAGATTCATTGAAGTGACTTATGCGCGCGGAGAGCGCGAAACGCTTTACTTCAAAGATTTTGTGAGCGGTGCGATGATTGATAACATCGTTGCTCGAAGTAAAAAGATAGCAATCAAGCGTTTAATCAATTCTGAAGAAGCAGAGCGGGGCATTACGCTTGAAGATCTTCAACTCGCTATCCGAGAGGAATATAAAGAAAACGAAGATTTACCAAACACAACGAATCCAGATGATTGGGCAAAGATTTCCGGGCGGAAAGGCGAACGAATTGTCAATATCAGAGCTTTGATGAACGAACCCGATCGCAAGAGGAAAGATGTAAGAGTTGTAAAGGGCGGGGCGTACCTTTAAAGATGTCAATCTATTCTTTTAGCTTATGACAACAACACCGATGATTATGGGAACCGAAACCGAGTATGGGATTTCGGTAAAAAATGCGCGAGATCAGGATCCAGTCGCCGCTTCGACACTCATCGTAAATATCTATAAGGATCGGGGGCCGAAGGGCATCACATGGGATTATGAGCAGGAAAACCCATTGGTGGATGCAAGGGGGTTTATATCCGAGGGCGAAAGCAATCCTCCCGACCAAGAAAACAACAGTCTCATCAACGACATTCTTATTAACGGTGGGCGGTATTATATTGACCATGCGCATCCGGAATATTGCACGCCAGAATGTACAAATGCCCGTGATCTTGTGAAGTATGAAAAGGCGGGAGAGCTGATATTAGATTTGAGCCGCATGGCTGCGGAAGAGTTGCTGCCGGCTAACCAAGACATCATCATATATAAGAATAACAGCGACTATAAAGGTCATAGCTACGGCAGCCATGAAAACTATCTGATGAATCGCAGTATTCCTTTTCAGGACATTGTCGCGGGGTTAACCCCGTTTCTAGTGACGCGGCAAATCATCACCGGCAGCGGAAAAGTTGGCGCCGAAAACGGCGCGGAGGAAACGGACTATCAAATCTCGCAGCGTGCAGATTTCTTTGAAACGGAAGTGGGGTTGAGCACTATGGTGGCTCGTCCGATAATCAACACCCGCGACGAACCCCACGCCGATGAAAAATTATACCGCCGATTGCATGTAATCGTCGGTGATTCCAATATGTCAGAGTTCACCATCTATTTGAAAGTCGGAATCACGTCGATTGTGCTGAAATTAATTGAAATGGGTGTGGTGGGGGATGCATTCAAACTGTCAGACCCAGTTGCTGCAATCAAAACGGTGTCGCGAGATTTATCATGTAAAAATCCCCTCGATTTGGACGATGGACGTCGATGGACGCCGATCGAAGTGCAGCGGGCTTATCTTGAACTTGCTCATAAACATCTTCCTAAGGCGGATTTTACGCCAGTGATGCAGGATGTGATGGACAAATGGGAGTTTGTTCTCAGTCAGCTCGAAGTCAATCCGATGCTGCTAGAGCGGCATCTCGATTGGGTGATAAAGAAAAACCTCATCACTGCATATATCGAACGCCGCGGTGTCAGTTGGTCGCATCCCCGCGTCCGGATGATGGATCTGCAATATCACGACATACGGCCCAACAAAGGGCTATATGTCAGGTTACTCAAAAACGGACACGTCGAACGTATACTCGATCAAGAGGAAATCGTCTACGCTGTAACCCATCCACCTGTTGATACACGCGCCTATTTTCGGGGTGTGTGTTTGCAAAAATACCCGCACGAAATTCATAGCGCGAGTTGGAATTCGATGATTTTTTCACTTGATGGTTCTTCTTTAGACAAAATCTTAATGGACCGCCCACATTTTGGCACTCAAGAAATTGTGGGCAATCTCTTGAGGACTTGTACGGCATCAGAACTCGTTCATGCAATTCACGGTTCCAACAACAATTTTTAAAAGGAGGAGAGATAAATGCCGTCCGAAAAACAGCAAGAACACAAAGATAACTTGACTCAAGATGCTGAGGAAATCCAACCTGATCCGGAAGTTACGGAACAGGGCGAGGAAATCAAAGAAGATCTCGACCAACTTCTCGACGAAATTGACGAAATTTTAGAAGAAGATTCAGAAGAATTTGTAGAGAATTATATTCAAAGAGGAGGACAGTAGTGCTGCTTGATGTAGCCGACTACGGCAACTCCGATTTCCTTGAAATCCTCAAGCGTAGGCGTCCTGAACTGTATGCCGCATTCAACACGGAGGCGTTATCCGACGTGCCGCTGCCAAGCGCGCGGCATCATGCCGCTTCGCTTGATGCGCTCAAAGGCACTACGGTGTTGGCGGCTGTCTACAAAGATGGCGTGATTATTGCCGGCGATCGGCAGGCTGTAGAAGGGTTTCAGGTCGGCGAGCGGCGCATCCAAAAAGTATATGAAGTAGATGAACATTCAGCGATTGCAATTGCTGGCGTCGCTGGACCGTGTATTGAAATGGCAAAACTGTTCCAAGTTGAGGTTGAGTTTTACGAAAAAATAGAAGGTACAACCTTGAGTTTGGAAGGCAAGGCAAATCATCTGTCAAACATGGTGAAGTCGAATCTAGGTATGGCGCTGCAGGGATTATACGTCATTCCAATCTTTGCCGGTTATGATCCGAAAGAGAAACAAGCCAAAATCTATAAATATGATGTTACCGGCGGGCGGTATGAAGAAGCAGATTATCACGCGATAGGATCCGGCGGCAAGGATGCGCAGACAACCTTAAAGAAACGTTACAGCAAGGATATGGCACGTGATGAGGTATTGAGGGTTGTCGCTGAGGCGCTTTGGGATGCCGCCGATGAGGACTTGGGGACTGCGGGACCGGATATGATTCGTGGAATTTACCCAACAATCAAGTGTATAGAGCGTAGAGGGGTTTCAGACATTGCGGATTCAGAGGTCGAACGGCTATACACTGAGTTAATTGAAAACCTCAGAGAGATGTAGCGAGAGGAGGTGTTGATGTCCACACCGTATTATGTGTCGCCGGAACAAATCATGCAGGACAAAGCAGATTTTGTCCGCACTGGCATCGAAAGAGCCAAAGAGGTTATTGTTCTAGAATACAAAGACGGCATCGTGATGGTTGCGGAAAACCCGTTGACGACACTCTTCAAGATATCGGAAATTTACGATCGAATTGCACTCGCCGCTACTGGCCGAATCGCAGAATATGAAGCCCT
This sequence comes from Candidatus Poribacteria bacterium, assembly GCA_028819845.1. Classification (GTDB taxonomy): domain Bacteria; phylum Poribacteria; class WGA-4E; order WGA-4E; family PCPOR2b; genus JAPPKS01. The sequence continues at coordinate 213,779 of JAPPKS010000023.1, read as the reverse complement.
AAGATACCTCGGCATCCGAGAAGCAGAAATCAAGGGTTATACGTTCAACCGAGCAGATGTTACTGCGAAATGGCTAACGAATAATATTTTCTCGCAGCGAATTGCCGCAATTTTCTGGCAAACAGATACAAAACCGCTTGAAGTCGAACTGCTTCTTTGCGAACTTAGGGCAGATCCGGATTCGAGCCATAGAATCTATCAGCTTTCGTTTGACGGCACTTTTTGGGAAGAACAGAAGTATGCAATTATTGGCGGGCGATCAGATGAAATTTCAGAAATCCTTGAGGGTGCGTACGAAGATGGATTAGAGTTGAAGGATGCGGTAAAGCTGGCTGTGAATGGCTTTGAAACCATTGAGGCGAAGGCGGACGAAGATCAGAGATATCACATTTCGGCTGACACGCTAGAAGTCGCTGTCCTTGATGAAAATAGAAATAGACGTAAATTCAGGCGTCTCCTGCCGGATGAACTCGAAGAGATATTAGCATCGTGAATCGTAGAATTTATGGCTTAGAAAATGAATACGGGATTATTTGTACCTCCGATCGGCGAGGCGGCAAAGCGCTATCCATCCAAAATGCCGTGATGTATCTCTTTCGCGAAATAATCTCTGGACGGATGTATCCGGATGTATTTCTAGAAAACGGCGCTCGCTTTTATCAGGATATCGGTTGCCATCCGGAATACGCCACCCCCGAATGCGATAGCGTAACGGATGTCGTGATCCATGACAAAGCCGGTGAGCGGATTATTGAGCGGCTATCCGTTGCTGCGGAACGTAAGATGCGATTGGACGGCTTCCTTGGGAGAATTTCAGTTTTCAAGAATAACACGGATACGCCCGGAAACACCTACGGTTGTCACGAAAACTACCTAATGGAGCGGCATGTCAGCTTCCGTCAACTTGCTTCACAACTGATTCCATTTTTTGTCACTCGCCAAGTTTTTGCGGGCGCCGGCAAAGTTAAACCGACCAACCGAGGCAAATACGTTATTTCTCAGCGCGCCCAGCATATCCGTGAGGAAATCTCCATTGCTACGACAACAGCTCGGGGAATCATAAATACACGCGATGAACCGCACGCCGATCGGGAAAAATACAGGCGGTTGCACGTTATCGTCGGCGATTCCAATATGTCTGAGTTAGCGACATTTTTAAAGGTCGGAACCACTTCAATTGTCTTGCGGATGATTGAGGACAATTTCATAAAAAAGCGTTTGGCTTTGCGTGATTCTGTTCGAGCAATCCAGCAAATATCGGAAGATACGACCTGTACCCAACAGATTGAATTGGAGAGCGGCAAGCGGCTATCTGCGGTCGAACTTCAACGAGAGTATCTCGAATGCGCTAAACTGTATTTTGAGCAGGAGGAATCGGATGCCGACGAAAACAAGATTATGGCGGCTTGGGAGTACATTTTGACCTGTTTGGAAACAGACCCTATGCAACTAGATCGAATACTGGATTGGGTCGCCAAGAAAAAATTGATTGAAACCTATGTCACCCAACGCCGCCTTAAATGGGACTCGGCTAAAGTCATGATGCTCGATCTACAGTACCACAATATCCGGCCGGACCGCGGATTGTATTATAAACTTGAAAAAAAAGACCTTGTTCAAAAAATGGTTGCCGATAAGGAGATTGAGAACGCTATGCACTATCCACCGGAAACCACCCGCGCAAAATTCCGGGGGCGTTTTGTAAAACTGGCAAACGAAAGGAAGGTGCTCTGCGGCGTCAATTGGAGTTACATTCAACTGTACGAACCCTACCAAAAGCTCTACCTTTCAACCAACCCCTTTCAGGTGGATTTTGATGAAGCAAGCCGTATGATTTATTCAATTTAAATCCGGTACGGCGGAATTTTCCAATCTGAGTTAATATATCCCTCCCTTCGCGGAGGGATTTTCTTTGTTAAATTTTCAATGCTGCATCCGTAACTATTGCTCAACGCGCAACAAACATAGGGGCGATTCAAATGAGGGTTAAGATGTCTCATTCCAAGTATGTGTATTTTTTCGGTGAGGGGAAAGCCGACGGAAGCGCCGAGATGCGTGCGCTGCTCGGCGGCAAGGGTGCGAATCTCGCGGAAATGACAAACTTAGGCATACCAGTCCCCCCTGGATACACCATATCCACAGAGGTCTGCAAGTTTTATTACGCGAATCAAAAAACATATCCGGACGGGCTTGAGCAGCAAATTGATGAAAACTTGGGAAAGCTCGAATCTGCAATGGGGACAAAGTTCGCCGACCCGGAAAATCCATTGCTCGTGTCTGTGAGATCAGGCGCCGCAATTTCGATGCCGGGCATGATGGATACGATTCTCAATCTCGGCTTAAACGATGACACGGTCAAGGGTCTGATTGCCAAGTCGGGATCCGAACGATTCGCTTACGACGCTTACCGCCGGTTCGTACAGATGTTCGGCAACGTCGTCCTCAATGTTAAACATGATACTTTTGAGCATCTGTTGGAAGCGAAGAAGGAGGCAAAAGGCGTTGAACTGGACACCGAATTAGGGGCGGGCGATCTCGGAGAACTCATTTTGGAATTCAAAACGGCTGTCAGACGGGCGACGGGAGCCGACTTCCCGGAAGACGTACGTCGGCAGTTGGATATGGCTCGCGACGCGGTGTTTGAATCGTCTAATAATGAAAGAGCGGTTATCTACCGCCGATTGAACAACATCCCCGACAATCAAGGGCAAACCGCTGTAAACGTGCAAGCCATGGTCTTTGGAAACTTGGGCGGCAATTCTGCGACCGGGGTCGCATTTACGCGAAATCCGTCTACAGGGGAAAATCGCTTCTACGGTGAGTTTTTGGTAAATGCACAAGGCGAAGATGTCGTCGCGGGAATCCGCACACCGCTCCCCATTGACGACCTCCGTACCATTTTGCCGGACGCGTATAATCAGTTAGTGGAAACTGCCGGCCGACTTGAAACGCACTATCGCGATATGCAGGATTTGGAATTTACGATTCAAGATGGGCGCCTCTTTATGCTTCAAACCCGTGCAGGTAAGCGGACAGGTCATGCAGCCGTGCGGGTCGCAGTTGAAATGGTCAATGAAGGTCTAATTGATAAACGCACCGCTGTGATGCGTGTACCGCCGAACGACCTTGACCAACTGTTGCATTCGATGATTGATCCCAATTCAACTGTTGATGTGATTGCAAAAGGCCTTCCCGCCTCTCCCGGTGCCGCCGTCGGCAAAGTGGTTTTCACTGCGGATCGTGCCGAGGAACTAGCGCACGAAGGTGAGGACGTTATATTGGTGCGGTCGGAGACTTCGCCGGAAGACATTGGCGGGATGTATGCGGCTGCGGGAATTCTTACATCGCGCGGCGGAATGACCTCTCATGCCGCCGTCGTCGCACGCGGTATGGGAAAAAGCTGTGTTGCCGGGTGCAGCGCCATCGTCGTCAATCCGGCGAACAAGGAATTTCACGTCAATACGCAGCAATTCGAGGAAGGCGACTACATTACGCTGAATGGGTCAACAGGTGAAGTTATTGCCGGGGCGGTCGAATTGATTGAACCCACATTGAGCCGTGAATTTGCAACGCTCATGGAATGGTCGGACGAATTTAGGAAACTTGGTGTGCGTACCAATGCCGATACACCGTCGGATACAAAGAAGGCGAGGGAATTTGGCGCGGAAGGTATTGGGCTTTGCCGTACAGAGCACATGTTCTTTGAGGGCGATCAAATCGATGCGATGCGCGAAATGATCCTCGCGCGAAATGAAAAAGGGCGAAAACGCGCATTGGCGAAGCTACTGCCTTACCAACTAGAGGATTTTATCGGCATTTTTGAGGCAATTGACGGTTATCCTGTCACAATCCGAACTTTAGATCCGCCGCTTCATGAATTCTTGCCGCATACCGACGAGGAGATTTACGCACTTGCGGACAAAACCGGTAGTTCTCCCGAATTGCTGCGCAAGCAAGTGGAATCGCTGCGCGAGACTAATCCGATGTTAGGCCACCGCGGCTGCCGCCTCGGAATTGTCTATCCGGAAATTACGGAAATGCAAGCGCGCGCCATCTTTGAAGCCGCCGTGGATGCGTCCAAACGTGGGATTAAAGTTATTCCCGAGATCATGATTCCCTTGGTCGGGCATGTCAAAGAGCTGGTGTTACAACGCCAGATAGTCATTGATACTGCGGAAGCGGTGTTTAATGGCAGCGGTGTCAGAGTCGATTACCTCATTGGCACAATGATTGAGCTCCCTAGAGCCGCATTAACAGGAAACGAGATCGCTGAAGCAGCGGAATTTTTCTCTTTTGGGACAAACGACCTGACGCAGACCACGTTCGGACTGAGTCGAGATGATATCGGCAAATTTCTAGAGCATTACGTTGAGAGCGACATCTTTGAAGGCGATCCGTTCCAAATACTCGATCAGGAAGGCGTGGGACAGCTCGTGCAAATCGGCACAGAACGCGGACGTCAAACCCGCCCGAATCTCAAAGTCGGCATTTGCGGCGAACACGGCGGCGAACCGAGTTCAGTCGAGTTCTGTCATCGTTTAGGGTTGGATTATGTGAGTTGTTCACCGTTTCGAGTCCCGATAGCCCGCCTCGCGGCGGCGCAAGCCGCTATCAAAGACGAAGCGTGACGTTTCGAAAGCCGCAAATTGCGGCTGGCGGCATACACCTCTCGCCCTATTATTGGGCGTAAAAACCAAGTCACCTCCTCCCTTCTCCTTCTCTCCTACCTCTTTACAATCACATGCGATTCCCCCGTAGGTTGGGTTAAGCTTCATTGATTTTTGCGATTGCGTGGTATTATGTACATGGCGTTATATTTTATTCGCTAAGTATTCGATATAACCCGCTCAATCCATCCTACAAAACCTTGCCCGCGTTACCTTTGAACCGCTAATCCCGAAAGACGGACGAAGTCGAGCTGGAACGCTTGACACTTTAACCTTCTTGTGTTAATCTTTGCCTTAATGGATAAAATGAGCGGCGTTCAGTAGCCAAGGATACCGGCTGATGAAAAGCATGACCTCAATCCATTAAGGCGTTTCAAGAGCAACATAATCATCTACCCCATTCACTCCAACTTCCCCATTACAAGGAGGTGTCTGATGGGCTGGCTCAATGGCGTTTACATCGGTTGTACACTTTTTTCTGTGAGCATTACAGTCCTTGATTTCCTTGGATTCCTGAGCGGAAGTCAAGACGATGGCGGAGACACTGCGGACGCACCCGATGCAGGTGATGCGCAGGGCGGCGACGGTGAACACGGCGACATGAACTTCGACACCGATCTGCCGCCAGATGAAGTTCACTCGGGAAAAACAGCGCCCGCGGATATCACTCACCCGACCGGCAGGGTAGCTGTGCTGTCGGTTCTTTCCTACCTGCGCAGCCTCGTCTATTTTTGTCTCGGTTTTGGACCTACCGGCTGGGTAGCCATTACTTTGGGAAACAGTGCGGTAAAGAGTTTAGTCTGGGCGGTGCCGGCAGGGCTGGCGGCTTTTGTGTTGGCGCGGGCATTCTTCCGATTCCAGCGCACCGACACGGATTCATCCCTCCAATCAGAAGAACTTTACTTCCAGCAAGCAACGGTTATCGTTCCACTAACACACGACACGATGGGTAAAGTGCGTGTTCGGGTCGGAATGAATGTGACCGAACAATATGCGCTGGCTTCCGAACCAAATACCCAGTTTGAAAAAGGGGATACGGTTTGGGTGACCAACGTTACCCCGGAGTGTGTTTACGTCGAGCACGAAAAAATTGCAAAGGAGTAGATAAACATGGAAGAAATCCTTACTCAAGGCGGCGGCATTGCCGGCGGCGTTCTCGCGGTCATCGTTTTCCTCATATTGATTGCGGGACTGCGCGCTTTGGTGCGTGTCTGTCCATCTAACCATATTCTGGTCGTTACCGGAGGCGTACAAACCGTCGTTGAAGGCAAAAAATACGGTTTCCGGCTTCAAAAGGGCGGTTGGACCTTCGTCATTCCGTTCATTCAGAGCGCCCGGTTCATTGATATCACAATCATCCCGATAAACGTACAGGTCGATAATGTGAATTCGGCGAACGGTATCACCGTCGGCTCGGATGCCACAGCGTGCGTTTGCATCGACGACATGGACAAGGTGTTGCTCTACAGCGCCGTGCAGCAACTGCTTGGAAAATCGCGCGCACAGATCCAAGAACAGATTCAGCAGACGATGATAGGCAACTTCCGTGCGACACTCAACAAAACCACGCCGTTGCAGGCAATCGGCATGGACGAGAGCGTAGACAGTGTGGAGCAGACGGAATCAGTGAAAACCTCCGCCGCTAGCGAGCCTTCAGAGGGAAACGCGGCGAATATCGAACAAGGCGCGGACGATTCACCTCCAGCCGCAACGACGGAATCCAAAGACGGCGACCGGGCAATCTTCCGGCATCTGTTGCTCGAGGATTGCCGCGAGGACTTAAGCGCATTCGGTATGAATGTGGTCTCGGTATCGCTCCAGCGGATTTGGGATACATCGAACTACATCGCCAATCTCGCGAACAAAACCCTTTCGCGCAAACGCCAGGAGGTAGAAATCGAGGAGGCGCGGCTGCAAGCGCGTGCCGAGCGCGCCGAATCTGATTCAAAACGCCGCATGTTAGTGGCTGAAAACCGCGCCACGGAGAAAATTCTTCAAGCCCGGCAAGGTGTTGAACTGTTTCGCCGTCAATGCGACGCATCAATCCACCGCGCAAAACTTGAGGCGGACAGCGGCATCGTTAAAGCCAGGAGTACGGGTCAGAGACGCATAGAGGAGGTCACGGCGGAACTTCAAAAGTTGAAGAACCGTTCGGAGGTTATTGTGGAGGCTGAAGCCAACCGCCGCGCTGCGGAGATTCTGGCGGAAGGCGAGGCGAGAGCTGTTGAGATTGTTCAGCAGACGGAGAATGATCTTCTTCAACAGAAAGTGGATTTACTCAAAGAAACCCAGGATACGGGCAAAATCGCGCTGTTCATTACGCAGTTGCCGCACCTCTTCGAAGCGTACCGCTCGCATGCCAAGTCGCTGAAGGTCGATAATTTGCTGGTGCTCAACGAAGAAGACGGCTTCAATAGCGCAGTCAATCGAGGTCCCGCGGCATTTGTCGATTTCTTGAGATGCTTTGAACAGGGCTTCGGCATTAGTGTAAAAGACCTCATCACGCAGAGAGGCGCAGACGAGGCAAATGCCGCTGAATCTGCGGCTATCCAAGAAGGGGGTGTATCATGATACTCTTCCTCATTATACTCGGACTACTCATCTTTATTACGCTAATTCTTCAATTGGTGATGAAGATGAAGCTGATTCCCCCGAGCGAACTTGCCGTGGTGCACGGTAGAGGCGGCAGTTTCAGTACGTTCCGAGGCGGGCGCGTTTTCGTGTTTCCGCTCATCAACCGCTTTAGCACCATGGACTTAACCCCTCAAACCACGACGGTGGTTGTGGAATCTGCCATCGCCGAGGGAATTGTGCCCCTAACCGTAAAGGCAACCGTCAGCTATGCTGTCGCAAAAACCGAGAAGGGGCTTGTCAACGCAGTCAAACGCATCCTGAACATGACCCGGAACTGGGATGAACTGCAAGCCATCGCCACGTCCATCATTGAAGGGCATCTGCGCGACTCCATTGCAGCGATGACCCCCGAAGAGGTGATGAGCCAGAAAGACCAGCTTATCCAGAACATGATTAAGGTGTGCAAATCCGATCTGGAAGGCATCGGTCTGGAAATCACCACCATGAATATCGCTGACGTGGACGACCATCGGCTCGAAGGCGTTGAAGAACCCGACCTGTATATCGCGCTGCTCAAACGCATTCAAACTGCCGATGCCGAAGCGCAGTCCCGGGAGGCGCAAGCCAACGCGCGCGCCGCCGCAAAGGAGCAGTCGGAAGAACGCCGGGCTGAAGTGTCTGTCCGCGAGCTTGAAAACGAGCATCAACGAATTGACGCAGAGGCAAAGGTCAAGACTGCAGAAGAGAATCAGCGCGGCGCCATTGATGCGCAGGAAGAGACCCGCAACGCGGACTCTGAGGTCGCGGGTATCCAAGCGCAGATTGAGGCTGAAACGCAGCGAATCGAGATGGTGCGGGCGCGGTGCGAGGCGGATACCATCGTCCCCGCGGCTGCGACAAAGGAGAAGATGATTCAAGAGGCGGAGGCGCAAGCCGCGACAATCCGCGGGCAGGCGCAAGCCGAGCTCACCCAACTCAAGCGAACCATCGAAATCCTCCGTTCGGCGGGCGATCCCGGGCTGACAACCTACATCATCGAAAAGTTTGAGGATTTAATCGAACCGTTTGCCCAAACCCTCGATCTATTCCCTGTCGATCAGATTACCGTCATCTCCGGTGACCTCCACCAAGACGGACCCATCTCCGCCATCCATCCGAACGCCATTGATGCGGAGACCAACCGCCGCGTCGAAGAAGCACTCGCCGCCGCGGCGGCCACAGTCTCGCAAAAAGTTAGCTCAATATAGAGGCTGAGTTGATTGGAAAAAAGCAAATCTCCATAAACGACCATAAAGCCTCTGGCTTGCAACGACACTGTTTTAGAATGGTTCTACGGTAAAACCCAACACCTAATTTCCCTAATTACTCACTTTCAAGTGTTGGGTTTCACTCGCATTCCCCGTCTGTGTGCGATTTCTCATGGATTTTCATTTTACTCAATTGATATGCTGAAAAAATCGTCATGTAAGTGTCCTAAAACTGTCAGCACAATTTGGAAAAATGAGTGCCCCCACGAAAGTAGAGTTTAGTGTCATTGACTTTAACCTGGTCAATGATGCCTTAAGCGCAGAGGAATTATCATGTGACTCCGATGTGGCATTTTCATTCGGGGAGTATGTTTCACTAATCCAAATTAAATTTACGTAAAATTGGAGATCGATAGATTGAAACCAAGAACACCGATAAAAGCGTTAATTGTCGTTTTTTTATCATTTGCTTTAACGAGTTGCGGAAAAACGCAATATGTAGTCCTTCGTAATGTGCCAAAATATCCATCGTTTGTTGTTATTCCAGCTAACAATTATTCTCATGAAGTTTGGTTTGCAAATGAGATCGAGAATGCAATTATCAGCGCAGGAGTCAAGGTCGTCGCCCGGCCCGTTACAAAAGAAGTCATGACGGAGAAAGGAGTTCACGGAGCGGAAGGCATACAAGGATCTGGTGCTCAAGCAATTAGATCCGCGGAGGCAAAAGTAACCGAAAGATATTTTGCGTTCGACGAAATTACTGCCGATTACATAGTGCAAACCTTCACGACCCCTGAGCAACAAGTTAAATTTACTAAAAAGGAATCAATGGAAATTCTAGCAGTTGTCACCGAAATTGACGTGTTAAATTCTCGAAGCATCAATAGAAGGTCAAATTTATGGCAGCATTCAATTCATATGACGTTGGATAAAATGGGAATTCCCGTTTTTGAGTAGAGTAACGTAATGAAAAAACCTACCGTGGCGAGACTCGGTCATCCCCGCAACCTTGGCATTTGTCATGCATATGCAAAAAGATGGTGCAAGTCGTGAAGTTTTCACTAAACGAACTACGGTGTCTACATGGACGTGAATCAGGTTGAGAATTTTTTTCTTATAAATTTGAGATTGTTCAAATCTAATCTCGGAGCCCGATGGAGTCTACACTTGCTCCGAATTATTTGGAAATAATGCCAATCGCAAGAACTCCGATACCACTTAAATTCGAGCCGTTACATTGAGTTTATTGAAAACGAGTTAATTGGGATAGATATGTAGCAAATAGTGTATCAGAACAAAATTCCAATTTTCGACTGGCAGCAAATTTCGTGAGTTAGGCAATATTGAACGGATATTGGAAACTCTCCAGACACAATGGATAAAACAGCCATAAATGAAACGCAGCCAATCAGTAACGACAACTGCGGTTCGGTTCAGTCGCAAGATGTACCGACGGCCGGCTGCTTATTCAGTGGCATGGGAGGGCTTGCTTCAGGCCTAGTTCGGGCGGGTTTTGCAATCCGTTGGGCATCCGACTGCGATCAGTTTGCGTGTGATACGTTTAGACACCGATTGCCGAACGTGTCAGTGGTTGAGAAGGATGTTAAAAAACTTTCCGTGACAAAAGATAGTCTAACCAATGTTGACGTAGTAGCCGCAGGCTTTCCTTGTCAAAGTTTCTCAATGGCCGGAAATCGGAAAGGATTCAAAGATCCGCGAGGTCGGCTTTTTTTCGAAATACCGCGGCTGTTGGCTGAATTCGAGTCAAATGAACGCCCTCGATTGGTCGTATTGGAGAATGTTCCGCACCTGCTTCACGGAGCGGATAAATCTTGGTTTGACGAAATTCGACGTGCACTGCGAAGAGCCGGTTATTGGTTCAGAGAAGAGTCGTGCTGGACGGTGAATGTTAAAGATGCTACTGAGTTGCCACAGGACCGCGAGCGATTGTTCATGGTGGCGGCGTCACGCCAGCATTTCCGATACAATCCATTCAAGCCTCCAATTGTCCCGAGCGATAAAGCAATTAAACCGGGTCACGTCGACGATTTTATTGACCGGAATCAGCCGGCCGATGCTCAAGCATATTTGCCTGAAGAAAACCGCTATTATAAGATGATTAATGCAGCGATGATTGCCGGTGAATCGGATAAGAACATCTATCAATTGCGGCGTTCATATGTACGGGAGAAAAAACACGGCCTATGTCCAACATTGACTGCGAACATGGGAATTGGCGGCCATAATGTACCTTTTGTTCGGGATGCTTGGGGTATTCGTAGGTTAAGTATTGAAGAGGTTGCCGTCCTTCAGGGATTCGACGCAGACGAAATACTATTCCCTGAAATACCAACTCAGAAGCAATACCGATTATTAGGAAATGCAGTATGCGTACAATTGGCGCATTTGGTCGCTTACGAATGCGCAGCTATTTTGAAAGGTGAGTATCTAAAATGAAATCAAAGATCGGCTGGGTATTCCCGCCGACAAACGGCGGGCGTGCAGACGGTTATAACGACCCCGGCATTGCGCATTTTAATGGTGCACCGTTATCGAGCCTAGCTCGCGAGACAATTCAGAACTCTCTGGATGCACCGGGACCCTCAAACATGCCGGTTCATGTCTCCTTTGAGTTGATTGATTTACCGCTCAAGGATATTGGGGGTGATGAATTGAGGTTGGCCATTGACGCCTGTATTCGAGAGGAAAGTGGCAATACTGCGGCGAAAAAGGCGCTTGAAGCAGCCCAATTGACTTTGCAAAAGCACAATGTAACCTGCTTGCGCGTATCTGACCGAAATACCACCGGACTTCAAGGAGACAAATGGCGCACGCTTGTAAAGATGCAAGGTGTGAGCCACAAACCAGACATTGAGGGTGCGGGAGGATCACACGGGATTGGGAAATACGCGCCGTTCGCCGTATCCGCCCTGCGTACGGTGTTTTACTGGTCTTGCTATCAGGAGAACGGCCGCAAAAAAGAGCGCTTCCAAGGAAAATCTGTACTTATGTCCCATAATAACAACCTTGGGGAAACTCAAGGGACAGGATTTTATGGAATAAAAAAACAGTGTAAAGAGCTGGAAGGTTCCAAGATTCCCGGGCAATTTCGAGTATTAGCCAAGGATGCGAAATCACCTGTACCAGGAACCAGCCTGTCAATCATAGGGTTCCGCACCACGGAAGAGTGGCGCCTGCGGATCGCGTCGAGCGTGATTGAGAATTACTTTTATGCAGTTGACCAAGGCAAACTCACCGTTAGGATTGCTCCACACGAGCATGAAATTGAACCGGATCTGCTCGAAATTGATAAGGATTCATTACAAAATTGGTTCGATTACTTAGAAGCAAATCCGGTTGACACGGACGATTCTGGCGAAGAACCTGGCAATGCGTTGCCGCAAACACGGGCGTTTTGGGAAATTTCACGTGGCGCCCCGACTGTTGAGAAGCAAGACAAAGATCTAGGTCACTGCAAACTATGGATTCGCGTTGAGGAGAACTTACCGAGTAAAGTAGCGTTAGTTCGACGCACTGGGATGCTAGTAACAGATCAACAGCCTAAACTACAGCGATTCTACGGTTTCCGAGATTTTGTTGCACTGTGCGTATTCGAGGATTCGAAAGGAAACGAACTACTTCGCAATATGGAAAACCCGCAGCACGATAAGTTTGAGCCAGAACGGCTACCGGACGACGACAAACAGCGAGGGCGACGCGCACTGAATCGTCTTACAAAATGGATACGATCGGAAATCCGTAAGGTTGCTGGCCCGCCTGAAGGTGGGCAGTTAATAACGTTAGAAGAACTAGCACCATATCTACCCGACCTACAACCCGATGATGAGTTTGACGATGCCAATACGGATGACGAAACTAACAGAGAACCGGGTTTCGGCCAGCGCGTAAAAATCAGACTAAAACCGGTCATCAGGTCAAAACCGAAGGGTTTGACACCCGGCGGGGACACAACGGAAGACGGTGGTGACGGAGATGACACCGGCATTGTAGGCGGGAGCGGGGAAGGCACAAACAACGGCGAGGGCGGAAGTGGCGGCCGAGGTGAAGGCGAAGGTGACGGTGGCACCGGTAATCGTGGTGGCGACGGAGTGACATCAAAACCAATCCCCGTTTCTTGTGTCCGTGTGATGCCAATCGATGGTCAGGATAACCATTACCGGCTTAGTTTTCGTGCAGACGGAGACGGCGTTGCACGACTTGAACTCGAAGAGGCCGGAGACTCATCTACTGTGGCTCGGGATGATATTCGAGTTGTTAATGAGCAGGAGTCTCTGGAGGGCGTCCACCTTCAAAAGGGTAGGCGCACGGAGATAATTGTTATGGCCGACATGTCAATTAGCGACAGAGCATTACGGCTTCGGGCCGTACATGCCCACGGAGATTAGCAGATGATTTTTGACGCTGGTAAAGCCTGGCCGCATCCGGTACTGCGCCCTCCGAGCTACGGAGACGACTATCCGAGTGCAGAATTTGAAGTGGAGATCGAAGTAAATCGCGTTCAACACGGTACGGAGGTAGAAGTCAATGTCAATTTTGAACTTAGCGACCCGGATCTCTTGCGGTTGGTACAGGACGGGGCCGCCCGCTACGTGCTTTTGATTAAAGCGCCCAAAACTCACGTGCGAGAATGTATTCAGTCAGCTACCCCTCGGCTAGAGCATAAATATAGCGCAGCCACGCTGACTGGCAAGGTTGAAATCTCCCCTTTCTTAATCAGCACCCGTGACATTTCCGATTTTGCAGCAAAAGGTTGGCATCCTGACTTTGACGGCAGAACATTTAACATTGCGACAGGATCAGTGCTGGCAGAGGACGAGCCCAAAATCTATTGGATGGACACGACGGAGGAAGGTCCAATTGGCTCAATATTTGAACTTCGACCCCAATCCAAACATCCCGACGGCTACTGGAATTATATACTTGAAAATGACCGTGTATGGATTGTGATGTCTACTGATGATGCTGGACGCTTGAAATCGGCCCGCTCCCAGTTGTCCAATCGAGGTGTAGGCTACTACCTAATGAATGGACTGTATTTGCCTGCTTTGTTGGCCGTGTTGACTGAAGCAGATAACCGCGCGGAAGACTTCGAAGAGTATCGCTGGTTCACGTCGCTCAATCAACGCCTAAAAGAGGTCGGATGTGATTCCATTGGATCCGAAAGAGCCAATCGTGTGGTTGATGCTCAGAAGATACTTGACTTTCCCTTTACCAAAATGCCCATGATTGCAGATGCGGAGAATAACAACGAATGACACAACTGCGTTACTACACGACGGATGCACTAGAAGAGTTACGGCTTAATGTCGCTGACAATCTGGATTGGTATTATGCACCAGAGGGTAAACCGCCTCAAGCGACTACGTGGAGTGACTTTAGACAGTCAAAAATTTCGGCGCCAGCACTTGATAGACAGCTAAAGATAGATTTGAAAAGGCCGCCTGAAACTGATGTTACGAATGCGATTTTAGTTTTCGAAGCATTGTCTGAGTTGACATCACATCAGGCCTCTTTTGAGCGATTGTGGGCGTGTTTGTGTCACTCGGATTGCCCTAATTACGTGGCTAGCAGGTGGCTGCAAAATCGCCCGGATCAGACTAAGGATGCCGTTCGTAAGGTTCATAATCATTTTTTTGCGAAAGGAACCAGAGCCCTGATACGCGACAATGGAGTTTCAAGACTATGGTGGTTGGGAAAGATTGCAAACGACGTAGATTCTCAGGACCCTCGCAAGTTCCTCACCATCCTTCTTCACAGGCAGGATGTACGATCGGCGTTGATAGAACGTCCAGCGATATCTATGAACCGAACAGTGCTTCGTGCGATTTACGAAGTGATGAAAAATCACTGGGCGAATGGCGGAGAATTGTTTGAGCGCCAAAATTTTCGAAGCTGGATGGTGGCGTTAAATCGACGCGGCGGGGTTGTGCTATTGGACTCTCTTTCGGACGACGTGCTCGCAGAACTCTTGCGCGAAGAGGCGGAACGTGTCCTCAGGTGATAATAGGATGGACAACTTAACGCCCGAAGATCGCTCATGGTGCATGTCACAGATTAGATCGAAGGGTATGAAACCTGAACTAGCAGTTCATTCAATGGTACACCGCTTAGGTTTCCGGTTCAGGTTGCATCGACAGGACTTGCCGGGAAGGCCAGATTTAGTGCTACCTCGGCACAGGGCGGTTATCTTTGTAAACGGATGTTTCTGGCATTGGCATCCCGATCCTGATTGTCCCATAGCAGGTTTGCCAAAGTCAAACATACAATATTGGAAGCCTAAGCTGGCGCGCACTCGCAAAAGGGATATAGAGCACACCGCTTCGTTACTGGACAAAGGCTGGCGGGTTTTAACAGTCTGGGAATGTCAATTAAGACACCCTGTGGACGTCCTCGACCAAATCCACAGGTTTCTTAGCACTGCCAACAACTATGCAATCCCCCAATGCATTAGAAAAGGAGTTTGAGAGCATCAAGTTAATTTTAACGCCACAGCCTGAAGGCGGTTATACCGTCACCTCCCCTACATTGCCAGAACTCATAACAGAAGGCGATTCTATAGATGAAGCGTTAGAAAATGCCAATGACGCTTTTCTTGCCGTTGTCGAACTCTATGAAGAACTCGGTAAACCCCTTCCTGGCAATGCACAAATTCCAAAAGCCAACAGCCCGATTTCCTTAGAAAATGCCTATCCCATTACATGAAATAACGGAAAATCGCGCGAAGGTAAAAAGTGCGCGGTGTCGATCTGGTTGAGTACCACCTCAATAAACTTCCCTTCCACTCTCATATTCGGCAATAGACGATTCAAACTGGAGCGTCCAACCGATTTCGTCTAACCCGTTGAGCAGGCACTGCCTCTGGAAATCTCCAATCTCAAACGCGTGTGCGGTCCCGTCCGATTGGATCACCTTCTGACTTTCGAGATCTATTGTCAGCCTGTAAACCTCTTGCGCCTCGATCTGCCGTATGAGATCCGCAGAAATATCCTCCGAAAGGACGACCGGTAGAAGTCCGTTTTTGTAGCAGTTGTTACGGAAAATATCGCCGAAGGAGGGCGCGATAACCGCCGCGAAACCGTAATCTTGCAAAGCCCACGGCGCATGTTCACGAGAGCTGCCGCAGCCAAAGTTGGTGCCCGCAACCAGGATGCTTGCCCCCTGATACCGCGGGGCGTTCAGAACGAAGTCCGGGTTGAGTTCGCCCGTGTCAAGAAAGCGCCAGTCGTGGAAGAGGTAGGCGCCAAAACCGGTACGTTCGATGCGTTTCAGAAACTGCTTGGGGATAATTTGGTCGGTATCGACATTGATTCGATTCAGCGGGACACACAATCCCGTGTGTTTTCGAAAGGGTTCCATACTCCCGTCTCCTTCTGGCTCGTCGATGAAAATTCTTGTAAATCGCGGTTAGGAGTTATTCCCACGTGCGAACATCAACGAAATGCCCGGCGATTGCAGCCGCCGCAGCCATCTGCGGACTGACGAGGTGAGTCCGCCCGCCTTTCCCTTGCCTGCCCTCAAAATTTCGGTTCGATGTACTCGCGCATCGCTGTCCCGGCATCAGGATGTCAGGATTCATGCCGAGACACATGCTGCAGCCCGCCTCGCGCCATTCAAAACCGGCGGCGCGGAAGATACCGTCTAAGCCTTCCGCTTCCGCTTGCCGTTTGACCGCTTGCGATCCCGGGACGACAAGCGCATTTACTGTCGGAGCAACCTTTCTTCCTTTCGCCGTTTCAGCCGCTGCGCGAAGATCGGTGATGCGCGAATTTGTGCAACTGCCGATGAACACCCTGTCTACCTGAACATCTGTCATTTGTGTTCCCGGCGTCAGATTGACATACTCAAGCGCTCGTTGGACGGCATTTTTCTCATCAAGTGTCGGCATATCGTCCGGATCCGGGACAACGCCGGTCACATCGGTTACCATACCGGGGTTGGTCCCCCATGTAACTTGGGGTGCAAGTGTTTTTGCATCAATGCTGATGGATTTGTCATAACTTGCACCCTCATCGGGCCGCAGTCTGTTCCACCGCTCGACGGCGCGATTAAAGGCTTCTCCTTTCGGTGAAAATTCGCGGTCAGCCAAGTATTCGTAGGTCGTATCATCGGGCGCGACCATTCCGGCTCGCGCACCGGCTTCGATGGACATATTGCAAACCGTCATCCGCTCCTCAATGCTCAACGATCGGATGGTCGAACCTGAATATTCAACCACAGTTCCCGTGCCGCCGCCGATTCCGATTTTCCCAATTATCGAGAGAATGATATCCTTCGCTGTCACGCCGTGGGAAAGTTGCCCTTCGATGTTAATTTCAAAGGTCTTCGAACGCTGCTGCAGAAGGCATTGTGTCGCGAGGACGTGCTCGATTTCGCTGGTACCAATGCCGATGGCAAGCGCCCCCAACGCGCCGTGCGTCGAGGTGTGGCTGTCGCCGCAAACCATCGTCTTTCCCGGCTGTGTAATCCCAAGTTCAGGGCCAATTACATGGACGATTCCCTGTTTCGCACTATGCAGGTCGTATAAGGTAATCCCAAATTCGCTGCAATTTTTCGCTAAGGTTTCTATCTGTTTGGCGGCAATCAAATCCGTGATTGGGAGGGATCTATCCGTTGTCGGCACATTATGATCCATCGTCGCAAACGTAAGATGCGGGCACCGCACCTTTCGTCCGGCGAGCCTCAATCCTTCAAACGCCTGGGGAGAGGTCACTTCGTGGACGAGATGCGTGTCAATATAAAGAATTGTCGCTTCTCCCGGCACTTCACGCACGATGTGGGCGTTCCAAATTTTTTCAAACATTGTTCGCGGCTTCATCTGCTTCTCCTAGTGCATGGACTTTCAAACGCCAAAGTCCCATTCGTATTTTTAGCGTGCGAGATTATACATTAAGCGTGTGTAAAGATCAAGCGGAAAGGACGGGCGAGGAATTTGCCACGAAATTCTTGACTTTTATTCGGACTTTTGCTATGCTAATGCGTAATCGAAAAAACCAGCTTTCATAACCGGTATCGTTTCACAACCGTGAAAGGCGGCTTGATGCCAAGAAATCTTCTTTTATCCGCTAAAGTTCTCGTCATTCTACTCGCCCCATTCGTGTGGACGAGTTGCGCCATGATTATGGGCGAAAGTGAGACTTCAGAGGAGCAGGTCGTCACGATGAGAACCACGAAGGGGAAGATTGTCATTGAGTTGTATTCGGATTCCGCGCCCGTCGCCGTTGGCAACTTCAAAAAACTGGTTAAGAAACGGTTCTACAATGGGCTTACATTTCACCGTATCGTAAACAACGAGAGTTTGAACATTGTGCAGGGAGGTGACCCGAACGGCGATGGAACCGGCGGCCCCGGCTACACCATCATTGACGAGTATACCCTACCGAACCAACGCCCTCATCTGAGAGGCACCGTCGCCATGGCGCGTACAAACGCTCCAAACTCAGCTGGGAGTCAAGTTTACATCTGTCTGAAACCGCAGCCTCATCTTGACGGACGATATACAACGTTTGGTCGAGTCATCCAAGGCATGGATGTCGTCGATCTGTTGGAGATTGGCGACAGCATGAAAACCGTTCGATTGGAGGTGAAGTCAAAGTATGTTAAGCCTCAGTAGCAACCGAATGTGCACCAGCCGTTTTGCTCCGGCGATTCTCGTAACGATGTGCGTCGTGTTTCTCGCAAGCTGCCCAGAGGAAAAAAAAGAGCCGCCCGCGCCGAAAGCGCGTCCGACGATAAGTGCGCAGCCAGCGCAGAAAAAAGCGCCGCAGATTGACATTCACAACGCTATCGCTGTGATTGAGACAGCCAAGGGAATGATGGAAGTTGAACTCTATTCCAACGACGCGACTCAGACGGTACAAAACTTCGTCAAGAACGCCAGGTTGGGATATTACAACGGTAGGTCGTTTCACACTGATAATCCCGGCGAAACCATCCAAGCGGGTTCTCCCCTGGTAGCTGACACGATGCCATTGGAGAAAAACGATCGGGGTCATGTTAAAGGGATAATTGCGATGGCAGGCGATGGAGTTTCAGAATCACACGCCTCCGAATTCTATATCTGTCTCACCGAACTTGAACCTGTTGGTGATTACGCAGTGTTCGGTAAAGTCGTCAAGGGCCTTGATGTGCTAGATAAAATTGAGCCGGGCGACAAAATCACGACGATTAGTATCCGCGAAAAAGGCTAAAATTCGCCGCTCCCGTCACGAAGTTATATCGGGAATGAAGCGATAAGCTCATGAAGGCTGAAGGTTTGTCCTACCCTTCAGCCTTCTTTACTTTAAGGTTGAATTTGCCGATGTTTAAAATCTGCAAAGTAGAAATCCATGCCGTTGAAAACGCCGATTCTTAGCGATACGCTAAATAACATCAGTCTTGAAGACATTAAGAAGATGATGGGACCTCCGCCGTGGTCCCACCCAGTGGTGCTCGCAGAGCACGTGGTAGGCGTGGTGATTTACCAGAATCCGGGACATATAAACGACCGTCATTGCCACGATTACGACGAGTGGTGGGTCGTGCTTGAGGGCGAGATTGAATGGGTCATAGAGGGGCGCGAAGATAGGCCGGTAAAGGCATCCGCGGGGGATTTTGTCTATGTCCCGGCTCGGTGTTTCCACCACATTTTCCCCAAAGGAGACAAGCCATCCGTGCGGGTGGGAATTGCGCTGCCCGGACATGGGCATCTACATGAAAGACCGGAGCGTAAGGCGAAGGTCACCGTGGAGTCGGGGATTATCAATCGTCCTTAAGAGAAATACATCCCATTTAATTCCGCTCATGTGAAAGGCGTCAATGATAAAGAACCCATTCAAACGAAAAAAGAATAACGAAGCACAAGAACAGACACAGACGGTGCCGGAGGAATCCGTGAATTCGGCAAATTCTCCTGACACGGTAGAGATTCCTCCTGAGAAACCCGGCACGCAATCATTCCGGCAGACTGATTCATCGGTCGATGCGGAACGCAACTGGTTCGGCCGACTTAAGGCGGGACTGTCAAAAACACGGAGTCAACTTATCGGTCAAATCGGCAGCCTTCTGCGCAGCGGCAACCGTATTGATGAAGATTTACTGGATGAAATCGAGGCAATCTTGATTCAAGCCGATGTTGGCGTAAATACGACGGCAAAGTTGATGAATAACGTCCGTGAGACAGTCAATGGAAAGGGGTTAAAACATCCGTCCGAATTGGAAGAGATTCTCAAAGGGGAAATACTGAATGTACTCGGAGAATCGGAAGCGGGCATTGATGTCGAGGGTCGGCGGCCGTATGCCATTCTGATCTTAGGCGTTAACGGTTCTGGCAAAACGACGACAATCGGCAAACTCGCACATCGATTCAAATCCGAGGAAAAGCGTGTGCTCGTCGCCGCAGGAGATACCTTCCGCGCCGCTGCCGAAGATCAATTGGCGATTTGGTGCAATCGCACCGGCAGCGAACTGATTAGAGGCAGCCACGGTTCAGACCCTGCATCGGTTGTCTTTGATGCCGTCCAAGCTGCGAAGGCTCGGCAGGTCGATGTGCTTCTCGTCGATACCGCAGGACGGCTTCATACGAAGAAGCCCTTGATGGATCAGCTATCGAAGATCGGGAGAGTCATGTCGCGCGGGCTGCCGGACGCCCCGCATGAAGTCCTGCTCGTCATCGACGGGACAGCCGGCCAGAATGCAATTATGCAGGCGAAAACCTTTAATGAAACCGTGCCCGTTACAGGCGTTGCCGTGACAAAGCTGGACGGTACCGCAAAGGGCGGCATTGTCATTGCCGTGAAGGAAGAAATCGGTGCGCCCGTCAAACTGATAGGAATCGGGGAAAAATTGGACGATTTACGCGACTTTGTTCCGCGCGATTTTGTTGATGCACTCTTCGCACATGAGGCAATCTAACCGACAACTTTGAAAATTTGGCGTTTATTGGCGTGAGGAAAAGAACCTCAGAAAATTAGAAGGTGAGCAATGAGAGTTCTGGTTATTGGCAGCGGCGGAAGAGAGCACGTCATCGCATGGAAGATTGCGCAGAGCGCGGTTGTTGAAAAAGTATATTGCGTGCCCGGAAACCCCGGTATCGCGCAAATCGCCGACTGCCGGTCGATTCGCTTGGAAAACAACTTCGCTGAACTCGCGGACTTCGCCGAAACGGAAAAGATAGATCTGACTATTGTGGGGCCAGAGCTGCCTTTGGCGAACGGTTTAGTCGATGTCTTTCTTGAACGCGGACTTCGAGCGTTCGGACCCAATCGGAAGGCGGCAATACTGGAAGCCAGTAAGGACTTCGCCAAGCAGTTAATGATTGACAACAACATCCCGACGGCGGCACACCGCACATTCGACAGTCCTGATGCCGCCGTCGCGTATCTCAAAGGGATAAACACACCTGTCTTTGTCAAGGCGGATGGCCTCGCCGCAGGCAAGGGCGCCATTAGCGGCCGTACGCAGGATGAAGCCATCAGTGCTGTTGAGCAGATTATGGTTCATCGTGCCTTCGGCAGCGCGGGGAATAAGGTCGTCATCGAAGAGTTGCTGGTTGGCGAGGAGGCTTCCTTTACCGTGTTGACCGACGGTGTGCATTGCATCCCATTAGTCAGCTCTCAAGATCACAAGCCGGCGCTGGATGGAGACCGAGGAAAGAACACCGGCGGCATGGGCGCTTATTCACCGGCGCCTGCCATCACCCCTGAAATTCACTCGCAAGTCATGAACACGGTTGTTTATCCGACTATCAGGGCGATGCGTGAAGCGGGGCGTCCATTCAGAGGTGTGTTGTATGTCGGCTTAATGATTGACGGGTCAGAAGTGAAAGTATTGGAGTTCAATTGCCGTTTGGGCGATCCGGAAGCGCAGGTGCTGCTGCCGAGAATGGAGAGCGATCTGGTTCCACTGCTTAACGCGTGCGTGGACGGAGGATTGGATGAGATTTCAGTCGAATGGAAACCCGGCGCGGCGGTGTGCGTAGTTATGGCATCCGGCGGTTATCCCGATGCATACGAGAGCGGTAAAGCAATCACCGGACTGGAGGCTGCGAACTCATTGGAAGGCGTAACCGTCTTTCACGCTGGTACACAGTCGGATAGTGGACGCATCGTCACCAACGGCGGGCGAGTGTTAGGCGTCACGGCGCTGGCAAGTGACGTCAGCGAAGCAATCAGCCGCGCATATCTCGGCGTCGCAGAAATCCACTTTGACGCTGCCCATTTTCGGAAGGACATTGGACATCGGGTGTTGGGCAGAGATTCGTGAGACGTGAATGCATATCTGACTAAAGTGGTAAAATGAATGACTGAAGAACTCACCTACGCACTCGCCAAGTGTTGCTCGCCGCAAGTTGGATGCCGCGTTATCGGATACTTCAAGGAAGACGGTGCCATCGCTGTCCACCTATCCGGTTGTGCATCGTTAAAACACCTTCGGCAAGAACGACTCCTCAGTGTGACATGGCAGGAAATTCAGGCTGCCGCATCGACTTCGGAACCAGATGAAGCTGATTCGGTGTTTGGCACGCTAGATGAGATAGATTACCTTATACTCAAGCATCATCAAAAATTTGGGATAGACTACTCAATCGCTGTCTCCGAAGCACTCGGAATCGCACTTGAAGAAACTTACAAACAACATCGGAAATTAAAGGCGATTGGCGGTTTGAAACGCGTCGAAAAACGAATCATTCAATACCGCAAGAATATCGTCAAAGGAAAATGGATGAAGCACCGGAATCACACCTATTATGAATTGACTCCCAGAGGAGAAAAATGGATTGACATGTTTGAAAGAAATGGGTTGACAGACGATGCATGTAAACGAGACAGCGGCGTATTTCGTCGAAACTTATACGATAGGGGCTGATTGCATAGGAAGGAATGAGTGCACCAAAACGAAGACCAACTGAATAGCAAAAAGCCTGCAATCGCTCCCGGCGGCTATCGTGAAGTCTGGATGTTGGGGTATCCCGTTGTTATCACGATGATGTCGCGTACCGTGATGATGTTTGTTGACACGGCAATGGTGGGACGGCTCGGCGCTGTAGAACTAGCGGCTGTCGGGTTTGCGGGATTATTGACGTGGACGCTGTTTTCTTTTTTTAACGGTTTGCTCTTCAGCATCAATACCTTCGTCGCACAACGTTACGGTTCCGAAGATCGGCACGGTGTCGCCGTTGCAACTTGGCAGGGGCTTTACTTGGCGTTGGGATCGTACCTTGTCGTATTGCTGCTGAGTCGAGTCGCGGGATTTTTGTTTGCGGTGATGAACCCTTCTGACGAAGTTCAACGGTTGGGGGGCATCTACGCACAAATTCGGTTGTACGGTGGGATTAATCTATTCATTTCATTCGGGGTGGGCGGCTTTCTGCGCGGCATCGGCGACACGCAAACCCCGATGTGGATTGAGCTTGTTGCGAATATTATCAACATCGTCCTCGACTATGCGCTGATATTTGGACATTTCGGTTTCCCTAGGCTAGAAGTCGCGGGTGCCGCCATTGCAACGGTAATCGCGGGCATCGTGGCGGCAATTGGCTATCTCGCCGTTTTCCTATCACGGAAATCCGACCAAGCCTTCAAAACACGCTCCAGTTTTCAGATTAATTTCAGCGAATTGCGCCGAATTCTCCGAATTGGTGCGCCGATGGGGGTTCAGTCTTTCTTGGACCTATTGAGTTTTACGGTATTCACCGCTTTTATCGGGCAGATGAGCGATGTTGCGCTTGCGGCGAATACCGCGGTAATCACTTTGATTTCCACAGTGTTTATGCCGCTGCACGGAATCTCTCGAGCCGCGACAACATTAGTTGGACAATATATCGGATGCAATCAACTGCATTACGCCCGAAAAAGCGGCTACACCACAATAAAAATGGGAATCGCTTACACCCTCGTGGCGGCGGTTGTATTTTTTACAGTGCCGGAATGGCTGTTCTCGCTAGTTACATTAGACGCGGAGGTCGTGCGGATTGGCAAGTTCATTCTATATTTTGCCGCAATTTTCCAAATCGCAGATGCATTCGGAATCTGTTCGGTAGGCGCGCTCGAAGGCGCGGGAGATACGCTTTTCACAATGTGGGTCGGCATCGGTTACGCATGGTTATTATTCCTTCCGCTCGCTTATGGGATTGGCGTAGTATTAGGTTACGGCGTTGTGGGCGCATGGGGAGGAGCTACGGTTTATATCATTATCCTTGGATTAACTTACTTTTTGCGCTTCCGCGGCAACCGGTGGGAACGGATGCAGATTTGAGTTTGTGCGGTGAACTAAGTGTCGCATGGACGATTCGTTTACCGTTATGTAAATTCTTCGCCAACCCGCAAAAAACAATTATTGATGACTAGGTTTAACGGTTTGCCCAATGAATTCAGGAGGCTACCATGACTTCGTTACAATCGACAACCTTGGCTGCCAGACAAGAGCAGATTGTGCGCAGCAAAACTCGAAGGCGTTCGGCGCTGCTCCTGTCGTTAATCTTCCACGTCATCGCTGTAATCATCTATCTTTTTGTCCTTCAGCAGAAACCTGTCAAAGACGAAGATAGCATAGCCGTGGAATGGGTCAAGGACGTACCTAAACCGAAACTGCGGCAGCCCAAGACCAAACCGCCGTTAAAAAAGACGGTCCGCAGACCCGATGAACTGCTTGCGCGCGAGGCAAAAAACAAACTCGCCGAATCCTCACCCAACAAGATTCGAGAAGTCATGCGTCTCAGTGAGCGCATTGTGTACAAAAATATCGAAGTCAACACGGCAGCGCCAAGTGAGAAGATTCCTGAATTAATGACGGACGCCCAACTCCGTGACGCTGAAGCGTCAAATCTTGAACGGCTGGTTTCCCACCGTGGACCGGTGGACGGGCAAGGCAAGGTCACGGGACGTGTGCGGGTACCCGGGCAGCGCAACGGAATGTTCGGTGTTGATTCTTACGGCGATTCCATTGACGGACTGCTTGGCGGGGGTGGAAATTCGGGAATCGGCGATAAATTGGGTATTATCGACTTTCTTGACGAGTTTGAAGGCCCGCAAAACATCGTCTATTGCCTAGATGTCTCTGCAAGCATGCAAGCGGCAGGATTGAAGAAGCTTGAGCTCGCGCTCGAATCGATTAAAGAATCGATGTTTTCGCTTGGCAGCGACGACCATTTCAATATTGTTACGTTTTCGGCTAATGCGACGCTGATGAGCAATTCGCTGCTTCCCGCAACGATTGAGAACATTGAAAAAGCGTCGAAATACCTCAATCGATTTACCCCTGAACGCATCGTGAATTATCAAGGCACAAATCTCCTCGCAGCCGTTGAAAAAGCCCTTGAAATCGACACATCAATCATCGTATTGGTCACTGACGGACTTCCAACAGCGGGACGCGGTAAGCAAGGCCATATTGAAACAGATTCTAGGAAAATCCTCGAGACTGTCAGAGCGAAAAATGTCAACGATGCGAGCATTTATGTCGTCGGACTTGAAATAAATCTACAGCGTTCGATGGGAGCTCAACTGTTGGTCTCATTGACGGACCAGAACAACGGCAAATTCAAGATTATCGGTTCAGAGCAGCTGGCGCAGTATTCAAAATCAGGTCTTAACCCGCTGGATGATTAACTCACCTCTCTCAGATGCTTTTGCACTGATCTTGTATCACGATGAGGTTGCGCAGTGAAAAAAGGTCGGTGTCAATTATCCGCCCTCCTCCTACCGTTGTTGTTCCTAAGCCCGAATCTGTTGCAAGCCCATGAGGATGGATTAGGAAAACACATTGTAGAAGCTCACCGAATAGAAAACACTCCGCCGCCCAAAATTGATGGACGATTGGATGATCCCGCGTGGCAAATCACAAGGTTCGTAAGCAAATTCATTCAACTCACTCCGAATCGCGGCCAGCCTGCGACAGATGATACGGCGTTTGCTATCGCCTATGACGATAATCATATCTACGTCGGATTCCGCTGTTTCGATGCCGATCCCGATAAAATTATCAATCGCATCACCCGGCGCGGAAATGTGTATGAGTCGGATGTAATTTCCTTTTTCTTTGATCCTCATCATGACCACCGCACCGGTTACAAGTTCGCAACCACGCCCGGCGGTGTGCAAAGCGATGCCTATCGTTATAATGATTCCCGGTCGGATTCTAGCTGGAAGGGAATCTGGTGGGTTGAGACGCAGCGGGATGACCTTGGATGGACTGCAGAGTTTAAAATCCCGTTTGCAAATTTTCGATTTGCAGCCAAGGGGCAACCGGTGTGGGGATTTGACGTTGAGCGCGTGAATCGGAGGAAGAATGAGGTCACCGTCTGGAAGCAGATGACCCAGTCCGGTGCTGTTACGCGGATGGCTGATTTGGGCCACTTGACGGGAGTGCAAGATATCGAAGCCGGCAAACAGTTAGAGATTTCTCCCTACTTTTTAGGAGGCATGTTTAAGGGTAACGGCAAAGAATCTATCTCTGAAGGGGAGGCAGGGGTAGACCATGAGCTAGGTACCGGTTTAGATATTCAATTTAACTTGACAGAGTCATTAAAGACTAACCTTACCGTTAACCCCGATTTTGCCCAAGTGGAAGCCGACCAGTTGGAAATAAACCTGACCCGTTATCCGACGCGCTTTCCGGAGAAGCGGCCTTTCTTCATCGAAGGGAACAGCTTCTTTGAAACCCCATTAGATCTCTTTTTCAGCCGCCGGATCGGCAGCCGCGGGGATATTCTCTGGGGTACAAAGATGACCGGCAAGGTTGGCGATTACTCAATCGGATTTCTGACCAGCCAAACTGGCAGTTTCGATGTGTTCGGATTTGGAAGGCCGGCAGAATTCAATGAATCGGTACTGTATTCAGCGTTGCGGCTTAAAAAGGATATCCTGAAACGTTCAAATATCGGGTTTATCATCGCCAACAAAGAACACCTTGATGACAATCAGGGTGGGCATAGCCGAGTGGGAGGCGTGGATGCGAATTTGCTCTTTCACAAAACATATCGATTGTCGGCACAATTCAGTGAGAGTTATCACCCGGGGGACGACACGAATAACAGCGCCTATCTCATCGAAGTTGGGCAGCGAAATCATCTCTGGAACGCCGCGATCGGATTGGAAAGGATAGCCCCTCTATTTGAAACCAATCAGACAGGTTTCTTACAAAAGGAGATGTACCGCGGGGAACAGGGTATTAGTTTCGAAGCGGCTTTTACTCCCCAGTTGCGTTCGCATCGGTTTTTTGTGGAGGGACACGGAAGTGCATATCGTGGGCTTTACACCGAATCGTATTTTAGGGATTGGAAAGAGAAAAATCCGATCAGCACGCTTTCTCCGGAGTTTGAAGAGGATTTAATCGCTTGGGAGGGAGACTTTTCTGCGGGTTTGAATTTTACCGAGTCGATTTTGGATGTCCTCGGGGCGCATTATCGGCGTGCGCGGGAGGTCGAGCTAACCGACATATTCACGGCGAACGAATACGGAATTTTTGTTGAAACCAACAGCGCACGCCCCGCATCGGTGGGATTAGAGGGCGAGTTGGGCGATTTTTACAATTTTGCGAGGCAATCCGCAGGGAAGAAGCGCCAGTTCTCTATATTTAGCACCGTTCGGCCGCGGAGTAACATCACCGCAGTTTTTTCGGGCAGTTACGCCCAGAGCTTGGATCAAGAATCCATCATTGACGGACGGTTTTTGGTAAGTTCGCTGCGCATCACTTATCTGTTTACCCGGGACGCATTTCTGAGGGTATTCACCCAAGCCGGACGCGAACATATCTCCTATGACAAGATGCACACCGAGAAGAATTATCTGGTCAGCGTACTGTTCGGGTGGGAATACAGCCCTAAAAGCCATCTATTTTTAGCGTATAATGAAGATTGGCAAACCGAAGAAGAAAAGTTGAGATTGGACGACCGGGTTTTCGTCATCAAAATTTCTTATCTCTGGAATCGCTGAGGGTATACTCCACACTCGGAATTTGCGTCGTTTTGACGAGATAGCCGCGTTCTTGACGCCGAAGCGTTGGCATGTGTTATGCCCGATGGGAAAGCGCCGCCCTTCCACCCAAAAATCTGCCTCGGCGCATGAGCTACACAACTGCCCGGCTCACCCCTAATTTCAACTGAAGTCCGGACACGGTGTCTTCGGCCTGCGCAGCCTCTGCCATTGGTTGCCCCGCGCGTAATTCCACGCTTAACGTTTCGTTCGCAATGTACGCCGACCAATCGGCAATCACCTGCATGAGTTCCTCGTCAGCCTGATACGTGGTGACAATTCGATCGTCTAGCTTGAAATCGGCAGCTTTCCGCAAGTTCTGAATGTGGCGCACCACCTCGCGTGCCAATCCCTCCGAAACTAGTTCCGGAGTAAGTTGCGTATCAACAGCAACCGTCATCCCCTGTTCCGTGGTGACCGCCAGCCCTTCGGGTTGTTCGTGCTGGATGATGACCTCCTCCGCGGCGAGCGGAACCATCCCGTCATCCAATTCCAGTGCAATTGCGCCGCCGCTTTCCAACTGCCGCACGGCTTCCGTTGTATCCTGGTCGCTTAACTCATCCAGCGCTCGCCTCACCGCCGGGAAGCGCGCCCCAAACCGCGGTCCCAGTATGCGGTTATCCGGCAGCAGACGGTATCGTAGCAGTTGATTGGCATCGTCCACAAACTCCACGGACTTCACGTTGAGTTCGTCCGTAATCAACACAATCATCTCATCGTCTAACTTCTGTCTGTCGGGTAGGGAAACTAAGGCGCGGCTCAGCGGTTGCCGAACTTTCAGGTTCGCAGAGGCGCGGGCGGCAAGCCCCAATGTCACCACCGTGCGGGTTGTTCCCATCGCCTTAATGAGGGATTCATCCAGCAACGCTTCGTGCGGTTGCGGCCAATTGACATGGTGTACCGATTCCGGCGCTGTCGGATCAACTCGGCGTACCAAGTTTTGATAGATTGACTCTGTGACGAAAGGGACGAACGGCGCTAGCAGATGTGTGAAGGTTACCATAACGCTGTAGAGCGTCCGGTATGCGGACTGTTTGTCCGCATCCGCCTCCGACTTCCAGAAGCGGCGGCGGCTTCGCCGCACATACCAATTTGATAAATCGTCAAGAAAACGCTCAATCGCGCGGCAGGCTTTATCCGGCTCAAACGTCTCTAGTCCGTCGGTTACTTCGCGGACCGTTACCTGTAGCCGCGATAATATCCAGCGATCCAAAGTATTACGGTGCAGGTTGTCCGCATACGCCGCCCAGAGCTTGCTGTCTGGCTGCCACCCGTCAAGATTCGCATAAGTGACGAGGAAGCTATACAAGTTCCACAACGGTATCAAGCACTGGCGCCGAACCTCGTCCGCTCGTTTATAACCAAAAAGTAGATTTTGCTCCGGTTTCGCGACGCAATACATCCAGCGCATCACGTCCACTCCCATCTTCTCCGCCGCCTCATCGAACCAGATTACATTTGGCGAGGATTTGTGCATCGGTTTCCCGTCTTCGCCAAACAGTGTTGCGTAAGTGAAGATATGCCTGAAGGGTGCGTGTTTTGCCATGACAGTGCTCATGGCGATTAGCGAGTAGAACCAGTTGCGAAATTGGCCCGGAAAACTTTCACTGATTAAATCCGCGGGAAACCACTTTTTCCAGTAGTCTCTATCGGTGCGGTACTGAAGCGTGCTGAAGGTGACGATGCCCGCGTCCAACCACGGGTTGCCTACATCTTGAATCCGTGAAACCGGCGCACTGCACTGTGGGCATGCGATTTTCACGGCATCAATCCAGGGGCGGTGCGGCGTATGCCCCTCAAACTCCTCCCAGCCCTCAACTGCGCGTTCCTTCAATTCCTCGCGGCTCCCGACGACATGGAAGTGGCTGCATTCGCCGCATTCGTAGATTGGAAGCGCTAGACCCCAGTAGCGCTTCTTGGAAATCATCCAGTCGTGCATATTGCGCAGCCAATCAAGTTCGCGCGCACGTCCAAACGCGGGATACCAGTTGGTTTGGTTTAGGACTACCTCCATCATCTGGTAGCGTAAATTTTGGCGCTTTTCCGCTTCGGCAATCTCCTCATAGGGCTTGTCGAATTGCTCACCCATTGAGATATACCATTCGTCTACCAAGCGGAAAACCAGTTCCTCTTCGCATCGCCAACAAACCGGATAACGGTGAGTATAGTCCTCCAGGCGATACACAATACCCTTCTGCTTCAGATTTTCGAAAATTTCTTCGGTGACGGTATGTACATACCGGCCCGTCAACCAATCGAACCCTTCTCCATAGATTCCTCCCGCCTCCAACGGCGCAATGACTGCCAGATTCTGGGCTTTGCTCAGCTCAAAGTCCTCTGCTCCGCACCCCGGCGCTACATGAACAATTCCCGTTCCCTCGGCTTTTCCCACTTCGTCCCACAGCACGATGCTGTGCTGGGCGGCTGCTCCGGCGATTTGTTGGGCGGGCAGCTCATCAAATGGGCCGTCATAGGTCCAACCCTCTAACGCAGAACCCAATTTTTCTTCAAGCACCTGAAAAGAACCTCGAATGGCGTTCTCCAATGCCCCTTTGCCCAGCCACATGCGTTGTCCATTTTGTTCAACGAGGACGTAGCTGAGATCGGGATGCACGGCTGCCGCTACGTTGCTAGTCAGTGTCCACGGCGTCGTCGTCCAAACTAACAGGCTTTCATCGGGGCGGTTGCGCAGCGGAAAGCGCAGGAAAATGCTTTTATGGCTCAACTCCCGGTATCCGTCGGTCACAATCTCGTGCTGGCTGATGCCCGTATCACATCGCGTGCACCAAGGCATGACATCTGTACCCTTGTAAATCCAACCGCGATCGAAACAACTCTTGAGCATCGACCAAATCGTGTAGTTGTTTTCGTCTGAGAATGTGAAATAAGAACCGCCCAACTGCGGCATGCCCAGCCGTCCGACGAGCTGTTCCGCTGTGTCGGTGACGGAGCCATTCGGTGCTTCGACGGTGACTATTGCCGATGGGTCTTCAGCCATCTTCGCTTCTAGATACCGTAACTGCTGCGGGTCATCCCACTCCATCCAGTAACCCAACCGAATCGACTGCTCAGTCTGCGTTGCGGCGTATCGAAGCACCGTCTGTTTGCAAGCGTTGACAAATTCAGCCAGCCCGTAGGATTCAATATCCTTTTTACTCTTAAATCCAATTTCACGCTCGACATTGACCTCAACCCAGAGCCCTTGGCAATCAAACCCGTTTTGATAGCGCGTTTGGTAACCTTGCATCGCCTTGAAACGGTGATAGAGATCCTTGTAAGTGCGTCCCCAAGCGTGGTGAACCCCCATCGGATTGTTGGCTGTAATCGGACCATCAATGAAACTCCAGCGCGGGCCGTCTTGTCTTAACGCTTTGAGCTTATTAAACGCGTCGCTGTCGCGCCAGAACTCAAGCACTTGGTGTTCCTGCGCGATAAAATCGACTGTGTTGGGTACTTCCTTAAACATACGCTCTTCCTCCCTAACGCAAACCGTTGGAGCGTCCAAAACCTTCCAAAAGCTATAGTGAATCCTATGAAGATTTATACACTGCGGCAGG
Organism: Candidatus Poribacteria bacterium; assembly: GCA_028819845.1. Taxonomy (GTDB): domain Bacteria; phylum Poribacteria; class WGA-4E; order WGA-4E; family PCPOR2b; genus JAPPKS01. The sequence goes on along the minus strand of JAPPKS010000023.1, from coordinate 182,766 downwards.
TTCGGTTTCTTAACCGAACCGGTATTCATCCAGTCCATAGGTTCGGTTGGAATCCGCACCTAACGCGGCGTGTGCACACATGGATGGTAATGGCTATGACAGATATTCACCGAAAATAAAAACGCCCACCATCGAAGCCTGTTTCGATGATGGGCAGTATCTGGGGTTAAATGCCGATTTTTACATGTCTGCGGGTTTTTAGGCAGTGCTTAGTTTTCATAAGTTTCATGCGGCTTTAAGGCTATATTTGAACTTCAAAAAACTAGGGGCTTTTAACAAAAAAAGGTTTCGATAATAGTATGCCTTTTTGTCTATTGCATTGCTATTTCGGGTGATGTCTATTCAATAAAAAAGCCGAGAACTAAATGCCCTCGGCTATCCCAGTTGTTGCTAATGGGTTAATTATTCACTGATGCCATTGTTGTTATGCGAATAATCATTTCTGCGCTTAACTACAAGAGATATAATAAGGCTTGCTATTGCAGATATACCGACGGCACCGCCCCATGAAGGATTGAAATAGGCAATGGCTACGGCAGCAGCCAATCCGCTAATTCCTAAAATGAGGGCACCACGTTGTCCGCCAACAATTTGTTTGTGCGAGTTTTCTATGACTCTCTCCTCTAGCAATCGCCTAGAATTAGATTCTTCCTCTGCCATTGTTAGTATTCGCTCCACGATGTCGGGTGAAATTTCTTGGTAATCTTTCATGACTTGTGGATGAGGTATTGGCCCAGAATATTGCTCAAACGACTCGACGAGTAACTGTCTTAGTTCGGCTTTTTGCTGTTTGCTTGGTTGGTTTTGTAAGTTACGCTTTCCGCGAGCCATACAACTCCTGTGCTTTGTGTATTGCTATTGTCAGAGAATTTCCTACATTAGCCCAGTCTGATTTAATGGATTCGCAATCAGACTGTCGGGTGCGCAGATGGGATTTACTCTTAATTTGGTTGTATAAAATGTAACCCTCTGTCCCAAACAAATCGATAATGCCAGCCACTCCTGTTAGGGTCGTAAAATGCTTATCGCCCGAGCGTATTAGGCGCATTGACAAATGTCCTCCATGTGTGGTTATCTCGTTTTCAATTTGCATAAAATATTTGAAAAGTGTAGCGTATAGACGATATTTTACCATACTGTGTTTAGTTTTAGTGAAAAAATTTTGCATATATCGAAACTTGTATTCGATTTTTTAGGTTGGCGCTGTCAGTTCTTTTTTGCAATTCGATATTCATGTTGAAATCTTCCCTCGCTTTAGTGCTGTTAAATTATAGTCAATAGAACGCTGAATCCATAGCCCAGCTTGCGCTTAAATACGGTTCCTGCGGTCGGTATAGACCTCCATTTGTCAACTGCGGGGAGGTCTGCCCAAGTCGTAGCCCTTGCCTTTGCCTGTTTGTCATCCTTTGCATCAATAGTGTCTTCTCGAGTTGTTATTCCGCTGTGGTCTTGTAGGTAGACGTTATAAGTCATTGCTGCCCTCCAATTTTTGCCGTTTATTTTAGCATTAAATCGGTATTTTTGCAATAAATGATTCCGCTGCCGTCTGGACTGTGTCATAGTGCGGGTTTATAGCCCCTAAAGGTCAGGTAATTTTTTGCATTAAATACGGGTTTAATGCCTTTATTCGATTTTAATGCGCTGCAGCGTGTTATATGCTGTAAAAGTCGGGTTTAGTTTAGGTAAAAGGTTATGATTTGACGCTGTTAGAAAAGTTGCTATTTTCCTCTCTTTTCTCTCTCTCTTAAAAGATAAATACATCCCAGTGTGTCTTACACCACTAAATCCCAGTTATCCCTGTCATAGACTAGCCTGGATGGGATTTAAGGATTCCGTTAGCGTGAACTTTTAATAAAACGAAACCCGACTTTTAACCTGCAAGTGTATAACGTAATATATTCCGCTTGTTTTGAGTTTTACGGCTGCGAATCTCTCTGATTTTGTGTGCATAGAGTAGGCGTTGGATTTCATTGTCAACCTCTCTCGTTGTTCGGTTTATTTTGATTCGGATTTGCCTGAGGGTTAAAGGTTGTTTGTGCTGCTGCAGAACGTCTAGCACTTGTTCGGTCAACGGGTTATAACCATTTGCCTTCGTGTAATCGTAGCCCCCCTCCTCTTGAACTAAGGCGATAGCTCTGCCGATTGTTCGCTGCCTATAGTCATGGCGTATAGCCCATTTCGGTCTCATTAGTTTAGAATGCCTAAAGCAACCATCGATAATTAGCCCCAAGGACGCACCAGGATCGCCAAGGTTCAATTTATTGAGGTAATATGGCAGTACAACCCCATGAGCGTCCAAAAGGTACCACGCTAGGTGTCTACATAGTGCTAAGTCTGCTTCGTTACGGGATTTTTCATCCGTGTAACGTTTGACGCTGCCAGCCCAAAGTTTGCGGACGTTTGCATGGTTTAACCATCTGCCGTCAAGCCAGCGACTCATTATTTCCGTAACAATTTTAACGGGGATGTCTATGTGTTCGGTTGAGTACTCTTGGATTTCAGGTTCGGGTTGAACGTCTGCGAACTCATAGATTCGGGAGTCATGGTTTATGAATAATTCATCCGTTGAGGTTAGGCTTAAAAATCGAGGTTGAGTCTGCGCCTTCCCCCCTGGATCCAAATGTTCACAAAGCCCAAGTTCTGCTGCTGCAGCGTCAACAATGCGGGGATGGTTTTGTCTCGAGGCTGGTCTGTCAATTCTAACAAATACAACAAGCCCCCTCCCCGAAATCGACTTCATGACTGCAAACGTTAATTCATTGCTTGCTATCTCTCTCTCGAGGTGGTCAACGTTCGCTATTTTTTTGTCAATGTCCATCCCCAGCAACAAGGACGGGTTGAGTAGGACTCTCCGCTTGCCAACAACCCCCGAAGGCGTATATGCGGGTATTAAATCCTCTCTCTGTTCTTTTGAGATTTCCCCGTGTCTGTAGGCTAAAATGTTTTTTTCGTGTTCGGTATAGTTCGGAAGGTTGCGCTGCAGAACGTCTAGGAAGGGGATGCTGCTAGAGTGTGTTGACTTGACGCTTTGGAATAATGAGACTGATGGGTTAAAGTTCACTGTCTGTCCTGTCTAGCACCTAGCCTTGTAAAAATGAGACTCTAGGGGAGGTTGAGTCGGTTGACTTTCTCAAGGTCAAGCCGTCCCCCCTAGAGGACAAGACAGATGCTTTTATTATACGATTTAGCCTACAAAACTGTAAGCCGGTTGTTTGTAATGCGGTTTTGGGGATGAATGCTAAAAATCCCTCAGATGTCGTAAACTGCGGGCATTGGCAACCCGCTGGCTTTTCCTAGCAAGGACCCGTGAAAAATTCATAGCCATCCCATCCTCGTCAGCCATCCCTCCGTTTGCATAGGGGAAATCGTCTCGAGGTTCGGTCAGGTTCGCAGTTTAGCCTCCTGATGGTGTCATAATACCCTTCGCAGAACATGCCCAAAAACGCACCAGGTTCGCCAAGGTGCGATAGTTCGGGTTAAGCGTGTAATATGACACATGATTCGGGTTTAATGAGTGCAGCGTTAGCATATATAGCACCGGTGATAGACACAAGCCCTTGATTCGATTTTGTGTACGGATCGACAAATACCTCAAGGCGTTCATCCCGTGACTCATTCCAAATGCCGATTATTAAGTATGACGGGTTGAGTAGGTACACTTGATCGTCTGTCATTTGTTCGGTTGAGTAGCCCCTATAGCCAAGCATTCTAGCCCCCCCGATTGCGTCCATTTTTAATAGAGGTTCGGAATGTTTGCCTAGCTTGCGGAGGTGTTCACGGGATGCGCTGTTGTATGTCCAAATAAACGGCGGAGGCACCTTTGCTTCCCCAAGCGTTTTTTCCGCTGCCGTCAATTTGTCAAATGCACCATCCCCCGTCAATGTAGCAAAGCCAGCCCAGCTAATTTTTGAGACGTTAGCAGTCGAGAATATACCCGTTATTTCGTTGCTGCTAGTACCCTTGAATAATTGCCGTTCTAACTCCTCCGTCAAGGCGTCTCTGAGTTCGGTTATTAGCAGCTGGTCTAGGGTACGGGATGACTGCATAATCAGCGTTTTGCTAACGTCTATTGACACTCGAATAAACTTCGGATTTAGGGTTACGGATCCCCCCGTTTGTTCGGGTGAAAAAATGTTTGCAGCGTTCTCCCCTACTGCGTTTGCAACCAAAGTCCCCGATTGTGTTTTTTTGGTCAATACGAGGGATGTTTTGAGTCCTGAGATGACAGTTGCAAACCTCAATAGGACACTCTGCGAATAGAAATTATTGAACTCTGAACCGTCAACGTTTTTGTCTATCAGTTCGGGTTCGGTTCCTGCCGTCAAAGCCCTAAGTGAAATGCTGTCGTAAAGCAAATCCGCAGAGTCATTGACTGCGTTGGATTTGTATTCGACTTTGTCAATTTTAGCCTTTGCATATTGAGACAAACTAAAGTCGTATTTCATGCTAATTAAATCTCCTTGAGTCGAGATATGGATTGGGTATGTCTGAGAAAAAAGTTAATTGATGTGTACGCAAAAACCCTAATGATGCCTTGGTGTCCTAACGTGTACGGATCGACTAGCAGATCAAAACCTGAGAACGTGCTCAAAACGAGGTCTCTCCAGTTGCCGAAATAGGCATGAGCATCGGGGATGTCGGTTGAGATTTCCGCTCTATAATCTAGGACTCTTGGCATGTTCGGACTGCCCTCCCCGTGAATTGTCACAGAGTCATTGCCAACGTCCCCAGTATCCCATATGGGAATTGATCCGTTAGGCAGCTGCGGTGTTTTGCGCATTAGCCTCCGCATTTTAGGACTTGCAACCCATGCCAGGCGCAGCGGATAGCCCCGTTCCCCCGACTGTAGATTTCCTTCGGAATTTTGGACTGCTACGTTACGATTTAACACTGCCTCCTCAACCTCGAGAACGTTCTCATAAGTCAACCCGTTTGCTGCCGTAAATGTAACCTCGTTGAGATTCATATTAGCAAGCCCCAGCGGACTATTGAGACTGCCAGCTGTGCTGTTTGCTAATTTGTTCTCTATGCCAAACATTATCGCCTTGCGCAAATCGTCTCTCACAAGGTTCTCAATGTCGGTTGAACTCTGCGATAGTAGCTCTCTGCTGTACGAGGTAAAACTGCGCAAATAATGCGATGTTACGTTTTTAGCATTAAAGACTATATTTTGTTCGGATGCGGCTTGCGTCTCAGCAACCCACTGAGCGCTTGTAGGCGTCTGTTTTATCGGGATCGTGTACGGACTTTTGCTGTCAACCTTCGTAGCAGCATTAAAAATCGGCGTTTGCGGATCCAGCGGAAAAATTAACGCTTGCAGTTCGTCATCGACTGTGTAGCCCCCAGCGCTGTCAACCCCTGCCGTTAAGTCCCTTTTCCCCGTTGGAATCTCTCTCAAAATTGACGCTGGCAGCGGGATGCCCCTAGACGTGCTATTGGGTTGCCTATGCTCTTTTATGCGGTCTGTTACGGACTGCTCTTCATCCCTAAGCGCTGCGTTATCGGCTTTGTCTAAAATTAACCTCCGAAGGCTAAACGTACTATGGCTTTTTCGGTCAAGGTTGCCCTGCTGCAGACGTTCTAAAATAGCGTCCTTGAAATCTGAAATCGTTATGTCCTGTCTTAGTGCGGATGCCGTGAACTCTGCTGGGATGTTGTACTTGTGCGATAGTTCGTAAAATTGCTCTCTTTTTGTCATTGTGTCTCCTGTTGTTCGGTTGTAAAAGCGGGGGGGATGGCGGTCTATTGTAGGTTGTCTGCGCTGCATACAGACAAGATGACGTAACCCCCATCCCCCCCCGTTAGCGAGAATCCTTTTCGGCAGTGTACGAAGCTGCCGACTCGTTGGAGGTAACAACGAGATTTTTTGGGTTTAACCCCAAGCCCTTCAATTCTCGATTATGTGTTCGATTTTGTATGACGGAGTAGCCCTCAGGTCTGCAGCTAGATAGCCCTCGAGTTTTCTATAAGGTTGTCTATTCCGTGCTCTGCTGATGGTCTGTTTATTAACGGCTAGCTTCTCTGCGATTTCCGTATTCGATAGTCCTAACAGCGTCATCTCAAGTATGAACTTGTAATCGTTATTTGTCATGAGTTGCACTCCCCGTGTGTTCGGATTCGTGTAGCTGTCACTGTAGTTATAATCAGCAGCAGGAAGAAATGTAAAGCGAATCGTACATTAACACGCAAAAAAGCGTCGAGTGCGGTTTGCCGTCAATTCGTAAACATTGCAACCCCCTAAACTCTAATTTTTGCACCTTGGGCAATTTAGGCGGTATTCATGACGATTTCTCGCTTTTGGGGCATTAGGACACCAAAAAAGTCTCAAACTGCCCACAGTGGCTAAATTTGGCGGGTTTTGGGTACGCTGCGGGAGGTGTTCAGGTAGAATTCGGTGATGGGCAAAAAAAAGGGGAGGCACCGGTAAGGCACCTCCCCGTTCGGGTTCGGGTTGCTAATTTATGTCCAGGCGATTTCCTCTACTGCTGCGGACAGGTCAACTTCGGTTGGGGTTGTGTAGCGGAATACCATATTGAGGTTGCTATGTCCTAGCAGCTTGGCAACGACTGTAACGGATTTCCCAGCGTCAATTAGATTTTTTGCGAATGTATGCCGTAAGTCATGCGGCTTGATAGTCTCAATCCCGCAGCGTTCACAGTACGACTTTAGCATTTTGCGAATTGACACTTCCGTAACGGGTTTGTCTAGGCAGCGGGAATGAGTTGACGCAAAAATATATTCGCTGTCTTGTATAGGATTTCTGTTACGTTTTGCGTCCTGAATTTTTCTATATTTGCGTAGGAATCCAACCCCTTCGCTGTTCAGGTATGCAAGGCGTGACTTGCTGCCTTTTCCATGCCGTATATGCAACAGTGCAGTAGCCTCCCCCGAAGCCTTAGTCGGTTTATAGTCTGTCCACTTCAGGTTGCAGAGTTCAGACACTCGAATCCCCGAATTTTTGAGAACTGAGAACATTGCCATGTTACGAATTTTTGCGGACTTTTTGATTGCCCGTTCAATTTTGCGAATGTCCTCTTTTGCTATGCACTTGGGGGAGGCAGCGTCCTCTTTTAGCCTTGTAACGTCATCGGCTATGTTCTCACTCACAATGCCCTCTTTTACTAGGTATTTATAGAGTTTGCGCACTGCGATAATATAGCGATTTATTGTTGACGGCTTTTTCCCTGCGTCTATTGCATGACGCTTGAAGTTGCCAACGTCTGAGAAATCTAGCGTCTCAACGGATGGCATTTCCCCGTCATAGTCCTCTAGTATGAACTCAACAAACATTTTCAAGTCGAATTTGTAACCCTGAATTGTTGCGGGGGAGCGGTCTTGAGTCTCGAGGTAAGATTCAAACTTATTGACGGCAGCGTTCAATTTCATTTCGTATCCCCTATTGATTTACCCTTGCGGGTTGTTAGGCGTTCTAAATTGTCAAAATTGACTGATAATTTATTATACGAATTGCCGTCAAAAAATATCAAGTTTTTTTACTGATAATTTTGCTATTGGCTAGGAGTTAATGCGGTTGAAAGTGCATCTAGGCTAGTGGTAGTAGGGGTTGGTGGGTTTTTTTGCGGTATTGAAAAAAGTTTCGATAATGGGCATTATGTATAATTATGATTGCGGAACCGAATTTAGGTCGTTTTTATCAGCCCACCACAGTAAGACGCGCAAATGACGTCGATTATGGGAATCAAGGCAGACACGAAATGTACAGCGGGTATGCCTCTATTATGCGTCTTGTCCACGGCGGCGCGTGATAATGAATGTGACACAGTCCAAATCTCTCCATCTGAAGTCGCGGCAAACTATAACACTATGTTAACAAACGATTGATAAGATGTCAAGTTTTTTCTAGCTCGACGCGATGGGTGCGAAGTGATTCCTCCGCACCTACTCTGATGTTCTGCTCGACCGTCCCTATGCCGCCTGAACAAGCCAATCGACGTACTCACACATTTTATGTCAAATAACGCATCGCATCGGGTTCATGCCATTGCAATTGGAGATGCACCGTTTCATGCGGCTTGAAAGGCGTGATCACTGATTCGAGCGGGGTCCCCAACACATCGATTTTATCGAGATCAGCCGTACCATATCCCATCTCATTGGCGTAATGCATCAATCCAAGATGCAGTGGATCAAAACCCATCGCTTTCGCCATCACGGTGTCGGCGGCAAACACGTCTGCACTTGCGACAGCAATCCCGAAATCAACGGCGTCGGTTCCAATAGGACCGTTTCCCTGTAACCCAAGGTATCCGTCAATAACGGCGATGTCGGGGCACAGATATCGGGACAATCGCATTAGATTGATGTTCAGTGTCTGTGCCTCACGTGGCAATTTTCGCTCCGCGTGGCTGCAGAAGCCGTGCATCTTGACGCGGTCCTGTTTGCGTAATGTCCCCATAATCATGTTTTTAAGGGCAAGTGTAACCACACAGACATCGTGTGTTTTTGCGACACCGACGGAGATCGTGCACGGGCAATCCAACACGGTTTTGGGCATGTACACGGGGACTTCACTGCAATCCGCGAGAAGGATGTGCGTCTCCTCCCAATTCTCCTCCTGATTGAGATCGACCAACCGAATTGGGATGGGGTATTCGTCAATTAAAGCGTAATAACCGAAATTCTCGAACGCCTCTCCGGGTACCGCTTCGTTGCCGCCTTCCGCCACAATAATTTCCTGCGGCGGCGCTGTAGTGGTCAGCAAAAAATCAATTGTGCCGCGGATGGCATCAACGTGTGTTGACGCCAACTGGTTATCGCCCGAAAGGAAATTCGGTTTCAACATCACCTGATCCCGCAACTTGGGAACGACATCGCCGCGGACCAAATCGAGTGCGGTGAAGACATTTTCACGTCGATTTCCTTCTCGGGTAAGTGCCACTTTCGTTCGATTGTCATTCATGATTTTCCTCCGATAATGATTATGACTTCCCGACTGAGAAATAGTTTACAACGCGGGATGGTCAATCTCTTTTTTTCGATGGGATCCGTAATCTCCCGCTTTTTTGCATGCCCATCGTGATTTTTACGACACCTCTAACCATGACCAACGTGCCCGCGGTTAGGAAAAAGATAAGCCCTAACCGTTTAACAAGCGCCGATGGTTGAAAAAAGTACACTAGAAATCCGATGAGCATAATGAGGGCGAGTACGTTCAAAACTGTTACGCTGATATACCATTTATCCATCGTTACACCTTCGATTCCTATTGAAGGACAACTGAATCAGATAGCTTCAGTTCTTATTTCATTTTTGGCAACTGCCAAAAGATGGGCACTGACACCGAGAAGTGTTTTTTCGTCTTCTATCAGGCGTAACACTTCAAGAATAATCTCTTTTCGCGCGGGGTCTGCCCACCGCTCGTCGAAATCTCCCAACAGCCATGATGACCCCTCTAAGCCCAATGTGCTTACATGGCTAAGTCCTGCTTCCTGAATTTCCGCTGCTAACTCTTCTGGTCTGTGAAAGTATGCGGTTGTAAAGTAACCCGGAATCTCTTTCGGATTGAGGTGATTTCCATCTTTTACATCTTTCAGGGCGATTTTGCGAAACTCTGGATCGGATAAGAAATCTTGAGCCAAGCCGCCAAGAAGAGATGCGAACCGTGAAATGGCAGCGCAAAACACCAAACCTCCGGTTTTTAAGACGCGGTGAGTTTCATTCAATGCCCGGATTCGATCCGAACGGCGTGGAAGATGGTAGAGCGGCCCGAGTAGAAGCACGACATCCATAGAGTCAGATTTGAAATCGAGTTTTCTGGCGTCTCCTTCACCAATGCTGGCAAGAAGCGCCGCACCGTCTGCATTTTTCGCCTGCTCCACATGGAGGGGCACAATGTCAATCAGATGAACTGTGTAGGACTTTTCCGCTAACCAGAAGGAATAGGCGCCGGCGCCGCCTCCAACATCGAGAATTTTTGCGGGCGGCGGCGGCAAGTATCTGAGCAGGATTTCCTTCGTTCTTTCAAACTCCACACGGTCGAATCCACCACTGAGGCGAGCTGCCTCTTCGCCCTTCTCGTAATAGTTGAATATCTTCTCGTCCATTATCCGTTTATCCGAATTTCAAGGATGCTCCACAGATTTTTGCTAGTGGCGTAGTGCGGTTAAAGGAGAAGTGGACGGTATAGCCTCATAATTGTCCAATCGGTTTATAGCTTTATCGAAAGGGTGAAGTCCTAAAAAATCCCATGATTTCCGCGGTCAAACCAAAATTAGTTGTACCGCCCACTTTTCATACAAGTCCCTTTGTTATTGAAGAACCTACTCATTGTAGGGAACACTCCCGTCGGTTGTCTCCTTAATTTGCGCATCTAAATCCACCTCATTATGCGGCTTGAAGCCGGGCAGCGTAACGACGTTCACAAAGGCATCCACGGCACGATGTCCGGTATCTGGCGGAATGTAGACGACGGCACCCGGCGTTAGCGGTATCTGTTGGTGGTCAGCGAGATTTGTAAGATTGGGGAAGACATGTAGGTAACTATCGCGCCCGTAAGTGTTCAACGAATACGCGCTCGGGTTGAGCGCCAGGTAGATTTCGTGCTGTGGTTTGCCGCCGCCAACCGGAATCGCTGGGTGGTAGTGGGTCCGCGAGGACTGAGCAGTAATGTTGACAACATGGCTATTGACGGTATTGATGCCGTCATCCTCATCTGCAGTCGCTGTGTTGCAATGCCATGTCATGGTTAAGCGGCGGAAAGCGTCAGTTGATGTGTTGCAACCGCCCGCCGTATCACGCAGATAGCGCAGGCGGCGAACTGTTGTTAAGTGTGTCATGAAGATATTCGTGTTCTCAATCCACCAATAACTGAATTTCCCGCGCACCCGAATCGGTTCATCATCCAGTACGGTGAGTTGGTCGCCAGCTTGGATGGGTTCAAACGAACTTGTCTGTTTCGTAGACCAACCGAAAGTAGAATAGTTTTCCAGCAGAAGTTCAAAGGTACGGCGCACCTTCGGTCGGCTCGACCATTGTTCGCGAGAGACCCCGCTCTCCTCCATTAACCAGATTTCGTTGGCGATGTCCCCAACCAATGTTCGTTCCGCAATTCTGTCTAATATGCCCTCAACGGGCGGTCTAATTCTTTCATGGAGTGTGTCAAGGTTTTCCGCCAATGTTTGCAAAATTGACCAATTCTCATCATCACATCGATCCGATACGTAAATTGCGGGCAATCGCTCGCCATCTCCCTCTTGCGTACGATAACCTGAATCTAGAAAGACCTCGCCCGCACCCTGGTCAATCCAAATATATCGGACGCCGCCATACTCCGTTGCAAGCTCACTGTCGTCGTCTTCGAAATGTCCCATCCCCATTCTGATGCCGGGATGATGCCGTTCAAATTCAGTGAACACAGCTTTAAGGCTTTCTGGGTCTTCAATATGTCCAACAACAACGTCCGGCATGCACCCGTTTCCTTTCCAAAATGGCTGCGAAGCATCATCTTCCCAAATACTGGGACGTTACGAGGCGGCATAATTTTACCATGTTTAACCTGAAACGCAAAAGTAAAACGAAAGGGGTATGTGCAAATAACGTGGTTCTTTAAATACGATTAGTGCGAAGACTATGCCTCCTGTGAGCGGACTTTACACTGATATCAAAAGATGTCCGTACAATTATTGGATTTAACAGCATCAATGGTTTTGGCTTTTTCTCATCTTGTGTTGTGTGGTATAATCAAAATGAACTATCTTTTCGAGGCCTCAACATGCAACCATTGCAGATTATAAAAAATCCTCTCAAAAAATTCTTCTACGCGGTTTACCAAAAGCGTCTTGAGCAGAAAACCAGCCATTGGCATATTCCCCACCACATCGGTATTATTCTTGATGGTAATCGCCGTTATGCGAAAAAGCAGGGCTTTATGGATAGCATCAAAGGACATTATGACGGCGCTCACAAACTGGAAGAGATGCTCCATTGGTGTGACGAGTTGGGCGTCAAGATTGTTTCCATCTGGATTTTCTCTCTCGACAATTTCAAGCGCGATCAATCCGAAGTCACTGAGATATTGGATCTCATTGAAAAGAAGATGCGCGAAGTTGTGACGATTGAAGGGCTGCACACCAACCAGATTAAGATTCGATCCATGGGACAAGTTGAACTGCTGCCGCAGAGCCTTCAAGATGCAATTCACGCTGCGGAGAAGGCAACAAAGCATTACGACAAATTTATTTTGAATGTAGCTGTCGCTTACGGCGGGCGTGAGGAAATTGTCGAAGCCGTCCGCAGCCATCTGCAATCCGAACTTGCGAAAGGGCGTGAACCCGCCGAAATTACGGATGAACTCAGTGTCGAAAAGATTAGCCCGCACCTTTACACGTCTGAATTGCCGGATCCCGACCTGATTATCCGAACCAGTGGAGAGGTACGACTATCTGGGTTTTTGCTTTGGCAAAGCGTGTATTCAGAATACTACTTCTGCGATACGTATTGGCCCGCATTTAGAAAAATTGACTTTCTCCGCGCAATTCGTGACTATAGCCAACGGCAGCGGCGGTTCGGGAAGTAAGGAATACGGTCAAGGGCGCCTTTTTGTCCACGAAAGGGAAATCGAGATTGCCTGATTATAGCCCCATAATTCACTGGATAATTGAACTCTTAATCCTCAGCGTATCGGTCTTTGTCGTTACCCATATCTTATCGTCTATCCGTGTCAAGAACTTCGCCACGGCAATCGTCGTAGCGCTCGTTTACGGAATATTGAAAACGGTTTTCACCAAGATTTTTATTTTGCTAACGTTGCCGCTGTTTGTTCTGACGTTCGGTCTGTTCTATTTTGTCATAAACGCGTTTCTCCTCTGGATTACGGCGAAGATAATCAAAGGGTTCGAGGTAAAGGGCTTCTTCAACACCATAATAGCTGCCCTTCTAATTTCGCTTATCGACACTGTCCTGCATTGGGTAATCCCCTGCTAGTGCGTTAATGGTTCGCACTAACCCCTGTGTTCGTAGGAAGACATGATTGTCAAGGCGGACGGATTTATATGGACGACAGTCACGGAAGAGTCATTCGCGCCCGAACGAGTTTTTACGATGTCCAGCTTGGCGATAGCGTACTTCGCTGCACGCTGCGCGGGCGCGTCAAGCGAGAGCGGCGCTCGGAGGAGGGCAAGCAAATCTACGCCGACCCTGTCGCTGTTGGCGATGAAGTTGTGGTCGAACGCCTTGACGAGGAAATGGGTGTAATCGAAGGCATCCTGCCGCGGCGGACTAAACTATCGCGCCGCCACCCAGGCAAGCGAGACACAATCGAGCAAATCGTCGTTGCCAACGCTGACCAGGTGGTGGCTGTTGTTTCAACCCGCCTGCCGGACCTTAACTACCGAACGCTCGATCGATTCCTTATTTTAGCCGAAGCGGGGCAGATGGAGGCGGTAGTTTGTCTAAATAAGATGGACCTTATCGACTCGGTGGAAAAGGGTAAGGTAACCTCAATATTGAACGTCTACGAACGTCTCGGCTATCGGGTAATCTATACTAGCGTTACAAATGGTGAAGAGATTGATCGTCTCCAAGGTGTATTATCCGATAAGTTCAGTGTCATCGTCGGGGCGTCTGGAGTAGGAAAGTCGAGCCTCCTTAACGCGGTGCAACCGGGACTCGCCTTGCCCATTGGTGAAGTCGGGTTGAAAACCGGTAAAGGACGCCATACCACAACGCTTGTTGAACTTTTTTCCTTGGAAAACGGCGGCGAAGTGGCGGACACGCCGGGCATTCGGGAGGTCGGTCTGTGGGGAGTTGATACGGAAGACCTTGACCTATATTTTCCGGAAATGGACTCCTACCTTGGTGAATGCAAATACAACGATTGCATCCATCTTAATGAGCCAGATTGCGCGGTAACCGAGGCTGTCAATGCGGGCGAGATTAGCCCGGTTCGATATAGGAGCTATGTCGTCCTAAAAACTGGCAGCAGCGGCGGCATCGCGGCACCCTAAGAGAGGGAAATGAATGTCTGAAAACCCGAAACATACAAATCGGCTCATTAACGAGACGAGCCCGTACCTCCTGCAGCACGCTCACAATCCTGTCGATTGGTATCCGTGGGGAGAAGAGGCATTGTCGCTCGCGCGGCGTGAGAATAAGCCGATTCTCTTGAGCGTTGGTTATGCTGCATGCCATTGGTGCCACGTGATGGAGCACGAATCCTTTGAGAACGAGCAAATCGCCTCAATCATGAACGAACATTTTATCAACATCAAGGTGGACCGCGAGGAACGTCCAGATCTTGATGAAATCTACATGAACGCCGTCCAGATGCTCACGGGATCCGGCGGTTGGCCAATGACCATGTTTCTCGCTCCGGATTTGAAACCCTTTTACGGCGGCACCTACTTCCCCCCTGATGACCGATATGGACGCCCCGGTTTCCCGCGTGTGCTGCTTGGTGTAATTGAAGCGTACCGCGAACGTCACGAGAGCATTGTTGAACAAGCAAATCGAATCACCGAACGCTTGCATCAACTATCGGAGACGCAGGCGGGCGGTCAGCCCCTAAACACCGATGTATTCGACCGTGCTTATCAAGTTTATCGGTCGCGGTTTGATTCTCGGCACGGCGGATTTGGAAGTGCGCCCAAATTCCCGCCGAGCATGGGACTCGCTTTCCTGCTGCGTTACTGGCACCGCACCGGTAATCAGAACGCGCTAGAAATGGTCGAACTAACGCTGCAAAAAATGGCGCAGGGCGGAATGTATGATCAGATTGGCGGCGGATTTCACCGCTATTCGACCGACGAATCTTGGCTCGTCCCACACTTTGAGAAGATGCTGTACGACAACGCACTGCTTACGGCAATCTATCTGGAAACATATCAGGCGACCGGCGAGTCGTTTTACGCCAGCATCGCTGAAGACACGCTCGACTACGTCTTGCGCGAAATGTACAAGCCGGAAACAGGCGGGTTTTACTCGACGCAAGATGCGGACAGCGAGGGCGTCGAAGGCAAGTTTTTCGTTTGGACGCCCGATGAAGTAGAAAAATTACTTGGGGCAGCGAACGCGAAGGTTTTCTGTGAATATTACGATATTACGGAACCCGGTAATTTTGAAGGCGAGAACATCCTTCACGTCCAGACCCCGCCGGACATCTTCGCAAAGAAACTGGGAATGGATTTGGGCGAGTTGGAGACGATTCTCACCGAAGGGCAGCGGAAGCTGTTTGAGGTCCGAGAGCAGCGCATAAAACCCGGCCTGGACGACAAAATCCTCACGAGCTGGAACGGTTTGATGGTTCGGAGTATGGCATCAGGATATCAAATCCTTGGACATAACCGCTTTCTTAAAGCTGCGGAAGCGTCAGCCAATTTTGTGTTGACCGAACTGTCACAGGATAACGGGCTGCTGCGAACCCATCGCGCCGGTAAAAGCCATCTGAACGCCTATCTCGAAGATTATTCGTATTTCATCGCCGGCTTAATCAATCTATACGAGGCGACTTTCAATCTTCACTGGCTCAAGAACGCCCGACGACTCAATGAGACGATGATCGAACAGTTCTGGGATGACGCTAAAGGCGGTTTTTTCTACACCAGCAAGGGGCACGAATCGCTGATTGTCCGGTCCAAATCGGCATACGATGGCGCTACGCCGTCCGGCACCTCGATCGCCATCCACAGTTTACTTCGGCTTTCGAAGTTGCTCAATCAACCCAATCTGAGGGAAAACGCGCAAACGGCATTGAATCTCTATTCGCATCAGATGAAATCGGCGCCAAGCGGTTCTGCTCAACTGCTGTGCGAACTCGATTTTCTGCATTCAATCCCCAAGGAAATAGCGATTGCCGGGAAGCTGAACAGCGAGGGTGCGAAGAGAGTCTTGCTTACCATTCACAGCCGGTTTATCCCGAACAAGGTCATGGCGATGTTGGACGATACGGATGAGAAGGCTCACGAGACCGAGGCGCTCATCCCGCTCCTTGAATACAAGCGGCAAATCAACGGCGAAACAACCGTCTATGTCTGCGAAAATTACGCCTGTAAATCGCCTACCACGAATCTCGCGGAATTTAAAAGCCAGTTGGACTCGAAGTGAGGAGCTGACGAATCCCCCTCTCACTCCCCCTTGTTGTGGGGGAGGATGATTGTGGCTGCTTGATAAGGGTGGGGATGTTGGTGCCGAAGCGATAAACGGTAGAGTTTTGTCGTTACTGACGAGTCTCGAAGAATCAAGAAAGTTCGTTGTAGGGTTCTGTGATGTCAAACCGCTTAGAAAGGAGCACCGATTGTGGCTGCGGATGAGATGTTGCTGTTCGATGTCGAATTGAGTTATCAAACGGATTTAAACCGCGGTACGCTCCCGGACGAACTGCGCCAAGCATTTAAAAAGAACAAGATTGTCCTCTCTCGAAATGTCAAAGTATCGATTGAAACGGAAGATAGCGAATGGTTAATTGTAGACAAAGATGACGACCGCATCTACACGGTCAAGAGAGCCGAAGATAGGCTGAACATATACGACGATGAAATTGCTTATAAAAAGGAACAGGCGTTGTTTTGCTGGCAGGACGCTTTAGAGCATCAACAGAAGGGTGAATTTTCCGATGCGATTGGGTTGTATCTAAAATCCATTGAAATTTATCCGACTGCTGAGGCGCACACCTATCTCGGTTGGACATATAGCATGATTGGACGCGGCGAAGATGCGATTGAGGAATGTCGCAAAGCCATTCGGGTTGACCCTGATTTCGGCAACCCATACAACGACATCGGCGCATATTTGATTGAAATGGGCGAATACGATGCCGCTATTCCTTGGTTGGAGCAGGCGACCCGCGCACCCCGATACGAACCGCGGGCGTATCCGCACATGAACCTTGGCCGCGTCTGGGAACATCGGTTTGAATGGGATAAAGCGATGGCGTGCTACAAACGCGCATTGTATGAAATGCCGGATTATGACGCTGCCTTCATCGCGCTACGAAGGCTGAAAGCCAAGCTCAACTAGGTATCGCTTCAGATTGATTCCCGACATGTTTCTCGCCCTGAATCATACAAAGATTTTGGCAACTTTGGGGACTTGATTTTACTGCGAAGTGCGCCGCATCCTGGCGGCAAAATTTCACAGTTTTCACAGTAAACTGAAAAAACGAGTTGCAGGAATATTCCTATAAACCCATATAGGACAAGGGTTTAGTCGAATTTTAAAAAGTGTTACCAAAGAGTTACTGTGAAATTTTGATAATTCGATGTTAACATATATACAGGTATTATATGTTGGCATTTCTATCAATTTCGGCTGCGTCAATTTACAAAATACTACGCATGAATCACCATATCCGCTCTACCCAACCTACAAAAACTATTGAGAATTTTTAACGTCCGCCATAACATGGTTAAGACCGCGCTTTAAATTTGTAGGCAGCATGCCAAATCTGTACCGGGGGTTCAACGAAGGGTGAGTGCGCCCTTTAGGGAAGCCCAGGTAGTGGCGAGTTTTCCATGAGATTGAACGGCGAGAACTTGCGCCAAACCGCCTTTGAAGTGAGTTTGAATTTCAAGGTCAGTGAAAGCCCGCCGGAGCATCAGGACTTCGTCGATAATGCCATCCATGGCAATGGGGCCTTCAGCCCATCCGACCGTTAGCGGCGCTTCAATGACGGGTGGAATCACCAAGTCATCCGACGCCATGCTATGCGGTTTGCCATCAATATAGAACGTATAGTCGTCGCCCTCCCGCACCACAGCGACCTGATACCACCGATTCGCTGCGGGTTTGGGTTCCCACAGCTTCGAATCGAGTTGCGCGGCTCGCGCAGGTCCGCTGTTGTACGCCACAAAATTCAATTTTATGCTTTGGGCTTTGTTGTATCGAAAAATCCACTTGTTTTTCGATCCGCCCCCTTCATCTTGGCCGAGAAATCCGTGTTGTTGGACGGCAGTTTCCTCCATGTTTACCCAAGCGGCAATCGTAAAGTCTGTGTCGGATAGACTCAGACTCTCATCCTGTCCGGCGTCAACAAAGCTAACCGGCTCGAACCGAAGCGCACTGCCAAACTTTCCATCCGCCCAAGTAACCTTTCCGTTGAACGTGCCGTGATTTTCGTGGGGGGAGAGGTCTTTGGTGTCCTCACCAACACCTTCCTCAAATGGCATGGCGAGCACCACATCATTGTCCACCGCGGCAGCGGCTATTCCAAAAGAAAGCGCCGCGAATAAAATGGACAACACCAATTTCAGAACCACTGTTTTCATGTTTGTTCTCCTTGTAGGTAGCAGCACACTGTGATGACTTTGAAACTCAAAAGCGCGCTGGTTCGGATGCACCATACTGACCGAAAACTCCTAGTGCGGTATCTATCTTCCACACTTCGGCAATGCTCGAAATTTCTCAGTTTCCGTGGGTTGGGTAGAGTGGATAATTCCGATACGGTTCCGGTAGCAATTAACCGTTCCGACTTTCTAATGGTGCTGCTGTCAATACACGCAGAGCGAAATACAACGATCAACTGAACTAATAGCGAAGGCGATAGTCTTCCGTATTAAAAACTTCCGTCAACCCGTATAAATCCCGAATTCATCACACCGCTGCGAATTCCAAACACTCACATTGTTTTTCATTATTCCAATCGTTCTGGCGGTGGCGTCCGCCGTTCGGCTATCGAAACGTTTCAAAAACGTTGGGTTTCGCTCCACCGTTACATTTACGAAACAATCTCAATGTATGTACCGCGTACGAAATACTACACATTTTTCGCCATATTCGCTCTACCCAACCTACAAAAGCTTGTGCGTAATGCATCTTTCACAGTTCGCCCACGCTTGAAATATCTCAGATTTTGGAATTGCAACTGATAATCGTGTAGGGATTCACTGAACGTCTGCGGGGTTTTATCGCGATCGCTGATTGCTCTCTCCCTAATTGGGCGGATAACCGTTCAAGACAACGCGCTGCTACTGAGATTCTTTTTTGCAGTTTGTTGACATACACCTGCGGTGCTGACAGGTCGACAGACATATGATGAGCAAAGGATGGAGGGCGAGGTGCAGTATTAGGGAGATTTAGGGAGACTGAAGTAGTTTCTTGATGTGCTCTCCAATGCTCAATGAATGACTAATTAGCGTTGTGACCCCGTGAGGATTATTTTGGAATGTATAATCCTTATATCGTGCCCTTATACTTGCATCGTATAACGTCGAGTACTTTCGGTGTATACTGCTAAGATGTCGTTGCACGAATTGATTCCTACCAGTTTTATATTTATTCGTATGAACTTTAGGGTGAATACCCAATGTAGCCAAATAAGAGTCAACAGCATGTAAGGCTTTGTAGAAGGCAAGTGTCACAATCCAGTCAGCGTGTTGAGGACTATTTCGCGATTGCTGAAGGCAAGAGAGGGTGATTTGTATTCTGCTTTGTTTATGGATATGTGCTTGTGTTGTTGGCATGTTGTGCGTCCCCGTTCTCAGTCCCCTTCACGGGAGGTCTACTAGGGATCTAGGGATGCAGGTTAGTCAGGAACGAGCCGGGGACAAGTTTAATAAAACCGTTCAAATTCTCCCACCACCGGATGATCTTCTGATAACTCATATTCGACAAAAAAGTGGAGGGGACGGAATTTCAGATTTATCTCCAAATCAATTTCAGCTAGCCGTTCAATTCGATCTACTGAATAGTCTGAAAGTATTAGAATCACGTCGGCGTATTCCGGTGCAGAAATGTCAATATAACCTTCTTGCACATAAGGGAATTCTTCCAATTTTTCTCTATACAGTTGTTTAAGTTCCTGCCAAGCTGGGGGTTCAACTTCTTCGATAATTCGGGCAAGGAACTTTTTCTCAGTAGTTTTTGCTTTACGTTTCTTCAATTCTTCATAGTGGGCAACTATTTTTGTACACAATTTCGAAATTGCGGCGCTTACACTGTCGCCTGCAGCATGTAAATCGACATCGTCGTAAATGGCGGTCACGTCGCCATCGACTCTTTCAATTAGGATTGGAATTGGCTGGCGAAGGTGATAAGCGGGATTTCTAAGATTTTGCACCCAGCGAGTTTCAGGAGCCTGGCGAAATTCTAGAGGTTTACTTGGTAAAAAGTGACTGGTCCAACTAACTCCAGGTAACATTCTTTCCGTTACGGAATGTCGACTTAAATACGGCGGTTCAATTTGTTCAGCAGGACGATTTGATTCAGACAATCGGCTTAACAAAATGACCTCAAAAAGTGAAGAGGAACTCGATGTAGCTGACTGCGAAGGCAAGTCTTTTTCTAAATACGCAAATTTCTCCTCGTCCGTCCAATAGGTATGAGCTATATCCAGTTGCCATTCGGACTTGTTGAATAACTCGGCAAATTCATTCATGGTTTTCCTCCAAAATATTCGTCGAGGAATGCTAAAAGGTCTTCCTGTACATAACGATCAGTATACCCGAAAACCTCTTTTAGAGTATCAGGAAAGTTCAATCGCGAATTCATATCAATGTTATTGATGTCACATCGAATTATAACGCCCGGCTCCAATGTAATTCTTCTCCCTGCAAATTCGATTTGCCCTTTGTCCACTGACTGAAAGTGAATATTGATATTTTTCCCATCATCTCGAAATAAGAGTTCCATGTGATTAACTTGCAAAGATTCCTGAATTTTTAAAATATCTGCAAGCGAATCCTTCGTTAAACTTGCAGGAGACTGAAAATCGTATATCTTTCCAATTCGTCTAACATCGTCAAGAGCAAACAGATTTTTAAAGCAATCAAAAATCTCTTCCACCTGCTGTAGAAAATCAGATGGTTCAATTGGTACATGCACAGAATAATTGAAGCGGTTAAGTTGGACGACACACCGTCTTGCACCGTTGGCATTTTCCAATGTGAAGCGGTCAGGAAGTTGTTGATAGTTGTAACGAGTCAAAAAATTGGGGAAAATTTCATTGACTTTGGTGTGGAATTCTCGTGCCCGCGATGGGTCTAGATAACACTCCTGACCAAAAATAATACCTGTTTCAACTTGTAAAGGTTTCAAATCCCCAAGTGACACGATGTTCTCCTTAATGACATAATTTCACATTGTATTATAAAATATCGCCAATCGAAAAACAACGAAAATTAATCTAGAACAACGACTAAGTTTCCGTAGGTTGGGCAGAGCGGATGATTCCGAAACGGTTCAGGTAGCAATTAACCGTTCCGAATTTCTAATGGAGCTGCTGTCGATACACGCAGCGCGAAACCCAACGAGCAACTGAGCAATAGCGAAGGCGATAGTCTTCAGTATAAAAAAACCTCCGTCAACCCTTATAAATCCCGAATTCATCACACCGCTGCGAATTCTTAATTCCCTCATGGTTTTTTCCTGTTCTAATCGTTCTGAGGATTACGTCCGCTGGACATCTCTCGGAACGTTTCAAAAACGTTGGGTTTCGCTCCACCGTTACATTTACGAAACAATCTCAACGTATGTATTATTCAAAAATTACTACGCATGTATCACCATATCTGCTCTACCAAACCTACAAAAACAGAATATTGTCTGAATCAGGATACTCAGGATAGAAGGATTTTCAGGATAATAAACGGAAACGCATAGAATCAATCCCGTAAATTCTAAAATCCTGAGTATCCTGATTCAGACAATTTACACCGCCACCTCCAAAAATTACCAAAGCATTTCACTAGCATTAAATTTTGGCTAGGACAGTGTTCACCTGAAAGCGTCTGCGACTAAATCGTTTCGCCTAGACATGTGTGAATAGTATATTAACATATTTCAAGGAGCATTTTCGCCGAAATGCCGAGTGAATTTTCCCTTAGGACGGTCAGCAAATAATCGCCTTGAATCTGGTGCGGAATCGAACATTTGGTTGAGAGCATTTGCAGGGGTGAATTCTTGCAAAGATTTTGTAGATTGGGTTGATCGGATTGCACGAATGGTATTGATAATAACGAAGCGTTCGTGAGGTTAACCGCGTTCGGGATTCGACAGATGGAGCGTAACCCAACGTTTTCCGCTTATATGTTCCTGTGCTTCTTTGCCATTTCATCGTTGATCCGCTTTCATGAGTGTGTTATACTTCCCGTGCCAGCGAGGCTGTAGGGAAATCGCCTACCCAGCAATTTCCCGCATCACACTGTTTCAGGTGTTAATCGCAACCCTCGCAAAAGAAATGACGTTTCGACAAAAGAGGCGGAAAATCCCGATAAAGCGAAAAAAAACATGGTCAGCTAGGTACCACGGGTCGCTTAGTACGGGCACGCTAATGAGTTAATCGTCAGCACGGTAGCGATAGCGTGTATGTTGTCATCGGTCATGCTTTTAATTGTACCTTGAATTGGGGAGCCTTGTAAAATGCGATTAGTCTTGCGATTGATTGTTTTGTTTGCTGTAATGTGTGTCTGGGGGTGCGGTATTACGAAATATAATGTCGTTGTCTCCCGCGACGTGCCAGACGATCCGACATTCACGGTTGTGCCTGCTAACGATCAGATACGCGAAGTCACATTTGCAAATGAAGTAGAAAACGCCATAATTACCGCCGGCGTAAAAGTGGTGCGGTTTTATCGTCCTACACCGACTGAAGTGACGAAAGAGGCGTCCCTCGGCGAAGAGCAAGCCGGAAAGAAATTAAGAGCGGAGCCGTACGAAATGGAGGAAAAAGCGGCTGCCCAAAAGGGATCTGCCAGAGTTACAAAAAAATACATTGAAAGCGAAGGAGGCGTTCAAGCTGATTATTACGTAGAAACCTATTCATACCGGCGACACGTCAAAATTTCGAATGGCGAGGAGGTTTTGGCAGTTTTTGATGCAGAGCCGCTTCCACTCTCCCAAGCCGTTTTCGTGAACGATGTTGAGACCGATGGAATTCGTTCATGGGAGTTGAAAATGCATGCGGTTTTGTCAAAGATGGGAATCTCTGAGAATCCTCTGACGTCATACGCACGCATTGTTGCCAAATAGTTCATCATATGATGACCGAGAGGGCAAATACCTGATGTTGGTATATTCAATACTAGATAATTCGAATCCTCCAACTGCCTGCAGCCGAATAACCAATTCGCAATTAGCAATAAGCGTTGTGTTACGCTATATCAATCATAATTTGTAATTCCATCAAATTTCGATAGGCAATCGAATTACCTGCATTTATACGTCAATACCGCTTAACCCAACCTACAAAAATTGTCTGAATCAGGATTTACTGGATTAAAGGATTTACAGGATTGATTCTATGTGTTTCGGTTCAATGCCCAGACGACTCTGTTATCTTGAGCGAGCATGTTCAGATTAGGATCTGTTGACATTTTGAGGCTACTGATTCGGCAAACGTTGTCACCATTGGATAATCTGATATAAGTAGCGCAAACTGTTAGTTTGCGGGCTCGGATCACAATCTAACAGATTGTGTTACAAAAGATTCCTTTGTACTTGATAGGGACTGCCGTTTAACCGTTCAATTCAACCTACGGGATGCCAAATGTCAACACGCCCTAGTCACGGAATCGCCTCCCATTTTTTTCGATTCATTATTGCCGGGATTAGCGGAATTGAAGAAATGATTTTATCCGCCACCATTTGTTATCCTGAAAATCCTTTAATCCTGAGTATCCTGATTCAGACAATTTACACGCCTTGGTCAAAATTCAAGTCTGCTTCCAGTCTGCGCCGCGGACAATTTTAGTCTAACATTGGGGACTTCGTCAAGCGTATCGGCGGCGATGCGGGAACTTCGGGATTGTGGAACTGGTGTGCAGGCACATGGGGATCCTCCGGGAAACTTGGTTGGGAAAACCACTGAAAATAGTGAATGGATTTTCGGTTGATTTCAGTAAACTCATAGTGTATACTATGCGCCGTTTGTCAAGAAATAGCCAAGCCCCAATCGACTGATTGTGAATCTAAATTCAAAATGGCTTGGGGCTGCGCTACAGAATCTACGATGGTTGACAACTGATATAGTGGATAAGTTCAACCTATTTGCGCAGACTGACAACAGTGAGGTCTTTATCAAAATAAACAGGAAGGAGGATTCGCGATGTTAAATCGACAAAGTGTACTGATTGCGATTTTGATTGGATGTGTTGTATTCGTTGCGTGCGGCGATTCAGAAGACGATGAGCCCGAAATGGACGATGAGGCCGAACAGATGCTGGCAGCAGGCCTCCCGTCAGATATAGCGGGGTACGAGTCTTGGAGGAGCGTTGATCTCGGCGCGCCGCCCGCGGAATTTGAAGCGCCGCAGAACAGCGGCAGCGCACACGGGGCGGGAACGAGAACCGTCTATATCAACTCGACAGGCGTGGAAACCCTTGAAAATGCGAGCGAGCAGACCTTTCATAGCGGAACCACAATTGTCAAGGATATTATGGATGACGCCAACAGCTACCTCTGGCGTGTCGCGGTTATGTGGAAAGTGGACGATGCGATGTATGCCGACCACAATAACTGGAGATACATCCAGTATCAGCGCGATTCAGCGGATGACGTGTTCATCGGCGTCGCTGGCGACATAGATGGAAATAGAGGCGAAGGCTGCCACGCGTGCCACAGCAAGGTAAATGATGAAGCTGTACCGGGTAAAGACAGTGTCTTCACGCAACTCCCTTGAGTCTATTGATTCGCATTTCGTCAGTAAGGAAAGGGTCTGCCATTCATTGGGCAGACCCTTTTTTCATTTTTAGCGGTTTAGTGTTGCAATCTCAATCGCAGGAATGACTTTCTACCGAAATCTCCCTGCAAACAGCCCTTCATTTTTTGCTGCTTCTCGTTTGCGCATACGCTATCGCGGCATCCAGGAGGTTTTTTTGCCGGTCTAGGTCGCCTTCCGAGTCGAAATCGAATTGGACCCATTCCCGCATTTTGGGTTTTCCATAAGGCTGAAAATAGGTGATTTCGTTCTTCTCCCTCGCTTCATTCGCCATCGCTTCTGGCAGTTTTAAACCAATCTTCCCTTCGTAGAGGCACGCGAACATCGAACGTCCTACGTAATATGCCGGATAGCCGAACATCTGCCCGGCGCGTACATCATCATTCTTGGAAAAGAAGTCATCCAGTATGGCTTTTTTAGGTTCATTCTTCAACTATGATTCTCCCCGTATGTATTCCAAACTGTCTCGCACACCGGCTTTGAATGCTCGGAAATGAGCGAAGCTTTGTGGGTTGCGTTTTATAGCCGATTCGGTTAAAATACCGTTTATGCAGTAAACGGGATGGAATGATTTCCCTTTGAAACTCCTGACAGATTGCCGAGCGGATAAAATCTCAGTTCACCTCAATTGTCCAAACTTTAGCATTATAGCAAAGTGTGAAATAATTCCCAATCGAAAAGGCTGTAAATTGCGCTGTAGTTTCAATTACTGAAGGATACAAACATGGAAGCAGAACATGAACCGGTTGAAACGC
The DNA here is from genome assembly GCA_028819845.1 of Candidatus Poribacteria bacterium. Classification (GTDB taxonomy): domain Bacteria; phylum Poribacteria; class WGA-4E; order WGA-4E; family PCPOR2b; genus JAPPKS01. The sequence goes on along the minus strand of JAPPKS010000023.1, from coordinate 157,407 downwards.
TATATCTAATTGATGGGCACGCCCAGATTTTCCGCGCGTATTACGCCATTCGCGGTGGATTGCGCAGTTCTGTTACGGGAGAACCGACCCACGCCGTCTTCGGCTTCACGGGTATGTTGTTTAAACTCCTCTCTCAGTTTCGCCCAAACTATGTTGTAGCCGCAATTGATATGCCCGGCAAGACGTTTCGCGACGATCTCTATGACGAGTACAAAGGTACTCGCGAGACTACCCCGGACGACCTCATCTCACAGATACCCCGAATTCTGGAGGTAACCGAACTATTCGGTATCCCAATCGTCGGTGTGCCGGGATTAGAAGCCGACGACGTCATCGCCACAATTACCCAACGCGTACTTGACGACTCCGCATGCGACGGCCTCCGAATCCGCATCGTCTCTAAAGACAAAGATCTTGAGCAGCTCCTCGGCGATCGCGTTACAATGTTTGATATCCATTCAGACGCAACAATTGATGTGGAATCGCTGCAAAAGGATAAGGGCATAACACCGGCGCAAGTGGTTGATTTGCTTACATTGATGGGCGATAAGGTGGACAACGTCCCTGGTGTTGAAGGCATTGGGCCAAAAACCGCCGCCAAACTGATACAAGATTTTGGATCGATTGACGGTATATTTGAGAATATTGACAAGATTAAAGGCAAACGTCGAGAAAATCTGGACAAGGCACGTGCCCATTTGCCCCTTTCGCGTACCCTTGTGACACTGAAACGCGACGCCGATTTCCCGTTTTCACTAGATCAAGCGCGGGTCGACTCCATTGACCGCCAGAAGCTTATGCTGCTGTTTGAGCAGTTGGGGTTTAACCGGTTTCGGAGGGAGTTGGAGCAACTTACCGACGGCACCGAACCGGCGGTTTCCGCGAAAGTTCCCACCCCCACGACAAGGAAGGAGCGGGTCGCAGTTTTGGAGGAGCAAACGACTGCGATTCTCGAAAAAGGCGATTACGGCACCGCCAGCACGGGTACCTACACTGCTATCACGACACCGGAACAGTTGGAGGAACTCGCGGCGGCACTCCGTGATCAGCCCATTGTCAGCGTTGATACGGAGACGACCAGTTTGGGGAGAAACGCAGCGCTCTGCGGTTTGAGTTTCTCATGGGAGACTGGGCGCGGCGTTTATGTACCGGTTCGCTCGCCAAATGCGAGCGAACACCTCGATACTGAAACTGTCATAAATGCCCTGAAACCGATTTTGGAAGACAGCAATCTGCACAAGTGCGGTCATAATCTGAAGTTTGATGCACACGTGCTGCTGCGAAACGGTGCTAAGCTGCGCGGTGTCGTTTTTGATACGATGCTCGCCAGTCTGTTAATCGATCCGGAACAACCGGGGCACCGGCTGGATACCGTCGCCTTGCTTCACCTTAACTATAAAATGATTCCAATCGCTGACCTGATAGGTGAGGGTGAGGAAGAGAGAGCTATCGACACGATTCCGTTGGCGCAGGTTACGACCTATGCCTCCGAGGACACTGACATCGTGCTTCGCTTATATCACCACCTACTGCCCAAGTTGGAGGAGATGGGCATTACTGCCCTTGTACGCGACATTGAATCGCCGCTGGCGCCAATCATTGCGGAAATTGAGTTCAACGGCGTTGTCTGCGATCCGGAGGAGTTGGCGCGGCAAGGCGAAATTATCAACGAGCGAATCGACGCACTCCGCACGGAAATTTGGGAGCTTGCCGGCGGCGAATTCCATCTGGAGTCCACGCAGCAACTTGGCGAGGTGCTCTTCGACAAGCTCGGTTTTGAGCCGGTGAAAAGGACGAAGAGCGGCCGGTGGGGTACGGACGTGACCGTGTTGGAACGGCTCACTGCGCAGGAGGACTTGAATCAGCCTCATACGACAATACCGCGTCTTATTATTGAGTACCGCCAACTCACCAAATTGACTAGTACCTACCTTGACCAACTTCGAAACGCGGTCAACAAGGAGACAGGGCGCATTCACGCCACGTTCCATCAACTCACCACTGCCACCGGGAGATTGGCGTCGCACGGGCCCAACCTACAAAATATCCCCGTGCGGACAGAGGTGGGACGCCAACTTCGTAAGGCGTTCAAAGCCCCGGACGGCAACAAACTCATCTGCGCCGACTACTCACAGATTGAACTCCGGTTGCTCGCCCACTTCAGCGAAGACCCTGGCTTGATTGAGGTGTTTGAGAAAGGACTCGATATTCACACGTCCGTGGCTTCGCAGGTGTACGGCGTCCCGATTGAGAGCGTGACGCGGGAACAGCGCGACCGCGCGAAGACGATTAATTTTGGCATCATCTATGGAGTATCCCCGTTTGGACTCGCGCGGCGGATTAAGGGTATGGACGTAAAGACCGCTACGGCGTTGATTAACGACTACAAGGAACGCTTTCCGGGAATCGAGATTTTCTTGAATCGGTGTATCCAACAGGCTTTGGAACACGGATATGTTTGCACGCTCACCGGACGGCGGCGCGCTATCCCGGAGATTCACTCCTCGAACCGGCACCGTCAAAGTCAAGGCGAACGTTTAGCGTTCAACACGGTGGTTCAGGGCAGCGCGGCAGACTTAATTAAAGCGGCGATGGTGAACGTGCAGCGGCGCATTGATGGAGACGGTTTGCCGTTGAAACTGCTGCTGCAGATTCACGACGAGTTGGTATATGAAACACCTGAATCGTTCGCTGACGCACATGCAACCGTTGTGCGCGAGGAAATGGAGGGCGCGATGGCGTTACGAGTTCCCCTTCGGACGGAGGTAGGGATTGGGGACAATTGGATGTCGGCAAAGTGATATGAGGGGTCACAGATTTCGGCAGCGCGAGTGAAGATAGCGTGTTTTATTTGGATGCTTCGCGTAAGCCGTACCAATTGCCTTCAGGGTCCAAAAAGATGGCGAACATACCCCACGGCATCTCCTTAGGATCTTGAGAAAATTCGACGCCCCGCGCAGCCATCTCCCTGTGACTTTTTACTATATCTTCGCATTCAAATACCATGGACGGCTTCCGTTCAGCCCAGTCCTCCATCATGCTTTTTGGGTAGATGACGATGCAGGATTCGGCACCCGGCGGCGCCATTTCAATCCATCTCGCTTCGGGTCCCATGGGTAAATCTCGGCGTATTTCAAAGCCCACCTGTTCCCCCCAAAACTGTACGGCTTTATCTTGATCCGCCACATAGACCGCCGATGTTGCAATTTTTTTAATCATTACGCTGATTCCGTGTGAGCTGAATGTGATAGACCAGAATGCACACTTTTCTGAAAACACTAGTAAATAAAACTGCACTTCCAGTCCTAATCTGCAATACCTTGTTAGGGTCTATGTCTGTGAATCCGTCACTCGTCGTAAAGCTCAGGTTTAGCTTCCCTTATCCGTTCGACTATTTCAGAGAATTTTTCTTTGTTCGTTCCGATAGCAACCGCACGGTCAACCGCTTGCTTCGCCTCTTCCCATCTGTTAAGGTCACATAATGCAGCCACGCGCGTACTCAGCAGTGGCAAGTAAAGCTCAAACTTAAAACGTTCTGTTACCTTAAGAGCTTCTCTTGAACTTCCTTGGGCACGAAGACAAGACGAAAGCACAGCAGATGCACCAACGTCACTAGGAGACAATTTAACCGCACGTCGAGCAAGTTTTTCCGCTCTTACGTACTGTTTGGAGTCTCGAGCTTTCTTTGCACTGACAAGCAGGGCATGGAAATCCTTGGTTTGTTGGTCTTCTTCCTCCAATAAAGGTAACAAACGCTTGTTTAGTTCAGAAATCACCGACACAGGTGGTCTTAGATGCGTCTCGGTCTCGTACCAATTCACCGAATCCCAAGTATAACTTTTCCCGTTAAATTGCACACAGCGATGTAAATTCGCATTCTCTTCCCCTGTGCTAGGTTTGACAGTATACCCACCATCTTCTGGAAGGTTTGGGGCATTAGCTGCTTCTTTTGAAATCTTATCACAAATCTCATTCCATTCATGCCCTGCGTGCCCTTTAATCCAGCGAAATTTGACATTATGTTGCTCGCACAAATCCAGTAATCTCGCCCATAGGTCAGCGTTTAAGGCTTTTTCTTTGTCCGTTCTCCACCATCCCTTTGCTCGCCATCGCCGCGCCCACCCTTTGTTGATTGCGTTGGCGACGTATTTTGAATCCGTGTACAGCGTAACCGAGCAGCGAGACTTCAGTGCCTCCAATCCGGCGATCGCCGCCATGATTTCCATCCGATTGTTTGTCGTTAGACGGAACCCTCCGGATAACTGCTTCTGGTTTCCATTATAACAGAGCACAACGCCGTATCCACCCTTACCCGGGTTACCGAGACAGGCGCCGTCAGTGAATATTAATACCTCTTTTTCACTCATTTTGGCTGTTAAAAGCCTCCGAGTCTGGTTGTTGTATGAATTACGGACAAACACCGGACGGCAACAAAACCCTCTTAATTTAGACGCCGTGAAGGTGTGTCACGCTTTCACCGCATAATATAGTCGAACGTTACGACGGCAGTGACTTTCTTCGCAATAGACCAGACATCATCACTGGCTTCCTCAGCAATGCTGCTCGAGTACGCTGACTGAACGCTAAATATGCCTTGACGTGCGGCGCGGAGCGGTCCCAGATTCGCTTCGCTGCCCTCAGCCAACGTCTTCGCCCGCATCCGTGCGTCTTTTGTTGCCTCCACGAGCAGCGTACTCTTTAGTGCGTTGACACCCGTAAAGTAATAGCCTGGCATTTTCGTCTTAAAGTTCACTCCTCGTCCAAGCAGTTCGGCTATTGATGTCGCAATTTTTGATATGTTGTGCACGTCCTTCGAGTTGACCGTAATGTCCTGCGAAAGCTGGAATGCCTCAATTTCGCTTGTTTCATGGCCGTTTTCGGTGCGTATATTGTGCTCGCGTACTTGGACTGGAAATATTTTCGTCTCATCAGATTTCACGCCGTTTTCCTTCAGAAAAGCTATCACTGCTTCGCGATGTGAGGCAAGCACGGGGTATGCCTTCGCCAAATCTCTGTCTTTCGCTTTGACAGTGATGTGCCATGTCGCCAAATCCGACTCGACGGGGATTTCGGCGTATCCCCTGACCTTGATGATTTGATGAGCCATGACGACCTCACGCGCAAATTTTGTGACGAGGTAGGTCGATATTACGAGGCCGAGCGCGAGTATTAAACCGAGCGGTATTAGTGCCTTGGCGTTGCTCATGTATGGATTTTTCCAATCTGGTTGCCATGCAAGAAAGATTAGCTGTGGTGTGGTTAAACGGAAATTGATAAGAGAGATTAAGGTCTGCCAGACCTGGAACACCGTCAATACCACGACTAAAAATTTTGAGCAGATTAGTTAGCTACGTCGTAATACTTTGCGGCTACTGAATTGCTTGGGATACCTGATTCCCCTGTATCATAACCTCTGGCTCAATTTCTACGCGAAGAACATCAAAGCCTGCTAGCATGACGTTCACTAATGCAGATTCGATGGCATCCTCCGACGATGGCGCTTCGCGGTGAAAGCAAATTTTCGGAACGTCAACACTAGTAACAAGTGTACCGTCGTCAAAGGCTTGGTAAAGTCGGTTAGATTCTTCTTCATTTGGATCGACTGTTAGAATGAGCGTGAATTCATGCATCGTCAGGTAGGATACGTCGCCCCGCTTCTTCCGTTCAGAAACTAAAGTCGTTAACTGAATCGGTCGGTTAAGTTTTCATTCCCGTTTGCAGATCAGTCCTCGGGGAGTTTCGGAAACAGCAAAGCTGCGGCGAAAAGGCAGAAATAAGATCTCCCCATTTTCGTTCTTTCATCCTCATCTATATCTCCATGATGAGCTACGATATTCCGCTGCTTCCTTATGCTGTGCGCTAGTGCGATGTCATCCTCTTCCAACATCTCGGCGTCTTTGCTCTGCATAATGACATCGTAAAGCGATCCAGAGGAGTTGAGAACACGTTTCAAATGGCTTTCTACAATGCGGCAAATTGCAATGGGCAGATTTTCGTCAATTTTGAGTTTTCTAATCGTCTCCCCAAATACTGGATCATTACCTGTAGTTTCTAACGCAATATCCTTGACCAACTTTACTCTATCCACGGGTGGCGTGTTAGTTTTACTGGGAACTTGACTATTTTCTGCTTTCAGTTGAGTGATTTGTTTCTTCAATTCACCATTTTCCTGCTCCTTTTGTTGGACTTCTGCTTTTAACAGTTGAATTTCACTTTCATAAACCGATTGAAGTTCCGCTTTTTCTTCATCTACTTTTTCGCGTCTTTCTTTTTCATGAGAAAATTGCGGAGACGTGAAGCACGACGATGAGGTAAGATCATCCCCAAATTCTGCGACGAGAGCATTGTAAATTCGCACGTTACGCGGGTATACCCAAGATCGGCGTTTTGGATCCCACCGTCTGCCTTCAATTCCTCTTGCCCGCTCTTTTTGGTTGGGTGGAATGTACATAAGATATTCATTCTGCGTTTCTTCAATACTTATCTCTGTAGGAAGACTTGGTAGATCGCTTTTTGGATTGTATGCCATCGTGCTATTCCTCTAATTTTAGGTAGCCATCTGGCTTGAAATCGGACGGCATGTTTTCAGTATATTCCTGCTGCACTTAATTTCTGAGACCGGGTGAAGTTCCTCAAGTCAGAAACCTGCTGGCAATTATAGTCTCGTAGTGAAGGTTCAGTCAAGAATTTTGTAGGAGATGGTCGCTCATACATGAGCCTAACCCATTAGCACCGAAAGACTAATCATCTTTCGGTTTTTCCCGATCGTACATCAAGCCACGCTCCGATAGCTTCAATTGACACAGTCAAAAGCGCCAATGCCAGAGCATGTATCTATTCCTTCCTGTGATTTACCACTAAAATCATCGCCACAACCAGCCAAAACCAAATCGTGAACGCACTTATTCGTCTACCTCGTTTTTTCCATTCTTCAATATTCATTAAACATACCTCCTTTTTGAGGAGGGGGCAAACGTCCTAGGAGACTTCTTGATAGGATGGTAAGGTGCGCACTGTGCACCAATGGAACTCATTAGAATCGTTGTAATGCAGGCTCTTTACGAGGTTTTTCCCTTGACAACCCATAAAAAAAATCGTATAATCGTAAATAATGAAATACGACAAAGTTACATCCGAAAATAAATCTGTCACCCGTGAGCAAATGGCTGGACTCTTGGTGAAAGCAAAGATGAAACGATTAACCATTGATGTACCTGCATACCTCCATTCGGCCATAAAAATGGAATGTGCACGAAAAGGTATAAAAATGGCGGACGCCATTAGAAATCTCCTCGAAAACGAGTTTGGGAAAGTTGATTAGGAAATGGCGACAAAACAATTAGACTTGCTGCCCGTGCCGGAAGAACGAGTTGTATCGGGACGAAAAAGACCAGACGGGATTGCTACAACTAATCTGGTCGTATCTGCCTATGTGGGCAATAATGCAGACATCTTTCCTAATGTGTTGCGCCTCCACGTCTCGGAAGGATCGAAAATTGCGGACATTACTTATGGAAAAGGTGTTTTCTGGCGAAAAGTTCGTACCGAGATATACGACTTTCATCCATCAGACATAGCTGATGGGACCGACTGCCGTAATCTGCCCTACGAGGACGAATCTTTTGATTGTATAGTCTTTGATCCGCCATACATGGAGGGATTCTTCCGAAATGGCAATTCGATAAAAGCTGGTGCAGGAACACACGATGCTTTTCGCGACCACTACTCAAATGGTCACGAAGCACCGAAAAACGGAGGCGCTAAATGGCACGCCGCTGTTGTGGAATTTTACGAAGATGGAGGACGCGAAGCGCATCGTGTACTGCGTGATAGAGGAGTGTTCATTGTGAAGTGCCAAGATGAAGTAAGTGCCAATCGCCAAAATCTCACGCACGTAGAAGTAATTAATGCATATACAGAGATTGGTTTCTTCTGTAAGGATTTGTTCGTCGTTGTGCGGCCAAATAGACCTGGGGTAAGCAGGTTGTTGAAACAGGTTCATGCTAGAAAGAATCATTCTTACTTTCTTGTGTTCGTAAAGATTCCGAAGGGAAAAAAGGCATCTCAGATGCGATTCTGAATAATCTCATTCATCAAAGTAAACGGTTCTTCGCGAAATGGAATCCTCGGCGGCCAATGGACTTCGACCAATGTAGCCAATAGATGTTGGCGTTGATATTCTGTGTACTTCTTGTAGTTTGATGTGGGCAGATCCGAATTCTTAGCAAAAGCGAATCGCCAAGTATCTTCAAAGGCAAAAACGTTAACGGCTAGTATATCAAACTCTCCTTTTACCAAACAAGTAGTCGTGACAGTGCTGCCATCTGGCAGGACCACTTCTCGGCGGTCACTTGCGTCCACTTGCGCTTTACCTACCCAACTCTCCGCCGTCCTCTTAATTGTAGATGTTTGCAGTGACTTGGATTCATAGATAAACTCATGGTTTCTATAGCGAATTACGCGGTCTCCCTTCTTCTTTCGATCATGATCATCGTACTTGGTTACGTCTGAAATCCCGTGACCAGACAACCAGAGTTTTTCGAGTTTGAATTCTGCCAAATATCCCAGAATCATACCACGAAGGCTCGGATTCTGGTCAATAACCTCGGTAAGTTCTTCCGGGGTGATACCCCATCGTTCGAGAATTGAGTCAGTCATAGAATGGGACTTTTTCTTGGTTCTTTCCAATCGCTGGTTAACGCGCAACTCCCGGCCTTCAACCGCGATGGGTCGCTAGAAACTACGCCGATTAGATTCCTGCTTGAACCAGTGGCGAATTCCTCTCCCAGCATAAGGTTCAGACTCAAAGCGTGGAATGACATGCAAATGAGCATGGAACACCGTTTGCCCAGCTACCTCACCACAGTTCCAACCCAAATTGTAACCCTGTGGGTTGCATTCAGAATCGAGCGATGCCTTGACATCAGTTAGGAGCGAGAATGTGGAGACAAGTTCTTCTACCGTGAGATCGAACATTGATTTCCGATGAGTTCTTGGAACAATGATTCCGGATCCTTGCAGTATCGAATGTTGAAGATCGATAAAGAGATTCAACTCATTCTCAAGCCGGACGAACCTGTCGTTTACCGATGGAGGGCAGAACGGACAATTCACAATATCAGCCTTCTAGCCTTGATTATGGACTTTTAGCGGGGGTTCGGTCAAATGTAAGATTGGAGATGAGGCAATGGAAAATGTAAGATATCGAAAACTACAGGATATTGATTACGTATCTGAATCTGCATCAGAAGTTTCCGTAGGGTAGCCATCCCGCTTCCACCAATCCAAGCCGCCGATTAGCTCCTTCACGCGGAATCCTAACTGTGCCATCTTGAGTGCGCCTTTGGTTGACGCATTGCAACCGATACCGTCGCAGTATGTGACGTAGAGAAATTCTCGATCCATATGGGAAGTCGTCTCTTGGCGCATCGTCCGATGCGGCAAACTGACCGCTCCGGGGATATGTTCTTCTTCGAACGCTTCGGAAGAACGTGCGTCGATTACGACAATCCTCTCGCCGTTTTGAATGGCTTCATTGAGGTCCCACGAGTCTGTTTCATAGCTTAATTTGTCTTCGTAATGCCGGATACGGCCGTCCAAATTTAATTCCTCCAACTGGTATGGTCAGCGCTATCGCTAATTATAGTTGAATTCAGCGAGAAATTCAAGTGTTGCGTGGACGTTGGGGGGAGGACAGTTTGGGTTTGTGGGGATTTTTGCGTAGTGGGTACAAATGTCAAAACAGGAAGTAACGCTGCGCCATGGGAAGGACTTCAGCGGGTTCGCACGTGAGGAGTTCGCCATCTGCGCGGACTTCGTAGGTTTCTGGATTTACATCCATCTTCGGCAGGTAGGTATTGTTTACCATGGACGATTTGTCTAGGGTGCGGCAGTTTCGCACGGCAACCGTCGGCTTTTGAAGATTGAGAGGCACACCGACCTCTCTTGCAACAGCAGCCTGCGAAACAAAGGTGTAGGAGGAGGTATACGGGACGCGGCCAAAAGCGCCAAACATCGGACGACCTAGAACCGGCTGAGGAGTTGGAATGGAAGCGTTCGCGTCACCCATCGCCGCCCAGACGAGGAATCCGCCCTTCAGCACCAGTTGCGGTTTGACGCCAAAAAAGGCTGGATCCCATATCACAAGATCTGCGAGCTTCCCCACTTCAATCGATCCCACGTGATCGCTGACGCCGTGCGTGATTGCCGGGTTAATTGCGTATTTGGAGATATAGCGTTTCGCGCGAACGTTGTCGTTTTCGCCCGTTTCATCAGGAAGGCGCCCACGTTGGACTTTCATTTTGTGGGCAGTCTGCCATGTGCGGAGAATGACTTCGCCGACACGCCCCATCGCCTGTGAATCGGACGCCATCATACTGAATGCACCGAGGTCGTGCAGGATATCCTCGGCGGCGATAGTCTCCGGGCGGATCCGAGACTCGGCGAATGCCAGGTCTTCGGGGATAGAGGAGTCAAGATGGTGGCAGACCATTAGCATGTCGAGGTGCTCATCAATGGTGTTGACTGTGAACGGCCGCGTAGGATTGGTCGAGGATGGCAACACGTTGCTTTGACCGCAGACCTTGATGATATCCGGCGCATGGCCGCCCCCCGCGCCTTCAGTGTGGTAGGTGTGGATGGTTCGTCCCTTGAATGCGGCGATGGAATCTTCGACAAACCCCGCCTCGTTGAGTGTATCGGTATGTATGGCGACCTGCACATCGTATTCTTCGGCGACGGATAGGCAGCAGTCGATTGCAGCGGGGGTCGTACCCCAATCCTCGTGGAGTTTCAGTCCCAACGCGCCCGCCTCAATCTGTTCGTTGAGTGACGCCGGCAGCGATGAGTTGCCCTTGCCCAGAAAACCGAGGTTGATGGGGAACCCGTCTGCAGCTTCCAGCATTCGCGCGATGTTCCACGCGCCCGGGGTGCAGGTGGTGGCGTTGGTGCCGGTTGCGGGTCCAGTCCCGCCGCCAATCATCGTCGTGATTCCCGAAGAGAGGGCTTCATCAATTTGCTGGGGACAGATGAAGTGGATGTGGACATCAAGTCCGCCCGGCGTCACAATCATCCCCTCGGCAGCAATGGCTTCCGTGCCTGCCCCGACGATCATACCTTCGGTGACGCCGTCCATAATGTTTGGATTCCCCGCCTTGCCAATCCCGACGATTTTTCCGTTTCGCACGCCGATGTCTGCTTTGACAATTCCCCAATGGTCTAGGATTAGCGCATTGGTCAGAACAAGATCGAGCACACCATCCGCACTCGTAGCACCGGGCATCTGTCCCATGCCGTCGCGCAGCGTCTTGCCGCCTCCAAATTTCGACTCATCGCCGTAAGTTGTAAAATCACTCTCGACTTCGATAAATAGTTCGGTGTCCGCAAGGCGAACTTTATCGCCGACGGTCGGTCCGTAGATGTCCGTGTAGGTACGCCGTGGGATGTTGAGAGCCATTTGCCACTCCTTTACGCTTGGTCAAGCGCCCTGTTGGTCAGACTGTTCAATCCGTGCACAATTCGTTTGCCCTTTAATTCTGTGAGTGTCACGGTTTTTTCATCGCCCGGTTCAAAGCGTACAGCGACGCCCGACGGGATATTCAGCCGCATACCGAACGCCTTCTCCCGATCAAATTGGAGTGCAGTGTTGACCTCGAAAAAGTGGAAGTGCGATCCGACCTGTATGGGTCGGTCGCCGGTGTTCGCAACGGCTAACTCAACGGTCTTGCGCCCAACGTTGGCGGTAATGCCGCTGTCCGCAAGTATGAATTCTCCGGGAATCATCTCTTTGCTCCGTTAACTGCTCATTATTACCGAATCGGATTGTGGACAGTGACGAGCTTCGTGCCGTCGGGGAACGTACCTTCGACCTGCACGTCGTGGAGCATCTCCGGCACGCCGTCCATTACATCGCCGCGGTTCAGTAGGGTGGTGCCGTATTGCATCAGTTCTGCGACCGATTTTCCCTCACGGATGCCCTCCAGAATTTCGGCGGTGATGACGGCGACCGCTTCAGGGTAGTTGAGTTTTAAGCCGCGTGCCCGCCGATCATTGGCAAGCTGCGCCGCAACGTAAATCAGCAACTTCTCTTGTTCACGGGGCGTTAAGTTCACGAGTAATCTCCTCCAAGTTTAATACTTCCGCAAATCAACGCTGTCGAGTCCAAAATGTTCCAGCTTCAGCCAATTCCAGATCGCCTGAAAAGCAGAATAAATCGTCCCTGCGTTGTGAGCGAGCATCCGGATTGCGATACCGCTCTGATGCAACTGAGACACTCCGCCCGACGATTTCGAAGGCTGGTTGAGCAACGGCTCGGCAAATGTACAAAACGGCTCCCATTCGGGCATTTCAAAATCGCCGATGAGATACCAACTTCCCCAACAGGTATATCCCTCTAACACTGCTAATTTGGTGAGGTAAGATTGGCGGTCCGGTTGGATGCAGCATGTGTCAAACATAAACAGCCCATCCGTATTTGAAGCCTCTATGCGGCTCTCAAAACGCGTGAATGCCAGCGTTTCTCCACGCGCCAACCGCCCCGGCATAACAATTTCCTGCAGGGCAACCATTGCGCCGCGCTCGAGAGAGAGGGCGATACTTTGACTAAAATTCGCGTCTCGAAATAGGATTGTTGGATCCGGCAAGTATTCAAAGAATGCGTCTTGCCCGACCTGCACCCGCATTGATTGCGATGCGCCATGCTTGGGCATGGCGTAAACTTTCGTCGCCGCCTGCGTCGTCAAAATTGCGTGAGTGTTCGTAGCGAGCGTAACCTCAATCTGATAATCGTCGCCCTGAACGACACCTCCTGTTGGACTCAAGAGGTACACACAAGCACAGCCCGACGCATCGTAACGCGGCTTCATCACCTGTAACGGCACTCTAAAGAAACTCGCCGCCAACACCGTACTGCCGTGTCGTTGTTCGAAAGCGAGTTTGAGTTCGCCGTGGCGCCCTGCAATAGAGCTGATGCGTGACATCTTAGACGCTAAGGTACTCCCGAATCATGTTCTGGTTGAGCGCGTCAGTTTCACCGTGTGCGACAATCTCACCGCGGTTCATGATGAAAAACTGCTGGCAGAATTCCCGAACAAAATCGAGGTACTGTTCGACGATAAGAATTGTAAGCCGTCTGTTTTGCACCAATTGCCGCAGCACCACCCCAATCTGTTGGATGATGTTCGGTTGGATGCCCTCGGTGGGTTCGTCCAAGATAAGAACCTTCGGATCAGTGACGAGCGCGCGTCCTATAGCGAGTTGCTGTTGCTGCCCCCCGGAGAGGTCGCCGCCCATCCGACCTCCCATCTCTTTGAGAATTGGGAAGAGTTCATAAATCTCATCCGGGATTTGTGCGCGTTTATCAGCACGCGCCGATAGCCCGACCCGCAAATTTTCTTCAACCGTCAGTTTCGGAAATATCATCCGTCCCTGCGGTACGTACGCCAACCCGGCGCGTATCCGCCGGTGCGTCGAAACGCGCACAAGTTCACGGTCTTCGATTTTTATCGAGCCGGACGACGGTTTGAGCAGCCCGACGATATTGTTCATCAGTGTCGTTTTTCCCACACCGTTGCGTCCCATCATCGAGACAATTGTCTCCGCAGGCACGTGAATATCCACCCCACGCAGCACTTGGACTTCGCCGTATGAAAATGAGAGATTTGAGACTGTTAGCATGATGTTGGTGATACGTAATGCGTAACGAGTAATGCGTAACGAGTAATGCGTAACGAGTAATGCGTAATACGTAATGCGTAACGAGTAATGCGTAAACGCACATCCAAACGGGTTTCTCTATTTCTGAATCCCGCGTTCTCGTCGCTATCTGCCCAGATATGCCTCTATGACCTCCTCGTTTTGCCGAACCTCACCTTTCGGTAATTGGAACTGCTTGGTTCGCTATCTCTTGGATACCATCAAGCACGTCCCGAATTTCTAGGTCTATCCCATCCGATGAAACGTATTGAACGAGCGTATGATAATTCGTCTTTTGCATGAGATTTTCCAAACCCAGTTTCTTGAAAAAAGCTTCAAATAGAGGACTCAGAAAATCATCACTTACTTTGGTATCTGCTGACCAAGGCGATCCTTTGCCAAGCGTCTTTAAAGCATTTTCAACCTCTGCGATTGTCTCTTCCATTGCGGGTGACCATAGATTACTAAACAGCGGTCCCATAGACCGTTGTGCTTCTTCAACCTCTGCCCATCGGATTAACACATCTTTTCCACAAAGGTAGTTTTCTATTTCACGCCGTGTCCACATATATTCTCGTAATTCAGGTCTGTCTCGTAGTCCGTAATCCATCCGATCGAATAGACAGAATCCAACCAAATTCGGTTTTGCCTCTCGCAATCCAAAAAAATGCTCACGGGCTTTCTGTGGTTGGTTTCCAATGTAGTGAACAAATGGACGCTCCAATACATCCTGCGCGGGATGATCTAGCTTCTCGGCAAACGCCTGTAAAATTGCTAGGTCGGTCGAACCCTCAAGGTAGAGTACCCAACCCCTCTGTTCCGCCTGATAATATTGCTCAAAGCCGATCGACCGGAGGGATTTCAATAGCTGGCTGACACGGTCATCAACTCTGTGCGGATCGCCAAGAAAAGCGATAACTACATCCCGTGCGGCGGCTTCGTTGAGTATGACCTCCGAATGACTGGCAGCGATGATTTGACTGTCCTGTGCTTTCGCCAGCTTACTAAGCACCTGGTAAATCTGCCGCTGTCGGAGAATCTCAAGGTGAGCATCTGGTTCGTCAAGGAGAAGGACAGAGCCCGGTCGTGCCGCAATATACGCGAGCAAAAGTAGTGTTTGCTGAAACCCCAGCCCGGAAGACGACAGTGCCAGAGTGACACCTGAATTGTCCTGGTAATTCATCTCTATCTCTCCCCGCTCCTGAATGTAGACAGGCTCATCAAGTTGAACACCGAACAGCTCTCGAATTTGTTGGCAAATTTTTCCCCAAGTTTCTTCATCCCGATGCTCGTGCAAAACTTGAAAACAGAGATTGCGGAGGACTTCTGCGGTACGTCCTTCGCCAACACGGACATTAATCGCGCCCGGATCGAGTCGCGTTTCATTCGACGCGAGTCCAGACATCGGCGGCAAGAATGCGACATCAAGGTGCGCTGCCTCTTCAGGAACCGGCATTCGTTTCAACACCTTGCCATCGATTTCTGATAATCGTAGGGGTCTGCAGTAAAAGGATTCCTGATTGGCATAATCGAATTCCAAGCCGCACGCCCACTGCCTATTTGCGGTAACACCTTCAACAATTATATCCATACGGACGTTTTGCGTCCGTTGCCTTCCATCAATTTTATGAGTATCTCGAACTTGCAAATTTTGCCAAAGCAACCTCGCATTCGGGACAGGGACCGAGATGAGATCGCGTCGATTGATAGCAACGCCGGGGCGTTTTTCTGGATTTGGCTTCCCCTTACGGTTTTCGTTCCAACGTTTGAGACCAACATCCCACAGCGCAAGCGCCTGTAATGCTGTAGTTTTGCCAGAGTTATTCGGACCAATAAAAACCACAGGGTTCCCCAATTCGACTTCTACATCATCAAAATTCTTGAAATTTCGGCAAATCAATTTTGTTAGCATTGAAACTCCAAACTGGTCCTGAATACTTCGGCTTCTAGCGTGATTCGATCTCCTTTAAATTTGCCCGGTACATGACAAAGTCAAACCCGTTGCGTTGTTCTATCATTCAAGGGTAATCGTATTGTGCTAAATTCCGGCAACCTAACCACCGGACGGATATACCAACCTATGGTCAAAGATATACCGACGAACAGGAGCCCCTACATTGGAGAAAATGGTTTACAACTTTCGGTTACGCGGTCGGATGTTGTGAAAGGGAGGCTATTTCACGCGCGCAGCTGTGTTTGACGCAACAATAATAGCAAAACCACAACAATAAGTCAATTCCTACACATACTTAGCTTTCCGCTTCATAACTGATTATCTGCCCAGATATGCCTCAATGACCTCCTCGTTTTGCTGAACCTCTTGCATGGATCCTTCTGCCATGATGACCCCTTCATTCAGCACGGTTACGAACGAATTAAGCTGGCGTACAAAATCCATATCGTGCTCAATGACGATAAGCGTATGGTCACCTTTCAGTTCAAGGAGGAGTTCCGCTGTCAACGCCGTTTCGGCATCCGTTAAACCGGCGGCAGGTTCATCGACGAGGAGCAATTTGGGGTTGGATAGGATAAGTGTGCTAATCGCCAACCATTGACGTTGTCCGTGACTCAAATACTTGGCTTCAAGGTCTAACGCATCTACGAGACCGACTCGCTCTAAAATTTCTAAGATGTGTTCCCGCTGGGCTTTTGTTGTGTGTCCAAACAGATTGGGCCACAGATGGTAGTGGTCCGGTAGGGCGAGTTCCATATTTTCGTAGGTCGTGAGGCTATCAAAAACTGTCGGTGTTTGAAATTTTCTACCGATTCCCCGTAACGCAATTTCCTCCTCCGTCTGTTGAGTAATATCGGTGCCGTCGAAAAAGACATATCCAGTCGTCGGCCTGGTTTTTCCGCTTACCACATCGCAGAGCGTTGTTTTTCCCGCCCCGTTGGGGCCAATAATGACACGGAGTTCGTTATGTTCAATTCCCAACGCCTGTATATCTAGCGCTTTGAAACCGTCAAAGACCGCGGTTATATCTTCTAGAAAGAGCAGAAATTTCTCCTCGGATAATCGACTGGCTCGAGGACTGTACTCCTTATATGCGGCGATTCGCTGGTTTTGGTCCATAATTTAACTAGATTCTGTCGGTATTCTTCAAATTGAACCCATCTCCGATGCAAGCATATTGGGCAGGGACACGACCCGCCCCTACATTGAGGTTACCAGTGTAGGGGCATCGCTAGTGGTTGCCCTCACGATGTTGCCCACTTTCAATCATCTCGCAGCACGCACCAAGCGCCGCCACAGATCGATTAAACCGCCGGGCAACAGCAGAACGACGCCAATAAATAGCCCGCCTAAAATAAACTGCCAAAATTCTGCTTTCCAGACAAACAGTAAAAAGTCCTTCTCTGAGGTAAAAAAGTTGTAAAGAAGATTTACGGCTAACGCCCCAAGAATTGCGCCGGAAAGGGCGCCGCGCCCGCCAACTGCGACCCAGACAACAACCAAAATCGACGCACTTGCCTCCATGTTCGCCGGCGTAAAAATGCCCATCTGCGGCGCGTAAAGCATCCCGCCCAGCCCGGCAATCATGCCTGCTAGGACAAAAGCGAAGAGCTTATAAATGTAGGGTTTATAACCAGAAAAACGCAGGGTAGTTTCATCATCTCGAATGGCGATGAGGACTCGTCCTAGACGCGATTTTACGATGTATCGACACAGGGCATAGACCCCAACCAACGAAAGCAGTGTGAGGATATACAGGCTCACTTTGACGCTAGGGTTTGCTAACTTGAAACCCGCGATTCGATCAAACCGTGTCAATCCGTTAGTCCCGCACAGTTTCATATTGTTCATACAGAACACTAACCACCCTGCCACCGTAATTGCCTGTGTCAAAATGGCGAAATAGACGCCGCGAACCCGGCTCCTAAACCCGACATAGCCGATTACTAAAGCGGCTAACCCGGGAATGAGCAAACCAAGGAGCGCTGTGACTGGCAGTGTATAGAACGGTTTCCAGAACCATGGAACCAGAGCATCACCGGGTGCTTCACCGACTTTGTACGGATATACGACGTACAGGCAGGCGGGAATTTTCCAGTTGTTGGCGTCTATGATTCCCTCTGGACCGCCGTGGTGCGCCAAATACATCCCCATCGCGTATCCGCCCAGCGCGAAAAAGAAGGACTGGCAGAGACTAAGGATACCGGTATAACCCCAGATAAGATCGAGTCCCACCGCTACAATTGCAAATGCCATGTACCGGCCGAGCATGTTAACGGTTCCGATGGCAATAAGTCCCGTGTAATACGACAGTGGGATCATGACTAACCCGACAAAAAGTAATGCCCACGGGACATACCGTTGGACAAAAATTGGCCAGCCGCCAGTTGCAGCAACCTGTGCATTTTGGCTCTTTAATCCCAATCCATTTGTCCGGAAAGACTGAAGCCTCGCCGCATTGCCTCCATTGCTTGACTCGGCAGTTGCAGTTTTTTTAAATATCACTGAGCCTACCTTTAGGCGCAAATAGGCCTGCGGGCTTAAATTGGATAAATGCGACAATGACCACCAATAGCAGGATTTTCGCCCAAATCGCGCCGACAACGAAAGACCCGATTTGCGTCGGCTCAACCACTTTCGTCAGCACGCCAATGCCCAATCCCGCGCAGATTACTCCGATTAGTTCGCCCACACCGCCGGTGACGACGACGAGAAATGAATCAATGATGAAGTTGGTCTGTCCCATATCCGGCGTGACGCTGCCGATAAGCGTCCAAGCACAGCCCGCAACTCCAGCAATCCCGGCGCCGAAGGCAAAAGTGTATCGGTCTACACGCTGCGTGTTCACTCCGACGCTCCTTGCCATATTCCGATTTTGCATCGTCGCTCGCATCCGCAAACCCAGCTTCGTGTAGTTCATTAGGTAATAGATTAGCAGCACGCACATTCCGCACAAGACAATGATGAAGCAACGGCTGTAAGGGAGGACGAGATCCTGCACAATTTCGACACCGCCGCGCGCCCAAGTCGGGGCGTTAACCCCAATATTATCTCCGTATCGAATGCGGACAAGTTGAATCAGGATAAGCCCAATCCCCCATGTTGCGAGCAGCGACTCCAATGGGCGCCGGTACAGGTAACGGACGACCGACACCTCAATGAGATAACCGACGAATGCCGCTGTGAGGAATGCGGCAGGTAATGCAGCGATATAATATAGGTCTGAAGGGTTATCAGGTGAATGGCCGAACAATCTTTGCACCTCAAAGGTCGCATAAGCCCCAATCATCATCAATTCGCCGTGCGCCATATTGATGACGCCCATCAGACCGAAGGTAATCGCAAGTCCAAGCGCCATGAGGATGAGCACAGATCCGAGCGATAGCCCGCGAAATATGTTGCCGACCCCGCCCACGAATCCTTGATAGCCGTCAATCTGGTCAATCGAGAATTTGTAAGTCTTCCTAGCGTCGTCGTATACGGGCTTGGCTCCGTTGGGGGTTTTCATCAGCGCATCGAAAAGTTTTTGCAACTGCGGCCGCCCGCGCATACTCTTCATGTTTCCCAATTCACGGGCAACTTCAAGGTGTGCATGTGGATCGGACGCTACGGAGGTTTGATTTAAGCGGATGAGAAGCAGGCTTTCTTTGGCAATATAGCGAATTTTTTTGACCGGGTCGTTCTCCGACATCTCTCGGAGTTGGCGTACTGATGCGATAATGCCCGGCGGGTCGCCGCATTTCTTCGCGCCCGACATCCGGATATCACGGTCTGGAGATGACAGCCGGAGAAGAAATTTAGCGCTATTCGCAAGTTTGCGTTCTGCTCTAGAGGGACTAATCTCCTCAAGTTCCTCCACCGGGATTTCATGCGGCTCGCCGCCTGCGTCCAGAATTGGTTCGCCGGTCAGCACGTCCGCGACTCGGCAGAATTCGTTGAAATCCTCGTCTTCGATAATCTCTTTGCAGAGCACGACTGCCTCATTCCAAACGTATAGTTCGCTCAATTTATACGATTGGAGAATTGCCTCCACACGCATGTCACCAGTTTTTGCTAGCGCGATGACAGCATCTTTGCGGGTTGCAGTGTTTTCGCTGGTGAGTTTGTGAATTTCAGAGCGGATGAATCCATCGTCCGCACGAGCTGAACAGATGAAAAAGCCACTGAGGACTTGCAGCGAAAAGGAGATTGCGAAGATTCTGAAGAGTATACGCACTTTCGGCATGGGAGTGCACCTTGGATTGCCTACGTAAGAAACGGGAAGGATTTTGGTGTCGCGACGGTTCGAATTGTAAAATGAAGTTCGCAAAACGCAAAACGCCATAGGACGCCTTACGCTTTGCGAACGCTTGATTTACGCCGCTCGATAATAGCCGACGAAGCTACATTCTGACGGCAGGCAACAATCTCACTTATTCCTCAGACGATAAAACGGCAACCTTCGGACCGCCTGTCGGTGCCGGGAAATTGCCGTCCGGGTGGAGGTATTTGCTGTAGGAATCGGGCGAAACTAAACCGTCTGACTTATAAACAATCTTGAACTGGCCGTTCTTCTTAATTTCGCCGACGTAAACCGGCTTGAGCGTGTGCTGGTTGCTCGCGTGCATCATCTTCTTACCGCCGGGCGCGTCAAATTCCAAGCCGTAGACAGCCGCTCGGACCTTATCAACATCGAAGGACTTCGCCTTTTCAACGGCAGCCTTCCACACGTATACGCCGAAGTAAGCGGCTTCGATTGGGTCATCCGTGACCCGATCCGAACCGCCGGGCAGATTATTCTGCTCGCAGAACGCCTTGAAGTTCTTGACGAATTTCTTGTTTTCCGGTGTATTTATGCTTTGGAAATAATTCCAGGTGGCGAGATGTCCAACGAGAGGCGGTACATCCATCGCGCGCAATTCATCTTCCGCGACAGAGAACGCCATAATCGGGCAGTCGTCGGAAGTCAACCCTTGGTTGGCGAACTCCTTGTAGAAAGGCACGTTGCTGTCACCGTTAATCGTGGACAGTACACAGGCATCGCCGCCCGCTGCGAACGTCTTAATCTTCCCAACTATCGTTTGATAATCTTGGTGGTGGAATGGGGTGTACTCCTCGACGATGTTCTCATCGGGAACGCCCTTCGTTTTTAAGTAAGCCTTTAGCACCTTGTTCGCCGTGCGTGGAAACACGTAGTCGGTTCCGAGAAGGTAGAATTTTTTTGCCCCGATTTCTTCCATCATATACTCAGCCGCGGGAACCAACTGTTGGTTAGGGGTTGCAGCGGTGTAGAAGACGTTGAGCGACTGTTCCTCACCTTCATACTGCACCGGGTAGAAAAGCAGGGAGTTATTTTCCTCAAAAACCGGAAGTACAGACTTTCGGCTCACAGAGGTCCAGCAGCCAAAGACGACAGCAACTTTCTCTTTAACAATCAAATCCTTGGCTTTTTCAGCGAAAAGGTCCCAGTCGCTGGCGGGATCGACGACGACCGGTTTAACCTGCTTACCCATCACGCCGCCATTTGCATTAATCTCTTCAACCGCCATCAGAACGACGTCTTTGAGAGAGGTCTCAGAGATTGCCATTGTACCACTCAACGAGTGCAGCACGCCAATTTTTACTTCATGAGGACCGGCGTTTGCCTGCGTGACACCAAGCATTCCCACAACCATGAGTAGTAAACTTATAGTAGCAATACTGCGCAATTTTGGTTTCGACCTAAACATAACTAATGATCTCCTTAAGAGTGTTTTTCAACTAAGTGGTTTTCATTTAGAAAGTGAAAAGGGATTCGGCCGCAATTATGGTCTCTTCCGCGTCAATTCGCCGTTTAAACTCGGCGAGCAGCAGCCAATTGTCCGTCGCCGCATAAGATGGACTGAACGTAAACTCCGTAGAGCTGTCCGTATCATCCAAGTTGATGCCGCTGAAACGGAGGGTAACCGCAACCGGCGCGGAAATCGCATCTTCGAGCGAAACATTCGCCATCCCCAAAAAGTGGATGCCGTTATTCCCGTCGGCACCCCAGTTGCCCAAGAGGTCAATTTCCCCAGCGAGGGTCAATGGCCCTTGCGTGAATTGCGCCCAAGCGTTGAGTTCCGACTGTGAATAGTCTTCCAACATATCCATCGCGTAACCGACCTTTGCGGTAATCTGATCGATAGGCATCAACGACAGTTGCGCCTCGACGCCCGGGTCTTTCACATCCGTATCGTTCACGTCCCAAACACCGGACAAGAGCGCTAAGTAAATGCCGACCTCTTTTACGGGACTGACATTGACTGCGACGCCATTCTGATAACCCGGATAAGGAATTCCCTCGGAAAAGGAATACTGATAGAGCCCTGTCGGCTCTGCGGCTTCAAAGCCGAACGAACTGAGAAATCTACCAGCGGTGATGCTTACGCCGGATACAACATCTTCGGGAAGCGTGTATGTCACGAAACCCTGTTCCAGTTTAATCCCTTGGTCCGTGTCTGTGCTATCAATATCAATACGCCCGGTAACTGAGCCGTAGTCGAGATGGAAATCCAACTCGAACTGATCGAAAGACAGACTTGCGTCGGTGTGATCGTCATGGCTGCCTATTACGGTTGACATATCCAGGAAACCCGATAATGACAGGTTGTCTGTCAGCTTTATTTCAGCATTGAGAGTACCTGTGGTGAACGCGAGAACGACAAAAAGCAGTGTGGTTAATGCAAATTTTTTCATGAAAAAATCTCCAATTTTGTGATAGAAAATCGTTGCCTTAAAAACCTGTTATCCTGTTACACCGTACATTAAATCTCTAAAACTCAAAAAATTACTTAACGG
This sequence comes from Candidatus Poribacteria bacterium, assembly GCA_028819845.1. Classification (GTDB taxonomy): domain Bacteria; phylum Poribacteria; class WGA-4E; order WGA-4E; family PCPOR2b; genus JAPPKS01. The sequence goes on along the minus strand of JAPPKS010000023.1, from coordinate 134,963 downwards.
AAACTACCAGAGCGCCACAGGTTATAACAGAGAGTTTAAGGAGAATTGAAAAACAGGAAAAGAATCCTGTTTAGTCACTCAATTTCTCTTAAAGAGAAGCAAAAGAGATGCCAAAACCTAATTTAGCGTCTAGCTTGCTATAGGCATTAAATTGTATCACTCCACTCCTATCAACGTAAACATAGAAATTTCAAGTGTTCGCGGCACTATTCAACACGATTTGGCCAACAGAAAATTGTGTAAAAAGAATTCTCATACAATCAGCCCAAACAAAAAAAACAGCATATTGCTCAAAATTTGTGCAATATGCTGTCTGAATTTTAAGCGATATCCGAATTTAATTGGCGTTACGCAGTGGGAAGATTGACGTTTTGTAGGTCGCGGATTTATCGCAAACCAATCGCGCGTTTGGCAACTTAAAATTTGTAGGAAGTAAAGGCGAAAATATTTGAGGCAGGAATATATTTCATGTTAAGATATGGACGATGGAATTGGATTTGCTTTATACTCCTATCCAATTCTCAAACTTCGGGGAGATGAACGTCAAAGCATGGTTGTTGGCGCCTTCTGACGTGCACTCACTCATGTGTTCGCACGTAAACAGAAAACTAATTCAATGGAGGATGTCATGCCCACTACACAATTCACGGAAGATGTTAAGAACGAAGTAATTGATAAGGTTTTGGATTCAGGAACAATAATCGGAGAAGTCATCAAGACACTGCGTCACACTAGTTTCGATGCCGATAATAGCTCATTTGATAACGCAATGAGAACACTGGAAAGCATTGAAGGGTTGAAGAAACTATTGGATTCGATTCCAGTAGCGGATTAACTCTTAAGCCGATCAAATAGGACGGAAGTGGGAGAGGCATTCACCTCCGATTATGCCTCAATCTCTCAAAAAAGAAAAGATTGACGTTGGCTATTTTACATACCATCGTAGTCAACGTTCGCCCACTCCTATATTCATACGTAAATACTACGCGGGAATCGGCACAATTTGTGCCCAAACAATTGGGGTCACTGCCCATTACCAGACACAAAGGTCTTCAACTGCGCTATCATATTCGGACTAACTGTCCGATCCAGGCAGCGCTCATGTAGAACCTGTCTCACATGCCGCGCCTTTCTCGACGCCCAAAGATGCAAAGCGTGAGAAGACCTTGGTCGGTTCCGGTGCACCGCATATGGGACAAATTAAATCTTGATTATCCGCATTGATGCGTTGCAGGGCTTCAAATTTGGACGCGCATGCTGCGCATTGATATTCATAGATGGGCATCTGTTTTTTTCCTCCTTATAGTTGGAGCTATCAAGCAAGTTCAATTACGAGGTTTTAACGTTGTTACATATCACCAAGCTGAGCGGATAAACCATCGGTCAATCGCATAAAATCTAGCTTCATTTTCTGGCTTCCGCCTGCATTCGTGCAGCTTGTCCCGGATTGCCGATATGAAGCGTATCATAAGCCTGCTGCGAGGTCTTGAACGGGCCAATGCCCTCATGCCCGTGCCAATCCCCTTGCGTCATCATGGGGTTTTCCATGCCAGTTTCACGTTGACGTTTCTCAATCCAGCTTTGCATCCGTGCCTCTAATTTAGCAACGATTTCTGGATTTGCCTCCGCAAGATTGTCATTTTCTTGAGGGTCATCAATGAGGTTATAGAGTTCTACCATCGGCTTAAAATGGAAGTCAGGCTCAAGTGCGTGAATTAACTTCCATTCTGGCGTGCGCCACCCGTGCTTCCGCATCCAGGTGCATTCGGTGATGTAGAATTCACTTTCGTAAGAAAAAACTGCACCATTTATCATCGGAATTAGGCTCACCCCGTCAAATTCAATCTCGGTCTCGATTTCTGCCAGTTCGAGAATGGTTGGCGCCAAGTCTTTGTGCTGATTATAACCGCTTGCGCGCGCGCCGGCGGGAATCTTGCTCGGGTATCGGATAATCAGCGGCACATGCAAGGTGGGATCGTAGAGGCCGTGATGATCGAACCAGCATTCATGGTCGTAGAGCGTTTCTCCGTGATCGCCGTTGATGACGACGATGGTATCGTCCAGGATGCCGCGGGCTTTTAGGGCTGTAAAAATTGTCTGAATACAGGCGTCCATGTAAGCGATTGCTCCGTCATATTGGGCGATGACGTAATCTTTATCCGTTATGCCTGGCGGCATCCAACTGGCGAAAAAATCGCAGAACGGCTTAAAATCCATCACAAGCTTCATGGACTTATTGTGCGGGTCGAATTCGTCCCCGTGGTAGAACATGCGCTCGTACGGTTCGGGCGGCAAATAGGGGGCGTGCGGGTCCATGTGGCGTAGGAACAAAAAAAATGGGTCACCCAAGTTAATCAATCGATCCAGTTCCGGAATTGCCGCGTTGTTGAGATTTTGCGCTTTCGGGCTGCGCCCTTCCGCCCAACTGCCCCAGGCACGGTAGTCCAGGTATGTGTCAAATCCGCGTGAACTTGGGTTGCCCTCGAAACCAACGCACGCCGTGTTATAGCCTGCGCCATGGAGTATCTCCGCCAATGTTTTCACTTCATGCCTTAGCGGCCCTTTATGCCGCAACGCAACGGCCCGCGTACTGAAACAATCCATGCCGGTGAGCATGGACGCATAGGCGCTAGTTGTCGGAATATGTGGACTGTAAGTTTGCTCGAAGAGCGCGCCGCCTTCGGCAAATCGATTGATATGCGGTGTGGTGCAATGCTGATAGCCGTAACAGCTCATGTGATCGGCTCGCAGGGAATCGACCCCCATGAGCACGATGTTGGGTTGCTTTGCCACGGGAACGTGAGGCGCGCAAATGCGCCGCTCCTTTTTCGTTATTGAGTTGGACCGGGGAATCGTTTTGTTCTATAGCTGTATGCTCGCCGTGTGTTTAGCTTTTACCGCCATCGGGTAAAATCGGGTTTTAAGGGTTAAATTCGATTGTACGTACAAACTCATCTTCCCAGTTGAGTTTAATCTCCATGTAACCCTCAGGAAGCAGGTCGAGCATTCGATCCGCCCATTCAATGATACAGATGCCGTTTCCCTCAAAATATACCTCTAATCCCAGATCTAATATCTCTTCCCGCCGCTGAAGCCGATAAAGGTCTATATGGTAAATTGGAATTTCGCCTTCATATTCGTTAATCAGGGTGTAGGACGGGCTGTTGACAATCTGATTGGAATCGATTTTCGCGCCGCGCGCAATGCCTTGCGTCAGGCAAGTTTTGCCCGCCCCAAGGTCTCCGATGAGGGCAACAATGTCGCCGGGTTTGAGGTTTTGACCTAAGCGTACCCCGATTGCTTGTGTTTCTTCCGGACTTTGCGTGCGATAAGATTCAGCCATGTTTGATGAATTGATTCAGAATTTGAAAAAACCTGATAAATTACGAAATACGCATGAACATTAATTTGTTAAATACTCACGATACCCGATTTCCGATAACCGCGCGGCTTTCTTTGCCACGCCTTCGCTAAGATTGGCTTTGTAGGCTTTGAGTTTATCGTCAAGCTCCGGGAATTTTAATGCGAGAATCTGGACGGCGAGAATGCCCGCGTTTCGCGCGCCGCTAGATCCGATTGCGACCGTTGCCACCGGAATGCCGGGCGGCATTTGAACGGTTGCGTAAAGTGCATCAACCCCGTTAAGCGGCCCTCCATCCACCGGAACGCCAATCACCGGAAGCGTTGTATGTGCTGCAATGACGCCGGCAAGATGGGCGGCGCGTCCGGCGCCCGCAATTATCACATGAATTCCTCGATCGGGAGCATCTGCGGTATACTCAATCGTCCGTTCCGGCGATCTGTGGGCTGACGAAACTGTAATCTCAAACGGAACCTCAAATTCTTCTAGTATCTTGGCAGCCTCAGCCATGCAGGCAAGATCTGAATCGCTTCCCATGACAATGCTGACCAAGGAACTTTCTGATGATAACGCCTTTGTTGTCATTCAATTTCCTTTCATGTCTTAATTTTGGCAATTTCTTTCTCAGTGACAGCTTTCAGTTTTTCGTATTTCTCGTCACTGAAATTCGATTTGATGTGAAATGCTATCTTACCGTCAGGATTTACAACATACAGGTTCGGCATCTCTTTTTGCGTCCGGTAGGCTTTATGGGTCTCGCCTTTCCAATCGAGCAACAGCGTTACGGGCGGTTTGTTTTTCTTGAGTTGCCGCTTAATGAGCGCTTTCGGTACAAACCGCGGAACGCTCCGCATATCAGCGATGATGAACGTTGTGATACGGCTGTTTTCTTGATAATTCTTTTGAATGGCATGTGCCCATTTGTCATCTTCTTTTTGTATCTTACGATTTCCGAGGATTAGAACGACCACCTTGCCGCGCAGCTTTTTCAAAGCATGTGTCCGATCGGCTGCGTCTTGCAGCACAAATTCTGGTGCTTTGCCGCCGACCTCAAGCGGTTTGTTAGTCTCCGATGAATTTGCCGCAACGGAACCGCAAACGAAAAAGCCGAAAATTATTACCTCGACGAGTTTAGGCATTATAGGATTCTCCACGCTAATCTGTCAACGTGTTCGCTCATTTTGGGATGAACAAATCTGGCCACATCTGCTTGAGAACGCCAAAATTCGCAGAGGTGATGAGGCGAACGGGACCAAATTTCGTTTTGGTAAAAATCTCACCATTGGGCAATTGGGCATCATAAGCGAATGATTGATTCTTCAAAGCGTAGATAGCAGCCTTGAACGCGGTAAGTCCTCGTTCATAAGGCATCAGGTCGACTTCTGCGTCGTGTTGCTTGGACATAATTTGGCGGCACGCTTCTTCTCCCGCACCAACCCCTATGGTGACTATTCTATCTACAAGCTCGTGCAACTGAACACCGCGAACTGCACCGACTGCGAGTGTGCTGTCAACTGCTATAATTGCTTGGATGTTTCCCGCGTAGTTTTTCAGCATCCGATTCGTAAAATCGAATGCTGCCTCCGCAGTGAGTGCGGATGGTTGTGCAAAAACATGAATCGCCTCAGGATATTTGTCTAAAATTCGGTATACCCCAATTGCAATGTTCCGCAGAGATTCAGATCCGGCAGAGCCTTCCAATAGTAGGACGTTTCCCTTATGGCCAATCTGCGAAACGGCGTATTTCGCAGCTTCCTCTCCCAGCCTCACCTCATTTACGCCCACATGCCCTCGCACCGGCATACTGGCTAACATATTGTCTAAGGATATAACAGGCACACCCCAGCGGCGCGCCTCTAATAAAATTGGATATGCGGCACTCCCCTCGACGGGATTCAAGATTAGTGCCTGAATCCCATCTTCAAACATGCCTTTAATCTGACGCCTTTCCAAAACGACGGCATCTTGTTGCGGCCCTTCATGCCGCACCTCATTCCACAATATCTCGACCCCGTACTCCTGTTCATGCTCAATCATCGCCTTATTCATGAGCACATTAACCGGTGCTTTCGCCGTTGGCACGCTGACGCCGATTTTATCTGGCGTTTTGTTATCGTCACAGCCGATGGAGATTGCCGTCACAGAAGACAGAAGCAACAGGATTGCGGCAATTTCAAACGCGGCTACTGTTAACGGAGCCTTGTGTTGTGTCATGTTTACACTTAGAGAGACTTTCCAAATCGATGCAGTACGATGATAAAATCTACCTCGGTGTATCGCCTCATTTTTCAGTCGTGGCAATCGGCGAATTAGAACAGGTCAACCTTTCCCGTCAGGACGCTACTTTAGATTATTGCAAATCTTTCACGTTTTACCGAGGCGAAAAGGCTCAAGCGACATTGATGGACGCCCTGTTGTTATAAGTTCACCAATTAATTTTCCCGTAATCGGCGAGAGGAGAATGCCATTTTTGTAATGTCCTGATGCGGCGATTACGTTTTCGCATCCGGGCAGTTTCCCAAGATAAGGTCCTCCCTTTGAATAAGGGCGCAATCCAGACCATGCCTGTACGATCGGCTTTTCGGCGAGCGCCGGCATCAATGTGGTACCGGATTCAATCAGCCCGTGTATGCCTCCCAACGTTGTCCGGTTGTCGAACCCGACAAATTCAACTGTGGCGCCAATCAGGACTTTGCCGTCTGATCGAGGGACGAGGTAAACGCCGAATCCGTCAATGATGTGCCGAAAGAGGGGCGGCATGGACTCGGTCAACACCATTTGTCCGCGTACTGGCTCGATCGGCAGGGAGTAGTCGACGAGCGTAGCCATCTTGCCCGACCAGCAACCCGCCGCGATTACGATGGTATCGCCGTAGTGCGCCACGCCGTTTACCTCAACTCCAACGGCGCGTTCTGCCTTCCGTAAAATAGCGGTGACTGGGTTGCCGAACAAAAACTGCGCCCCCAGTTGTGCTGCCCCCTTCGCAAGCGCTTTGGCAAGTTTGGCGCCTCGGACCTGCGCATCGTGGGGGAAGCGAACCCCTCCAATCACTTCTTTTGAGATGGCGGGTTCGAGTTCCAACACCTGCGCGGCAGTTAGCACTTCAGCAGAAAAGCCGCGCTCGACACGACGTTCTGCCAGACTTATCAAGCCATTTTTTTCAGCGTCGGTCGAAAATACGGCGATTGAGCCGGATTGGATAAACTCTATGTCAATCTGCGTCTCGGCTATTAACTCTTCTGCCAACGGCGGATAAAGCGCGAGGCTCGCACGGCACAATTCCGCATAGGGTTCTCGCGTTGAAGCGTGGGAAGCCAAAATGCCTGCACCCGCCCGAGAAGCTTCCCGGCCCACCCCGCCGGCTTTATCGATTACAAGCGGCTTTACCTGAGATTTGGCGAGGTTATAAGCAACCGCACAACCGATGACACCACCGCCAATAATTATAACATCCGCATGGCTGACACTCAAGCGCTGCCCCCTCCCGAAATTTGGCATTAACATTAATCTGTTCAAGAAAGGTCTGGGTCAGTCTATCTGGATCTGCCTCGTCTCGTTTATCCGGTCTATTGAGGATTCGTTCATTATTTCTCCACACGCGCTCGTAGCTGAGGAAGGGACGGCGATATCCCCGAGTTTCTTGGCGAAATCCGAGCCCATATTTCCAAGTAGCGGAGGAGTCCGACCTCCGCTTTTACGATATCTCGAAGAAAGCGAATAGTGCCGAGAAGGTTGGATTTTCCGGACGCAATCGCGCCTACAACAAACTGGCGTTCGCTAAGATGTACATCAATCTATTGAAAATTACGCCAGTTTTTCGCGGTGAGGCAGCTGATTATCATAGCGGTAACTCCAAGTACGTCTGAGAATCAGATATTGTCTTTGAACTGTCTTGTTTCAGACGGATCTTGTGCTTCTAGATTCACTAACTCATTCTGTTAAGTATGTCACACGAACATTCGCACATATTCGGTATTTTAGCTTAACACATAATACCGATGCCTGCTAACAAAATTGTGGGAGGTTGTTGTATTTCTTGACGCTATACTACATGTAGTGCTAGAATTGAGCGGGAGTAGATGGAACTCCGGTGCCATGTTGTTGCTTCAAGATTCAAAACCAGACACGCTTTGAAAGGCAAAGCAAATGGAAGGGCGATTTACTACTGGCAAGGTTTGCTATAGAATTACAGTCAATCTAGATTTACAACCGGAAGGTTGCTATATGGTAACGTGTGAAGAATTACCAGAATTAGCAACTCAAGGTAATACTATAGAAGAAGCTCTACACCAATCCTTAGATGCTTTTGTTGCAACAATAGAGCTATACGAAGATTTGGGTAAAGAAATACCGGATAGTATTGTTTACGCAAACGCAAATGTGTCTTTCCCAAAATTTTGGCAACAACTTCCAATAGATGATTGGAAAGCAACCAATATAGCTTCTTTGTTTGCGACAAAAACTCCCAATAAGACTAACGAGTATCCACGCCCTTACGTGTTTGAGGCAACAGTGCCACATGAGCTATCGGAAATTGTCAAAGAGGCTTAGAGCTCTTGGTTGCCAAGAATTATCCCGCCCAAAACGCGGTTCTCACCGAAAGTGATTTAACCCTGCTACAAGAGGTTTAACAATTATCCCATATCATGGTTCTCAGGATATAGCATTAGAAATCGTCCGTAAAGTGGTTCGCGATTTAGATTTATCTTGGGACGAATTTCAATATAGATAACAAACATAACTGTCTAAACATTGGGGGTAAGTAAAGACCTATTCGCTTTTCGATATTGAACTAGGAGGAGTTGCCTAAATGAAAGCTGCAGATCTATTTATACAGTGCCTCGAAGCCGAGGGCGTAAAGTATATCTTCGGGGTACCGGGTGAAGAAAATGCCGAGTTTATGATGTCGCTTGAGAATTCATCCATTGAGTTCATCCTTACGCGGCACGAACAAGCCGCCGCCTTCATGGCAGACGTGCACGGAAGACTGACCGGCCAGGCGGCCGTCTGTCTCGGCACGTTGGGGCCAGGTGCTTCGAATCTTATAACGGGTGTGGCCGACGCCAACATGGACCGCGCCCCGCTTGTCGTTATTACGGGGCAGGCTGACAGCCGAAGGCAGCACAAAGAGAGTCACCAAAACATGGATGTCGTCGGGATGTTTAAGCCCGTCACGAAGTGGGCAATGCCGATAATTCACCCTGGGAACATTCCGGAAGTTGTCCGTAAAGCCTTCAAGGTGGCAATGACCGAAAAACCCGGAGCCTGCCATATTGAACTTGCCGAAGATATCGCCAAGTTACCCGTTGAAAACCGGCCTATCCCCAGTAAGCGGATGCGCCGCCCAGTGCCAGATGACAAGATTGTGAATCAGGTGATGGATTTAATTCGCAGCGCGAAAAATCCGGTAATCCTTGCAGGTAACGGCACCATTCGCAAACGGGCAAGTACGCAACTGCGGCAGTTCGCGGACGCCACAGGCATCGGCGTAATTAGCACATTCATGGGGAAAGGGTGTATCTCTCGCCACGCGCCGAATTACCTCTTTACTATCGGGTTACAAGCCAAGGATGTCGTGGCTTTAGCCATTGATGCCGCTGACCTCGTCATCACACTCGGATACGATTTGGTGGAATACCACCCACGGCTGTGGAACCCAAAAGCAGATAAGCGAATCGTCCATATCGACTTTCTTCCAGCCGAAGTCGACGAAAATTATCGTATAGATGTAGAGGTCGTTGGCGACCTTGGGCACACCCTTTGGATGCTCAATGAGCGTATCAAACAGGAGCCGATTCGCTATGACGTGAATGAATACCAACCGATTCGAGATGTAATGCTATCCGATTTCGCTGAACACAAAGATGATGACACAGAGGGTAGCATCCGTCCGCAAAAAGTGCTCTGGGATGTGCGAAAGGTGCTGGGCGCCACAGATATACTTTTAAGCGACGTCGGTGCGCACAAGATGTGGATCGCACGGTATTATCACTGTGACGAACCGAATACCTGCTTAATATCCAACGGCTTCTGCTCCATGGGATTTGCCTTGCCGGGAGCCATTGCCGCAAAGTTGGTAAATCCAGACAAACGTGTGCTGGCAATTTGCGGCGATGGCGGGTTTCTTATGAATGTACAAGATTTAGAAACCGCACGGAGGATTGGGACGAATATCGTCGTGATGATTTGGGAAGACCGCGGATATGGACTCATTGAATGGAAACAGCGGAATGAATTTGGTTATAATACAGAATTGTCGTTTGACAATCCCGATTTCGTTAAGTTGGCTGAAGCTTTCGACTGGAAAGGAATCCAAGTGGAGAATGCGCGTGACCTCGCCCCTGCTTTGGAGCAGGCTTTTGCCGCTGATCGGCCCTGCCTGGTCGTTGTTCCAATCGACTATGGCGAAAACTCGCTGCTAACTGAACGCTTGGGAAATATCGCCCATGCAATTTGAGATTGTAATAATCAAAGTTCAACGCGCCATTGATTTTGAAATTTCAAAATAACGTTTACCGATTGTACGCTAACCGCGCCGGTAATTTTCAGATTAATTTGAAGCAGAAGTCTTCGCTTTGGCGGGGTATGATGCGAGCAGGAATAACCTGCGCGCGTATGGCGCGGGTGCGAACCAGCCTTACACAAAATTAATCGAATTATTTTGCCTTGACAGCCCACTTACTTGACAGTATACTAACTTATCGGATCTCCAATTTGATTGCAAAGAAAGGGAAGATGATATGAAAACTTGGAAACAGCATTTCACGGTTTTTTTCATGCTTACTATAGCGAGTACCGGCTTTGCCCATATCGTCGATCCAGACACCGGATTTCCTTTTCAATACAGAGCCAATTTAGCGGAGGTCGCTCCTTTGGTCGATGGGTTCCTCGACGACCCAGCCTGGGAAGCAGCAGAATTAGGAAATTTGGAGTGGGATACGATTGAAAATAAACGCTGGAACCAGCACTCAGATGACTTCACAGGCACCTTTGTTGCTGTGTGGCGTAATAGCTTCCTTTACATCGCGATCAAGTTGACTGACGACCTAGTCGAAACCCATGAGGAAAAACTCTCTCGCCAAGACCATCTTGAAATATATCTTGATATAGATCATACAGGGTACAAAAGCAATGTTTTTCATCATACACTTCGTGCTGGTGACCACAACCCAGACCCTAACTCACCCATCATAATGGTAGCTTGGGGTGATGATGGACAATCGTGCGAATTGAGCGTTAATTTAGGGCAGTCCCCGAAAAAGGATGATGCAATCGGATTTGGCATCTTATATAACGACGTGGATGGCGGGCGTCTGCGCCATAAAATTAGCTGGGCGCCAATCGCGTCCACTGAAGATAACACACTCGCGGATTTGGTGTTCACTTCCAAGCTAAAGCTAGACACCAACCTGAAGGCTATGCAGTGGGGTAGCATCAAAAGTCTTTACTGAACCCATGGGTAAGATTGCCGATTCTTGATATTTCGTTTGCCCCCGGAGGCGCCGTGTTTTTTATTGGCAAAACGCTAGAACTAATCGGCATGGCATTACTCGGGGCAGGTTTGTATATTGGTTGTATCAATCCACATGGACTAAGCGAAGGCAAAGCGATGGGCGCCGAGATGGGTTCGTTGATTTTAGGCATCCTCATATTCTTTGTCGGAAGGACGCTAGAAAAACGCCAATCCTAGCGGCAAATCTGTTCGTGCGGATTTCGATTTATTGTGCGGGTTTGTCCAATCGTCCACCTTTGTTGTGAAAATCCCTGCCACGCTTTTAGTTAAGGTTTTAGTGATTGTTGTTTCCCGCCCAGTAGACAGGTCTATTGAGGATTACCTTGATCAGTGTCCTCTCGCCGCGCATACTTCAAAAATTCCATATCATGTAATTGCGGGGCGATATCTTGCAACTGCCAGCGAATACCGTTCAAATCCTCAGAAATCTGACTTAAATCTGATTGTATTTGTTGATAGGTCATTTGCCCGGTGTACCGGTATTTTCCCGTTCTATTTAGTGAACGCGATGTTGCCAACCAGACAATTGCAAGCACCGTAACCGTTATACTCCCCAAAATTATAGCCGCCACCGCTGTAATTATCACTGAAAATTTTATGACGAAAAAGAACGTCAACCCTAGAAAAAGCAGTAGAAGCAGTAGTGCCATTCAACGTCCCTCCCTTACTGTATAATGCCTTTTGCGATCTTGATGAGTGATTTCACCTCTTTTTGGAGAAACCTCACCTCTTGCTGGATTTGCACCACTTGTTCATGTAGTTGCTTTATCTCGCGTTCGGACGCGCCCGTTATAAAACCCCGTTTCTTTGAAGAGTAAGATGTACCCATCCAGACACAGCCCAGCGTTGTTACCATAATACTTCCAAATACAATTACTAGCATCAAGATCATCTCTGTCATTTAGGACTCCTCTAATTCCTCATTTTTTGTTTTTCCGTCAGACACCTGCTATCGTAGGCGTGCGCGCTTAATTTTATTGCCCTTCAAACTCAAAAGGGATGGCAAATAACTGTATGTGCATTTATCCGGTATCATTCGCTAGATAAACTTCATCCTTGAGGTTGATGTGATGACTGAATCAATCGGTCGCTGCGAATAGAATATAACATAGTTATAAATGTATGTCAAGGAATAATGCAAAAATTCATATATTGTCGCCACATGCAATTAAAATATCAAAAATGTAAGTCAAATTATAAAAATGAGCCATGAATCCTTTGTGATAACTCATGGCTCAATGATAGTAATCTATTTAGCGTGTTTTTCAGCCGTCAAGCGCTGCATTTGGGAAGCACATTTTCAAATCGGAGGTTGCGGTAAATCCATGAAATGACAGACTCCACGCGTTTGGCGCGGTGCAGGAACGTAAATGCAAACGGTCCATACCGCGCATAATTTTTGTGCCCCGTTGCGTTAATCCAATGGTGAGCCTTCTTAAACAGGCGGTCAAGCTGCTGATTTCTTCCTCTTCTGCTGCCTACGATTGAGCGTTTTGCGGATGTATTCGGCGGCGTCAGGCGTCTTGCAACTCGTCTCCCCGTGATCGACATCTACCTTCCCGATTTTCGCCGCAACGGCAAGAGCAAGTTTCTCCAAATTACTGTTGCGAATCCCAATGGCGATGAGCGTTGAATTCATGGCGTCCCTCACCATGTTTTTCCGCAAGTGAATTTCTTCCCCGATGATTTGAAGATAGTTTTCAAAATATTCGTCGGACAATTCTTCGTCTTTCATTGCAAGATGGGCAAGAAGTTGCCAGCCTGCGCGTCCAGTCCATTCGCCCTCCGAGTCACACCACTCCTCCATTTTGGCGCGGGCAAATGGTGTTTTGCTGACGAGTTCTACGAATTCACCGGCAACCATACCACTGTTCAAGTCCTCCGCCCAAGCGTCAAGCAGAGGCTCATCCGTCAACTTTGGGTCAGCAATCATGGAAGCGATGAGGCGGGCTTCGAGCTGGCCCGTTGCCCAGAGCTTTAACGCCAACGCATGGTCGACCTTAATCCGTTTGTGCATCTTCCTCAAATTTGCAAAACTGACGCCGTAGACCGTCTCATCGGCGCCGTGGCGTTTATAGATTTTTCGGTTCTGCGCTGTGCCGAGCGACTCTAGTTCTTCGAGCACTTCCTTCTCAGTCATTTAAGTCGATTCTCCTTTCATTGTAAGCCAGTTAAGTGGTTATGCGATGTACATTATTATTGTGAAATACCGCGAAGAATATCTGAAACGCCGTAACAGGGAAATCGTCACCTTCGCACACGGTAACGAAAATTAATGCGAAATGATTCGTTGTTATTGACAAGCAGTAGGTAGTCCTCTCACGAAGACGTGACTAGTTTCGTAGAAATCTTAAGGCGCCGGCGTACAAACTGCGACACGGAATCGATGCCCATGTTGAGCAGCGCCGTGATGAGAATCAGCAGAACTACTTTATCAATCTGATCATCGGAAATTGCGCTCTCAATGTAGAATCCCAGCGTGTATATGCCGAGAATCCCAAGAATGGCGGACTCCCGCATCATCACCTCCCATCGGTAAAACAGGAACGCGAGGAACTGGCCGTATACGCGCGGCAAGAATTCGAACAAATACCGGTCTATCCGTCTCTGGGGCGTATCTATTCTGGGAGAGACCAAATCGGCGTTGTTACTAGTCAGGAACGCAAGAATTGCTCCGTTGTGCAGAAGAATCGCCCAAACAGCCGGAAGCATTGACGGTCCCCAGAGCTGTACAAGGATATACGCGAGCATGTACTCCGGAGTCGTGCGGATGACAATCAGCCCGAAGTGCGAGATCCGATTGAAGATTTTCCCCGAGAAGTGCCGGCATGCGAATGGAAAACTCAATAGCGCAAATAAGCCAGTCCCAACCAACACAATTTGGGTCAAAACTACGGTGTTCCCTATACCTTCCCAAGCCTCCTGAACGAAAATTTTGTGCGCCCAGCCAGGAATTGATTCCCACACAAACGAAACGTCGTGCGATCCGTCGTGAATACCTTCCCGGCGCATTGGCCACGGCAGGATGTCATAGGTGAAAAAGCGGTCGATGTTCTCCCATGACACGTTGATTGTCTTTGACAACAACACGAACGACGCTGCAATGTAAAGTGCGGCAAGTCGCGGTTTGAGCCAGTACCTGAGCGAGGCAATCAAGATGTAGAAGGCGTAGAGCAGCGCCCACGCCTCCGAATACAAACCTTCTCGAAACGCTGTCTCAAGATGGAATCCGAGCGTCGGCAGTCCGATGAATCCGAGAATAGCGCTAGAACGCAGGGCGCACTCGAAACGGTAGCTGGTGTAGTGTTTGGTATCGGCATAAATGACCGGGAGAATACCGTAAACAAAACGGCTCAAACCCCCAGTCCCTTTAGGCACTCCCTCAAGCGGGCCCCGATCCGATTCCTGAATAATCTCCGCATATACCTTGGCAAAGATGCCTGCATAAGGAATCGCAATGGCGAGCACGCCGCAGGTTGAATTTAAGCCAACGATAGGCAGGAAGATAAATGCCCAGAAAATCTCGTGAATGGCGCGGATGAAAGCGCAGAACAACCTGACAGCCATAAAACGAAATACGAAGGCGAGTCCGATGCCGAGCACAACCCCGAGGAACGTACCGCAGACAGCAAAGATTACTGTGTTGAGCACTGCGGATTTAAAACCCCAAAGGGCAGGAATATCCGGCGTGACAGCTCCCCAAGCAAGTCGGCTCAGTTCGGTCCAAGGGTGAAGTGTGGAGATTTCAAGGTCTGCAAGTAGGACAGCAATCAGCGCAATGGCGAAGAAGACAAGGCTGGTTCTCAACATGGCGGCAGTATTCCCTTTGAAACGTCATGAATTCAATGGGCATTCTCATTGCGGTACAATTCCGTAAGCATCATCTGGGTCACCGCCTCGGCTGGCAGATCGAATTGAACCTCTCCGCCGCGAAGCCCGACCATTCGCTGTGAGAACTTCAGGGCGAATTCTACAGCGTGCAGCGACACCACAACGGTCTCTGCATTCTGCATAATGAGTTCCATAACCGTGCCTGCCTGATGGGGGTCCACGGAAGACACCGGCTCATCCGCCAACAGGATTTCCTCTCCCCGGTAAATCGCGCGTGCGACAGCGACCCGCTGTTTTTGTCCGCCAGACAACGCACCAGCCTTATCAAAAGTCTTTTCATCCATGCCCAATTCGCGCAGGATAGGTACAATCTCTTGCAAAGATTTTTTCTGCGGTTTTATCAGGTTCAAGAGGTTGTATGCTGTGGAATATCGATCGAGCCGTCCAATATAGACGTTGTGAAATGCGGAGAGTTGCGGCACAAGGGAATAGTGTTGATGAACGAATGAAGGCTGACCCTCGACGCTTTCGTAGAGTGTACGAAGTAATGTGGTTTTGCCGGCGCCGCTCGGACCTACTAGCGCGACCTTTTCGCCTCTGTCGATTTGCAGCGTGATATTCTTTAGCGCAACAGTGTCTTGGTAGGCTACACTTTCCGCGACCAAACTAAACAGCGGGTTACCGGGGGATGATTTCATGTGCTAGGAATGGGAAATAAAGACTGCCGTGCTAAACCTCGTCAAAACGGCTCTCTTTTACACATATCAGGGTATGAAAATGTTGTATTGTTCGACGACTTCATCGTATGTTTTAAGTGCTTCTTTCGTGCCGGAATCCAGTATTTTAATATTACAAGGTAACCAACCCAACTTACCGTAAAGTCGTTTGGTATAAGATGTCCACGAGAGCGCGAAGGCGGTTTTCTCTGGGTGCAGCAACCCCTGCGAAACGAGGTCGACTAACTGTTTCGCGGGTTGGGTATTTTGGAAATCCCGCTGTATCGTTGTTTCAAGAACATCGATCTCTTCTGTGATTGGTACGATACACGTATATCCCCACACTTGACAATCAGCGGCACCCATGACACAACGCCCCTGCTCAAAGCGACCGCGAATTTCATCCGCTGTCGGTATTCGCCCGCGTTTCTTCTCGCCGCGAATCTGGGTTGAGATGTGGTTGAAAAAGGAATTCAACTCCACTTGCGAAAAAAGACACGCTCGATTAGTAAAGATGAGCGTGCCCTGTTTCGCGTTGTCCGCTGCGTGAGATTCATTGTCTTCAGCCGGCTGTTCCTCCGAGGCCGCAACCGGCGCGCTAAGATTCGGGGCATCGGGTTCAAGCCGTTCGCCAAAGAGTTTTCGTTCCTGATTGAAGAAGTTCATTTCGCCAATCCGTATTGAACTAAACGATTTTCTATAATCCCGGAAAATCAGATGGAACTGTAACTCAGTGTCGGAGGTACTCACCAAACTCAATGACACTTACTGATTGTGCCATCGGCGTACAAACCCGTTACTACAGCGATGCGACAGCGCGTCCCGTCAACGGGGAAGTGAGACTTCATTCGGAACATCAATTTCGCCGGCGATGATTTGCGCTTTCAATGATTCAACGGTCTGTAAAATCTCATCTGACAGCAACGACTGATTATGTTCATCAACGGCATAGCTGACTCCGCCATCCTCAAGTCCGAAGTATCGGACGCCTGCCATAAAATTGCCGTCAGCGGTTTCACCGATGACTCGCTCGACAGACGCTGAAAGCTCTTTGACCATACTCGTCAAGACGATTCCGGGCGCGAGATGATTGCCGTTAGAGTCAACCCAAATGATAAATTTCCCCTGCTCTTGGGCGGCTTCAAGCACACCTTGACCCGATCCGCCCGCAGCGACGTATATAACATCAACGCCGCTCTCATATAGTGCCAGCGCTATCTCTTTCGCTCTGTCCGGCTGGCCGAAACCCGCTTCATTCTCGCTGATATATTCAATGGCAACCGCTGCATCCGGATTGATTGCACGAACCCCGGCGGCGTAACCGGCTTCAAATTCGTGTAATAACGGAACATCCGCGCCGCCGATATATCCAATTTTTCCGCTCTCTGATTTTAAAGCTGCAATCGCACCAACCAGAAATGAACCTTCGTTCGCCTTATAGTTGATAGAGGCTACGTTCGGAACGTCAAGCACAACATCAAAAATCGCAAATTTGACATCAGGAAATTCGGCTGCAACGCGCGCGAGCGGTGGTCCCATCTGGTAACCTGCCGCTAAAACGAGGGCTGAATTCTGTGCGGCTTCTCTCAAAACCATCTCTGTTGCTGCCGGATCGCTCTCCATGCCGTCTAACTCAGTCAGGCTAATTCCAAGTTCCGCCTCCGCAGTCCTAACGCCAATATGGAAACTATCACAATATGATGAATCCCCAACGCAATCGCTTGGATACACCATGGTCACATGAATCGATCCAGGATCCATTCCGCTTGATGGTTCCGAGATGATAAGTTCTTGAACAAAGTCGCAACTACAGATTAAAAGTAGTCCTAATGCCCAAAAGGGGTAATTTCTCAAGACGCGGCAGATTTGTTTCATACTTCTCCTCTTCGACAACGGATTGATATGTGTAACACGTTACATTCGGCGCGACGTGAAATTTCACGCCGCACAAGGTGATTTGAGATGACACCCAACGCTTCGCGGCGAGATCCGCCGAAAACAGCGGCTCCCCATCAACCTGAAATCTTAACACAAGTCCCGGTTTATTTCAAGCATCGCAACAAGCGCCTTCTTCACCTTAGCGCACCAAAACCCTCCGGCTCTCTTCAGATGTAAGGATGGTTGTCTCGCATCGCGCTTTAGCAGATTGAAATTTTCATCTACTTGCCCTTGAGCATTTACAAGAGTTCTTGATAACACGCGCAGGATGAGGGTGACGCGAAGTGATTCATATTCGTTTGCACTTCGCTGCCCGGAATTCTGTAATTGCACGTTTTGCTAGGCGGTCTTACTTTCCTGATTCCACATCTTCGTCAAACTGCATATCCCAAACGCCGGCATCGAATTCATCGAACCATGCCCTGAAACGGGCAAGTTCCACTGCCGAAAGTTGGGAAACGGCTGATTGAAGTTCTTCTACACTAGGTACTGTTGACAATTTACTGCAACAAGACAATCGAGAGGTGTGCAGAGACACACGTTCCTTCGTAGGGGTTGGGTCTCCCAACCCTTTGTTCACACGTCAAAGACGATATCGGAATCCTGTAAGTCAATGGGCGAGGCAACCTGATAAACACTATCGCCCTCGCTATTCACTCGGTTGATCCCCTACGATTACAGACAGCTTCGCAAATGTCAATAAACCCTAGACCATAAATCTATCCGCAAGCCATACGCTGCCTAGATTAAATCTCGCAAGCGGCATTATCTACTGGTCTTCAACCGTGCCCAAGCCGCCGCGAGTTTGTCTGATGGTTGTATAGCAACCTCCACGGAAAATTCTACGAGTCCATTATTCATAACATTGGAGATATCGGCTTCACTCAGGACGAAGTCGAAGAACGCAACTTCGTCCATAAGCCCGAAAAATGTAAAATTCGGTCTGCCCGACATCATCCAGCTTGTAGCCTCGGGCAGTTTTGGATTGGAATCTGTCTTATGCGCGACTTCTTTCCCGTTTCTGAAAATCTTATAATTGTCACCTTCTCTTACGACAGCAAGATGGGACCATTCCTTTAGGGGAAGCGCTATCTCTTGGCTGATAAGGTGTATCACCGCCCCATTCACTTCCCGGTAGTCGAACCCAAGCGTTTCCCCAGGGCCTGAATAGAAATTAAATCTATCTGAATCGGCGGCATTACCTCTTGTCCAGAATATGGATCTATGGTTGTCATCAAGAGGTTGGAGCCAGAATATGAATGAAACATCGTAGTCACGGTGGAGAATAAACGCCTGATTCGGATCGTCATTCTCGAACAGAACAAGCGTGTCCCGTCCATTAAACTCCAACGCTTCGCCGAACTGGCCCTTAACGTATTTATAGGCACCCTGGATCTCTCCATTGATGCCCTTACCGGAAACGTCTTCAACCGTGTTTCCTTCAGCTTCATCCAAAAGCCATGCGCCAACGGATACAATCTTTGCATCGCTTTCCGCGGTTAGTATCAATCCGATAACAACGAGCCCGAACACCATGGATAAAAACGCCAATTTGACTTTCATTTCGATTACCTCCTCCTTGGGTTGGGTGAAATGAAGTGGCTCAAGTTTTTAGTGAGAGCATTCCATGTGCCGTAGGTGTGAGAAAGGGACAACAGTTGCTAGGCGTGACTATTCACGCCGCACAAGGATAATCTGAGATGAAATCCAACGCTTCGCGGTGACACCAGCCGAAAACAAAAACTCCTCATTAAGCTAAAATATTAACACAAGTCCCAGTTTATTTCAAGCCTAGCGACAAACGCCTTCCGCCTCTCCGCAATTCACCAAAGTCGTTCATTTCGTTTGGTGGCCCGTTATTCATACTAACTTTTGATGGTACGAGGTTTTGGGTTTAAACGTCGTGTGCAGTGACTACTGAATCAGTTCATCATAGTCAGCGTGTGTTCCAATCCAGAATCAAACAATCACTCCGTCATCAACGACTCCAACCACCCGATAGTTCATATTGATACGAGCGGAACAAATCGGTTCAGTGGTATGTATCTTTTTGAACCGAAGGCTTGGATGGTTTGGATTCTCCCGGAAATGCGTATTGGCTTTCCTCGGCTGGTGTCGAATGTAGCTCGGTAATGTTGCAGGAATCTAGCGAAAATATTTTGTCGTTTTTGAATTCATATTTGATCTGATTCTTGAGTTTGACCTTTGCGATGTTCGGCAAGTGCTTCTCCGGCCAGCTTGGGTAATATGTCTTGAGAATCTGCAAATCGCTTATCCCATCGCCTTTCGGATTCAAGCTCAGCAAGCAACCAATCCGCTATTGCATCTTGTTCCTTTGGGGAGAGTTTTGAGACTTCTGTGAAAGCTTGTTCAAGTCGTGCTGTCATCGGGATATGTCCTTTATGGATAAGTCGGCAATCATAAAACCACGAACTGAAGTGCCAGATGAATCAATGATACGTTATCTGCCTATTTCCTATCAACCTAATTCAGTTGCGACAGAGACTGATCAAACATGTTTGACAAACCGAACCGCCGTCAATCGCAACGATTCTTGGTTTCCGCGTTCCGTACGATGAATTAGGAGACCAAGGTAAGCGCGTAATTCTGCTTGGTTTATATTCTAAAGTCCGATTCAATTCCATTCATTTCCAAATAAAAAGGCGGCGCGGTTTTGAACCGCGCCGACCAAGCGAAGGTATGCACCCATAAACAGGTTTAGGCTAAAATGTCTTCGATGACGAGAGGATGCGCGAATTCATTGTTCGCAGCTTCCAGTTTCTCACGGCTCGAAACGACGCACACCGCAGCCTTATCTCCGCTTCCCTCCAGGAGGTGGAGCAATGCACGTTTCACCTCAGCCGGGGTGGCACGCCGGAGTTGCGCGTAGCGTTCCTCGCGCATATCGCGTGTTTGCCCAACAAGATGTTGCCTCAGCGCGTCGCTTGTAGCTTGACTAGGACGAATCGGTTTCTCGCCGTCTTTTGCCGTAGCGATAATCGCCCGGTCTATGTCTACCTGCGTCCATTCCACCTGTTTAACATAGTCTACGGTCTGATCGAAGACATTTACCGTGCGGGCGACGTGTGGATCTCGGTATGAAGATTGGCACAGCACCGAATCATAAGGACTATAGGAAAACCTTGCCCCGTAAGCATTTCCTTTAAATCGGATCTCGCTCAGTATGTAATCCAGCCGAATGAGATGTGCACCGATCGTCAGCAGCGCTGAATCCGGATGCGAATAGTGCGGTGCCGGCATCACGTGGGCGCAGTGCGCAATCTGGATGGGACCGGCTAATCCTTCTCGTGGCGGCGTTCCAAACGGCTGGAATGTAATTGATGCTGAAGAAACAGGTTCATCCCGCATCGCGTCAAGCCACCCACTGAGTTTGGTTCGCGTTGTTTCAAACGCAGGATCGGAGCCGGTGAAACTTGCGGTTACCCGTCCACGTGTTAACAGAAAATCGCGAATCCCTTCTATATGCCGCATAAGTCCGGTGCTAAGTTCGTCAAAACTGTCAAGCAACGTTTCGCTATTGCGGAGTTGAGGCAGTCCATAGATGGTTTCAGCAAGATGCGCGTTCGATGAGAGTCCGCGTGAAGCGTGATGAATCGCGGTACTTGAGCCGTCGTGGATCATCTCAGTCTGATAATTCGCAACCGCTTGAACCATGACATCGCGGAGACGTTCCGTATCGCGTGGATTCACAGCGAAAAGTAAATCGTACAAGACATCCAGCGCGGCATCCATTCTGTTGTCAAGTGCTTTAAGGTGAAAGAACATACCCTGCGTGGCACGACTAGGGTCAAGAGCGTTTGTAGAAAACCACGGTGCGCATCCAATACCACCGGTGAATGAAGATGTCCGCTGCGCCATCTCTTCATAGCTCATATCAGCCGCACCGAGTTTGCCAATAGCATCAGCATATCTGGGTAGAAAAGTCCAGAGATGCTCGGGCAACCCTCGCAGATCGAGGTTCAGCACGAGGTAGTTAACGCCGTTGGCAAAAACATCGTTGTGGAGCAACACCTGGCCTCTCACATTTTCAATCGTTGTAGGAATATGTTTCGGTTTTTCAGGGAGATCACTGACTTGGAGCTGCGGCAGGTTTGCGAGTGCTTCCGGCGAATTAGGGAGGCCATTAAGCCGTTCAAGCTCGGCAGCATCTGCGGCAATTCGCTGGACTTCCTCATCAGTCAACCGTGCCCGCGTCTCCTTCATCAGTTCGGCGAGTTCAGCGTCCGTTTTCGCCTGCATGTCCCGATCAGGGGATAGTATATTTGTCAGACGATGCGGGTTTTCAATAAGGTTTTCTCGGATTAACTGGTTGAAAATTGATGGATTTTCCAGCCACTGTTCGCGCACATCAGCGAGGCATTGCCCCATCTTCAGAAAGGTATCGGGCTCTTTTTCATATATCCAGCCTTGGATGGCACGGTAGTGCATATGGAGCGGGAACATTGACGCGACCTCTTGATAGTGATAAGTCGCTTGTTGAAATGCTGCTTCCACCCTTTCGCTAGCAATTCCTGAATCTGCAATCTGTGTTAGGGTGTCGTACACCAGTGTCGTGAACGTTTCAACGCGATCCGCTTCGCTCCCTTTGAGTCCGATGTCAAAAGTGGCTGCGGGTCCTATTGAACCGGCTCCGGAAAATATCATGTCGGCACCGAGGTTGGAATCAATAATCGCCTTACGAAGAGGCGCCGCTTCATTGCCGAGCAAAATGAGACTCAAGATTCGACCCAAGACGACCTCTTCTGGGTTGGTTGCATCCCCGATTATCCAGCTGAGCATGAGATAGGTCTTTTCCGTAAGCGGCTCATCCGCCCCGACAGGGTAGCTATTCGTTACAATCCGCGGAGCACTCCACTTCGGTTGGCGTGTGACCTCCGGCCGCAATGGGCGCAAAACATCGGTCGCGGCGTTTTTCGGGATGTTATCTAACTTACCAGCAAGGAAGGCAAGATACTCGCTCGTTGGAATGTCGCCGTAGAGGACAAAATAGCCGTTGCTTGGGTGGTAATAGGTTTCATGGAATCCTTTGAGCTGCGCGTATGTCAAATCCGGAATGGCATCCGGATCGCCGCCAGATTCGTACGCGTAGAGCGTATCAGGAAGGAGCTTACACATCACCGATCGGTATAACCGAGCTTCGGGATCTGAGAATTCCCCTTTCATCTCATTATACACAATACCTGTAATTTTCAAATCGCCGGTGGGGATATCGGGATCAACGGGCGCGAGGTGATGTCCTTCACGTCTGAAAGTATTTTCCGTCAATAACGGATGAAAGACCGCGTCGAAATACACCTCTGCTAAGTTGAAGAGATCCTTCTTTACATTGCTTGACACCGGATAGCAGGTAAAATCCTCACCTGTCATGGCATTAATAAAGGTTGCCATGCTCATTTTAACCATTTCAAAAAAAGGTTCTTTAACCGGAAATTTGTGTGACCCTGCCAAAACCGCGTGTTCAAGGATATGGGGTACGCCAGTATCGTCCGATGGCGGCGTCGGGAAATTAATAGAGAAGAGATTTTCAGTGTCGTTTGTGTATAGATGCAGCAGGCGGGCACCGCTATGCTGATGTGTCAATACAATGTTTACCGCCCGCAACTCATCAATCGGCGTGACGGCTTTTACTTCAAAACCGTGCAGTTGATCGCCGGGACGCAAGTTTACTTCCGGAATCCGAGTAGTTTCCATTTTTTATAATTCATTCTATGATTGAAGGTTATTGGGATAAATCCGGTAAATCCGATTCGATCTCCGGAAAAGGCTTATGCCACTGCCAGCCAGTTTTGCCAGGTTTTCGGTAATTCGCTTGGCGGCGGAACGTGATTTCCGCGAAGATTGGGTCAACGTCAATAGTGAAAACTCTCCGGCAATTAGAACTGTTCCAGAATGGGAGAAAACTTCAACAATTAAATCGTGTCCTTTACTGCTAGTTTGCACGATTCGCTAGCGGCTTTCGGAGGCTTCTGATGGATGCCTTTAGAGAGATTTTCTTTTTGCTGTTCAACCCAATCTACGCGTGAATCTTAAATTAAAAAAAACGGTCTTTAAGGCAATTCAAACACACCTTCAGCTATTTTCTAATAATTCCAACTTCAATCGCGGTGTCGAGGATAGTCTTGTACATCGAATTATCGGCAGGGATAAAGCTGGATCGCGGAAAAGCGTCAAGTATGGCTGGGTCCGTGATGTCGAGTAGGGCTTGCTGAACTTTCTTGATGAATCCTTCGCCGTAAGTTTCCTCGACATCACCCCGAATCGTCCAGTTGTAGTCCGGGTAACCCGGAGTGCGCCAAATCACCTGCACCTTGTTCGGGTCAACCTTGCCCGCATCAACCTCCTTCCGCCACACCTTGTAATTCATCGCGCCGACTTCATAGCTGCCGGCTTGAACCAGAGCCAAGGTTTTGGAGTGGTCGCCGCTGAAGCCGACTCGCTTGAAAATTTCGCGGGGCGCCATCCCGTACGCCTCTCGGATAAAATACTCCGGCATGAGGCGGCCCGATGTTGAGCCCTTGGATCCGAATGTGAATGTCTTGTCCTTGATAGCTTTTGGGAATGCCTCCGTGAACGATAAACCTGTACTCGTGTTGGCGATAAAATAGGAGATGAAGTCGGGATCTTCCGCACCTTGCGCGATGGCGACGGAATCCGGAACTGCGATGCGGGCTTTTACACCTGACAACCCGCCGAACCAAGCCAATTGAACCTCGTTGTTCTTGAACGCTTGAACCGAGGCGCTGTAGGATTTCACGGGCACGTATTTTACCGTAATTCCCAACTCTTCCGAAAGGTAATCGGCGATCTTGCCGAAACGCTTCTCCAGACGCGTTGTGTCCTGGTCCGGAATGGCGGTGAAGGTCAAATCCGCACTCCACGCCGTGAAAGCGCAAAGGACTGTTAATAGCAGCATTGTCCCTATTATCTGAAACGATTTGAATAAAAATACCATCTGATAATCCCTTCTTGTGTTATGAATTTTGAAAACATATGATGGTCCGCAAAAATGAATTCTTCTGTGGACCATCAACGATTAAAACTTGTATGCGGCATATAATCTGACTCGGTCACTCGTACCGTCTTTGAATCCCTTATACTCAGTAGTCCAGTTGAGGTACTCCAAGTTAATTACCACGGGCCCGAAACTCGACTGTTGTACGATGAAAAAGACACGGTTCAGACTGCGACTGCCGTTGCTAAGATCTTCGTCTTCAGGGTTGTCGACCGACGCCCCCAAGAAAATGACGTTTTTGTAGTTCTGCTTTTTAATTACGGTCGCACTCAATTGAGCGAATCCGCCCATCGCGTTGATTTCCGCGTTGGTTTCAGGGTTGATACCCTGGAAGATACCTCCCCGAACGTCGCTCAGGTTTTTGCCGGTCCAACCTTCGGCACTCAACGCTAGGCGGTCTTGGTAAATCGGCAGTTTTACATCAACACCAACCACATTGCTCTGGAATTCTGTCTCGCCGCCTTCGGCAATTGGCGAGTCTAGCTCCTCCCACGCTTGGTGCGCCCAGACGCCAACTTCAAGAGGACTGTTTGTATTCCATACCGGCATTTGATAGGCGGCGCGACCCTGCAACGTCGGACGCCCGGAAACCTCCCCGTCGGGCACACCGTTTCCGTCGAGGTCTTTCCGGTCAATCGCGCTGGTCAACCCTGCCGCCCCCTGCAGAAACAGGCGTGACTCGCCAATGGGCAGAGCGTACTGTAAACGGGCTTGAGGTCGTCGGTCTGCGAGGTTGCCGGCGCCCCACAGTATCATATCGTCATTCGCGATCGGGTAGAGCGGCGATATCAGGTCGACAGTCTGCCCGGCAAGCACAGAAATATCGCCCCATTGAAGTTTCAACCACGCGTGGCGCATGCGAAACATATTGCGCGAATCCGACGCCGGACCATAGAAATCAACCTCCATGCGTCCGGTGAGTTTCGGGGCTCCCATCCCCTTGACCTTCGCGCCTGTCAGGTTAAAGCCGAGGCGGGTCATGCGCGTGTAGAGCGTGAATTCATCTTGGTTCTCAGGCGCCGCTTTTACGCCTTTGGCTGCGAGCGCTTTGGGGTCTTCAGAGAGTACGTAAGCGGGAACCTGTGTGTCGCTCAACCGTGAAGAATCGTAGGCGGCATCCATACGCAGAAACCCGTAAAATTGAATGTCTGATCCTTTTTTCGTCTGATCAGCAAAGACAACTGTAGCACCCATTAACAATGCGGCAAATGTGATAAGCCACAATTGCCGCCTTAAGTCTATTTGCATTCTAATCTCCTATTGAGTCCCTTGACGCAGAAACGTCATGGGAGAGTTGTTATTGGTTTCACTGTTATTTGGAACGGTACGATTTGGCGTGAAAGTCGTGGGTAGGGGTAGCAAACGTTGCGTCTCGGTTACCATATAGGTTTGTGTACACCATGTTTCATTACATGCCGCGTGTCTCAAATAGAGAGGAGTCCATCATACGCTAAAATCAACTTGGTGTAAAGCGAAAACCTGCGCCAATCGAGTCTTCGGCGTTTTGACGGTTTAGTAGTTGATCTCGAAGCGGTCTTCGCCGTTCAACGTTCACGCTCATTTTCTTCATCTACTCCGCTTTGAGTACGGGTAGCAAGGGCGATCGCAGCGCGTAGAAAACTGATACGGCGCTCGCGATGATTCCAACCAGAAACACCGCAATTAGAGTGCTTGCGAGCGAAAGCCAAGGAATATGTGCGCCGGCAGGACTGAAAACGTGCGGAGATACCGCCGCAATCGCGGAAAGACTACCGATCAATATGCTGACTCCAAGCAGAAATGCATTTTCCGCCAGAAGCATTGTGGATATGGTTGAGCGGCGAAAACCGAACGCACGCAAGGTCGCCAGTTCGCCCCGTCGTTCAATAACGTTCCTCAGAAGAACAACCGCTAACCCCAATGTCCCAAGAAGCAACCCAAGTCCGCCGAGTGTCTGGAAAGTCGAGAGGTATGTGTTTTCAACGGCACGATAGTTAGCTAATTTTTCCGCCGTTGAAGTGACATCAAAACCGTAATCGCTCAACGTGTTTTCCAAAATCTGCGCAATTTCTACAGGTGCTCCGCTACCCTCGTATGCGGCACTTTTTCCCACGGGCGGCTGGATTAAGAAATACGAATATCCGCTTTGGCTGGGGAAGTGTTTCTTGAAATTTGCTTCAGAAATTAACAGTTCGCTCTGAAAGATGCTACTTCGCAAAAGCCCTACCAATCGCAACGTTAACGACTCTCCAAATTCGTCCTGAATAATCAAATCCTCGCCAAGACCGAGATGCAAAATCCAGAGGACAGAGTTGTAATCACCGATGGCTGGAATTACGCCGGTTTCCTCCTCAACCTCAAGCGCACGCCACGGGTTTGCGCTGACCTCAGGCGTTGTTGACAACGCCTTTTGGAACTGAAACCCGCCGCGTTCGATAAACTCGGCGGGAACGCCCAAGATGCGAGGTTTTCTAGGTTTGTAGAGGTTCAAACAACTGACATCCTCCCCGGGCAAGAGCCGCAACTGGGTTATCTCGGACTGATTTACCATTGCCGCGTCCGATTCAGAGAACCCGAGTTCAAATCGCCCTTCCTCCGTGTTTAAGTTGTGATGCAGCGGGACATCTGATTCCGCAGTCAACGCGAATCCGCCCGATCCCGATTCTTCCTGCAGCAGGATATCATGTCGCGCGCCGCTGTGCCGATTGGCGCCGGCGGCAACAATCACAAAGCAGGCGCAGCCAACCAGCGCCGCGCAGAGCATACTCCGCCCCTTGCGGCGCGCGCTATCGCGTACACCCATCCGCACAATTCTCAGCTTTTGGCTGCCGGAAAGCGAGTAAGAGGAAGCTCGGAGCCGCATTGAGAAGAAAGCCAGCCCGGCAGTTAGTAGTAGCGCGCCGCTTCCGAAAAATAGCGCCGCTGACGATGTCCTTCCGGAAACTACGGCAAATATGATTAAACCTGCGGCGAGCCCCAAGCCGCCGAAGGCGATAATCGGTGCAATTCGTCCGGCGGTCTTGTACTCTAAAATTGCATCACCGGCAAGCAGCGCTCGAACTGGTAATTTGCCGAATTTTCGAACCGTCCAGCAGATTGAAAATAGAACCGCAAATATACCGAATAAGTAACCAAGCGCCAAACTCAACGGGCTGATGTGAAGTACCAGAAAAGGCGTGCCGACCGCCGCCAGCCACCAGCTTCGCAAGCCTGCCATTACGAGCCATGCGTATGATACACCGCCGCCGAGACCAATCGCACCGCCGATCCCGGCGAGCCAACAACCCTCTTTCATAAAACGCCAACGGATGGTGGAGACGGCGTAGCCCGAAGACAACAACAACCCTATCTCACCCGCCCGCCCCTCTACGCCCAGCCTGAATAGCAAGCCCACCAAGAGCACTGCGGACACAATGAGAAACAGACTAAACCCGATAAACAGCATGCTGAAGTCCGTGGCGCCCGCGGCAGCTTTTAAACCTTGCGCTTTGACCGGCTTGAACACCAAACCGACCTGGTCGGGCTGAATCATTTCCAATAATCCCTCTTGAAATTCCGCTATAGCATGCTGGACATCGCCGCGGTAAGCCGGGAAAATCCAGACTCCGGTCAAACTTCCAAATCGGCTTCGCCACAACCGCTGCCCCGCCTCTTCTGAAACAAACGCCTTGGGAGTAGCACGGAACAGATCCCAGTAGAGTTCATCTTTGGAACGGATTTGGCTCAGATCGATTGGAAAAGGAGCGTTCCAGTCGGACATGTCATCGGCGTCGTGGACGCCTGGGAAATTCGGGGTCAAGCCGTGATCCGCCGCTAAGCCGTCCAAAGCAAGAATACCTTTCAAACGGAATTGGGCGTGCTGTGTTAGTAGCTCTTCCCGAGCACCCATAACGTAGTAGCTCACGTCAATCTGGTCTCCAACCTTTGCGGCTAAATCTGCGGCAGCCCACTCGTTGACAAATATTTCGTCTTCGGCAAGTGCGGGTGCGGGTGAACCGTCCGCCAATTGGAGTGACACGGCGTGTACCGGGTTAAACGCCGAAATCGTCGAATAAGGAAATCGCCGTTGGCCGGTTTCAATTGTGTTTGCCAA
Source organism: Candidatus Poribacteria bacterium (assembly GCA_028819845.1). Taxonomy (GTDB): domain Bacteria; phylum Poribacteria; class WGA-4E; order WGA-4E; family PCPOR2b; genus JAPPKS01. The sequence goes on along the minus strand of JAPPKS010000023.1, from coordinate 106,499 downwards.
ATATGTCAGAATTGGGAGAATCTTAAGGCTATCGCCCGTTCTATTTGCCCGGTTAATCCGCTCGGTGGCAACCGTTTTCGCGGCCTCAATGACATACGGTTTGAGAAGGAACTGTTTGCTTTCAAGTGCGAAATAACCGTTTCCCTGGCGTAGCGTCAGGCCAAGGTCTTCGAGTTTCAATACCTGATGCAGCCCTCTATGTAGGGACTTTAGGAGGTCGGTTGTGAAGTGCGGCGAATGGGAAGACTGAGAGATGAAGACTGCGTTTGCCGATTCCGCTTGCCCGACCGTGTTTTGTAATATGGGCAGATGGACATAGGCATTAAACGGTAGGGATTGGCTGGAATCTAGGCTGAATCTACCGAGGCCCCGATCAGGGATGATGTTCGTAATGGTGAGTCGGAGAGTCTGCACGACATCGGAAGAATCACGGCGCCCAAGTAAAAACTCACGATGGATATCGCTCTGTCTTTCAAATGAGATTAAGAGGGGTGATCCGACTTGGACCTTTAATTCCCTCTGCAGAGACCGGTTAATAATGACTGATGGGAATGATTGTCCTGGCTGTTTTTCCAGAAATCCGCCTAGGTTAGCTGCTTCGCCTGTCGTCCACAGGTTCAAAAATCGTTCGTCAATTCCCTGAATCTGGACACGAGACGCACGGGCGCGGGTGTCGGCGTTAACAGCGGTTCCGCCGAGAAGAATCGCAGGTGTCGCGTCTTCAAATTGCTCCGCAAGTTCCGGCTGATTCAAAAAATCCGCCGCCAACGCTTCTCGAAAGAACTGTTCTGTTACCAACGCATAATCAATTCCGCCCAATCGATCCAACGTTAGGTCGCGCAAGCTGCCGCGAACGGAATCGCCGACGAGAAGCGCTCCGGTGAGAACTGCTGTCGCTACCGCCGTACCCATCAACACAGCGAGGTGGATTCGCCAGAAATGGATTAAACTTCGACGCAAGTGCCTTCCTCCAGTTCGAGACAGCGTCCAAGTCGACTTGCAAGTTCGAGGCTGTGCGTTACGACAATCAGAATATTTTGCTCAACTTCGTGGAGTTCAAATAGGAGCGACGCGACCGTGTCCGCCGTAGCTCGGTCAAGATTTCCCGTGGGTTCATCGCAGAGCAGCAGGCTCGGACGATTAATGAGAGCGCGTGCCACAGCGACACGCTGGCACTCCCCGCCGGAGAGTTCGGGGGGACGATGGCCCAGTCGGTGAGTGAGTCCAACGCTTTCCAGCAGCATTTTCGCTCGTGCTTCGGCGCCGCCGTTGTACCGCTTAAAAGCCATGGTGGGAATGAGTACATTTTCCAAAACCGAAAACTGCGGCAACAGGTGGTGGTCTTGAAAAACAAAGCCAATTACCCGGTTCCGAAATTTGGCGAGTTGCGGCTCTGGCAGCGCAAACGGGTCTTTATCGTTGATTTCGATTTTCCCCGATGACGGTCTGTCCAACGTGCCAATCAGGTGCAGTAAGGTACTTTTCCCGGAGCCGGAGGGGCCGGTTATTGCAAGAGATTGGCCGCCGCTCATCTCAAGCGAAACGCCGCGAAGCACCTCGACCTCACGCGATTCATGCCCGAAGTTCTTATAAACTTCCGAGATTTTGAGTGAGGTTGAATCCGATGTCGTCATAATTCAGGACTTCGTTGTTGCATCCCTAGTTGAGTGTCAGCCGTCCAATTCGGTGTGTGGCGCTTCTTCAATATGGTCAGCGATATAATCCGGTATCGGGATGGCGCGCACCTTTTCGCCGGGGTTGCAGATACAGCACACAACGGACAATTTGCCCCAAGCGATGTCCACATCGCCCTTCGTAAAAACGAACCGGTAGGTGAGGGATTTGGTCCCCTTTCTATGAACTGTCAGTTGGATGTCCAGTTCATCTTCAAATTTCGCTGGCTTGAGATATTCGCATGATGCTGCCAACCTTGGCCAACTGACAATATCTCCATTCCATTCTGTAGTAACGCTCGTTCCCAAGGAACGCAAAAATTCGTGTTCGGCGGTTTCCATGAACACAAAAAACCGGGAAAAGTGGACAATACCAGCCATGTCCGTGTCAGAAAATTCTACGCGTCGCCTTGTGTGGTATTCGTGTGGCATGAGCCGTGCTATTGTGCGTAAAGAGCGGGTTTCATTTATAGCTAGCGAATTTACTGAAATCACTTCCCGATGGATGTTGAAAGACTCTCAAATCAAATTCAGGCACAACCGCAAGAATATGATCGAAAATATCTGCCTGAATTGCTTCGTAGTTTGCCCAGACTATGTCTTTGCAGAATACGTAGACCTCAAGCGGCAGACCGTGGTCTGTGGGTGCCAACTGGCGGACAAGAAACGTCATGTCTTGATTAATCATCCGGTGATTTTTCAGATAGGCGACGACATAGGCGCGAAATGTCCCAATGTTGGAGAGCCGTCTTCCGTTCACAACGCTTGTCTCATCAACGTGTGATTCCGTGTTATACGCTGTGACCTCTTCCTTTTTCCTTGCGATATACTCCGAAATGTACTGTATTTTGGAAAACCGTGCCAGCATCTCCTCAGTGCACAGTTTAATCGTACTCACATCAATATAAACAGACCGCTTTATGCGGCGCCCGCCGGATTCTTGCATACCCCGCCAATTCTTGAAAGAATTGCTAATCAACGCATAGGTCGGAATCGTAGTTATTGTTTTATCCCAATTCTGAACTTTGACCGTTGTTAAGGCAACATCCAGCACATCGCCATCCGCGCCGTACTTGGGCATTTCAATCCAATCCCCCCGCGCCAACATCTTATTGGTAATCAATTGTATACCTGCGACGAACCCAAGAATGGCGTCTCTGAAAATTAGCAACAGTATGGCGGTCAACGCACCGAGGCCGCTGAGGAAAACGAGCGGAGTTTTTTTCATTAAAATGCAAACGATGAAAATGCCACCAACTAAACAGATAACTATCTTTGCAACCTGGATAAAGCCCTTGATTGGGATTTCTCTAGCAACCTCAAATGTGCGGTAAATATCGAGAACAGCATTGAGAAACGCATTGATAACCAAAATCCCAACAACAATCATATAGATTTGCACGGCCGCCGCAGTAAATGCGATTGCTTTTTCGTATCCTTCTAATGCTAGCGGCGCCGTGACGTAAATCATCATCGCAGGCGCGAGATGCGCCAGTTGATTAAGGACTTTTTTCTCAAGAAATGTGTTGTCCCATTCCGTTTGCGTGCGGGCAATCAGATTGGTCAGAATAGCCAAAAGCGGCCGTTTAACAAGAAAGTTGGTAAGCACACTGAATACGATTATTAGCGCAATGACAACACCTCTCGCGATGAGGTCCGCTGTCGCGTCGTTAATATGTGGTCCCTTCAAAAAGCCAGCGATAAGTTCTAACAAAGAAATCTCCTGATACCTCAAAGAACGGTAGGTATCATTCTGATATGATTAACAGATTGAATAAGGAAGGTTCAAAAGAGCAAGTAGCGGTTCCAATAGCTTTCAGCGGCTATGGCGGTAAGTATTCTGTCAGTGAAAACTATTTTACTTCCCACTCGGTCAAATGAAAACCTACGACCCGGGTCTAAAAAGGGTCACGAGGCAACCGCCGAGCGCTGCACACAGGATGCCTAGCACAAAAGGCCAACGCAGCGAACTTAAACCGCCGGCGGGTGGGTGCATCACCATCGCCACAATCGCATTGACAATCGGCGCACCGGCAAAAATAATCGACATGACTACGCTCGGCACACCCTTCGCCCCAAACGCCAATAGTACGCAGAATGCCCCCACCGCCCCAACAGTACCCGCAAGGGTTGACCAGAGTATGCCCTTTACAGGAAAACTCCATGACGCGCCGTTGGCGATTAACATGATGGTTGGCGCCAAAACCGCTATCAGCAAATAAGCGCTCCCAACGAAGAGAAATGATTTGTAACGCCCATGGACCGGGTCTCCCATAGACATCTGGCCCGTATGAAGCAAAACACCGTACAGCCCCCAACATAAGACGGTAATTAACACAAAGTACAGCCAAGTCATGCTTGGCATAGGTGCACTTGGAGTTGGCATTTATAAAGAATCTCCTATTTTGAAGATTAAGTGAATTGGCTCAATTATCCGTACAGAGATTGCCGTAATATTTGTCATTCGTTATGTATCAAATGACTCCATGAGCTAAACTATAAGAACGTGTTTGAAAATTCATTTTATACAACCTCCCTCCGTAGGCGGGGCATCTTCCCCCGCCCAATTCAGGAGTAAGGTATTTAGTGGAGTTAAGCGACCGAATAGAATCAACTGAGCGAATTGCGAAGGCGATAGTAAATCCCGTGCGATAGAATTTCCACCAGTTCTACCAACTCAAACGCCCAAGAATGGTTTTGTCACCTAATTATTCAAACATGCGCTAAGGACATGGCATCACTATCAGTTACAATCGACTCATGGAGGTCAAAATCAAGCCACGAAACAATACAGCGTTCGCATCTACCTGCTACAATGAATGACAGCGCAGGTGGCAGTCATCCGGTCATTTGATACTATTTAGCTATCAACATCTTACGCGTCGCGGAAAATTCGTCCGTCTCAAGCGTGTAGAAATAGCTGCCGGAGGCAACACGTTCACCGGAACTGTTGCGGCCATCCCAATATGCAGCTTTGGATCGTGTCATGTAGTATCCCGCCGGTTTTGCGCCAAGGTCAAGTGTCCTTATGAGGCGCCCAGACGCATCGTATATCTGTATGGCGGCAAGGCCAGGTTGACTAAGCTGGAAGGGCAGCCACGTCTCTGGGTTGAACGGATTGGGAAAATTCTGCGCGAGCAGCGTCTGCACCGGACGTATGTCACCAACAACTAGCGGCAGGCGAATGTAAGCTTTGCGGATGTCGGCAACGTCGACCGTGTAGCGGTGCGGGCCAGAAACAGTGTTCCCTCCGTCATCAATCACTGTGATGTCCAGCTTATCACCTGCTCGCACCACACTATTCCGATTGAGATCGGCCCAAACAGCAGCAACACGTGTTTTGTTCGGGGCGATTTCGTCAGTTACAACAACACCGGTACGCAGATTCTCGGCAATTACCGTATAGTTGGTATCAGCCACGGCATTTTTCAAATCGCTAGCCACGATGAATGCCCAAGCTTCTCTAAAAGGACTGACCGGCGGTGCTGCAGCGGGTTCGTTCTCCCACGCCTCACCGGAGAATGCCACTGAACCGCCATCCGGCGTGTTGACGATATAAGCCTCGCCGCCTTCAATCGGGAAGCCCGACCCGCGCTCATCATCCGTGAATGCTATGAAGCCCTGAGTCTCCCTATCGAATCGAATAACAGCGGTGGCATTCGCCATCTGAGCGAGTGCACGGGCAGAAATCGAGTCTTCTGGCATTAGCGGCAGGGAAATCATGTTCAATCCCTGTGCTAGCGTCTTGACGTAGATTGGGGGTAACGGCGGCGTCTCCCACAGCAATAACGTACCGTCAACCCCGCCGCTGCCAATTACGCTGCCGTCCCCGTTGAATGCGACGCTATAGACGAACGACTTGTGTCCATGAAAGGTCTTGATACGCGCAAGCGTTTTAGTATCCCAAAGGCGTACAGTATTATCCCAACTTCCGGTCGCAATCTTCTCACCATCCGGACTGTACGTTATGCTCTTAATGCCGGTGTGAAACGACTCGACGGATTCCCGCAACTCGCCGGTGGAAACGTCCCACAAACGGATGACAGCGTCCCAACCGCCGCTCGCCACCGTGTTTCCGTCAGGACTGAAAGCAACGGTAATCGCATCACCGCGATGTCCCAGAAGTTTGTGCAATTCCTTGCCGTTTTCGACATCCCATAAACGGACAGAATTGTCTCGGCTTGCGCTCGCGAGCGTGCGGCCATCGGGGCTAAAAGCTAGTCCCTCCACCCCTGTCGTATGTCCGATGAGTGTTCGCAGCCGCGCTCCGGATGCTACATCCCACAAGCGGATATCATCATCTTCGCTGCCGCTGGCAAGCATGGTTCCATCGGCGTTGAATGCGAGGGTAATTAGATAAGCTCTGTGCCCGACGAGAGTTTTCAAGTGCGCCCCGGTTTCAACGTCCCATAAACGGACTGTGTGGTCTTCGCTGCCGCTAGCCAGTGTGCGCCCATCCGGACTGAAGACCACAATACCTACATCGTCCGTATGCCCAAACAAGACATGATCGAGTTTTCCCGTTTCCGTGTTCCATATCCGAATTGTAGAGTCCCAACTTCGCCCAACAAGCGCACGACCGTCCGGTCTGAAACTAACGCTCAAAACAACATCCGCATGTCCGGTTATTGTATTTAGGTGTGAACCTGTCTCCGCGTCCCAAAAACGAACAGTCGCATCCCAAGCGCCGCTGGCGATTGTACCGCCGTCAGGACTAAAAACAACTCTAATCACATCGGCGGTATGCTCGGTAATCGTCTTCTTGAGCGTACCTGCCTCCGTGTCCCACAGGCGGATAGTGTCGTCTTCACTTACACTTGCCAGTGTGCCGCTGTCTAGCGGAGAAAAGGCGAGGTCAAAGATAAGGGATGTATGATCAGTGAGAACCGCAGTCTGTGTCTCTGTCGCAATGTCCCAGAGGTGAATCTCACCGTTGTAATCTCCCGTGGCAAGCGTCTCCCCGTCTGGACTGAACGCTACCGCTTGAACCAGCGACCTGTGCGCAGTGATGATTTGGAGTTGGTCTCCTGTGGCGGCATCCCACAAACGCGCCGTTTGGTCCCAACTCCCGGTGGCGATCTTAGTGCCATCCGGACTGAATGCCACAGTATTGACACGGTCTCGATGCCCCCAGAGAATCCGAATCTCATCGCCCGTCTCAATATCCCAAAGCCGAACCGTCCGGTCGTAACTCGCGCTGACAAGCGTGGTCACATCAGAGTTAATGTCTATGCTGCGAATTCCACTCCAATGCCCTTCGAGGGTTTGCAGCACCTCGCCAGTTTCAGGATCCCACAACCGTATGGTCCTATCCCAACTCCCGCTGGCGAGTATACTCCCATCAATGGAATATGCCAGTGCGGTGACCTCCTCCGTGTGCGCGGAGAGCAACGAAACCTCTTTAAGCGTCTCGGTATCGTAAATCCAAATGCCGATAGAGCTCGCTACCGCTAGACGAGAGCCATCCGGCGAATACTGAATTTCCGTAATCCAACCTTTGCCGACGCGCTCTCTGGCGTCTTCGGGCAAATCCCACTGTGAAGGGTCTTGTGCAAGGCAGTGCAGTGAAATTGCAAAGAAAAGGAAAAATATCGTCGAAACTATTTTCATACTAGAATTCTCCATAAATGGTATCGTGTGTTGCGTACATTTGCGTGTAAGGGTTTGCATACTTAAGCCTATTTCTGTATCGTCATTTTCCTCGTTTCCACATAACCCGCGGTGGACAAGGTATAGAAATACACACCGCTTGCTACGGCCTCGCCCCGCTGATTATGGCCATCCCAATATGCTGCAAGGCGTTGTTCGGTGTAGTAGCCCGCAGGTTGAACTCCCAAATCTATTCGCCTGACTAACTTGCCGTTCGTGTCATAAATTGTAACCTGCACATCGGCGTCTTCGGCAAGGTGATACGGAATCCATGTTTCCGGATTGAACGGATTTGGATAGTTCGCCAACAACGCTGTTTCGGATGGTCGGAACGCTAAGAGGAGTTGTTCCAAGAAGAGAATGCCTCTCTGCGAATTCGAATCAGTTAGCCCTAACTGCTGAGCTTGTATAAGCCACTCCCTTACGTCCGTTTCGTTCAGCACCGCCGCGATATCAGGACGCGCCGGTGATGCGGCAGTCTCCGTCCCGAAAGCGCCAGCAACCGCAACTAGGTCGGCTATGTCAACTTCTCCGTCTCCATTCACATCGGCTGTTAGGTTCTCCCCTGATTCGCCAAAGGCTGAAGCGACCAGCACCAGGTCGGCTATATCGACCATCCCATCTCCGTCCAAATCCGCTGCCAGCGGCTCTTCGATAACCTCCGGAGGCAGTATCGGCGCGTCCCAAATCAACACCGTGCCGTCCCATCCTCCACTGGCGATTATGCTGCCGTCAGGGCTGAAAGCAACGCTCCTAACACCAGCCGTATGTCCGGCAAACGTGTTCATTAGTTCGCCCGAAGCGGCGTTCCACACACGAACGGTGTTATCCCGGCTCCCGCTGGCAATCGTGCGTCCATCTGGGCTAAACTTAAGGGTTCGGACGCCGCTCTCGTGCCCGTTTAGCGTCCGAATCGCATCGCCCGTTGTAGGGTCCCACAGCCTGATGGTTCGGTCTTGGCTGCCGCTGGCGAGCAATGAACCGTCAAAATTGAAGTCGACGCTAAGTACATCGCCTTCATGTTCCCTAATTGCTATCTGTGTTCTACCGGAAGGGACATCCCATATACGAATTGAGTCGTCGCGGCTGCCGCTGGCGAGAATCTCGCCAGCGGGATGAAAAGCAATGCTCTCAACGCCAGCCGCGTGGCCGTAAAGAAAATCCAATCGCAGGCCTGTGTTCGTATGCCATAATCGAACGACATCGTCTTCGCTGCCGCTTGCCAGTATACTCCCGTCGGGACTGAAGGCTAAACTAATCAGGTAAGCCCAGTGTCCAACCAGCGTTCTCAGAAGTTCTCCGGTGTTCGCATTCCATACACGTACGGTGTCATCTTGGCTGCCGCTCGCAATTTTACTGCCGTCAGGACTGAACACGACCACATCTACATCATCTGTATGCCCTACCAGCACATTATCAAGCTGACCCGTTTCAGTGTTCCAGAGGCGGACGGTTTTGTCCCAACTTCGTCCAACAAGCGTGCGGCCGTCAGGCGTGAAAACCACGCTCAAAACTAGATCCGTGTGCCCTGTGATGCTGCTAATCTCGTCTCCGGTCTCGGCATCCCAAAATTTAATGGTGGCGTCATATCCGCCGCTGGCTAGCGTCTTGCCGTCATGACTGTATACAATGCTGTAGACATCAGCCGTATGTCCGGTAATTGTCTTGACGGTTTCGCCCGTTTCGGTATTCCACAACCGAATGGTGTCGTCCTCGCTAGCGCTCGCGAGTGTCTTGCCGTCCAGCGAGAAGGCGATGTCGAAAACATCCGAAGTGTGGCCCCTGAATGTTCTGATTTCTGTTCCAGCTTCAACATCCCACAAGCGGATTACGGCGTCAAAATCCGAACTGGCGAGCATGTTCCCATCGGGGCTGAAAGCCACAGACCGCACCAAAGATGAATGCGGGGGCAAGGTTCGGATTTCCTCGCCTGTGTCCAAATCCCACAAACGAACAGTATGATCCCAGCTTCCGCTGGCAAGGACATTGTGTGTCGGACTGAAAGCCACACTATTCACCCAATCGGTATGTCCGATCAACTTTTTAAGTTCCTCGCCTGAGTTAACATCCCAAATACGAATTAAATAATCGTTACTCCCGCTGGCAAGCGTTGCGCCGTCGACGCTAAAAGCCAAACTCCAGATAGCATCTTCATGTCCCCATATCGTTCTGATTTCGTCGCCCGTCACCGCATCCCAGATCCGGATGGAGTCGTCGCTGCTCCCACTTGCTATCAAGTTGCCATCCGGAGAATACGCTATCGCATTGACCGTTCGCGTGTGCCCGGTCAGCAAATCAATCTCGCGGTTGGTCGTAGTGTCATATATCCAAATCCCGATTGAACCTGCAACCGCGAGATGCGGGCGAGTAGGAGAATACTGAATATCTCGTATCCATCCCTTGCCGAGGCGTTGTTTCGCACCCTCCGGTAAGTTCCATTGCGAGAATTCTTGAGCAGACGCCGTTATTGAAGATACGGCTAGTAAGATGATTACTAACTTCAGGGTTATTTTCATTAAGAAACTCTCCTTATTAAGAAACAGTTGCCAGTGACCAGTGGTCAGTGGCTAGTGGTTTTATACATTTAAAATTATATTTACATGCGTTCAGATACCCCCTGATAAGTAATCAACCCAACGAAGCGCGAAGGATCAATCGATCGGACAGAGAGGTCAGCGGTTAGTTGAAAAGCGGCATATTTTAACATTTTTCCCGATTTTTGTTCGACAAACGAATTTGTTGTGCATCTGTTAGTAATAAAGTGATTTGTTGCTCAAATATTGGCTTTTGTGAGCGACAAACGTGATGTGCTACTCATACATGACCAGGTAACGCAATTTGCCGGTCATATTTTCCAATTCGTGTCCGACAAACAGATTTGTTGGACATCTGTGACCGACAAATTAATTTGTCGGACATATTTCCCGATTTTTGTCCAACAAGCGAAACTGTTGTGCGTCTTTTAGCAACAAAGTGATTTGCTGCTCATATATTGGGTTTTGTGAGCGACAAACGTGATTTGCTGCTCATACATGGGCAGGTAACGTGAATTGTCGGTCATGTTTTCCGTTTCATGTCCGGCAAACAGATTTGTTGGACATCTGTGGCCGATAAACAATTGTAGGACATTTTTCCCGATTTGTGTCCAACAATCCAATTTGTTGTGCATCTGTGCACCACAAATCCATTTGTTGCTCATATATTGGGTTTTGTGAGCAACAAAAAGCATATGCTGCTCATACATAAGCAGGTAACGCAATTTGTCGGTCATATTTTCCAATTCGTGTCCGGCAAACAGATTTGTTGGACACCTGTGACCAACAAATCCATTTGTCGGTCATATTTCCCGTTTTGTGTCCGACAAGCGAAACTGTTGTGCGTCTGTTAGCAACAAAGTGATTTGTTGCTAATATTTCTCGATTCGTTAGCAACAAACGGATTTGTTGTGCATCTGTTAGCAACAAAGTGATTTGTTGCTAATATTTCTCGATTCGTTAGCAACAAA